>JBELZL010000097.1:0-2292 GCA_040274025.1 Arthrobacter sp. | reverse complement strand
CGGCTGGTGATCAACGTCGAACCCACCGGTGAGCTGGGACCGCACGGCGCTGACGCCATCGAGTTCCTGCTGGCTCCGCATCCCGGAGCGCCGCCCCGCCCGCTGGGCAAGGGAGCCTCCGGCGGTGAACTCTCCCGGGTGATGCTCGCCATTGAAGTGGTGCTGGCCGAAGTGGATCCGGTGCCGACCTTCGTCTTCGATGAAGTGGACGCCGGCGTCGGCGGCAAGGCAGCGATCGAAATCGGCCGCCGGCTGGCCATGCTCGCCCGGCACGTCCAGGTGATTGTAGTCACCCACCTGCCGCAGGTGGCGGCCTTCGCGGGCCACCACATCCGCGTGATTAAGACCTCATCCTCGAAAGGCGACGGAACCGGCGTTACCGCCAGCGACGTCGTCGTGCTGGACCGCGAGGCCCGGATCAGGGAACTGGCCCGGATGCTCGCGGGCCACGAGGACTCGGAGTCGGCCCGTGCCCACGCCGAGGAACTGCTGGCGACGGCTGCCGTCCCCGGTGAGTGATACCCCAACGACCAAAAGGTGATAGGCTCGAATTCCGTGGTGCAGCGATCAAATTCCAGGTTTCCCAAGTCGTCTTCTACGACCAAACACATCTTCGTCACCGGCGGTGTGGCTTCTTCCCTCGGTAAGGGACTGACGGCTTCCAGCCTCGGCCACCTGCTTCGGGCACGCGGCCTCTCGGTGACCATGCAGAAGCTCGATCCCTATTTGAATGTGGATCCGGGCACAATGAACCCCTTCCAGCACGGTGAAGTCTTCGTGACCGACGACGGTGCCGAGACCGATCTCGACATCGGACACTACGAGCGCTTCCTCGATGAAAGCCTCGACGGGTCCGCCAACGTGACGACCGGCCAGGTGTACTCCACCGTCATCGCCAAGGAACGCCGCGGCGAGTACCTCGGTGACACCGTCCAGGTCATTCCCCACATCACTGACGAGATCAAGCGCCGGATGCGCCTGCCCTCTGAGGCGAAGAAGGCTCCGGACGTCATCATCACCGAAATCGGCGGCACGGTCGGTGACATCGAATCCCAGCCGTTCCTCGAGGCAGCCCGCCAGGTACGCCAGGACGTCGGCCGCAACAACGTCTTCTTCCTGCACGTCTCCCTGGTGCCGTATATCGGTCCGTCCCAGGAACTGAAGACCAAGCCGACCCAGCACTCGGTGGCAGCGCTGCGCTCAATCGGCATCCAGCCGGACGCAATCGTTATCCGCTCCGACCGGCCCGTGCCGGATTCCATGCGGGACAAGATCGGCCGCATGTGCGACGTCGACGTTGATGCCGTTATCGGCTGCCCGGACGCTCCGAGTATCTACGACATCCCCAAGACCCTGCACTCCCAGAACCTGGACGCGTACATTGTCCAGCACCTTGGACTGAAGTTCAAGGACGTCGACTGGACCAAATGGGACCGCCTGCTTGAGGCCGTACACAACCCCAAGCATCACCTTGAGGTGGCACTGGTCGGCAAGTACATCGACCTGCCGGACGCCTACCTCTCCGTGACCGAGGCCCTGCGTGCCGGCGGATTCGCCAACAGCACCAAGGTAAAGATCCGCTGGGTGCCCTCCGACGACTGCGACACCGAAGAAGGTGCCCGCAAGGCACTGGCCGGTGTGGACGCCATCTGCGTTCCGGGCGGCTTCGGCATCCGCGGCCTCGAAGGCAAGCTCGGCGCACTGAAGTTCGCCCGCGAGAACAAGCTGCCGACCCTGGGCCTGTGCCTTGGCCTGCAGAGCATGGTCATCGAATACGCCCGCAACGTGGTGGGCCTCGAAGGCGCATCCTCGAGTGAATTCGAGCCGGACACCAAGTACCCGGTCATCGCGACCATGGCCGAGCAGAAGGACATCGTGGCCGGCCAGGGCGACATGGGCGGCACCATGCGCCTGGGTCTCTGGGACGCCAAGCTGGACGAAGGCTCGGTTGTGGCCAAGACGTACGGCAAGACCGCCGTCGCCGAACGCCACCGCCACCGCTACGAGGTCAACAACGCCTACCGTGAGCAGATCGCCGAAGCCGGCCTGGTCTTCTCCGGAACGTCCCCGGACGGCAAGCTGGTGGAGTTCGTTGAACTGCCTGAAGAAGTCCACCCGTACTACGTCTCTACCCAGGCGCACCCGGAACTGAGCTCGCGGCCCACCCGCCCTCATCCGCTGTTCGCCGGCCTGATCAAGGCAGCGCTGGCCCACCAGGGCGCGGAGGCGTAAGGCTATGAGCGAGGACCGGGGGTTCGCCGACGAACAGAGTCCGCGACGGCTGCTGGAATC
>JBELZL010000096.1:0-2305 GCA_040274025.1 Arthrobacter sp. | reverse complement strand
CGGCCGGATCCAACGGTGCGGCCGCCTTCGCGGATAGCGAAGCCGAGGCCCTCTTCCATTGCGATCGGCTGGATCAGTTCAACGGTCATTTCGGTGTTGTCACCGGGCATAACCATTTCCGTACCCTCGGGCAGGGTGATGACACCCGTGACGTCGGTGGTGCGGAAGTAGAACTGCGGGCGGTAGTTCGAGTAGAACGGGTTGTGGCGGCCGCCTTCATCCTTGGACAGGATGTAGACGTTGGCCTCGAAGTCGGTGTGCGGGGTGATGGAACCCGGCTTGACGACAACCTGGCCACGCTCTACGTCTTCGCGCTTGATGCCGCGGAGCAGCAGGCCACAGTTCTCGCCGGCCCATGCTTCGTCGAGCTGCTTGTGGAACATCTCGATACCGGTAACCGTGGTCTTCTGGATCGGGCGGATGCCAACGATCTCGACCTCGGAGTTGATAGCGAGGGTACCGCGCTCGGCGCGGCCCGTAACAACGGTGCCACGGCCGGTGATGGTGAAGACGTCCTCGATCGGCATCAGGAACGGCTTGTCCTTGTCGCGAACGGGGTCCGGAACGTTGTTGTCAACGGCTTCCATGAGTTCTTCGACGGACGCAACCCACTTGGGGTCGCCTTCCAGTGCCTTCAGGCCGGAAACGCGAACGACGGGAGCGTTGTCGCCGTCGAACTCCTGGGAGCTCAGCAGTTCGCGAACTTCCATTTCCACGAGGTCGAGGAGTTCCTCGTCCTCAACCATGTCGGACTTGTTCAGCGCAACCAGCAGGTAGGGAACGCCAACCTGGCGGGCAAGCAGAACGTGCTCGCGGGTCTGAGCCATCGGGCCGTCAGTGGCGGCAACCACGAGGATTGCACCGTCCATCTGAGCAGCGCCGGTGATCATGTTCTTGATGTAGTCAGCGTGGCCCGGGGCGTCAACGTGTGCGTAGTGACGCTTCTCGGTCTGGTACTCAATGTGCGAGATGTTGATGGTGATACCGCGCTGACGCTCTTCCGGCGCGGAGTCAATAGCAGCGAAGTCGCGCTGCTCGTTCAGGTCAGGGTACTTGTCAGCAAGCACCTTTGAAATGGCAGCGGTCAACGTGGTCTTTCCATGGTCAACGTGACCAATGGTGCCGATGTTGACGTGCGGCTTAGTCCGCTCGAACTTTGCCTTCGCCACGGGTTCCTCCTAGAAAGGTTAGAAGACTCAATCACCAGCCGCGCTTCTCGCAACTGATCCGATACAAGTCTACTGGGGGCTGTTTATTTGATGAAATTGCCTTGTGCCGCGGTTCCCGCAGGTCCCGCTCAGTCTGGCCGTGCGGCCCCTCCGTCCGGGTCTCCCCCTAGGACGGGCCGCACATGGCCGGCGCTCCGTTTTACCGGAACGCCGGCGGGGTCTTACTCGCCGCGCGTCTTCTGGATGATCTCGTCGGCTACTGCCTTCGGGACCTCTGCGTAGCTGTTGAACTGCATCGAGTAAACGGCGCGGCCCTGGGTCTTGGACCGCAGGTCACCGATGTACCCGAACATGCCGGACAGCGGAACGAGGGCGCGAATGACCTTCACGCCGCTGGCGTCTTCCATCGACTGCATCTGCCCGCGGCGCGAGTTGATGTCACCGATGACTTCACCCATGTATTCCTCAGGGGTGCGGACTTCGACATCCATGATCGGTTCAAGCAGAACCGGGCTGGCCATCCGTGCAGCTTCCTTGAAAGCCTGGCGGCCGGCGATCTTGAACGCCATTTCCGAGGAGTCGACGTCGTGGTAAGCGCCGTCAACAAGGGTCGCCTTGATGCCGACAACCGGGTAACCGGCGAGGATGCCGTCGTTGAGGGCGCTCTGGATACCCTGGTCAACGCTGGGGATGTATTCGCGGGGAACACGGCCACCGGTGACCTTGTTGTCGAACTCGTACAGCGCACCTTCGGAAGTATCCAGGGGCTCGATGGCGATCTGGATCTTTGCGAACTGGCCGGAGCCGCCCGTCTGCTTCTTGTGCGTGTAGTCGTAGCGCTCGACCGTGCGGCGGATGGTTTCGCGGTAGGCAACCTGGGGCTTGCCCACGTTTGCTTCAACCTTGAATTCGCGGCGCATGCGGTCCACCAGGATGTCCAGGTGCAGCTCGCCCATGCCGGCGATGATGGTCTGGCCGGTGTCCTCGTCGAGTTCGACGGTGAACGTCGGGTCCTCTTCGGAGAGCTTCTGGATGGCCACGGAGAGCTTCTCCTGGTCACCCTTGGTCTTCGGTTCGATGGCAACACGGATAACGGGTTCCGGGAAGGTCATCGACTCGAGGACGATCGGGTTCGC
>JBELZL010000095.1:0-2356 GCA_040274025.1 Arthrobacter sp. | reverse complement strand
GTCTGCTAGACTGTTAATAATTGTTTGTGTGGCAGTGGATGAAGGCCGCTCGCATGTTCCCCGGGATTCCGTCTCCGGGGCGCGGGTGGGGGCCTGTTTCCGGGTTGCAGGGTTCTTGTGCAACGAATGCCACACTTTTGCACGCCTACGGTCGCTTCGGATCACGGAACGTCTCGGGGGTACTGCGGCAACAACTTTGAAAAGCCTCGCTCAGGGCCCGCTGGAAGCGGGCCGGAGCAAGCGCAACCAGAGAATTTTTCTCGAGATAAAACGGAGAACTGATAAGTGCCTACGATTCAGCAGCTGGTCCGCAAGGGCCGCTCACCCAAGGTCTCCAAGACCAAGGCTCCTGCCCTTAAGGGCAGCCCGATGCGCCGTGGTGTGTGCACCCGTGTTTACACCACCACCCCGAAGAAGCCGAACTCGGCTCTGCGCAAGGTAGCCCGTGTCCGCCTCAACGGCGGCGTGGAAGTTACTGCCTACATCCCCGGTGTGGGTCACAACCTGCAGGAACACTCCATCGTGCTGGTCCGCGGTGGCCGTGTGAAGGACCTGCCCGGTGTCCGTTACAAGATCGTTCGCGGCGCACTGGACACCCAGGGTGTCAAGAACCGCAAGCAGGCTCGCAGCCGCTACGGCGCGAAGATGGAGAAGAAGTAATATGCCCCGCAAGGGTCCGGCCCCCAAGCGGCCGCTCGCAGTCGATCCCGTCTACGGCTCCCCGCTGGTCACGCAGCTGATCAACAAGGTTCTCGTCGACGGCAAGAAGTCCACCGCAGAGCGCATCGTTTACGGCGCACTTGCCGGTGCTCAGGAGAAGACCGGCCAGGATCCGGTTGCAGCCCTGAAGAAGGCCATGGACAACATCAAGCCGAGCCTTGAGGTCAAGTCCCGCCGTGTCGGTGGCGCCACCTACCAGGTTCCGGTTGAGGTCAAGCCGGGCCGTGCAACCGCACTGGCCCTGCGCTGGCTGGTTGGCTACTCCAAGGCCCGCCGCGAGAAGACGATGACCGAGCGTCTGCGCAACGAAATCCTGGACGCCTCAAACGGTCTTGGTGCTGCTGTGAAGCGTCGCGAAGACACCCACAAGATGGCCGAGTCCAACAAGGCCTTCGCCCACTACCGCTGGTAATAAGCACCACGTACATCTTTTCAGCCAAGGCCCTGCGGCCCGCTTCGGCGGGCCCAGGGCCGAAGGCCGAATAGGTGACCGGCGGGGCCAGAACCAAAACTAGGGAGTAACCGTGGCACTGGACGTGCTTACCGACCTCAACAAGGTCCGCAACATCGGCATCATGGCGCACATCGATGCCGGCAAGACCACCACCACCGAGCGCATCCTGTTCTACACCGGTGTCAACCACAAGATTGGCGAAACGCACGACGGCGCTTCGACCATGGACTGGATGGCACAGGAGCAGGAGCGGGGTATCACCATTACCTCCGCAGCTACCACGTGCTACTGGGACAACAACCAGATCAACATCATCGACACGCCGGGTCACGTTGACTTCACTGTCGAGGTTGAGCGGTCCCTGCGCGTGCTTGACGGCGCCGTAGCCGTATTCGACGGCAAGGAAGGCGTGGAGCCGCAGTCTGAGACTGTCTGGCGCCAGGCTGACAAGTACAACGTTCCGCGTATCTGCTTCGTCAACAAGATGGACAAGCTGGGCGCCGACTTCTACTTCACCGTCGACACCATCATCAACCGCCTTGGCGCCAAGCCGCTGGTCCTCCAGCTGCCGATCGGTGCTGAAAGCGAATTCGAGGGCGTTGTTGACCTCCTCGAAATGCGTGCACTGACCTGGCGCGGCGACGCCAAGGGCGACGTGACCATGGGCGCCAAGTACGAAGTTGAGCCGATCCCCGCAGACCTGCAGGAAAAGGCCGAAGAGTACCGCGCCAAGCTCGTTGAAACCGTTGCCGAAGCCAGCGAAGAGCTGATGGAAAAGTACCTCGAAGGTGAAGAACTCACCGTTGAGGAACTGAAGGCCGGTATCCGCAAGCTGACCGTAAACTCCGAGGTTTACCCGGTGCTGTGCGGTTCCGCGTTCAAGAACCGCGGCGTTCAGCCGATGCTTGACGCCGTCGTCGCTTACCTGCCCTCTCCGCTCGACGTTCCGAACATCAAGGGCCACGATGTCCGCGACGAGGAGGTCGTGCTGGAGCGCAGCGCCGACGCGAACGCACCGTTCTCCGCGCTGGCGTTCAAGGTTGTCACCCACCCGTTCTTCGGCCGCCTGACCTACATCCGCGTTTACTCCGGCAAGGCTGCTTCCGGCGCCCAGGTCATGAACTCGACCAAGCAGAAGAAGGAGCGCATCGGAAAGCTCTTCCAGATGCACGCCAACAAGGA
>JBELZL010000094.1:0-2496 GCA_040274025.1 Arthrobacter sp. | reverse complement strand
TCCGGCTGCGGGTGGTTCGGGCGTGGGTTGGACACGGTTGCTATTCCTTTAACTCTCAGATGACGCAGGGCCAGCCCCCCGCGGGTACCTGTTGTTAGACAAGGGTACTGGGTTTGGACGTCGGAGCAGACAACGGGCAGGCCGGCACGGCGCGGCGGCGGCGGTTCCGGAGCCCGCTACGGAACGGTCAGGAAATCAATGACTTCTTCCACGCGTCCCAGCAGCGCCGGTTCCAGGTCCGCGTAGGTGCGGACGGATCCCAGCAGCTTCTTCCAGCCCAGTGCAACATCGGTGTGGTCGCGGTGCGGCCAGCCCAGGCCCTTCAGGATTCCGGTCTTCCAGTCCTCATTCCGGGGCACTACAGGCCAGGCCTGCAGGCCGATGACATGGGGTTTGATGGCCTGCCAGACGTCAACGTAGGGATGGCCCACAATCAGCACGTTGCCGGCGGCCCCGGGAACCCGCATTGCTTCGGCTGCAATCCGCGACTCCTTGGAACCGGTCACCAGATGGTCCACGAGGATGCCTAGGCGCCTTCCGGGCCCGGGGGAGAAGTCCCGCACCGCGCCGGCCAGATCGTCCACGCCGTGGAGGGGCTCGACGACGATGCCTTCGATCCGCAGGTCGTCTCCCCAGACCTTTTCCACCAGTTCGGCGTCGTGCTTGCCTTCGACCCAGATCCGGCTCGCGCGGGCGGTCCGGGCCCGGACGTTATCAACCGCGACTGATCCCGACGCCGTACGCCGTGTCACGGGGGCAGCCGCCTTGACGGCAGGGATCACTTCAACGGGCTCGCCCTCAAGGAGGAAGCCAAAGCCAAGTTCAAAGGAGCGGGTCCGGCCGCGGCCGTCCTCGAGCACCACCAGGTGCATGCCGCCGGACTTCTCGGTGCGCAGCACTGCGCCGACCCAGCCGGTCTGGACCTCTTCCAGGACCATGCCCTTCTCGGCGCCGACCTTCCGCAGGGCCTTACGTGCCGGGGCGGTGATGTCCTGCGGCCCCCACTCGTAGCTGGGCATAAAACCTCGTTCCTGAAGACACAGCGCAGCACCTGCGCGAGCCGCAGGCACGGAGGATTCAATGCTAGCAACGGCAGCAGTTGGTATTAGACTTAGCACTTAGGGACACCGAGTGCTAACACGGCCTGCCGGGCCGTTCGGCGGGCCGGTGCCAGTGACAGTCCGTCAGCGAAGGAGGAAACCATTGAGCGAACCACGCCGGCTCGAGGTGCTCCGGGCCATTGTCGAAGACTACGTACACTCCCGCGAGCCTGTGGGCTCCAAGGCCCTGGTGGAACGCCACCACCTCGGCGTTTCCTCCGCCACCATCCGCAATGATATGGCAGTCCTCGAAGAAGAGGGCCTCATCGTCGCGCCGCACACCTCTGCGGGACGCATTCCCACGGACAAGGGCTACCGGCTCTTCGTGGACCAGCTCTCGGACCTAAAGCCGCTCTCCGCCGCTGAACGGCGCGCCATCCAGACCCTGCTTGAGGGTGCGGAGGACATCGATGACATCCTGGACCGCACGGTACGGCTCCTGTCCCAGCTGACCAACCAGGTCGCCGTCGTGCAGTATCCCCACCTGGGCAACGCAAAGGTCCGGCACATCGAGTTTGTCCTGCTGGCACCGGCGCAGGTGCTGGTCGTCCTGATCTCCACCACGGGACGGGTGGAGCAGCGGGTCATCACCGTCCCGGCTCCCGTGACGGAGCAGGACCTCCATGAACTGCGCCAGCACTTCCTGCAGGCACTGGCGGGAACCACACTGACACGGATCACCTCGCATCTGGCGGACACCCTTGCCACCGTCCCGGCGCACCTGCGGGGAACTGCCGCAGCGCTGGTGCGGGCCCTTGAACAGCTGGCCGGGATCAACCGCGAAGACCGCATGGTCATGGCCGGAACGGCCAATCTTGCCCGGGCGACGGGGGACTTCCCGCTAACCATCGGACCCATCCTGGAGGCACTCGAAGAGCAGGTGGTCATGCTCCGGCTGCTCTCGGAGATGGAACAGGACGCCAGGGGAGTCTCGGTCCGGATCGGATCGGAAAACCCGTACGGTTCCCTCTCGGAGGCATCCGTCGTGGCCACTGGGTATGGGCCGGATGCTTCGGCTATGGTAGGAATCCTTGGCCCCACCCGGATGGACTATCCCAATACCATGGCAGCGGTTCGAGCCGTTGCCCGCTACCTTTCCCGGGTCCTGAACAACTGACCCCAAATACTGGCAGCCGCCTTGATGGCGGTGTCCGGAAGACTAACCATCCCCGAGGCGGGGGACGCAACACAGGAAGCGATGTGCACGAGTGAGTGATCACTACCAGGTACTCGGCGTGAGCCGGGATGCCACCGGCGAGGAAATCAAGAAGGCCTACCGCAAGCTTGCCCGCAAGCTTCATCCGGACGTGAACACTGCCCCCGGAGCGGCAGACGAGTTCAAAGCCGTGACCCATGCCTACGAAGTCCTGTCCGATCCGCAGAAGCGGCGCGTCTA
>JBELZL010000093.1:0-2952 GCA_040274025.1 Arthrobacter sp. | reverse complement strand
ACCCGGATGTCCTGGCGGAGCGCGTCGTCGTAGGTCAGGGTTTCCAGCCGCTGGGCGTTGGGGTCCTTGTTCGGGTCTGCGGTGTAGACGCCGTCCACGCCGGACTTGGCCATCAGCACTTCGTCAGCGTGCACTTCCAGGGCGCGCTGGGCAGCAACGGTATCCGTGGAGAAGTACGGCAGGCCGGCGCCGGCACCGAAGATGACGACCCGGCCCTTTTCAAGGTGGCGGATAGCGCGCCGCGGGATGTAGGCCTCGGCGACCTGGCCCATGGTGATGGCGCTCTGCACGCGGGTCTCCACGCCTGCCTGCTCCAGGAAGTCCTGCAGGGCAAGGCAGTTCATGACGGTGCCCAGCATGCCCATGTAGTCGGCGCGGGAGCGGTCCATGCCGCTCTGGGAAAGCTCGGCGCCGCGGAAGAAGTTGCCGCCCCCAACCACGATCGCGGTCTCGACTTCACCGACGGTTGCGGCGATCTGCTTGGCCACGGAGCGGACGGTCTCCGGATCGACACCCAGCTTCCCGCCGCCGAACACCTCACCGGAAAGCTTGAGCAGCACGCGGCGGCGCGGAGTGTCGGTTTCTGTCAGGGCGTGGTCCATGATGCCTCCCGGGGCAATGCTGGTGCGTGAACTTGTCAGCTGATTCAAGGGTAATAAGGGGATTTGGACAGGCAAAAGGGGTGGCCACCTTTCGGTGGCCACCCCCTCTATGCCATCATTTCGCGTCCGCTGTGCGTGCGCGCCGTTTCGGTGCCTTAGGCTCCGACGCGGAAACGGGCGAAAGCGGTCGGCTTGACCCCGGCTTCGTTCAGGACGGTGGCGACGGTCTTCTTGGCATCCTTGGCGAACGGCTGGTCGAGCAGCACGATCTCCTTGAAGAAGCCGGTCAGGCGGCCTTCGACGATCTTCGGCAGTGCAGCTTCCGGCTTGCCTTCGGCGCGTGCGGTCTCGTCAGCGATGCGGCGCTCGTTCTCCACGATGTCCGCGGGAACTTCGTCGCGGGTCAGGTAGGTGGGAGCGTAAGCAGCGGTGTGGACTGCGACGTCGTGGGCTGCGGTGAAGGCAGCATCACCTTCGCCGTCAACGGCGAACAGAACGCCAACCTGTGCAGGCAGATCCTTGGAGGTCTTGTGCAGGTAGGCATCAACGGTCTTGCCTTCGACGCGTGCTACGCGGCGGACAACAACCTTCTCGCCCAGGATTGCGCCTTCTTCGACAACAACCTCGGACAGCGGCTTGCCGTCGACGTCGTAAGCCAGGAGGGTCTCGGCGTCAGCGGCGCCGGACTCCACGGCTGCGGCCAGGACGCGGTCTGCGAGTTCGATGAACTTGGCGGACTTGGCAACGAAGTCAGTTTCGCAGTTCAGTTCGATCATCACGCCGACGGTGCCGTCGATGACCTTGGCAGCAACCAGGCCTTCGGCGGTGGAACGGCCTTCGCGCTTGGTGGCGCCCTTCAGGCCCTTGATGCGGATGAGCTCCATGGCCTTGTCGGCGTCGCCGTTGGCCTCGTCGAGAGCTTTCTTCACATCCATCATGCCGGCGCCGGTGCGCTCGCGCAGAGCCTTGATATCAGCAGCGGTGTAGTTCGCCATTTGGACTCCAGTCCTCCCGTAATAAAAGTATTGGTGCAGTTCCGCCTATGCGGCGGGCCGGGACCCGGCCCGCCGCATAGGCGAAGGTTCCGCAATGGCAGCTGCCTCAGGGGCAGCTGCCATTACAGGGAAAATCGAATTACTTGGCTTCTTCAGCGGGAGCTTCGGCGGCCGGAGCCTCCGGAGCAGCTTCAGCGGCCGGAGCCTCAGCAGCGGCTTCAGCGGCCGGAGCAGCTGCGCCTTCGAGCAGTTCGCGCTCCCACTCAGCCAGCGGCTCAGCCGGGGCTTCGGTGTTGCCGGACTTGTTGTGGCGGGCGATCAGGCCCTCGGCAACGGCGTCGGCGATAACGCGGGTCAGCAGGTTGACGGAGCGGATGGCGTCGTCGTTGCCCGGGATCGGGAAGTCGACGTCGTCCGGATCGCAGTTGCTGTCCAGAATGGCAACGACGGGGATGTTCAGCTTCTTGGCCTCGTCAACTGCGAGGTGTTCCTTCTGGGTGTCCACGATCCAGACCACGGACGGAGCCTTGGTTAGGTTGCGGATGCCGCCCAGGTTGGATTCCAGCTTGGTCAGTTCACGCTTGAGGAGCAGCAGCTCCTTCTTGGTGTGGCCGGAGGAAGCAACGTCGTCGAAGTTGATTTCTTCGAGTTCCTTCATGCGCTGGATACGCTTGGCAACGGTCTGGAAGTTGGTCAGCATGCCGCCGAGCCAGCGCTGGTTGACGTAGGGCTGGCCAACACGGGTGGCCTGCTCTGCGATGGCTTCCTGCGCCTGCTTCTTGGTACCGACGAACAGTACGGTTCCGCCGTGGGCAACGGTGGCCTTGACGAACTCGTATGCACGGTCGATGTAGGACAGCGACTGCTGCAGGTCAATGATGTAGATGCCGTTGCGCTCGGTGAAGATGAAGCGCTTCATCTTCGGGTTCCAACGACGGGTCTGGTGACCAAAGTGAACGCCGCTGTCGAGCAGCTGGCGCATGGTAACGACGGGCATGTCGTCACTCCTTCCGGCAGCACGCGGCGCTGTGCGCACGCTTAGGTAAGCTGCCAATTGACGGTTATCAGTAGCACCCGGCGGGTGCTGCTCCTGGTGCCCATCAGCCCTCCGCCCGAAGCGGGCAGTTGGCGTGTGTTCCTTTCCGGTATTTACCGGACCGCAGGATCACACCCAGTTTTTCCATGTGGAAAGCGTGGATAGTTGGGGCACGCGTAGTCAGCCTGAGGCGCGTTTTCCTTATCCCGTCCTGCTCTCCGGGCGGTTCTCCGGTGCGCCAGTGGCGGCAGGAGGGACTTTCCCGGTTGGGCAGGGAGGATCAGCGCGCAGCAAACTGCTTCGTCAAGTGTACTACAGC
>JBELZL010000092.1:0-3001 GCA_040274025.1 Arthrobacter sp. | reverse complement strand
CGCTCCAGGAACAGATCCACAATCTGGACGATCTCTTCCTGGGTCAGCTGCGGGAACACCACGGTGTCATCAACACGGTTGAGGAACTCGGGGCGGAAGTGCTGGCGCAGCTCTTCCGTGACCCGTGCACGCATCCGGTCGTAGCCGGTCTTGGTGTCCGTGCCGGACTGGAACCCGGTCATGACGCCCTTGGAGATGTCCTTGGTACCAAGGTTGGTCGTCATGATGATGATGGTGTTCTTGAAGTCCACCACCCGGCCCTGGGAGTCGGTCAGGCGGCCGTCTTCAAGGATCTGCAGCAGCGAGTTGAACAGGTCCGCGTGGGCCTTCTCAACTTCGTCGAACAGAACCACGGAGAACGGACGGCGGCGGACCTTTTCGGTCAGCTGCCCGCCTTCTTCGTAGCCCACGTATCCGGGAGGAGCACCGAACAGCCGGGAGACCGTGTGCTTCTCGGAGTACTCGGACATATCCAGGGTGATCAGGGCTTCTTCGTCACCGAAGAGGAACTCTGCCAGTGCCTTGGCCAGCTCGGTCTTGCCAACGCCGGTGGGGCCGGCGAAGATGAACGAGCCGCCCGGACGCTTGGGGTCCTTCAGGCCGGCACGCGTACGGCGCATGGCCTGCGAGATCGACTTGATGGCCTCATCCTGGCCGATGACCCGCTTGTGCAGTTCCTCTTCCATCTTGAGCAGCCGCGTGGATTCTTCTTCGTTCAGCTTCACGACGGGGATGCCGGTGGAGTTCGCGAGGACCTCGGCAATCAGTTCCTCGTCCACCTCGGCGATGTCGTCAAGGCCGCCGGACTTCCACTGGCGCTCCTTTTCGGCACGCTGGTCCTGGAGCTTCTGCTCCTTGTCCCGCAGCGAGGCAGCACCTTCGAAGTCCTGCGCGTCAATCGCGGATTCCTTCTCCATCTTCAGGGCGGAGATGCGCTCGTCGATTTCCTTGAGCTCCGGCGGAGCAGTCATTCGGCGGATGCGCAGCCGGGCACCGGCTTCATCGATCAGGTCGATGGCCTTGTCCGGCAGGAAGCGGTCGCTGATGTAGCGTTCGGCAAGCGTTGCTGCCGAGGCCAGTGCAGCGTCCGTAATGGACACGCGGTGGTGCGCCTCGTAGCGGTCCCGCAGGCCCTTGAGGATTTCGATCGCGTGGGCAACGGAAGGTTCGTTGACCTGGATCGGCTGGAAGCGGCGCTCAAGCGCTGCGTCCTTCTCAATGTGCTTGCGGTACTCATCCAGCGTGGTGGCACCGATGGTCTGCAGTTCGCCGCGGGCCAGCATCGGCTTCAGGATCGAGGCTGCGTCGATGGCGCCTTCAGCGGCACCGGCGCCCACAAGGGTGTGGATCTCGTCAATGAAGAGGATGATGTCGCCGCGGGTGCGGATCTCCTTGAGGACCTTCTTCAGGCGTTCCTCAAAGTCACCGCGGTACCGGGAACCGGCAACGAGCGAACCAAGGTCCAGGGTGTAGAGCTGCTTGTCCTTGATGGTCTCAGGGACATCGCCGCGGACAATCGCCTGGGCAAGGCCTTCGACGACGGCAGTCTTGCCGACGCCCGGCTCACCAATCAGGACAGGATTGTTCTTGGTGCGGCGGGACAGCACCTGCATAACCCGTTCCATCTCGTGCTCGCGCCCGATGACCGGATCAAGCTTTCCTTCACGCGCTGCCTGTGTGAGGTTGCGGCCGAACTGGTCCAGCACAACCGAGCCGGCCGGCTGGCCTTCCTGCTGCTGGCCTCCGGCTGAGACGGGCTCCTTGCCCTGGTAGCCGGAGAGCAGCTGGATGACCTGCTGGCGGACGCGGTTGAGGTCCGCTCCGAGCTTGACGAGGACCTGCGCTGCCACGCCTTCACCCTCGCGGATGAGGCCCAGCAGAATGTGCTCGGTCCCGATGTAGTTGTGCCCCAGCTGCAGCGCTTCACGCAGTGAGAGCTCAAGAACCTTCTTGGCCCGCGGGGTAAAGGGGATGTGTCCGGACGGGGCCTGCTGGCCCTGCCCGATAATCTCCTGGACCTGTTCGCGGACGGCACCCAGAGAAATGCTCAGGGATTCAAGGGCCTTAGCGGCAACGCCTTCGCCCTCATGAATGAGCCCAAGCAGGATGTGCTCGGTGCCGATGTAGTTGTGGTTGAGCATGCGTGCCTCTTCTTGGGCAAGCACGACAACGCGACGGGCACGGTCGGTAAATCTTTCAAACATGAGGCACACTCCTAGCTAACGCGTAATTCGATGCTACGGCGGTTACCCGCCCTTAAGGGGCGTGTTCGCCATGGGCGTGACCTCCTGGGGCGCTTTAGCCCTGGGCTGCCCGGTAAGCCTCGATGATCTCGCTGTTCACGCGGCCGCGCTCGGAAACGGTGTAACCGTTGCTCCGGGCCCATTCACGGATCTGTGCCGCTTCGTTGCTGCGGGATGCTCCGGTGCCGCGCGGACGGCCGGTGCGGCCGCCGGTCTTGCGGGCTGCGTCAACGTACTGCTTAAGTGCCGCGCGCAGGTTCTTCGCATTGTCATTGGAGAGGTCGATCTCGTACTGTGACCCATCCAACCCAAAACGCACGGTTTCATCGGCACTTCCGCCGTCGAGGTCGTCTACCAGAATAATTTTTACCTTTTGCGCCATGATCAGGCTCCTATGCACTCAAGCGGCGGAATGTTGTTAATTTCGAGACCACTTCGAGTATGGCGCAATTGGTAATGCCCCGTCAAAGCAGGAGAGGCATTTTCCTTACTTATTCTTTATCAGCAGAACCGGCAGGATCGATTTTGGCTTCCGGTGCCTGCGGCACATTGTGATCGGCCTCGCGTTCAGCCTCAGCAAGGGCTTTACGCTCGGAACGATCCGCGTTCAACACTGCCTTCATCACAAAATAAAAGAGGGCAGCGACACATATTGAGGGGAGGAGAACTTCCACATATTCCATGTTCTAACCCATTTCAGGCTTTAGGAGGGGGAACAGAATTGTTTCCCTGATTCCGGCGTTCGTGAAAAGCATCAC
>JBELZL010000091.1:0-3485 GCA_040274025.1 Arthrobacter sp. | reverse complement strand
GGTACGCCACCTGGTCCAGTTTCTGCAGCGGCTGCAGGATGGCCAGGCCCACTTCATGGGCCTGGATTTCGGCGACGCCGGAGGCTCGGATAGTTTCCTCAACCTCCTGGGCCAGCAGCGCCAGATCGTCCTCGCTGACAGGGCGGCCCTGGCATGCCTTGCGTGCCCCGTTGATGACCTTGCTGCGGCTGAACGGCTCCGCCACCCCGGAACGCTTGATGACGCTCAGGCTTGTAGTCTCCACGGTGCTGAACCTGCGTCCGCATTCGGGACACTGCCGGCGGCGGCGAATCGCTGAGCCGTCGTCAGCCAGGCGGCTGTCCACGACCCGCGAATCGGCGTTGCGGCAATACGGACAGTACATTCCTCGGTCCTTTCACACGCGGGCGGCGGGCTTGGCGCCCTCATTCTAGGTCTGTGCCCCGACCGGATTCCAACCGGAGGAGCCGGTTGCTGCGCTAGCCGGCGAACCGGATGCTGACGGCGTCGCCGTGGGCCGGGAGGTCCTCAGCCTTCGAAAGCGCGACGACGTGCCCGCTGACTTCACCGAGGGCACCCCGGCCGTAGTCGATCACCTGGATGGCGCGCATAAAGGTGGTGACGTTCAGTCCCGAGGAGAACGCGGCCGTTCCGGCTGTGGGGAGCACATGGTTTGAACCGGAGCAGTAGTCACCCAGGCTGACCGGGCTGTAGCTGCCCACGAAGATCGCGCCGGCGCTGGTGATCCGGCGGGCCACCTCTGCTGCGTTGGCGGTCTGGATTTCGAGGTGTTCGGCACCGTAGGCATTGCAGACCGCGATTCCGGCGTCCAGCGAGTCGACGAGGACAACGGCGGACTGCGGGCCGGAGAGCGCCGTGCGCACCCGCTCGGTGTGCTTGGTGGCCGGAACCTGTACCTCCAGTTCAGCCCGCACCGCGCCAGCGAGCTCGGGTGAGTCCGTGACCAGCACCGAGGCTGCGTTGGGATCGTGTTCAGCCTGGCTGATCAGGTCTGCTGCAACGAACTTCGGTTCGGCTGTGGCATCCGCCAGGACGGCGATCTCGGTGGGTCCGGCTTCGGCATCGATCCCGACGACGCCCTTGACCAGGCGCTTGGCGGTAGCCACGAACACGTTGCCGGGACCGGTGACGACGTCTACCGGTTCCAGCGCCGGCCCGCTTTCACCGGCTGGGATTCCGTAGGCGAACGCGGCGATTGCCTGCGCCCCGCCCACGGCATAGACCTCTTCGATGCCCAGCAGTTCGGCCGCGGCAAGGATGGTGGGGTGCGGCAGGCCGCCGAATTCCTTCTGCGGCGGCGAGGCCAGGGCCAGGGACGCGACGCCGGCGGCCTGCGCCGGCACCACGTTCATGACCACCGAGGACGGGTAGACGGCCAGGCCGCCGGGAACGTAGAGACCCACCCGGTTGACCGGAACCCAGCGGTGGGTGACCTTCGCGCCGTCGGCGATGTCCACCTCGACGTCAGCCGGACGCTGCGCGTCGGCAAACAGGCGGGCACGGCGGATGGATTCTTCCAGCCCGGCACGTACGGCCGGATCCAGGTTTCCGAGTGCCTCGACGAGCGCCTGCCGCGGAACCAGGGGATGGTCCTGCCGGACGCCGTCGAACTTCTCCGCCAGTTCTGCCAGTGCCGCGAATCCGCGGGAGCGGACGTCCGCAATGATCGCCGCCACGGCGTCCGCGGCCACGTCGGTGGTCGTCTCGGCGCGCGGCATCACGGCCTTCAGCTGCGCGGGCGTATGCGTGAATCCGCGCAGGTCCAGGGTGCGCAGGGACTCAAAGGGCCGAGGAGCTCGTTCAGGAGCGGAGGAAGTCACAGCCCCATTCTACCTAGGCATCGAGGCACGCAGGCCCCAGCAGCACCTTCAAGTCGCCGAAGAGCGACGGCGTGGGGTTCACCCGAAGGTCCACGCCGAGTTTCATGACTTCCACTGTGCGGTTTCCGTTGAGCCGGATCTGCACTTCCGAGGTGCCCGGATGGGTCCGCAGCACGTCACCGAGCTGGGTGACCACGGTTTCGGTGGCCTTGTACGTGGCCATCGAAATCACCACCGGCCCGGAGTGTCCTTCGCTGAGGTCGGGGACCGTCAGTTCCTGGGCGTTCAGCGTCACGGCGCCGTCGTCACGGCGCTGCAGGCGGCCGCGCACGACGACGATCAGGTCTTCTGCCAGCACCGCGGCAATGGGTCCGTAGACCTGGCCGAAGAACATGACCTCCATGGAACCGGCAAGGTCCTCGATCTCGCAGCGGGCATAGGCGTTGCCGCTGTTCTTCGCGATGCGCCGCTGCAGCGAGGTGATCATGCCGGCGATCGTCACGATTGCGCCGTCGGGCGGGCCTTCCTCGCTGACAATCGAGGTAATGGAGGAATCCGCGTGCTGGCTGAGGATCCCTTCCAGGCCCTGCAGCGGGTGGTCCGAGACGTACAGGCCCAGCATGTCCCGCTCGAAGGAGAGTTTGTCCTTCTTCTCCCACTCGGGCAGGTCCGGAATGTCGATGCTGATGGAGGCTTCCGGTTCCGCCTCGCCGATGCCGGCGAAGAGGTCGAACTGGCCAACTGCCTCGTTGCGCTTGAGCACCACCACGGAGTCGATCGCTTCTTCGTGGATCATTGCCAGCGGCCGGCGGGCATGGCCCATTGAGTCAAAGGCGCCTGCCTTGATCAGGGATTCGATGGTGCGCTTGTTGCACACCACGGCCGGGACCTTCATCAGGAAGTCCTTGAAGTTGGTGTAGGCGCCCTTCTCTTCGCGGGCGCCCACCATTGCCTGGACTACGTTGGTTCCCACGTTGCGGATGGCGCCCATTCCGAAGCGGATGTCCTTGCCCACCGGGGTGAAGTTCACGGAGGACTCGTTGACGTCCGGTGGAAGCACCGTGATGCCCATCTTGCGGCATTCGTTCAGGTACAAGGCCAGTTTGTCCTTGTCATCGCCCACGGAGGTGAGCAGGGCTGCCATGTATTCGGTGGGATAGTGCGCCTTGAGGTACGCCGTCCAGTAGGAGACCAGGCCGTAGGCCGCGGAGTGCGCCTTGTTGAAGGCGTAGTCGGAGAAGGGCAGCAGGATGTCCCACAGCGCCTTGATGGCTGCCTCTGAGTAGCCGCGCTCGACCATGCCGCCGTGGAAGCCCGCGTACTGCTTGTCCAGCTCGGACTTCTTCTTCTTGCCCATTGCACGGCGGAGGATATCTGCCTGGCCAAGCGAGAAGCCTGCCACCTTCTGGGCGATCGCCATGACCTGTTCCTGGTAGACGATCAGGCCGTAGGTGGTGTCGAGGATTTCCTTGAGCGGTTCTTCCAGCTCAGGGTGGATGGGGGTGATTTCCTGGACGCCGGTCTTGCGCAGCGCATAGTTGGTGTGCGAGTTGGCGCCCATCGGACCCGGCCGGTACAGCGCAATCACAGCGGAGATGTCTTCGAAATTGTCCGGGCGCATCAGCTTCAGCAGGGACCGCATAGGCCCGCCGTCGAGCTGGAACA
>JBELZL010000090.1:0-3722 GCA_040274025.1 Arthrobacter sp. | reverse complement strand
ACCCCCTGAGACACTTGCCCATTCACGGGGCCACACCAGGCAACAGGCGCACCACGACGTGGGAACCACGGCACAGGGATCCGGGCAGATCCTTCCCGCGCACACTGCATTCGACTCTCGGGACCGATCGGTCGTTATACGAGCCGGACTGAGTGTGCTGTGGGCGGCAGGAGTGAAGAAGTCCTCAGCCGTGGCTGGCTACACTATGATGAGCTCATTCGGTCCAGTTCACGTACCCCGTCAGATCCGGTATCTCCGCATAGCGGATTGGATCGGACTGGTCCTGGGATAGGAGTTTCCAGTCCCCGTTTTCCCAGCTGAGATCATAAACCGTCGACACGTAGACTGCGCGTCCTGACACCATAGCCCGGACGGCCAAATCGATTCTGGCCGTGTCGCCATCGTAGGAAAGAACTCTAAAACCCGCGATGTTAGCCCGGATGTCCGACTGGTTGCCTGAATCGGTGCCGGGGTCGCTGTCCGTGTCTGTGTCTGATTCTGCTTCCCCAAGCAACTCCTGGCGGTTTTCGGCATCTTCGGATAAGAAGTAATTGGCCCAAGCCCAGGCGGCCGGACCATCGCCCTGGACCACTGCATTGGCTGCGGCGAACAGCGCCCCTTGGGGAGACCGCTGGAAACAGAATCGGACTCCCTCGGGACTCGTCTCTCGCGGGCCGAATTCGTCAGAGGTTGGGTACGCGGTGACATCCTGGTATTCCCATACAGTCTCCGGAGCGGAAGTGACCTTGTCTGACACGGACTCTCCCTGAAGGCCGCAAACGCTTCGGTCATCAGGTGCTGGGGGCGCCTCCTGAATCGGGGCAGAGGATGGGGCTGAAAGCGGGTGCGTGGCGGCATCGGAATCGGACCCATTCCCGGTCGCGTTGAGGATGCCGAGAACTAAGCCGGTCGCCAAAACCAAAGCTCCAATGACACAGGCGATGATTAATCCTGCCCGGGGCTTGGATCGCTGCTGGTTGTCACTGTCTGAGGCCATTGGTCGCTCCCTAGCTTTGCCTGGGTCTGCCTGGGTCATGCGTGAAATGAGGATGACTCTACCAAGCAGCCTGCCCTTTTTGGCTTTACCCACAGCTCTTGCGGGTGGCGACGGATGGCACCGGTGATCGCCAACCCCCGGGCGCATGTCCTGGGGACTGCGTAGGCTGGGGAGATGACTTCATCCTTGTTCTCCCATGCTCCAGAACCGGAACCACAGGGTTCACGCGAGCCGATCGCTGACGTAGAAGAGAGCTGCACCGTTCCCCGTGAAACCGAAGAGGCTTTCCGCGGGTTTCACGAGTACCCGCACCTGTGGTGGCCCGCCAAGTTCACCGACTTTGGCGAGGGAACGCACGTTGAGTTTGAAGGTGGTGCATTGGTTGAAACCAGCGAGGAGGAAAAAACCGCACTGCGTGCAGCCGTCCAGCAAATCCAGCCCGCGAAGCTCCTGGAACTTGAGTGGAACCCCGGCACCGGCTCTACGGCGGTAACCATCAGCTTCAAGGCCGCGGATGCCGGTACGGCAGTGACCGTTCGGCACACCGGATTCGGCGCTGTCCCTGACGGAGCCGCACAGCGCGCAGAAGCAGAGACCCTCTGGCGCAACGTTCTGCAACGTTACGCCCGTTTTATGGGCGCCCGGTAACCTTCTTCCTATGACCATGCCTGCCCTGCACGACCTGGAAGTCTCAATCCCCGGAGTCCGCATTGACACGGATCCGGAAACCCGGAAGCGGTATGCCCGCGACCAGGGCCCGGTGCAGGAACTCATTGATCCCCTGGCAGTGGTTTGGGCAGAATCCGTCTCGGATGTACAGGAGATCCTGCGCTGGGCCTCCCGTACCAAGACTGCCGTCGTTCCCCGGGGCGCCGGAACAGGCGTCTCCGGGGGAGCCCACGCCACGCGGAACTGCATTGTCCTCAGCCTTGAGAAGATGAACCGTATCCTGGACATCCGCCCGGGTGATGAACTCGCTGTGGTCGAAGCGGGCGTTGTCAACGCTGACCTCAACGAAGCCGTCAAGCCGTACGGCCTCATGTACGCGCCTGATCCCGCGAGCTACAAGGTCTCCACTATCGGCGGGAACGTGGCTACGAACGCCGGCGGCCTGCGCTGCGCCAAATACGGCGTCACCAGGGATTCAGTGCTGGCACTGGATGTGGTGCTCGCAGACGGCACGCTGATCCATACTGGGCACCAGAGCTTCAAAGGGGTGGCAGGGTATGACCTGACCGGCCTGTTCACCGGGTCGGAGGGTACCCTCGGCATCGTGGTCGGTGTGACGGTGCGGCTTCGTTACCTGCCAAGCGATGTACGGACCGTCGCGGCGTTCTTTCCCGACTTCCGTACCGCGGCTGCAGGTGTGCTGGCCGTCGGTGCCGCACGTGTCCAGCCCTCCATTATGGAGCTGCTCGACGGCGCCACGATGGCCGCGCTGGACGGTGCGCACGGATCTGACCTCGGTACCCGCGGGGGAGCGCTGCTGCTGATACAGACGGACGGGTTCGGTGCCGAGGCCGAGGCCGCGGCCGTCCGTGCTGTCCTCACCGAACTGGGCGGAACAGTGAGCAGCGAGGGTTCGGAGGAAGCCGAACGCCTGCTGGACCTGCGCCGGCACAGCCGGGGAGACGACGTCGACCACGAGATCCGCGTCGGCGAAGACGTGGCTGTACCTCGTTCCCAGCTGGTGCACTACGTCGCAGAGCTGGAGCGCATGGCTGCGGACCACCGCGTTCAGCTCAAGGTTGTGGCCCACGCCGGGGACGGGAACCTGCACCCCACGTTCTGGATCGGCGCCGAGGAAGGCGCCGCCGGCGTCGAACGCCTTAACGCAGCCCTGGACGAGTCAATTACCGTGGCGCTGCGTATGGGCGGAACGATCACGGGCGAGCATGGCATCGGCCAGTTCAAGCTCCGCTGGCTGCCGCAGGAGCAGCAAGAAGAAGTTCTGCAGCTCCAGCGGCAGATCAAAGCAGTCTTTGACCCGGCAGGCATCCTGAATCCGGGTAAGGCCGTTCCCGGGATCTAAGGCCCGTAGCGGCTAGGGGATACGCATCCAGACAGTCCGGTTGGGACGCAGCCGGGTGTGCGCCATGGCACCGGGAGAGCTGTGGCACAGGATCTCGAATTCCGGAAGTTCCACCTGCTGGGTGCCCATGTTCATCACGGCGAGCACATTTCCGTTGACGAAACCGACTACGCCTTCAGAGTCGTGCTCGGGCCACCAGGACAGGGAACCGTGGCCAAGGTCCAGTTCGCGCCGCAGCTTCAACGCTTTGCGGTACATGCTCAGCGTGGAATCCGGGTTCCGCTGCTGAATATCGCGGGAGTGTGTGCCCCACAGGCCGGGCTGGGGCAGCCAGCTCTTTCCGGTGCTGCTGAAGCCGTAGGACGGCGCGTCGGCGACCCAGGGCAGGGGCACCCGCGAGCCGTCCCGGCCAACCCGGATACCCTCCGTCCGGTGGAAGGTCGGGTCCTGACGGAACTCGTTAGGAATCATGGTGTGGTCCGGCAGGCCAAGCTCTTCGCCCTGGTAGAGGTAGACGCCGCCGGGAAGGGCCAGCATCAGCAGCGTGGCCGCACGGGCGCGGGATAGGCCCAGAACATGATCCGGTTGGGCGTCTTCTGGGCCGATCCCGTCTCCGCTGCGCAGATCATGGGATTTCAGCCCGAAGCGGGAGACGTGGCGGACGACGTCGTGGTTGGAGAGGACCCAGGTGGT
>JBELZL010000089.1:0-3757 GCA_040274025.1 Arthrobacter sp. | reverse complement strand
GCTTCGGCGGCACCCACGCGCAGATCCGGACGGCCCTGGCCTTCTACAAGGTTTCCTCCTGGGTGACCGGCATTTTCCTGCTGCTGCTGGTGGCGGAAATGATCATGAAGTACGTCCTGGAGATCCCGCCGGTGATCGTGGGCGGGCTGAACCTCTACACCGCGGTGCTGATCGCTCACGGCTGGCTCTACGTGGTCTACCTGTTTGCCGACTTCCGGCTGTGGCAGCTAATGCGCTGGCCGTTCTCCAAGTTCATTGTCATTGCTCTGGGCGGTGTGGTGCCGTTCCTGTCCTTCATCGTGGAAACCCGCACCCACAAGCAGGTTCTGGCGGAACTGGAAGCACACCCCGAAGCCGCCAAGCGGTACTAGGGGACAGGTTCGCCGCATGCAACCTGCACAATGTGCAGGCGGTGTGCCCGGGCGACTATCCTTGAAACCGTGACTAATCCCGCGACTGCTCCCATTGAAGAGCGCCCCGTCCTGGTTGTGGACTACGGTGCCCAGTACGCCCAGCTGATTGCCCGGCGCGTACGCGAAGCCGACGTTTACTCCGAGGTCGTGCCGCACACCTACAGCACCCAGGAACTCCTGGCCAAGAACCCCGCCGCGATCATCCTCTCCGGCGGCCCCTCCAGCGTGTACGCCGAAGGCGCACCCAAGGTTGATCCCGAACTGTTCGACGCCGGTGTTCCGGTTTTCGGCATCTGCTACGGATTCCAGGCCATGGCAGCAGCCCTCGGCGGCAAGGTCGCCAAGACCGGCATGCGCGAATACGGTTCCACGGACGCCGCCGCAGTAAACGGCTCCCGCTCGATCCTCGAGGGCACCCCCGAGCACCAGAACACCTGGATGAGCCACGGTGACAGCGTCCACGAAGCACCTGAAGGCTTCGAGGTCCTCGCCAGCACCGCCGGCGCACCGGTGGCAGCGTTCGCCAACGAGGAAAAGAAGCTCTACGGCGTCCAGTGGCACCCGGAAGTAAAGCACTCGGCCCACGGCCAGCAGGTTCTTGAAAACTTCCTCTTCAAGGGGGCGCGGCTGGACCGCAGCTGGACCACCGGCAACATTGTCGAAGAACAGGTGGAGCGGATCCGGGAACAGATCGGTTCCTCCCGCGTCATCTGCGGCCTTTCCGGCGGCGTGGACTCCGCCGTGGCTGCCGCCCTGGTGCAGCGCGCCGTGGGCGATCAGCTCACCTGCGTTTTCGTTGACCACGGACTGCTGCGCGAAGGCGAAGCGGAACAGGTTGAACGTGACTTCGTTGCTGCCACCGGCGTCAACCTTTACGTCGCCAACGAGCAGGAGCGTTTCCTGAACGCGCTGGCCGGCGTCACTGATCCCGAGACCAAGCGCAAGATCATCGGCCGCGAGTTCATCCGTGCGTTCGAAGAAGCTGAGCGGGCCATCATGGCCGAGGCGAAGGCTGCCGGGGAACCCATCCGCTTCCTGGTCCAGGGAACCCTGTACCCCGACGTCGTCGAATCCGGCGGCGGCGAGGGAGCAGCCAACATCAAGAGCCACCACAACGTGGGCGGGCTGCCCGAAGACATGCAGTTCGAGCTCGTGGAGCCGCTGCGGCTGCTGTTCAAGGACGAGGTCCGCGCCGTTGGGCGAGAACTCGGTCTGCCGGCGGAAATCGTCGGACGCCAGCCGTTCCCCGGCCCCGGACTCGGCATCCGCATCATCGGCGAAGTCACCAAGGAACGACTGGACCTGCTGCGCCGCGCTGACGCCATTGCCCGTGCCGAGCTGACCGCCGCGGGCCTGGATGACGAGGTCTGGCAGATGCCGGTTGTACTGCTGGCTGATGTCCGCAGCGTCGGTGTGCAGGGCGACGGCCGTACCTACGGCCACCCGATCGTCCTGCGGCCGGTGTCCAGCGAAGACGCCATGACTGCAGACTGGTCGCGCTTGCCGTACGACTTGCTCGCACGGATCTCCAACCGGATCACCAATGAGGTGGACGGCGTAAACCGAGTGGTGCTGGACGTAACCAGCAAGCCCCCGGGAACCATCGAGTGGGAGTAGCATCATAGAGCGCGGGGGACGGCTGAACAGCCGTCCCCCGCGTTGCTATCCGGAGCTATGCGCCTAATTGACGATAGCTTTGAAGGTATGCCAGTTTGGTCGAGATCGTCGCGCGGAAGTGCAGGAAAGAGGGCATCAGTGTCTGAGCAGAATCCCGGGGACAGCGCCTCGGACTTCCTGCTGCCGTGGCTGGCCGGACTCGGCCAGCACGCCGGTTCGGACACGCTGCTGCATTTCACGGTCACGCCGGAAAACAGCATCGACCTCACGCACGCACACCCCTCGGGACTGGCGCAGCTGCTGGCAGGCCGCCGGACCAGGCTCTCAACACTGCTCCGGGACGCCGAGCATTACCGCACCGCCATGCGTGCGGCCCGCCTGCTGCGCGCCAAGATCTATGAGCTGGGCTCCGACAGGGGCATTGACGTTGGCTACCTCGCTGCCGGGACGGCCTCCTGGCGCTACGCCTCGGATGAGGCCGTGCGCCCCGAATCCCTGACGGCACCGGTGATGCTTACCGCCGTCAGCCTCACTGTCCACGCTTCCCAGGACGACTACGAACTCCAGCTCACCGGCAAGGCGGAACTGAACCCGGCGCTGGTACGCCACCTGGAAAACCAGCAGGGACTCGACGTCGACGCCGAGGCACTGGCACGCCTGGCCTACGGCACGGCACGCTTCGACCCGCATCCGGTCCTGGAGCGCCTCCGCGGCCTCACGGAGGGCGTCCGCGGAATGAACATCGAACACCGCCTGCTGGTCTCCACCTTCGCGGATCTTCCGGACCTAGCTGAAGACACCGCCCTGGACCCCTCCCACCCGGTGCTGCGCGCCCTGATGGACGCCGCAGTGGGCGGCGGAACCGCCGTTGCGGAACCTGCCGATCCCGGGCTGCCGCCGCTGGACGACCGGGCGCCCGCGGATGAGCTGCTGGTGATGGACGCCGACCGCGAACAGCAGGAGGTGCTGGACCTCGCCGGGGCAGGGGCGTCCCTGGTGGTCTCCGCCCCTCCCGGAACAGGCCAGACCCAGACCGCTGTCAACGCCGCGGCCGTACTGGTCAACGCCGGCAAGTCCGTACTCGTGGTTGCTGAGCGACGCGGCACCCTGAACGAATTCGTCTCCGCCCTGGACAGCCTGAACCTGGGTTCCCTGGTACTGCAGCTTGGCGCCGGGCTCAGCGAGGAAGCACTGCGGGACCGCCTGGTCCGCGCAATCGTACGCAGCGAAAAGGCAGCAGAACCGAACCTCGGGAACCTGCACAAGGTCCTGCAGGAAAGCCGCCACCAGCTGCGCGACCACGTAAAGTCCCTGCACAACGTCCGTCAGCGCTGGGGATGCTCTCCTTACCAGGCGATGCAGTCCCTCGCCGAACTGACCTCCCTCTCGCCGGCGCCGGCCACCACGGTGCGGCTCAAGCGCAGCGTGCTGGACAGCATCACGGACCGCACCGAACTGACCGGACGCCTGCGCCGGGCCGCAGAACTGGGCAGCTTCTCCCGCGCCGCCGTTTCCAGCCCCTGGTTTGGAGCCAAGCTCCTGAACCGGAAGGAAACCGAGGCGGCACACAAGCTGACCGAAGAACTTGCCGAAGCACTGCCGCAGCTGCGTGCCCGGGTGCAGGAAGTGGCAGAGCACTCCCAGATCCGGCTCGGGGAAACCTTCGCCCAGTGGGGTGAACAGCTCCAGCTGCTGGTTGCCGTGCGCGAAAGCCTGGACAAGTTCAC
>JBELZL010000088.1:0-3919 GCA_040274025.1 Arthrobacter sp. | reverse complement strand
TTACGGCTGGTTTGAGCGTTCAAACGAGCCGTAACTGGCCTCTCGATGGGTTTTCTTCGCCGGTGCCGATAGGGCAGGTCAGTCCTGTACCCGAACAGCGGTTTCGCGCAGGTATTGCTCCACGCGGGTGTACGCGTCCTGCGTCAAGGCACGCCAGAACGCCATGGCCAGGCGCGGCTCCTTTTCCTCCAGCTGCGCGATCTCCTCCGCAGGCAGCCGCCACACCTCCACCGCGCCGTCGGCCTTGACGGTGGTCTCCTGCCGTTTGTCTTCACCCAGGGCCATTTCACCGAACGTCATTCCGGCGCCCAGCCGGTTCAGCTTCACCCGGTGTCCGTCCGGTCCGGGCATAAGAGTCTGCACGTGTCCGGACGCAATAAAATAGACCCCGCTGAAGCGCTGGCCGATCCGGCGGATGACGTCGCCGTCGTCATACGTCAGTTTTTCCATCCGCGAGGCGATGTCCTTGGAATCGGCTTCGTCCATCGGCGCCAGGGCGGGGGAGTGAACCGGGAGGATCCGCGCCGGCTGCACCAGGTTGGCCGCATGCCGGCCCAGCAGTTCCTCCTCACACCATTCGACCGCTGCCGAACGCGTGGCAAAGGACTGGATGTCATGGCCGTCCTCCATCAGGCTTTCAGCCACAGCGCCTTCGGCATCCACGATCGCCAGGCTGCGTCCGGAATCGGTAAGCATCTGGGCCGCTTCAGCGAACAGGCGCATCGCCACCCCGGACACCTCATCAACACTGCGCAGGTCCAGGACCACCAGTTCGACGCCGTCATCGAGGGAGGCGAGTTCACGCACCATGGCCTCGGCGCCGGCAAACAACAGGTCACCGTTCAGTTCAAGAATCCGGGCCCGGCCTACATTGGCGCGCAGCACGTTGGCTGCTTCCTCGCTGCGGCGGATCCCGGAGGGAGCGGTGCCAATGTCATAGGAACCGCGCAGGGCGGAACGGCCGGTGCGTCCGGCACGGACAAAGTGCAGCTCCAGGTCACTCGATAGCCGCTGGGCGACGGCGACGCCGCGGACGCTGCTGCCGTGCTCGTCCAGGGGCGGGGAATAGACGGCGAGTCCGATCTGTCCGGGAAGCACGGCAATGGTGCCGCCCGCCACCCCGGACTTGGCCGGCATACCGACGCTGCTCATCCAGGCGCCGGCGTCGTCGTACATGCCGCAGGTAGCCATGACGGAGAGCACCCGTTCCACCGGAGCAATGTCCAGGACCTGATCGTTGGTGAGCGGATTGCGGCCGCTGTTCGCCAGGGTGGCAGCCATCATGGCAAGGTCCAGGGCGGAGACCATTACTGAACACTGCCGGAAATAGTCCTCAATGACCGGCGTGGGGTCCGATTCAATGATGTCGAAGCTGCGCAGCAGGTAGGCCAGCGCGTGGTTGCGGTGGCCTGACTTAAGCTCGGACTGGTAAATCCGTTCACTGACGGAGAGCTGGCGTCCGGCGAAGGCAGAATAGGTGTTGAGGATCCGCTTGAACCGGGAATTGCCCCCGGAGCCGCGGACCAGCGAGGTGGCCGTGAGGGCCCCGGCGTTAATCATGGCGTTCGCCGGGCGGCCGGTGCCCTCGGCCAGGGAAATCTCATTAAAGGAATCCCCGGACGGTTCAACGTCAACCTTCGCGTCGACGTCGTCCATGCCGCGGTCTGCCAGCGCGAGTCCGTAGGTGAACGGTTTGGAGATCGACTGAATACTGAACTCCTCACGGGTATCCCCGATCTCGTAAACGTATCCGTCCGCAGTGGCGAGGACAATGCCGAAGTTGTCCGGATCGACGTTTGCCATCGCCGGAATCGAACTGTAGGGCTTACCGTCCCTGAGGTCGGCTATCTCGGTGTGGATTCGCTGCAGGTACTGGTCAATGGGGGAGTCCATCCAACCAGCCTACGGGGGACCGGAAAACCCCGTGACCTCACCGTTACCTCTGTGTATACTGGCACGCAGTTGTTGTGTTGAGCGTTTGAACTTGAAGCGGCGAACCCCGAATCCAGGGCCAGCCGCTTTTTTTGTCCATCGCTGCATGGGACACTTCAGCTGGAAACTCCTCGACGGTCGGGGAAGTTTCGCCTCAGAAGGATGATTAAAAATGGCAACAGGCACCGTGAAATGGTTCAACTCCGAAAAGGGCTTCGGCTTCATCGAGCCCGATGACGGCAGCGCCGATGTTTTCGCCCACTACTCCGCCATCAACGCGAGCGGCTACCGCTCCCTCGAAGAGAACCAGAAGGTTAGCTTCGATACCGAACAGGGACCCAAGGGTCCCCAGGCGGTAAACATCCAGGCTGTCTAACCAAGACTTCCGGCCCTTTCACGGGCCAGCTGGACAGGGATGCAGGACGGTTTCCGTCCTGCATCTGCTGTTTAACCCGGGCAGCCAGGACTTCGCACCGGGTGCGTTCCCCTGCAGCACCCTGCGGGCGTACTTTGAACAGCATGACCGGCAACGAGAACAAGATGACCCCCGCAGACCTGGGGCTCGACCTCAGTTCCGGCGCGCCGGACCAGCTGTACGGGTGGCTGCTGGCCAGCCTGTTGTTCGGCAAACGGATCCAGCAGCAGATAGCCGCCCGGACGTGGCACATCCTGATCGACAATGGACTCACCAGCCCGGAAAAGTTCGCAGAGGTTAGCCGGGACCAGCTGATGCGTCTGCTCACCGAAGGCGGCTACGTCCACTACCGCTGGAAGGAAGACGACGAGCTGCACGCCGTGATGGGAGCGATCCCCAAGGAGTACGGCTCCGTAGCGGACATGGTCAAGGGCGCGGAATCCGCCGACGAGCTCCGCCGCCGGCTCGAACAGTTCCCCGGCATAGGCCCGGTGACTGCGAACATCTTCCTTGAATGGGTGCCGGAGCGCTTCCATGGGACGTATGCCGGCTGAAGCCGGCGTGCCCACGGGGCTGTCACCGCGCACAGGGCGTAACGCAGCACACATTCCGGCCCCCTTCTGTCTATACTCCTAACAGCTTCAAGAACTGCGGCCGCCAAGCTCCGACTTGGCCGCATACCAACCCCACGCTCGTTGGGTGGTTCGGATGAAGAAGCGGCCTGCACTCGCCCTCAGGGGCAACCGGTGCCAGGCAAGAGCACGCCGAAAGGACCGGCGCCCGGCGCCGCAGCCATGGACACTTCTGCACCCGTCTCCACTTCCCTTAACGCAGTCAGCCTGCAGGATTATGAGGCACTGGTCAGCATCCGGGAGGCCTTTGTGGACTTCCTGCTGGGCGAGCCGGCCTCCGCGGCATGAGCGGTCCTTCTGGCCTGCTGCTGGATACCCCGGTCCTGGCTGAGGTCCGCAGCGATTCCCCGGACCCCGCCGTCGTCGGCTTCCTCCGTAGCCGCAGCCACCTGCGCATCTTCGTGTCGGCACTGACGCTCGGTGAACTCGAGTCGTTTGCGCCCGGCTGGCTCCGCGAACTGTCCACCCGGTTCGCCGCGAACATCCTTCCGGTTGACCACGAGGTCGCCCTGCTCCGCCGGACACTGCCGGAGCCTGCGCCCGGAGACGCCCGCGGAGCCCTGCGGACTTGGCTCGCCGCTACTGCCATCGCGCACGATCTCAACGTCGTAACCGGCGAACCTGAGGCTTTTGTGGCCTATGGTGCCAGTGCGGTCAGTCCGTTCATGGAATTCGGCTGAGTGCAAGCCCTGTGAGAGAATTCATTGTCCCGGGTGAGGCCGGGCACACTGCCGCGTGCTGTCCTGGCGCCGCGGCCACTCGCAAGTTAGGAATTTCTGGCCGATGGCTGAAAACAATCCCCGCCCAGATGCGGTACCGCATTCGGAGCGGATCGATGACGACGGCGGCAAGGCTGCCAAATGGAAAATTGTTGGCCCCGGACTTGTGGTCGCGGCCACGGGTGTTGGCGCTGCCGACATGGTCGCGACTCTGGTCGCGG
>JBELZL010000087.1:0-4696 GCA_040274025.1 Arthrobacter sp. | reverse complement strand
GGGCCTGCACCGCCGCAGCAGCCGACTTCAACTCCTCCAACACCCGCATCAAATCGATGAGCTGCGGGTCAGTCGTCTCGAGAATCCGGGCATCTGCGAGCGCCGCGGAGAAGGATCGAACGGTCTCTACTGAGACCATCACTGGAGAGGCAGCTCCACGGGATAAGGACTCCACGCGAGGACGAGAATCGGGCCCGGCTTGGTTCAATGCAAGTTGGTTCAATTCAAGTTGGTCCCACTCGTGTTGGTTCCATTCGGGGCACGTGTGGTCGTTGAAGACCTCGAACCTGCCCAGGAGGTCCCACGCATTTCCGTCGTCCTCAATCACACCAAGCGCATTTCCGCCGTCCGCGCGGGGGCCATTGGTAGTTGCCGTGATTGATTCGAACATGTGTTCGAGTCTACGCGGGGTCCTGTGCAGCGAAAAGGGCCGAAAGTACTGGTCCTCCTACCCGTTTCACCGCAACACAAGTGATCACTCATCCCGCCTATCGGCGTCGAAAACACAGGCAAGAGCATCCGCCAAGACCGTGGATCTTAATGCGGTCCGCCGCCCAAACCTGTGGCTGTGCAGGACAAGTCTCTTGGGGTCAACCGGTTGCCTCGGCCGGTCCCCTCACCGTCAGCGCATCTGCCCTACCCAGTCTCAGGTGGACGCCAGGAGACCCCTGGCGTTCCTCCCCACTCGCCACGCTGCGATAAAAGCCGCCACAGCCATAAGGCCAAGCACCGGAAGTACGACCCAACCAGGGGACAGAAACGTACTCACCACATACGCAGCGAGGGCCATTGCGCCCGTCGCCACAGTCGGGGTCTCCCTCGTACGAACCGCCAAAGCCAAAAGCGCCACGCCATACACCCCGCTGAACGTCGTGCTCCACAGAGCGAACCCCGGGAACACGGCAGCAAAGCCCAGCAGCGCCAGCGCACCGCGCTGGCGCTGCACGTTCAGCCGGCTCTCCGTCCGTGCGACGAAGAAGTATGCGCAGAAGATCAGAAACACAGGCAGCAGCATCGGCAGGATGACGTGAAGCGGATGTAACTCCCCCGGCAGGAACCCGGTCAGGTCGACTGGATCCCAGGGAGGCCTGAATCCGCCATTCCCGCTGAGTTCATGGAGCAGCGCCAGCACTGCCCCGGTACCCACGGCGCGCAGCAGCCACGCGCCGGCGGCGGCATCCGCGGCGGCGTTGACGGCAGCATCTGCTGCCATGCAGCCCGCTTCGGCGTGCGCGGGCTGCCTCTCGCGGTCATTGGGCAGCCTGTCGCGGTCCGCCTCAGCTCCGGCTTCCCCGACTCCGGCCTCACCGGCTCCAGCCACGCCACTCGAAGCCGCCCGGGCCGAAGCCCGTCCCGCAGCTGCGTCCCCCACCGCCCTCTCTTCCACCACTACCCCCTGTTGAATCTCATTACCCCGCCCTGCCATTCGCCGGGTACCCATCCGCTGGCTCCCGGCAGCTTACTGCCTGGGCGCAATCTAGCATGGGCCAAAAAGCCCGACGGCGGCGCACACGGACAATCGAAGCCGCGCCTCAGGCCCGCAGCAGGAGCCGGGGGCAGGCAGGCGCCCGTGGGCAGGCACGGGCAGCTGAGCGGCTGAGCGGCTAGGCAGGCATGGGCGAAACGGGTTCAAGGAACTACGGGTTCCATGAGACGGGTTCCATGAGCGATGGCCCGCTCATGGAGGCAGGGCCCGGCGCCACGCGCCCGGGCACACAGACCAATGCCCCCGACGGCCGCCATGGATCAGCACCCGGACAGCCAACCCGCCCGTGCTTCACAGCCAACCAACCCGCCTCACAGCCCCGCAATAAGGAACACCAGGGCCAGCAGTGCCGGCACAGCCTGAATCAGGGCCGGCCGGAGCATCCGGGAGTCCTTTAGGAGCAACACCGCACCGGCGAGCATCATGGACGCAGCAGCAAACCCCACCAGGGATGCACCAACGGCCACATTCCCCATACCCAGCAGCAGGACGCCAAGGACTGCACCCACGGCGAGGAAGAGATTGTAGAAACCCTGGTTGTATGCGAGCGCCTGGGTGTGGGCTGCCTGCTCCCCGTTGGGGATCTGGAACAGTGCCATCGTCGCGGGAGCAGTCCACCGGATGGACTCAAGCACAAAGATGTACACGTGAATGGCAGCGGCAATAAGAGCGAAGACCGATGCGGCTATAAGCATGGTTCCTCCTTGCGGTACCGGAACACGCCGGACATCCGGGACAGACACCCAGGCTCTGCTTCCGGCTTCCCCCATGCTCGCACCCGCCCGCGCGCCTCACAATGAGCCGTCACCATGGGCCGCCGTAAACCCGGCGGAACAGAGGGAGAACGAGAATTACCGGTGCTGAGCCGGACGGCGGGTACGCCCCAGGGCAGTCTGCAGCCACCGGGTGACAGTGTCCTCCCACCGTGCAGGGTCAACGTTGTATTCGCGCGTATGGCCGCCCTGCGGGAAGCGGACGAACGTCACCAGGTCCGGATTCTTCTCCGCCAGGTCCGCAGAGGGACCCATCGGAACAAACTCATCCCGCTCACTGTGCACGATCAGCACCGGAGTCCGAATCTCCTCCGCACGCGAAACCCAGTCCATGCTTCGCAGGTCCAGCGGGGCGGCAAGCCCGGTCAGCGTGCGGCCGGCAGCATTGGAGATCAGCCACTGCCCAAGCCGGCCAACCTGCGCAGGAATCCGGTTGAGCCGGGCATGGTGGGCCAGGACTTCCACCCAGTTCACCACCGGACCGTCCAGCACCAGTGCACGGATATGCCGCTTCAGCGGAGAGAGGTCGGCAGTCTGCAGCGCAATGGCACCGCCCATGGACCAGCCGAAGAGCACGACGTCGCGGGCGCCGTTCTCCATCGCATAGCGGATAGCGGCTTCGACGTCGCGCCATTCAGTCAGCCCCAGACCGTACCGGCCGTCCGAGGCATAGGGGGCTTCGCCGTCGTTGCGGTAGGAAATCAGGAGGCTGCTCATCCCAGCGTTCCGGGCAGCTCCCAGACCGCGGATCGTTTCCGTGCGCTGGGCGCCGCGGCCGTGGACCATGATGGCCCAGGTGCCCGTGTCATCCAGCGAGCGCACCAGCCAGGCAGGTGCCTTGCCATTCTCGACGTCAATTTCAATGTCCTCCTGCGGGAAGCCCGCGGCTGAAGGCGACGGGTGCGTGGCACCGGACCACCAGCCCCGAACCGCGGTGGCAATGTCACCTGAGTGGACCTGTTCGACGTCGCGCTGCACGGTGCCTTCCCGCGGCACGTAGGAACGGATCTCGCCAATCCGGGCATGCCCGGCGCCGCGGTCCCAGTACAGGCCGTACGTACCGGGGGCAGTGGTGTCCTCGTTCGCAGGCAGGATGACCTGCAGGCCATCCGGGGAGTCGATGACGGCGAGGATTTCAAGGTTCTCGTCCCGTTCCCTGCGCGGAGTGACGATCTGCCGCGCAAAGTAGACGGCAAGGCCCGACGTCGCGGCCAGGACCGCGGTCGAGGCGGCAACACCCATCCCCGCACCGAAGGCTGTCCACTTGACCCACGGCGCAGTCAGCCCCGAGGCAGATTCGGTTACGTCGGAAGCGATAAGAACCATGCCCTTATTGTTACCGACTTTCCTCCCGGGCAGGTAAATGCCGGTTCAGCACATTCCGGCTGGCACCGGCACAGACAAAAGCTAGGCTGGCGGGATGAACCCAACAATTCTTGTGCTGACCGAAGAAACGCTGAACGAGGCCGATGCCCGCAATCTGGGCTATCTGGCGGAGGACAACCCGGTCCGGTTCGAGGTCCTTGTACCGGCGGATACGGGGCGGAACATGCTCGTGGACGTGCTGGACAACCTGAGCCTGCTGGATTTCGCGGCCGCGTACCGCAACATCGCCGGCCCGCATCTGTCCCCGAAGCAGGAGGTCAAGGCTGCTGAACAGGAGCTGGCGGAGTCGCTGGACCTGCTGCGGGGACTGGGGTTCGACGCCGACGGCCGGGTCACCGGCGAGAACCCGGTGGAAGCGGTGGTTGAGGAAGCAAAGCGCTCCCAGGCCCAGCAGGTAGTGGTGATCACCACTCCGCACGCGGTGGAAGACACCTTCGGCACGGACTGGGCCAATGAAGCCCAGGACCGCCTGGGCGTCCCGGTGCTGCACCTCTACTCCGGCTCCACCTTCATTGGGGACTCGTAGGAGCCCCGGCCCCCGCAAGAACCCACCGGAGCCGGGACTTATTGGCCGCCTCCGGACGTTGGAGCGAACATGAGCAATACAGGAACGAACAGTGAGGCGGCAATGAACAGCAGCAATGACACCGGCACGCAGTTCCCGGTCCAGAAGTCCGACGACGAGTGGCGCCGCGAGCTGACACCGGCCGAGTACCAGGTACTGCGCAAGGCGGGCACGGAACGCCCCTACACCGGAGAGTACTGGGACACCAAGACCGAAGGTGTCTACGCCTGCCGGGCCTGCGGGGCGGAACTGTTTACCAGCAGCGAGAAATTCGATTCGCACTGCGGCTGGCCTTCCTTCTTCGCACCGCTCGCCGAAGGCACGGTGCGCTACCTCCACGACCGCAGCATGGGCATGGACCGCATTGAGGTCCGCTGCGCGAACTGCGACTCACACATGGGACACCTTTTCGAAGGCGAGGGTTTCGATACCCCCACCGACCAGCGGTACTGCATCAATTCGATTTCCATCAAGCTGGTCCCCAAG
>JBELZL010000086.1:0-4974 GCA_040274025.1 Arthrobacter sp. | reverse complement strand
CACTGAATGCGAGTCGCCCGTGGAAGGTCTTCTCAACGTACTTCCAGGCTTCTTCTGACGTGAGCTCAACAACCGGAGGCCGTTCTTCAGTAGTCATGCTTCCAGTCTGCCAAGCCGGGACCCGCGCCGCCAGCCGCCGGTTCCGGGAGCGCCTTGACGGTCCCAACCTGCACCGCCACCGTGGAAACGGTAAGCTTGCTTACCTGATCAGCACGACCTCAAGCGAGAGAGAGCATGATGACGGACGAGAATATGCAGTATTCGGCGCAGGAACACCTGACCACCCGCCAGGGACACCCGGTCAGCGACAACCAGAACACCCGCACGGTCGGTTCCCGCGGACCGGCAACCCTGGAGAACTACCAGTTCCTGGAGAAAATCAGCCACTTTGACCGGGAACGGATCCCCGAGCGTGTAGTCCATGCGCGCGGGTTTGTGGCCTACGGGGAGTTCGAAGCGAGCGGTAAGTGGGGAGATGAGCCCATTTCCAAGTACACCCGTGCCAAGCTCTTCTCCGAGCCGGGCAAGAAGACCGACGTCGCTATCCGGTTCTCCACGGTGATCGGCGGCCGTGATTCCTCCGAAGCAGCACGCGATCCGCGTGGTTTTGCCGTGAAGTTCTACACTGAAGACGGCAACTGGGACATGGTGGGCAACAACCTCGGTGTCTTCTTCATCCGTGACGCGATCAAGTTCCCGGACGTGATCCACTCCCTGAAACCGGATCCCGTGACTTTCCGGCAGGAACCGGCGCGGATCTTCGACTTTATGTCCCAGACCCCGGAATCCATGCACATGCTGGTGAACCTGTTCAGCCCGCGCGGCATCCCGGCCGACTACCGGCACATGCAGGGATTCGGCGTGAACACCTACCGCTGGGTCAACGCGGCCGGCGACTCGAAGCTGGTGAAGTACCACTGGCAGCCCAAGCAGGGGGTGAAGTCCCTGACTGAAGAGGACGCCGCCAACATCCAGGCAGGGGACCTCGGCCACGCGTCCAAGGACCTTTACGAGGCCATCGAGCGCGGCGACTACCCCCAGTGGGACCTCTACGTGCAGATGATGGATGACAACGACCATCCGGAACTGGACTTCGATCCGCTTGATGACACCAAGACCTGGCCCGAAGAAATGTTCGTTCCCCAGTATGTGGGCACCATGACCCTGAACCGGAACGTCTCCGACCACCACAACGAGAACGAGCAGATCTCCTTCGGCACCGGTGTGCTGGTGGACGGACTGGAGTTCTCCGATGACAAGATGCTCGTGGGACGTACCTTCAGCTACTCGGATACCCAGCGCTACCGGGTGGGCCCGAACTACCTGCAGCTGCCGGTCAACTCCGCGAAGAACGCCAAGGTTGCCACCAACCAGCGCGGCGGCCAGATGTCCTACGGAACCGACCTGGCTCCCGGACAGAACCCGCACGTCAACTATGAGCCGAGCATTACCGGCGGCGTGCAGGAAGCCCCCAAGTCGGGCCCAACGGAGCTCGGACCGGAGCTGAAGGGCCGGCTGATGCGGGCCCGGATCGAGCGGACGAATGACTACCTGCAGGCCGGCCAGCGCTACCAGCTGATGGAACAGTGGGAGAAGGACGACCTGGTGAAGAACTTCGTCGACAACATCTCCCAGGCTGCCCGTCCGGTGCAGGAGCGTATGCTCTGGCACTTCTACATGTGCGACGACGAACTCGGCGCGCGCGTCGGCGAGGGCCTGGGCATCGGGCTGGCTGAGATCAAGGATCTTGGTCCCCTTCCTAGCCAGACCCTGACCGAAGAGGAGCAGGAGCGGATCAAGAACCTCGGCAACAACGGTCCGCGCAACGTCGAGGGCCTGACCATGACCCACTGCGTGCCCAATGAGCACGTCGTGGTGACCCGCTAGTACCCAAGCAGTTCCCAAGCAGTTCCCAAGCAGACGGCGGCCGGGCGGGCCGGCCGCCGTCTGCTGCTCCCAAAGCGCCGACCCCGCTACGCCGGCGTCACGTACGCACCCGAAATGCCGCCGTCGACCATAAAGCTGGAAGCCGTGATGAAGGACGAATCGTCACTGGCCAGGAAGGCGACCGCCCCGGCGAGCTCTTCCGGCTCGGCGAACCGGCCCAGCGGTATGTGCACGAGCCGGCGTGCCGCCCGTTCAGGGTCCTTGGCGAACAGGTCCTGCAGCAGGGGAGTGTTCACCGGTCCGGGGCACAGGGCGTTCACCCGGACCCCCCGGCGGGCGAATTCGACGCCGAGTTCCCGGCTCATCGCCAGCACCCCGCCCTTGGACGCGCTGTAGGAAATCTGTGAGGTGGCAGCACCCATAACCGCCACGAAAGAGGCTGTGTTGATGATGGATCCCTTTCCGGCGGCGAGCATGTGCGGCAGCGCGTACTTGCAGCAGTAGTACACCGAGGTCAGGTTGACCTCCTGCACCCGCCGCCAGGCATCGATTCCAGTCTCCAGGATGGAGGCGTCCTCGGGCGGGGATATTCCGGCGTTGTTGAAGGCAATGTCCACCCGGCCGTAGGTTTCCCGGGTCACCTCGTAGAGCCGGCGAACCTCTTCTTCGTTGGTGACGTCTACCGGCACGAACAGGCCGCCCACCTCATGGGCAGCAGCCTTCCCGGCCACCGGGTCCACGTCCCCGACGACGACGTGCGCGCCTTCCGCTGCCAGCCGGCGGGCTGTGGCGAGACCAATCCCGCTGCCGCCGCCGGTGATGACGGCGCTGCGGCCCTCGAGCCTGCGCAGTGGGGCTGGCGAAGGATGTGCCGGTGAGACCTGATCTGACATGGTGTTCTCCTCCTTGGTGCCGTTACCGGCCGGTGGCGATGAAGACGTTCTTGGTTTCCGTGAACGCATCCAGGGCGTCCGGGCCCAGTTCCCGGCCGAGCCCCGAATGCTTGAAGCCGCCAAACGGCGTCCAGTAACGCACTGATGAATGCGAGTTCACGGAGAGGTTTCCGGCTTCAACACCGCGGGAGGTACGCAGGGCACGGCCCAGGTCCCGGGTCCAGATTGAACCGGAGAGCCCGTAGGCCGAGTCGTTGGCGATGCGGACGGCGTCCTCCTCATCCGTGAACGGAACAACGGCCAGGACCGGGCCGAAGATCTCCTCGCGCAGGGCAGGGCTGCCCGGAGCGGGTGCCAGGACGGTTGGCGGGAACCAGAAACCCGGTCCGTCCGGCGCCGAGCCCTGGATAACGACGTCGTCTGCCGCCACGTAGCCTGCCACCCGGTCGCGCTGTGCAGATGAAATCAGCGGGCCCATGGCGGAGTCCCTTAGTCGGGGGTCGGCGACCCGCAAACCCGTGACGTGTGGTTCGAGGAGTTCCAGGAAACGCTCGTACACCCCGGCCTGGACCAGGACCCGGGAGCGGGCGCAGCAGTCCTGCCCGGCGTTGTCGAACGCGCCGTCCGGTGCTGCTGCGGCAGCCCGTTCCAGATCGGCGTCGTCAAAGATGATGTTGGCGCTCTTGCCGCCCAGTTCCAGGGTCACCCGCTTCAGCTGGGCGGAGCAGCCGGCCATGATCTGCTTGCCCACTTCTGTGGAGCCGGTAAACACCACCTTGCGGACAGCCGGATGGGTGACAAAACGCTCGCCGATCACCGACCCCTTTCCCGGCAGCACCTGGAACACACCCTTGGGGATTCCTGCCTCCAGCGCCAGCTCCGCCAGGCGCAGCGCGGTCAGCGGGGTCAGCTCAGCAGGTTTGAGGACCACCGTGTTTCCAGCGGCCAGCGCCGGTGCGAATCCCCAGCCGGCGATGGGCATGGGAAAGTTCCAGGGAACGATCACGCCCACCACGCCGAGGGGTTCGTGGAAGGTCACGTCGATGCCGCCGTCCACGGGGATCTGCGCCCCGGTATGCCGCTCCGGAGCGCCGGCGTAGTAGTTCAGCACATCCCGGACGTTGCCGGCTTCCCAGCGCGCATTGCCCAGCGTGTGCCCGGCGTTCGCCACTTCCAGGGCCGCGAGGTTCTCCAGGTCTGCGTCCACGGCGGCGGCGAAGCGGCGCAGCAGGCGTGCCCGGTCTGAGGGGCCGGTGTTCCGCCAGGATTCGAAGGCCCGTGCTGCCGCTTCGATCGCGGCGTCCACGGCGTCCAGGTCCAGCGGAGCCACGGTGGTGATGATCTCCTCCGTGGCGGGGTTCAGGATGGGGGTGCTCACCGTTGCGCTCCTTGTGGTGTTGACGTGTGCCGGGCCGCCGCGGCGACGAATCCGCGGAACAGCCGCAGGTCTCCGGGATTCTGCTCGGGATGGAACTGAACCCCCAGGACCCAGCTGCCGCCGTCGGGCAGTTCTACGGCTTCGATGGTGCCTTCCGGGGCCACGGCCGTGACCACCAGTCCGTGGCCCAGTTCGGCGATGCCCTGATGGTGGTAGCACGGTGCGCTGGCCCGCGGGCCGAGCAGGGATGCGATGAGGCTTCCGGGTGTGGTGGTGAAGGCAACCTCGCCGAAGACGCCGGGCGCCGGCTGGTAGCTCGCTTCCGGGCGGACCTCGGGCAGATGCTGGATCAGCGTGCCGCCGAGGGCGACGTTCAGGACCTGCGCTCCCCGGCAGATTGCAAGCAGCGGCAGGCCCCGTTCAAGGGCGGCCCGGGTCAGGGCCAGGTCATGAGCGTCGCGCTGCGGTTGGCTGACGGTGAGGCGGTGCCGCTCGTGCCCGTACTCCGCCGGGTCTACATCCGTGCCGCCGGCCGTGATGAGCCCGTCCAGCCGGTCAAGGACATGCACACCTGTGGCCACCGGGGGCAGGAGCACCGGTACCCCGCCCGCGGCGGCAACGGCCTCAACATAGGTTCCCGGGATCAGGGCCGCTGTTCCCTTCCAAACACCCCAGGCCGCTTCCTGGTAGTAGGTAGTGATGCCGATCAGCGGCCGCGCGGCACCGTCGGAGCCGAACTCCTCAGAGCCGCTCAAAGCCACGCTTGCGCTCCCAGTCGGTGACGGCGGATTCGAAGGCGGCCAGCTCGACGTCGGC
>JBELZL010000085.1:0-5008 GCA_040274025.1 Arthrobacter sp. | reverse complement strand
CAGGCGCCGGGTCCGGCAAGACCAAGACCATGGCAGACCGCGTGGTCTGGCTGGTGGCAAACAAGCTGGTGGCACCCGAGCAGATTCTGGGTGTCACTTTCACCCGCAAGGCTGCCGGCGAGCTGGCCAGCCGGATCCGCGGCAGGCTGCGGCTGCTGGAACGGAAACTGGGGGAGGAAACCGGCGACGCCCAGCTCGAGGCAGCGGTGTCCACCTACCACTCCTACGCCAACGGCATCGTGAACGATTACGGCCTGCGGATCGGCGTCGAACGCGATTCAGTGATGCTGGGAGGTGCCCAGTCCTGGCAGCTGGCCAACGAAGTAGTGGAGGCCTACACCGGGGATTACGAACACTTCACCGCCGCCAAGTCCACGCTGGTGAACTCCGTGCTGCAGATGGCCTCGGAGTGTGCCGAGCACCTCCTGACCCCGGCGCAGGTGCGTGCCGAGATCCAGGACCACCTAGACCAGGTGCTGGCACTGCCGTACCAGGCAGGCAAGACGAGGGCAGCAACCAAGGGCGTTCGGGACCTAGTGGCCAAGCTCCAGACACGCATCTCCGTGACCGAACTCGTGGAGGCTTACCAGCGTGCCAAAACCGAACGCCGGCAGCTGGACTTTGGCGACCTGGTGGCTCTGGCTGCCCGGATAGCCAAAGAGATCCCCGAAGCCGGGGAGATGGAACGCGCCAAGTACAAGGTGGTGCTGCTGGACGAGTTCCAAGACACATCCCATGCCCAGATGGTGCTGTTCTCCACACTTTTCGGCGACGGCACCCCCGTCACTGCCGTGGGCGATCCGCACCAGTCCATCTACGGATTCCGCGGAGCCTCAGCCGGACAGCTGGGGACCTTCCGCGAGCACTTCCCGCGGCTGCTGCCCGAAGGCGGCCGGGCACCGGCCGGGGTAGCCAACCTGTCGGTGGCCTGGCGGAACTCAACTTCAATCCTGGCGGCCGCCAACGCCGTCTCCGGACCGCTGAACAAACCGGCGCCCTGGCCCGGAGCCAGGGCGCCCCTGGACGTCCCCGAACTTCAGGCTAAGCCAAAACCGCCTGTGGGCGATGTGTACCTGGGCCGGTATCTCAGTGAAAAAACAGTGACTCTCCCGGACGGAACGGTGAGCGTGGGAGAAGCAGAAGCCCTCGCCGCCCAGATCGCGAACGTCCGCGCCCAGTGGTTCAGGCACCCCAGCCATGAAACGGACGGCCGGGGCAATACGCTGCCGCCGACGGTGGCGGTGCTGTGCCGCGGGAAAAAACAGTTCGATCCCATCCGCCGTGCGCTCGAAGACCTGGGCATCCCCGTGCAGATCGTAGGTTTGGGCGGCCTGCTCTCCACGCCGGAGATCGTCGATCTGCTCGCCGTGCTGCGTGTCCTGAGTGACCCCGGGCGTTCCGACTCGATGCTGCGTATCCTCGCCGGCGCCCGCTGGCGCATTGGGCCCGCGGATCTGATGGCGCTGGCAGACTGGTCCAGGCACCTCGTCCGGGTGCGGGAACGCGCCACGAACGTCCGGGAGATCGCCGACGTGCACGGACCTGATGAAGGCGGTGCCGCCGTCGTCGAAACCGATCTTGCAGAGGCCGGCAGCCTGGTCGAGGCGGTGGATTACCTGCCCAAGCCGGGCTGGACCTCCAGTGCCGGCCGCTCGCTCACGCCGGTTGGACTCGCACGCCTGGGAATGCTGCGGGATGAGCTGCGTGAACTGCGCGCCTATGTGGGCGAAGACCTCACTACGCTGATCGGCGAGGTGGAGCGGCGCATCCTGCTGGACATCGAGGTTGCTGCCAAACCGGGTATCAGCATCCACGAATCCCGGCGGAACCTCGACGCGTTCATCGATGCTGCCGCAACCTTCAGCGCCTCGGCAGACCGCGTGGACCTGGCGGCGTTCCTGGCCTGGCTGGAAGTGGCGGACGAGGAAGAAAACGGACTTCCCGTCACTGCCCTGGAAACCTCGCGGGAAGCGGTCCAGCTGCTGACCGTGCACGCCTCCAAGGGCCTGGAATGGGATGTGGTGGCCGTGCCCGGGCTTTCCGAAGGCCAGTTCCCCAATGACAAGGACTCGCGCTGGAGCAGCGGCAACGCCGCTGTTCCCTGGAACCTGCGCGGTGACGGTCCGGACCTGCCCCAGTGGGACTGGGAACAGCCGGACCAGAAGTCCTGGCTGGACGCAGAGAAACTCTTTGCGGACGATGCCCGTGCCCATGCCGAGCGTGAAGAGCGGCGCCTGGCCTATGTGGCGTTCACCCGTGCCAAGGACATTCTCTTCTGTACCTCCAGTGCCTGGGGCGGGGGGCGGAGCAAACCCACCGAGGCCTCGCGCTACCAGCTGGAGCTCTACGAGCTGGGCAAGGCCGGTGCCCCCGGATTCCATCTGCTTTCCTGGCTGGAGCCGGAAGAACAGGGCGATGAAAACCCCGCCAATGCAGTACTGGAACGGGCCAGCTGGCCCAAGGATCCGCTGCCGGCCCAGAGAAGGGCAGCGATGGAAGCAGCGGCCGCCGCGGTTCTGGCCGCAGCCGCGGCGCCTGGGCAGAAAGAGCTGGGGAGGGAAGACGCCGCTTCCGCCGGACAGACCACCCCTCAGGTTACCGATGTCTTCGAGCCCCGGCGCTGGGGCAGGGACGTTGAGCTTGTCCTGGCCCGGCACCATGCTCCGGATGAGGTCATGGAAGTGGAGCTGCCCGCCCATATTTCAGCCTCAATGCTGGTGGACCTGCAGGATGACCCTGAGGCCGTGACCCGGCAGCTGCGCCGTCCGGTTCCGCGTGAACCGGGAATGGCGGCACGGAAGGGAACCGCGTTCCATGCCTGGATTGAGGAGTACTTCGGGCGCAGCGGCATGCTCGACATCGACGAGTATCCAGGTGCAGCCGACGCGTACGTTGACGAGGCCTACCAGCTCCAAGACATGGTCTCGACCTTCGAGGCCTCGGAATGGGCGTCCCGGACGCCGGCCTATATCGAGGTGCCCGTGGAAACCCGCGTGGATTCCGTGGTGGTCCGGGGACGGATCGACGCCGTCTTCCAGGACGAGGACGGCGGCTGGGACCTGATCGACTGGAAGACCGGCGCTCCGCCTTCCAAAGACAAACTGGCTGTCCGCTCCGTGCAGCTGGCGGTCTACCGGCTGGCCTGGTCCCGGCTGAAGGATGTTCCCCTGGAGAAGGTGCGGGCTGCGTTCTACTACGTCGCAGCGGATAAGGTGATCCGTCCCCACAACCTGCTGGGGCAAGCCGAACTTGAACGGATCATTATTGACTCGGCGGGACAGGGAAAACCCTAGAAACCGGCAGTGCCGCTGTCCGAGGGGACGGCGGCACTGCTGGTTGGGTGCTGCGGCGGTGTCCTGTGCCGGGGAAGGGCTAGGGGGTGGCCCGCCGCAGTGTGCCGTAGGATCCCGCAGCAAGGACCACACCGCCGAGCAGCAGCCAGCCCGATAGGGAGAGCGGGGTCAGCTGGAGGAACCAGGCGCCGACTGAGGCCCACGAGTCCGTGAAGGAGGCAGCGGCCGCCGCGCCCAGGATGATCAGGCCGAAGCCCACAAGGGCCGCCACCAGACCGGTCGTACGCCACCGCCGGTAGATCGTGGCGAACCAGAAACCAAACATAAACAGCAGGATGGTCAGGGCGGAATAGAGCAGGATCTGAACCCACCAGGCTGACTCGGCAATCCACGGAATGGCGAAGATGTTCCCGTCCACGCCCCAGCCATCGGTGGCCTTCTCCACCAGGCCGAGGAGCCAGTACAGGACGCCCAGGCCCAGCGACAGCACGGAGAAAAGTCCCAGAGTGCCGATGTAGAAGGACCGGCGGCTGACACTCATGGCCTGCGAAAAGGGGAAGGTCAGGCTCAGCGACTGGACTCCGGCGGCCAGAAAATACCACATGACGGCCTGACCGGAGAATGCCATCCGGGTGCCCTCACCGCCGTCAGACGGGACCATAGCCAGGATCGCGATGGCGATGAGGGTGGACGAGGCGATGATGATTCCCGGTATACCGAGGTACAGCCATTTGTTCAGCAGCTGCATGCGTGCGACGGCGAGGGGGCGGTTCATCGCAGGACCTCCAGATCCTTCTCGTTGCTCTCCGCATGGGAGCCGTAGTGTTCGTTGGCTTTGAGCGTGCGGCGGATGATGAGCTGCTGCAGCGAGACCGGGGCGAGTTCCAGTCCAAGGGACTGTGCCCTCTCCCTGTCGCCGGGAGACAGCGGAGCATCCACTGTGACGGAGGCCAGTGCCCCGAGTCCCTCCCGGTGAAGAACGGGTCGCCCGGCAACGAACTCCTCCACGGTTGTCGATTTGCCGGCCACCGCGAAGGCGGAGCCGGTGATCGCCTCCACCTCGTCATCCATCACGATGCGGCCGCGGTCGATGACGATGACGTGCTCCAGCAAATTGGCCACTTCATCGATCAGGTGGGAGGAGAGGATGATCGTGCGGGGATGGTCCGCGAAGTCGGTGAGCAGGCGGTCGTAGAAGAGCTGCCGCGCGACGGCGTCGAGTCCCAGGTACGGTTCATCGAAGAACGTCAGTTCGGCCCGGGAAGCCAGCCCAATGATCACGCCGACGGCGGAGAGCTGTCCGCGGGAGAGCTTCTTGATCCGGTGCTTCTTCGGCCGGGGGAGTTGGAAATCTTCCAGCAGCGTCTGGGCCAGGGCAGCGTCCCAGTGCGGGAAGAACATGGCGGCAGCGTCCAGGGCGTTCCGGACAGTGAAGTCGTCAGGGTACTTCTGCGATTCCCGGACAAAGCACAGACGGGAGAGGATGTGCTCGTTTTCGAACGGGTTCCCGCCAAACACCCGTACTTCCCCCGAACTGGCGAAGCCCTGGGCGGTCAGGATGGACATCAGGGTGGTTTTCCCGGCCCCGTTGCGTCCAAGAAGTCCGTAGATGCGGTTGGGCGCAATGTCCAGAGTGACGTTGTCCAGTGCGGTCTGGTCTTTGTAGCGGCGCGTTAGTCCGCGGGTTTCTATGACGTTCATGGTGCCGGGGTCCC
>JBELZL010000084.1:0-5216 GCA_040274025.1 Arthrobacter sp. | reverse complement strand
GCGCGCTTCCCTGACACGGAAGAGGTCACTGGTTCGATCCCAGTATCGCGCACGAGGTTCAACACCTTGTGTTCCACACGAATGTTGGACATTCATTTGCGGACGTAGCTCAGCTGGCTAGAGCACCACCTTGCCAAGGTGGATGTCGCGGGTTCGAATCCCGTCGTCCGCTCTCCTGTACTGCAAGGCACCGGCTATCCGGAGCCAGGGCAGTATCAGGCGCGATTGGCGCAGCGGTAGCGCGCTTCCCTGACACGGAAGAGGTCACTGGTTCGATCCCAGTATCGCGCACGAAAGACCGGCACCTGGTGCTGGCCTTTTGTTTGCGGACGTAGCTCAGCTGGCTAGAGCACCACCTTGCCAAGGTGGATGTCGCGGGTTCGAATCCCGTCGTCCGCTCGGACAAAGAAACATGCTGCAAGGAGCAGGCCGTTACGGCCTGCTCCTTCTGCGTTAACCGCCTCATTAAACGCGCCCATGCGTCTGGGGCTGGCCTTGGCGATGTCCGTCAGCGGGCTTACGATTGAACGGAACGGGAAACGTCTGGTTTCCCCTGTGGAAGGAGGTGATCCGTGTCTGCATTTGACGAGCTCAAGGGCAAGGCCGGACTGCTGAAGGATAAGGCTGCCGAGTTTGTTGGGGGAAACTCCGACAAGATCAAGGGCGGCATCGATAAGGCAGGGCACTTCGTCGATCAGAAAACCGGCGGAAAATACTCTGACAAAATCGACGGTATCCAGGGCAAGGCCTCCGAAGCGGTGGACAAGCTCGACCGCAAGCAGGGTCCCGACACTGGAAACCCGTCCGGACAGACTCCTCCGGCCGTCTAAAAGGCCAGAGCACGGCAAAAGGCCCTGGTTCCGCTTTAGCGGGACCAGGGCCTTCGTGGTTTGCGGGGTGTGCTGCCGGAGAATCTAGGAGGCTTCTCCGGTCTGCCCTTCACGGGCCAGGGCGGTGAGGCGTGAGACGGCGCGGAAGTACTTCTTCATGTACCCCCCAGCCATCATTTCCTTCGTGAAGAGCTGGTCGAACGGCACGCCGCTGGCAAGAATCGGAACGTCCTTGTCATAGAGGCGGTCAGCGAGGACCACAAAGCGCAGCGCCACGGACTGCTCCGAGATGGTGTGCACGTTGTGCCAGGCCACGGCGTCGATTCCGTCGATCAGCTGGCGGTAGCGGCTGGGGTGCACGTTGGCCAGGTGGTTGACCAGATCCGCGAATTCGTCTTCCGCAACGGTCTTGCCGTCGAACTCCGAGGCGATCCGCTCGGCCAGACCCGCGTCGTCCAGCGGCGGCGGGGACTCCGGCAGGCCGCGGTGGCGGTAATCTTCGCCGTCAATGCGTACCACGTCGAACTGGTCCGCCAGCACCTGGATTTCGCGCTGGAAGTCCACGGCCGCAAAGCGGCCTTCGCCCAGGGAACCCGGCAGGGTGTTGGACGTGGCTGCCAGCTTGACGCCGGCGTCGGACAATTCCCGCATAAGCCGGGACATCAGCACCGTGTCTCCGGGATCGTCGAGTTCGAATTCGTCGATGCAGACCAGTTTGTAGGCCGAAAGTGCTTCAACCGTCTTGCGGAAGGACAGCGCACCCACGAGGTTCGTGTACTCCACGAAGGTGCCGAAGGCCTTCGGCCCCTCGACTGCGTGGAAAAGTGAGGCCAGAAGGTGGGTCTTGCCGACGCCGAAACCGCCGTCGAGGTAGAAACCTGCCTTCGTCTCAGGCTTCTTGGCGCCAAAGAGCTTGCGGAAGCCGCTGGGGGCCGGCGTGTCGACGCTCTGGGCGAAGGCGCGCATGGCTGCGACGGCCTCTGCCTGCGAGGGCTGTGACGGGTCGGGAATGTAGCTGTCGAAAGAGACTTCACCGAACCTGGGCGAGGGGAAGAAACCCTGCAGGAGTTCGTCCGTGGAAACCTGGGGAGTCCGCTTAGTGAGCTGCTCCACTTGTCCTGCTGCGCCCAAACCATCCATCCGATTCTGCTAGGGGTACCGGCATTTGCTGCCGTAGCAACGATACGCCACTGCGGACGGTGAGCAGTCCTCAAGGAAGTTTTGGGACGTGCACATCGTTAGGCTTGGTAGTAAACCTGCCGTCTTACCTAAAGGGGAACACCCATGCCGCTGCCTGCAGATCCGAATCCGAAGTTCGCCGACTACGCCCATCCGGAAAAGCTCGTGTCCACCGACTGGCTGGCCGCGCACCTGGATTCCCCGGACCTGGTGGTGCTGGAGTCCAACGAGGACATCCTGCTTTACGACACCGGCCACATCCCCGGCGCCCGCAAGATCGACTGGCACACGGACCTGAACGACGCCGATACCCGGGATTTCGTTGACGGTGCGGCTTTCGCCAAGCTTATGGGCGAAAAGGGCATCAGCCGTGACTCGACCGTGGTGATTTACGGAGACAAGAGCAACTGGTGGGCTGCCTACGCGCTCTGGGTCTTCACGCTCTTTGGGCACGAGGATGTGCGGCTGCTCGACGGCGGCCGGGACAAGTGGATCGCCGAAGGCCGCGAGCTGACCACCGAAAAACCGCAGGTCACCGCAACTGACTATCCCGTCGTCGAACGCCGGGACGAGCCGGTGCGCGCTTACCTGACCGACGTCCTGGGACACCTGGGCAACGGACCCCTGATCGATGTCCGCTCCCCCGCCGAATACACCGGCGAACGCACGCACATGCCCGATTACATGGATGAAGGCGCCATGAAGGGCGGCCACATTCCCACCGCGGTGTCCGTACCCTGGGGCAAGGCCGCCGCCGAAGACGGCACGTTCCGCACCCGCACCGAACTGGATGCGCTCTACGGCGGAGAAGCCGGGCTCAAGGCAGGGGACGACGTCGTTGCCTACTGTCGGATCGGGGAACGTTCCAGCCATACTTGGTTTGTGCTGAAGCACCTTCTCGGGTTCGAATCGGTCCGCAATTACGACGGGTCCTGGACCGAATGGGGCAACGCGGTGCGGGTGCCGATCGTCCGGGGCGCCGAGCCGGGTGCCGCTCCGGCAGCGCGCTAAAGACCTGCCAGCCGTCCACAACCGAAAGTACTTGGTTTTATGAGCACCCCTATTCCCTCCTCCGCTGATCCGGCCGTACCGGAGCAGCTGCAGGAGATCGTTGACGATTTCCAGGCCATGAGCGAGCCGGAGCGACTTGAGCTGCTGCTTGAGTTTTCCCGGGCCCTGCCGGAGCTGCCTTCCCGTCTGGCGGACCATCCGGAAATGCTGGAGCAGGTTGTTGAATGCCAGTCTCCGCTGTTCCTGACAGTCGAGGTGGGCGCTGCGCCGGAGCACCCGGTGGAGCTGTTCTTCTCCGCTCCGCCGGAAGCACCGACCACGCGCGGTTTTGCCAGCGTGCTGCACGAGGGTCTGAACGGCCTCTCCGCCGCCGAGATCCTGGCGGTTCCGGCTGATGTCCCGGACCGGCTGGGACTAACCCGGGCTATCACTCCCCTGCGGATGCGCGGAATGTCGGCCATGCTGGGGCGCATCAAGCGGAAGGTTGCCGAGCAGGTTGCAGCCGGTTCCGCTGACGCGTCCGCCGCAGGACTGGCGAGGTAGGCCATGGCCGGCAGCAGCAGGAAAGGCGGGCACGGCGCGACGCCGGCCACCCATGCACTGGATGCTGCCGGCGTCGCCTACCGGACCATGAGCTACCACCACGACGCATCAACGCCGTCCTATGGGCTGGAAGCGGCCGAGAAGCTCGGGGTTCCTGCGGACGCGGTCTTCAAAACGCTCATGGTTTCACTTGGGAACCGGCTTGCCGTGGCGATGGTTCCGGTAGAAGCCATGCTCGATCTGAAGAAGGTCGCCTCGCTGCTCGGTGTGCGGAAGGTTTCCCTTGCCGACAAGGCCGAGGCTGAGCGGCGCACCGGATACGTCGTGGGAGGCATTTCCCCGCTGGGGCAGCGACACCACTCCCCTGCCTTGATCGATTCAAGTGCCGAAGTCCTCGACCTGATCTACGTATCGGGCGGCCGCCGGGGTTTTGAGATTGAGCTTTCCCCCTTTGACCTGATCCGCCTGACCGAGGCCCAGACCGGCGCGATCGCCGCCTACAAGGACTAAGTGCCCCTGTCCTAGGAACGCACTTTTTGGATGAACTGGTGCGTCCGTTCGTTGAGTTTGCGGATCCGTTCGGCCTTGACCAGTTCAGGGTCCGGGTGGATCGGCGTCGGCAGGACGTCCGCGCGGACATTCCGTGAGCAGCTGAACGCGCTATGGATGAGCGTTCCCACCGAGTTGCCGTTCTTACCGGCAGCACCGGCCTTCGGAGCGACGAACAGATAGACGTCGTCGTTGTCTTCGAGATCCTCACAAAGGGCGCACATCGCCTTCCGGCCCGCCGACACAAGCTCCGGTGCCCGGAGAAGGACGCTTGTCGGCTTCCCGTCGAACTCGGTAACCAGGTAAGCGCGCTGCGGCATCTTGTGGTCCCGCCAGCCGTACTGGTCAATGTTCTCCCAATCGACGTCGTCGAAATCGGCAGGGAAGTTCACGGCGGCGGTCTGGGACCGGCTGGCGTTGATGAAGGACTTACGGATCGCGGCTTGAGTGAGGGCTTTCATGTTTCAGGCTTTCGTTTCGGGTTGCTCATTCGAGCACTGGTGCAGGCAGGCGGCGCGCGGTCCGGAACCGTCCGGCATCTATTCAGTGGACGCGGCCATCTGGGGCCGGGCAAGGGCAAGGGCAAGGCCAATAGGGCCTGAGGCCCACCAGCCTTTCCGCTGCGCTGGCGCAGCCGGGTACCGAAACAATCATGCGGAAAAGCGTAACAGGGCTGCGTTATCCATGAGGATGCCGGGTTCCCGGCAGCACACTCCCTGGCAGCGGCGGCGCGGTTGAGGCGTAGGCGTGACCAGTTGGCGTGGTGGTTAGGACGATATGCCGTCTGCTGGGGTCGTTGTGTGGCGGCGACCTGTGTCCTGCAGCCGACGGGACCGACTCCGGCAGGCTCGGCTCGGTTGGCTTGGTTGTCCCGGTCGTCTCGGTTATCGGCCCTGGCAGGCGTGCTTTGGACCTCGGCCCTGGCCCACCCGCCTCGGTCGTCGAAGACGCTCGTGTGCCTGCGCCCGTGACCCTAGTCGCGACCGCCGAGGCGAACCGACTGCCCGACCCGCTTGAGCCGGACCGCGCTCTGTCGATGACTGTTGCGTTCCAGCCGGGTGCTTGTTTGGCGTGGTTGCAGGCTTCGCAGAGTCCCTGTCCGTT
>JBELZL010000083.1:0-5571 GCA_040274025.1 Arthrobacter sp. | reverse complement strand
GGTCTGGGTGGTGGTGAAGTTCGACATTCTCTCTCTTTCTTCTTTTGGGTGGAGTTCTAAGCCGAGGGGTCAGGAAGTCTTATCGGCTGCCGGTTTGGCTGCGCAGTCGGCGCAAAGGCCCTGGTACAGCACGTCCGCAATCTGGATCGTCATGCCGTGGGTGTTGCTCGGTGTCAGGCACGGAGCGTGTCCGACGGCGCAGTCAACGTCCTCGATGCGACCGCAGCCGGTGCACATCGCGTGATGGTGGTTGTCATCCACCCGGGTCTCGTAGCGGGCGGGGGAATGCGGCGGTTCAATCCGGCGGAGCATGCCCGTTTCCGTGAGATCGGTGAGGACAACGTAGACGGACTGGAGGCTGATGTCCGGAAGGGTGGTCCGCACAATAGCTGCGACCTCATCCGCAACGGCGTGCGGTGAATGGTCGACGGCGTCCAGCACGGCCAGGCGCTGCTTGGTGACCCGGCGTCCGTGTGCACGCAGCTGCGCTGACCACTTGTCAGTGGTTGCCGCGGATGCTGCTGTGGAAGTCATGTATCAAGAGTAAGCCTTATTTTGATTTATTCATAATAAGGCCCGCCTAACCTGCCGGCCATGCCGCTAGGGTGGACCGTAGCGAAGGCGACAGGAGGCAACATGCCCGGCACGGCAGCGGAACCAGAGGTGCGGCGTCTGCGCCTGGGAGAGTATGACGTCGGCCTGCGCACGTCAGGTTCGGGCGCGCAGGACATTGTCCTCATCCATGGCATAGGCGCTTCGGCGCGGTACTTCGAGCGTCTGGCAGCGCAGCTGTCCGACCAGTTCCGGGTTCACTGCGTTGAGCTGCCGGGGCACGGAGGCCTTCCCCGCCCCTCACGGGTGCTGACCATGCAGGGCTACGCGGAAGTGGTACTTGAGGCGCTGCGTGCTGCCGGAATACGCGAGGCCCAGCTGGTGGGGCACTCCATGGGCTGCCAGGTCTCCGTTGAGGCAGCACTGCTGGCGCCGGACCTGGTCTCCTCCGTGCTGCTCCTGGGGCCGACTGTGAACCGTGTGGAACGCAACGCCGCACTGCAGGCCCTGCGCCTGGCCCAGGACACCCTCCGCGAACGACCGGCGGCGAACTGGATCGTCTTCACGGACTATCTGCGTGCCGGACCGCGCTGGTATCTGGCGACCATGAAGCAGATGCTGGGCCAGCGGCTCGACGAGCGCCTTGCACATGTTTCCTGTCCCGTGACGGTGCTGCGCGGTGACCGGGACCCGATCGTTCCGTCTTCGTGGCTGGCGCGGCTGGAGCAGGCCCGCCCCGGAACGCTGCTCGGGGAGATCCCCGGTGCGCCACACATCGTGATGTGGAACCATCCGTGCGAGACGGCGGAATGGATTCGCAGGACGGCGAAAGCCGCCGAATGAGGGGGGCCGGTACCGCGCCGGGAGCCCCGGCGGCATGGCCCGGGCTTCGGCGCAGGATGAAGTATGCCGCAGCGTGGGCGGCGGACTACGCCTATGTGGCCCGCTGGCAGGTGCAGGGATTCCTCCGCCCGGAAGATCCTGCCGCCTACCTGGAGTCCCGGCCGGGAGTTCGACGACGGGAACCGGTGGTGCTGATTCCCGGCGTCTACGAGGACTGGCAGCTGCTCCGCCCGCTGGCGGCAGCGCTGGCCGAACAGGGACACCCGGTCCACACCGTGAAGACCCTGGGCTACAACCGCGGCAGGATCGACGAGATGGCCCGGCGGGTGGAGCACTACCTGGCCTCTGCTGGACTTGAAGACGCAGTGATCGTGGCGCACAGCAAGGGCGGACTGATCGGCAAGCGGGTTCTGCTGGGGCCGGAAGGCCACCGTATCCACCGGATGGTCGCCGTCAATGTGCCCTTTTCCGGCTCCCCGTATGCCCGGTACTTCCTGATTCCGTCCATCCGCGCATTCTCCCCGCGCAATGCCCTGCTCCGTAGCCTGCAGGCAAGCCTGGACGCCAACGCCCGGATCACCTCGGTCTACGCCGCCTTCGACCCGCACATTCCCGGCGGCAGCCGGCTCGACGGCGCCCGAAACATCCAGCTCAAGGCCATGGGACACTTCCGCCCGCTGGGTGACCCGGAGCTGCACCGGCTGGTAGTTCACGAGCTGGAGGCCGAGGAACCTAACCAGGGCCCAGAGCGCCTGCTCTAACCAGGGCCCAGAGCGCCTGCCCTAGCTGGGACCCTGCGCGAGCGCCTGCTCGACCGCGGACTGGGCGCCGGAGGTCCACGGATCACCGTGCCCGGTCAGCACCACGCGGGCCCCGGTCTCCGCGAGTGCCTGCAGTGAGGCCAGGGCCGCCGCGCTGTCTGCGGTCGCCGCCCCGGAGACGATCTGCGGCCCGCGTCCGCCCGTGTACGGATTCAGCGTTACCAGGGCATCCCCGGCGATCAGCGCATCCCGGTCCGGGAAGTGCAGGGCCGTATGCCCGGCGGTGTGGCCCGGCGTCGGGATGGCCACCGGTGCGCCGGGAAGGGTTGCTGCGGCGTCCGCAGTCAGGTTGTGTACGTCGGCAACGCCGCGGACCACCAGGGCTCCGGCCATCGTCATGGCTCCCAGCTGCCGGAGCGAGCCGGGGAACCGCAGCGGGTACTTGAAGCGGGGGCGTTCGTGGCCGTACCGGTAGGGGTGTGCCGCAATGTAGTGGTCCGCGGGATGCGCCAGGACCGGTGCCCGGAACTCGGTGCGCAGCTTCGCTGCCGTGCCAACGTGGTCAAAATGTCCGTGTGTCAGGACCACGGCGCTGACTGACCCGGGCCCGTACCCTAGGGACCGCACGGCAGAGGAGATCTCATGCTGTGCCGCGGGCAGTCCGGTGTCCACGATCATCACCTCGCCGCCGTCCTCCACCAGGTACACGTTCGTGTAGGCGTGTTCAATCAGGTGGATGCCCTCGGCAACGTTCCGGGTCAGCATGGATCCTCCTTCAGCAGGGACGGCGTCCGCGTGGACAATCGTTCAAAGCAACATCCTAAGCATGCTTTGGGTTCGTTGGGGCAGGCGCCGGTGACGCATGGCGTCAACCGGCGAAACGGCGGTCCCGCGCTCGCCTAGACTGCTCTGGTGCCCAGACTGCTAGCTGACCTCACCCCGCTGCGTGAAAGCCGGGACTTCCGCCGGCTTTGGACCGGCACCGCGCTCTCCGCCGTCGGCACCCAGCTGACACTAGTCGCCGTAAGCCTGGAGGTCTACGAACTCACCTCATCCAGCCTGTACGTGGGGATGCTCGGCGTAGTGGGACTGGTTCCGCTGGTCCTGGCCGGACTTTACGGCGGCTCGGTGGTGGACGCCTATGACCGGCGGAAGGTGGCGCTGTTCTCCGCCGCCGTCCTGTGGCTGACCACCATCGGCATCGCGGTGCAGGCCTGGCTTGGCCTGGAAAGCGTGTGGCTGCTCTTCGCCCTGGTGGCAGTGAACGCCGGCGCCGGAGGCCTGAACCATCCCGCCCGCAGTGCCATTATTCCGCGCCTCGTGCGCCCTGAACTGCTCCCGGCTGCCAACGCGCTGAGCATGATCACCTTCGGCATCGCCATGGCCGCCGGGCCGCTGCTGGCCGGCGTCCTGGTGGGCCAGGTGGGCTACGGCTGGACCTACACGATCGACGTTGTCACCTTCACGGCCGCCATGTGGGCGCTTTACCGGCTGGATCCAATGCCGCCCGTGGGGCAGGTGCAGAAAGCCGGTCTGAAATCGGTCCTGGAGGGTTTCACCTTCCTGGGCACGCGCCCCAACATCCGTATGACGTTCATTGTGGACCTGGCCGCCATGGCGCTGGCCCAGCCCCGGGCGCTGCTGCCCGCCATCGGTGCCCTGATGCTCGGGGGCGGGGCGGAAACGGTCGGGATTCTACTGGCTGCCACTGCCGCGGGTTCATTCCTGGCCGGCCTGTTCTCCGGCCCGCTGGGCCTGGTGCGCCGGCAGGGGCTGGCTGTTATGTGGTCGGTTGTCGCATGGGGGCTTTCAGTCTCTGCCTTCGGGGTAGTCGTGGTGCTGGCAGGGGAGCACGACGGCGGCGGCATCTCGCCGTGGCTCCTGCCGGCGGCGCTGGCCATGGGAGCCGCAGGAATCGCAGATTCGATCAGCGGCGTCTTCCGGTCAACGATCCTTCAGGCCGCCACGCCGGACGCAATGCGCGGCCGGCTGCAGGGCGTCTTTGTGGTGGTGGTTGCCGGCGGTCCACGGCTCGGTGACCTGGTTGCCGGTGTTGATGCATCCTTCCTGGGCGAAGGCTGGGCCGCGGTGGCCGGGGGACTGGCCTGCGCCGTCGCCGTCCTGGTCCTGGCCCGCCTCCAGCCCGGCTTTGCCCGCTACGACGCGCGGCACCCGGAGCCCTAAGCGGAACCGGCTCCGGCCGGGCGTGGAACACCGAAGCGGGCAGATACGTTAACGCTTAGGAAAAGTACCGCGGAAGGTTTTGGACCTGCGCTCCTGATGGGAGGGCGGGGCCTTCCGCCCAGGAAGGATCGTGTACACGTGCACCGACATTTCAACGGTTTGAAGACTGCAGCCCTCTTTGGGGTGCTCTTCGCCGTGCTGCTGGGTATCGGCGGCCTGCTTGCCAGCGGCACGGGCAGTTCCTCGTTCATCTGGATCTTCCTCTTTATCGGGCTTGCCACCACCGCCTACAGCTACTGGAACAGCGACAAGCTGGCCATTCGCGCGATGCATGCCGTCCCGGTAACGGAGGCGCAGGCCCCGGAAATGTACCGGATTGTCCGTGAACTTTCGGCCAAAGCCAACCAGCCGATGCCCCGGCTCTACATTTCGCCCACCATGGCGCCGAACGCCTTCGCCACAGGCCGCAACCCGCAGAACGCTGCGGTGTGCTGCACCCAGGGCATCCTGGCGCTTCTCAACGAACGCGAGCTGCGCGGGGTGCTGGGCCATGAGCTGATGCATCTCTACAACCGGGACATCCTCACTTCCTCGGTGGCAGCCGCCATTGCCGGCGTCATCACCTCACTCGGGCAGTTCCTGCTCTTCTTCGGCGGCGGCGACCGCCGCAACCAGAACCCCCTGGCGATGATCGCGATGGCAATCCTGGCGCCGCTGGCAGCCTCGCTGATCCAGATGGCCATCGGCCGTACCCGGGAGTACGACGCCGATGAGGACGGCGCGACCCTGACTGATGATCCGCTGGCGCTGGCTTCGGCGCTGCGGAAGCTTGAATCCGGAACGCAGCAGGCCCCGCTGCCCAACACGGACCAGAAGCTCGTCAACACGTCCCACCTCATGATTGCCAACCCGTTCCGCAACGGCGTGCGCGGCCTGCTGGCCACCCACCCGCCGATGGCGGACCGGATCCGCCGGCTCGAGAACATGGCGGGACGGCCCCTCGGTTCCTAAGCGCAGCGGCACCGACACAGAGAGCGAGCACACATGCGGCTGATTCTCGTCCGCCACGGCCAGACGCCGTCGAACATCGAACGGCTGCTGGACACCGGAGCCCCGGGCCCCGGGCTCACCGATTTGGGCATGGCCCAGGCCGCGGCCCTGCCGCAGGCCCTGGGCCATGAGCAGATCAGCGGCGTCTACGCCTCGAACCTGATCCGGACGCAGCTCACTG
>JBELZL010000082.1:0-5863 GCA_040274025.1 Arthrobacter sp. | reverse complement strand
GGTGACGCCGCGGACTACGAGTGGGCCTCGGACCCGAAGATCCGCGACGTGATGAACGGCCTGGTGCAGGAAGTGGACTGGAACGCCCAGGTCTCCTCCCTCTCCGGCGGCCAGCGCCGCCGGGTGGCCCTGGCGAAGCTGCTGATGGGCGACGACGACGTGATTATGCTCGACGAGCCCACCAACCACCTCGACGTCGAAGGCGTCGCCTGGCTGGCACGGCACCTGAAACAGCGCTGGCGGGCCACCGACGGCGCCCTGCTCGTGGTCACCCACGACCGCTGGTTCCTGGATGAAGTGTGCACCCGCACCTGGGAGGTGCACGACGCCGTCGTCGAGCCCTTTGACGGCGGCTACGCCGCCTACGTGCTGGCCCGCGCCGAACGCGACCGCATGGCTGCCGTCGTTGAGGGCAAGCGCCAGCAGCTGATCAAAAAGGAACTGGCGTGGCTGCGCCGGGGCGCCCCCGCACGGACCTCCAAGCCGAAGTTCCGCATCGAGGCCGCCAACACCCTGATTGCCGACGTACCCGAGCCGCGGGACACGCTGTCCCTGAACAAGATGGCGACGGCGCGGCTCGGCAAGGACGTCCTGGACCTGGAGAACGTGTCCCTGGAACTGGGGGACACCCAGCTCTTCCGGAACATCACCCTGCGGCTGGCTCCCGGACAGCGCCTCGGCATCGTCGGCGTGAACGGCGCCGGGAAGACCACGCTGCTGCGCCTGCTCAACGGCACGGTGGAACCGACGTCGGGACGGCTGAAGCGCGGCAAGACCGTGCAGACCGCCGTGCTCACCCAGGAAGTCCGCGAACTGGATGAGGTTGCGGACCTGCGGGTCATCGAGGTGATCGAGAAGGAGAAGCGCGTCTTCAACGTGGGCGGGCGCGAACTCTCCGCCGGGCAGCTGGTGGAACAGCTGGGCTTCAGCTCCCAGCGGCAGTGGACACCGGTGCGTGAGCTTTCCGGCGGTGAGCGGCGGCGGCTGCAGCTGCTGCGCCTGCTGGTAGGGGAGCCGAACGTGCTGATGCTCGACGAACCGACCAACGACCTGGATACGGACACGCTGGCTGCTGTCGAAGACGTGCTGGACGGCTGGCCCGGAACCCTGGTGGTCGTTTCGCACGACCGTTACCTGCTGGAACGTGTCACCGACACCCAGATGGCGCTGCTCGGCGACGGCAAGCTGCGGGATCTGCCCGGCGGCGTCGACCAGTACCTTGAACTGCGCGAAGCTGCACTGGCCTTAGGCGCCGGCGGCGGAAGTTCGTCCCAGGCGAACCGGGCCGCGCAGGCCGGAGCTTCGCGGCCCGATGCCGCAGGATCCGGTGCAGTGGCCACCGCCGTGGCAGGGTCGGCGTATTCCGAGGCGGAGAAGCGCAGCGCCCGGAAGGACCTGACCCGGATCGAGCGGCAGCTGACCAAGCTCGCCGGGCAGTCGGAGAAGATCCACGAGCAGATGAACCGGGAAACGGCCGGCGGCAGCCCGGACTTCGAGGTGCTTGCGGACCTCAACGCGAAGCTGCAGGCCGTGGCCGCCGAGCAGGAGGAGCTCGAAATGCAGTGGCTCGAAGCATCGGAGATCCTCGAGTAGCTACCCTTCCCCGCCGAGAGGCCAGTTACGGCTCGTTTCAGCGTCGAAAAGAGCCGTAACTGGCCTCTCGGCGGTGGGGCGGGGTTGGCAGCTAGTGCCCGACGGCGAGGCCGGGACCTTCCTGGGCCAGCAGCTCGGGAAGCACGTGGTCGCGCAGCAGCGGTGAAATGTCGTTGCGGGCGAACGCTTCGGCCGGGGTCAGCCACAGGGTTTCCTCGATCTCCGCGGCGGCCTGGGGGACGACGGCGCTGCCGGTCCCGCGGGGACCCGCAAGGGTGAGGGCGAACAGTCCTGCATCAATGTACGTGTTGGCCTCGTTCGCCGCAGGCCCGTACCAGCGGCCGATGTCCGCCAGGTCTGCGGGGGTGACAGCCAGCCCCAGCTCCTCGTTCACCTCACGCGCCGCGGCGGTGCGGAAATCCTCACCGGCCTCCAGTTTCCCGCCGGGCTGCATGAACTTCCGGGTGCCGCGCTTGCGGACCAGCAGGATGCAGCCGTCCGAGTCCCGGACCAGGACTGCGGAAAGGGTAAGCACCAGCGGGATCCCGCCGCCGGGAATGTGGCCCAGCGCCGGTTCCTTCTGCAGGCCGGTGAGACCGTTCCAGGACAGGTTCACCAGGTGCGCGGCCACCGTGGCCTTGTCCGGAGTGCGGGCGTCCAGCCACCACTGGCCGGTCATGGCGACCATGCCCACCAGCATCTGCGCGTACATTCCGCCCACCTCTGCGCTCAGCCCGCGGCTGCCGAACTCCTTGGAGAGGATGTGCTCCACGTCCGCGGCAATGCGGGAAAGGAGTGTGGAGAAGGTGCCTTCGGGCTGCGACGGGGGAGCATCCCGGACCAGGATGCGGAACCCGTCGGTGTGGTTCTCAATGTAGTCAAGCAGCGAGTAGGCAGCCCGCTCCAGCAGCACCCGGGGTCCGGCGTCGGCGCTCAGCGCCTCCGTGACGGCCGCGAGCAGCCGGTCAAACTCGGTGTCCACCACTTCCGTGTACAGCGCTTCCTTGGAGCCAAAGTGTTCGTAGACCACCGGCTTGGAGACACCGGCCCCGGCGGCTATGTCCTCGATGGTCGCGCCTTCAAGCCCCCGCAGGGCGAAAAGCGAACGGGCGACGCCGATCAGCTGGGCCCGCCGCTGGATACCTGTCATACGCGGCCGTGACCGCGCAGTAGTTATTCTCGCCACTGTCCCAGTCTACGCATCGGCGCTAACCACCCTGCGCGGGCAGCAGCTGTCCCAAGTCGCGGAGCAGGGTTCGGACGTGGCAAACTGGACTCTTGTGTGCGGCATCAGCCACACATTTTCCGCCCTGGTGTAACGGCAGCACCCCGGCCTTTGGAGCCGTGGAGTATAGGTTCGAATCCTATGGGCGGAACGCTGGGAAGCAGCCGCGCGGTGCGGAGGGGACTGCCCCGGCGCCGACGCCGGACAACGTGTAGGAGCGCCTTTTCGTGAGCATGCAGGATACGCAGGGTACCGGACCGAATGAAGGCGCCGCACCCGCTGCGGTGATCGTCCTCGCAGCCGGAGCCGGAACCCGGATGAAGTCCCGGACCCCCAAGATCCTTCACCCCGTTGGCGGCATTTCAATGGTGGGGCACGCCCTGAACGCGGCACAGGCGCTGCATCCGGGCACCCTCGCCGTGGTTGTACGCCACGAGCGGGACCAGGTGGCCTCGCACATCTCCACCCTGATGCCCGGCGCCATGATTGTGGACCAGGACGAGATTCCCGGCACCGGCCGCGCGGTCCAGTCTGCAGTGGAAGCCATCGACTCGCTCACCCCGCTGGAAGGCACAGTCGTAGTGACCTACGGAGACGTGCCGCTGCTCGAAGCGGCCACCCTGCGCGAACTGGTGGCCGTGCACAACGTGGACTCCAACGCCGTCACGGTCCTCACCGCACGGGTTGCCGACCCCGCCGGATACGGCCGGGTGCTGCGCGCCGAAGACGGAACCGTCACCGGAATCGTGGAGCAGAAGGACGCCACGGCCGAACAGCTGGCCGTGAACGAAATCAACTCCGGCATCTACGCCTTCGACGCCGCCGTGCTGCGTTCAGCCCTGGCCCGGGTCAGCACGGACAACGCCCAGGGAGAGATGTACCTGACCGATGTCCTGGCCATCGCCCGGGCAGCCGGCGGACGGGTCGCCGCGGTTCAAACCACCGACCAGTGGCAGGTCGAAGGCGCCAATGACCGCGTGCAGCTCGCGGCCCTGAACGCCGAGCATAACCGGCGGAACCTCACCCGCTGGATGCGTGCCGGCGTCACCGTCGTCGACCCGGCCACCACCTGGATCGACTCCACCGTGACCCTGGACGAAGACGTCACCATCCTGCCCGGCACCCAGCTGCACGGCACCACCACGGTGGCGCGCGACGCCGTCGTTGGTCCGGACACGACCCTCACCAACGTGGTTATCGGCCAAGGTGCGAAGGTGGTCCGCACCCACGGATCCGATGCCGTGATCGGTGCGGGTGCCGACGTCGGGCCGTTTGCGTACCTGCGTCCGGGCACACAGCTGGGCGAGCGCGGGAAGATCGGCACGTTCGTGGAGACCAAGAACGCGCAGATCGGCACGGGCTCCAAGGTTCCGCACCTTTCCTATGTGGGGGACGCCACCATCGGCGAGCACTCGAACATTGGTGCCGCCTCCGTCTTCGTCAACTACGACGGCGAAAAGAAGCACCACACAACGGTCGGATCGCACGTGCGGATGGGCAGCGACAACATGTATGTGGCGCCCGTCACCGTGGGGGACGGGGCGTACAGTGGAGCTGGAACGGTGATCCGCAAGGACGTTCCGGCGGGCTCGCTGGCCATCAATGTTGCACCGCAGCGCAACCTCGAGAACTGGGTGTCGGCAAACCGCCCCGGTTCCGCAGCAGCGCAGGCCGCCGAGCGCGCCCAGACACAGACCTCCCTCTCCGGTACTGATATCCCCACGCGAGAAAGCGAACAGTCATGAGCAGCGTAATCACCGCACAAGGTGAAAAAAGGCTTGTCCTAGCCACTGGACGGGCACACCCTGAGCTGGCGGAGGAAGTGGCCAAGTGCCTCGATACGGAGCTGCTGCCGCTTGCTGCCTATGACTTCGCCAACGGCGAGATCTACGTGCGTCCGGGCGAGAGCGTGCGCGGCAAGGACGCTTTTGTCATCCAGGCCCACCCGGCACCGCTGAACAACTGGCTGATGGAACAGCTGATCATGATCGACGCGCTCAAGCGTGCCTCGGCCCAGCGCATCACCGTGGTTTCCCCGTTCTACCCCTACGCCCGCCAGGACAAGAAGGGCCGCGGCCGCGAGCCGATCTCCGCCCGACTGGTGGCAGACCTGTACAAGACTGCCGGCGCTGACCGCATCATGAGCGTTGACCTGCACACCTCGCAGATCCAGGGCTTCTTCGACGGCCCGGTGGACCACCTGATGGCCATCCCGCTGCTGGCTGACTACATCCGCACCCGCGTTGACGTTTCCAATGTCACCGTTGTCTCTCCGGACACCGGCCGCGTGCGCGTCGCCGAGCAGTGGGCCGAGCGCCTGGGCGGTGCGCCGCTGGCGTTCGTGCACAAGAGCCGCGACCTCACCGTGCCCAACCAGGCTGTTTCCAAGCAGGTTGTGGGCCAGATCGAAGGCCGCACCTGTGTGCTGATCGATGACATGATCGACACCGGCGGAACCATTGCCGGCGCCGTGCGCGTGCTGAAGGAAGCCGGCGCCAAGGACGTCATCATCGCCGCCACCCACGCCGTGTTCTCCGATCCCGCTGCGCGCACCCTGGCTGAGTCCGGTGCCCGCGAAGTGGTGGTCACCAACACCCTGCCGATCCCGGTCAACAAGCGCTTTGAGCAGCTCACCGTGCTCTCCATCGCCCCGCTGATCGCCCGCGCGATCCGCGAAGTCTTCGAGGACGGTTCCGTGACGAGCCTCTTCGACGGCAAGGCCTAGCCTTTCCGGAGTCCTTTTCATCGAGAGGCCAGTTACGGCCGGTTTGAGCGCTCAAACCAGCCGTGACTGGCCTCTCGGTGTTGGGGAGGCGGCTTCGGCGGGCCAGGCGCCGGGGGAGCGGGGCAGAGGCGGACAGTGCGACGGCGGCAAGCTGGTAACATTGACTCCGATGCCTAGGCGAGGGAGGCCCCGGAAAAACCCGGAGGCACTCCGTTATCGACGGTGGCTGGCAACTTCTCAACTGCACGCGTTCAACCTGAACGCAGATGATGCAGCTGGTTCGTTCCGATACCGGCGCCGAATAGGCAACTGAAATCCCG
>JBELZL010000081.1:0-5906 GCA_040274025.1 Arthrobacter sp. | reverse complement strand
AACGGACAGGGACTCTGCGAAGCCTGCAACCACGCCAAACAAGCACCCGGCTGGACTTCCACCGCCACCACCAGAACAGGGACTTCAGGTGCACCGGCCCGGAGTGGAGCAGCAGGAGCTACGGCCGCAGCCCGGCCGGCACTACCCGGCCCCTTGAACCGGCACACCGTTCGGGTCACCACGCCTACCGGCCACATCTACACCTCAACGGCGCCACCGCTGCCGGTGCCGGCACCGCTGCCGGTGCCGGCCAGGCTATGAACGCTGACCCAGCTGATGCCTCCCCTAGGATTCGGCAACCAGCAAAGCCCAACTCAGCCGCCGAAACGCAGCAGCACCTTGCTGCTGACCGACGCATCCCTGGCCACTTCGAACGCTTCAAGAGCATCCTCCACGGCAAACTCGTGGGTGATAACCGGATCCGCCTGCAGGCTCCCGTCGGCGAGAGCAGCAATGACCTCATCGATCTCATCGTTGAATCGGAAGGAGCCCACAAGTTCCAGCTCGCGCGTGATCGCCAGGGAGATCAGGGCAGGCTGCTCGCCAGAAGGCAGCAGACCCACCATGACAACCCGTCCGCCGCGCGTCGCGCCCTGCACGGCAGACATCAGCCCGCGGTAACTGCCCGAGGATTCAAAACAGATATCGGCGTCCACAGCAGCAATGCCCTCGGCATCCGTTGCCAGCAGGCTGCGGTCAGCGCCAACCGCACGCGCGGTCGCGAGAGGGAACTCGTGCATGTCCGTCGTGATGATTTCGCCCGCACCGCGTGCCCGCAGCACTGCGGTAATGAGCGCACCGATCGGACCGGAACCTGTCACCAGCACACGTTTGCCCCGAACATCACCGGCACGCGAAACTGCATGCCAGGCCACAGCGGCAGGCTCCGCCAAGGCCGCGCGCCGCAGCGGCAGGCTGTCCGGCAGCGCCCGCAGCATCCGCACCGGCAGATTCACGAACCGGGCAAAAGCACCCTCGGTATGCGGGAACCGGGCAGCACTGCCCAGGTACGTGCAGCCGGGCGAAAGGTTCGGGCGGCCCCCGGGGTACCTGGACCCGTCACCGGGACCCGGAGTCGCCGGATGAACCGCCACGGCGGTCCCCTCAGCGGGTCCTGTTCCGTCGGCCGCAGCACGGACAACCCGCCCCACTACCTCGTGGCCCAGCAGCATTGGCGCCTTCAGGATCGACTCCCCCGCAGCACCGTGCTGCCAGTAGTGCAGATCGGACCCGCACACCCCGCCGTACGCGATCTCCACAACGGCCTCATTGGCCACAGGTGTGCCGGGCTCAACGGGTTCCACCCGCAGGTCGCCGGCACCGTGTGCAACAACGCCAAGAACACTTCCAGGATTCATGCTTGAGCCTTTCACACCACTGTGGTCATGCCACCGTCAATAAAGACGACCTGACCGTTGACGAAGTTAGACGCATCCGAAGCCAGCCAAATTGCCGGACCCACAATGTCCTCCACGTTCCCCCACCGGTGAGCCGGAGTCCGGCCCAGGATCCACGAGTTGAACGCCTCATCATCAACCAGGTTCTGGGTCATTTCGGTGTGGATGTATCCCGGGGCGATCGCATTGATCTGCAGTCCTTCACCCGCCCATTCCGCTGTCATGGCACGGGTCAGGTTCCGGATCCCGCCCTTGGACACCGTGTACGGTGCGATGGTCGGCCGGGCCAGGTCCGTCTGCACGGAGGCAATGTTGATGATCTTGCCCCGCCCGCGCGGAATCATGTGCCGGGCAGCCTCCCGTCCCACCAGGAACGCGCTGGTCAGATTGGTGCGCATCACGCGTTCCCAGTCCTCGACGTCGAGCTCCAGCATCGGCACGCGGTGCTGGACGCCGGCGTTGTTCACCAGAATCTGAAGCGGACCAACTTCCCGCTCAACCCAGGCAACGCCGTCGGCCGCTTCCGCAGCATCGGTGACGTCGAAGCGGCGCGCAAAAATGCGGTCTTCACCGAACTCGGCAGCCAGCACAGCACGCGCCGCTTCCAGCCGGTTCCCGTCCAGCCCGTTGAGCACGACGACGGCGCCGGCACCCGCCAGCCCGCGGGCAATCGCGTTGCCGATGCCCCGGCTGGAACCGGTCACCAGGGCGACCCGCCCGGAAATATCAAACATGTCTGCAGCCATCGCAGCCGCTCCTCTCCGGCACCCGAAGAATCCGGGTACCAAAACGGCCGGGAGCAGAACTGCTCCCGGCCGGATGGATGTACTAGAACCCTGAGGCGACCAGGTAGATCGCCAGCGCCAGGATGAAGCCGACGACGCCGATCAGGGCCTGGCCGACGGTCCAGGTTTTCAGCGTGGTCTTGGTGTCCATCTGGAAGAACCGGCTAACCAGCCAGAAACCGGAGTCGTTGACGTGGCCGGCGAAGACGGAACCCGCGGCCAGTGCAAGGACAATGGCCACGGTCTGCACTGCATTGAAGTCCGGGTTGTCCAGGACCACCGGCTGCACCAGAGCGGCGGCGGTGGTGAGCGCAACGGTGGCCGAACCCTGCGCAACACGCACAATCGCAGCGATCACGAAGCCGGCCACGATGACCGGCAGACCGACGGCGTCCAGTGAGTCAGCAATAGCGTTGCCGATGCCGCTGGCACGCAGGACGCCGCCGAACATACCGCCGGCACCGGTAATCAGGATGATGGAGCAGACCGGGCCAAGCGCGGAGTCGACCACGGTCTCGATCAGGGTGCCCTTCTTGCCCTGGCGGCGGCCAAGCAGCCACATGGCCAGGAAGACGGTGATCAGCAGGGCAACCGGGGTTTCACCGAGCATGCGCAGGACCTGCACCCAGGTGTCATCGAGCGAAACCAGCTCAGCGGTGGCAGCCATATTCAGGCCGGTGTTGAGGAAGATCAGGACGAACGGGAGCAGCAGCAGGGTGATGATCGTGCCCAGGCCCGGCGCGGAGCGGAACTCGGACTCGACCGATCCCTTGGGAGCATCAAGGATGGACGGCACCGGGATGTTGAATTTGCGGCCCAGGAAGTGGCCGAAGAGGTAACCGGCAAGGTACCAGGTGGGGATCGCGACGATCAGACCGAAGATCAGGACCAGTCCGACGTCGGCGCCCAGCAGGCCGGTGGCCGCCACGGGACCGGGGTGCGGCGGTACAAAGATGTGCATGGCCGAGAAGGCGGCAGCTGCAGGGAAGGCGTAGGTCAGCAGCGATCCGCCCATCCGGCGGGCGACGGTGAAGATAATCGGCAGCATGACCACAAGGCCTGCGTCGAAGAAAATCGGGAAACCGAACAGCAGCGAGGCCACTGAGAGCGCCAGGGAAGCACGCTTCTGCCCGAATTTGTTGATCAGCGAGTTGGTAAGCACTTCAGCACCGCCGGAAACCTCCAGCATGCGGCCCAGCATCGCTCCCAGGCCGACCAGCAGAGCGACGCTGCCCAGAGTGGAACTGAAGCCGCTAAGCAGCGTCGGCACAATATCCCCGGCCTGCACCCCGGTCGCGACGGCGGTCAGCAGGCTGACCACAATCAGCGCCAGGAAGGCGTGGATACGGAATTTCATGATCATCACCAGCAGCAGGGCAATTGCTGCGACGGCGATCAGCAGGAGGCCGGGAGTACCCAGCGTCCAGTTGAGCTCAAGATCGGTCATCGTTGTCCTATCAGGATGGGGGGCGTGGCCGGGGTCAGGACCCGGCGGGGGTGAAAGCGGCGGCCGCGGCGGCCGCGATTTCGTCTAGGGTCAGCGTGATGCTCAGCCGGATACCGGCCTCATCCTCGCCGAGGGGTTCCAGCGTGGCAAACTGCGAGTCCAGCAGGGTCGGCGGCATGTACTCGTGGTTGCGCCGGCTCAACCGTTCGGCAATCAGTTCCCGGGATCCTTCCAGGTGAATGAATTGCGTGTCCGGCGCGTAGGAGCGGATCAGGTCCCGGTACTGGCGCTTCAGCGCCGAGCATGCCACCACCGTGGCGGTTCCGCTTTCCAGGCCTGCTGCCAGTTCACGGCCGATCGCGCGCAGCCAGGGCTCACGGTCTTCGTCCGTCAGGGGATGCCCGGAGGCCATCTTCGCCTTGTTGCTCGCCGGGTGGAGGTCATCGCCGTCCAGGAACGGCAGTCCCAGCCGGGCAGCCACAGCCTGTCCAGCAGTGGACTTGCCGCAGCCCTGCACTCCCATCACCACAAGCGGGGGGTATTGCTCATTCGCCAACGACATGGCAAAACTCCTCAGACGCGCCATTACATCTGATTTGGTTGTGGCCAGGCCAGTAATAAATCAGATTTATCAGCACCAAGATAGCACAACGGCGGCTTCAGCAAACGAGTAACTGCGGATACCCGCAGCCTGCACCGGCACGCGGGCAGGAACACCCCGGAATTCGATACCCCGGTGGGTATTTTGATTTATACCCTAGGGGGTATTAGCGTAGTGGTACCGATCCCCCAAAGGAGTACCCATGCTTATCGAACGCATCTACGACGAGGACCTGGCACAGGCCAGCTACTTCATCGGCTGCCAGCGCCTGGGCGAGGCGATCGTCGTCGACGCCCGCCGCGACGTCGCCCCCTACCTTGAGCTTGCCGCCGCCAACGGCATGAAGATCACTGCGGTGACCGAGACCCACATCCATGCCGACTACCTCTCCGGCACGCGTGAACTTGCGGCGGCCACCGGCGCGCAGATCTACGTCTCCGGCGAAGGCGGAGCGGATTGGCAGTACGGCTTTGACGGCACCCGGATGCACGACGGCGATGCGATCACCATCGGCAACCTCACCATCAAGGCGCTCCACACCCCGGGCCACACCCCCGAGCACCTGTCCTTCCTAGTCACCGACGGTGCGTTCACCGACCAGGCCGGCTACCTGCTGTCCGGCGACTTCGTCTTCGCCGGCGACCTCGGCCGCCCTGACCTGCTCGACGAAGCAGCCGGCGGCATCGACACCCGCTTCGAAGGCGCACGCCAGATGTTCGCCAGCCTGCGGGATAAGTTCCTCACCCTGCCTGACTACGTGCAGGTGCACCCCGGCCACGGCGCCGGCAGCGCCTGCGGCAAGGCACTGGGCGCCATCCCCTCCTCCACAGTGGGCTACGAACGCCTTTACGCCTGGTGGGGCCCCTACCTCGCCGCCAATGACGAGCAGGGCTTCATTAACGAACTCCTCGACGGACAGCCCGAAGCACACGCCTACTTCGCCCGCATGAAGAAGCAGAACAAGCAGGGTCCGGCAGTGATGGGCCCGCGCCAACCGCTGGCTGAAATCCCGGCCGCCGACGTCGTGTCCCGCCTCGAAACCCGCGAAGCCACCTTCGTGGACACCCGCAGCGTTCCCGAACTGCACAAGGGAACCGTCCCCGGCGCCCTGCACATCCCCGCCGGCGGCAAAACTGCCAGCTTCGGTGCCTGGGCCGTGAACCCCGAGTCCGAGGACACCCGCCCGCTGATCCTGCTCGCCGCCGGCCAGGAACAGGCCCACGAGGTCCGCGATGCCCTGGTCCGCGTGGGCATTGACGACGTCGCCGGCTTCGTCACCAGCCTGGAAGGACTCCCCCAGGCTGCGCCGGCAACGATCTCCGCCACGGACCTGGATTCCTTCGACGCAGCCATGGTGCTGGATGTCCGTGCCCGCACCGAGCACGCCGCCGGACACATCCCCGGCTCCCACCAGCTGCACGGCGGCCGCGTCCTCTGGAACCTGGACAAACTGCCGTCGGAAGGAAAGATCGTGGCGTACTGCGCCAGCGGCATGCGCAGCTCGATCGTCGGCAACGCCCTGCGCAACGCAGGGTACGACGTCGTAGAGCTCGAAGGCGCCTACCCCGCCTGGGTTGCCGCGCACGCTTCCTAGCTCGAACTGAGAAGACCCCGGTCCGCATGGCGGGTTCTAGCGGTCGTTGCAACACCCAGAGTTTTTGGGAGTTGCAACGACC
>JBELZL010000080.1:0-6475 GCA_040274025.1 Arthrobacter sp. | reverse complement strand
GGGGGGCGGCGCGGGGTGACACACCCCCACCCCCCCCCCGGCGCCCCCCGGTTTAAACCCCCCGGGGGGGCGCCGTCGTGGTTTATCCAATAGTTAGCGCAATGCCGCCGCCGCCGGCACCGGCCGCCCGGACTTCCAGGCCTTGACGAAACCGTCGCCGATGTCCCACAGGCCGATGAGCAGGACCACTGCGGCGGTGATTCCCGCAATCCAGGTTGACGCGTCCGTCCCCCAGTCCACATTGGCCAGGAAAGCCCAGTCGAAGACCTGGTCCGTGGCCAGCAGCCAGAGCACCGGCAGCATAAACGCCAGCGCCAGGACGGTGTTCACCGCGGCGAAGGCATAGGTCCAGCGTCCGGCCAGATAAAGCACGACGGCGAAACCTGCCTCGATGACCAGCAGAACAATCACGTAGGGCAGCCAGAAACTCCACAGGTCTTCCTGAAGCACCACTACGGGTTCGCCGCCGAGGTATAGCAGTGACCCCACCCGTTGCCAGAGCAGCAGACCGATGAAGAACGCGAGCAGCACCACCGCGGCAATGGTGTCGCCCAGTGAGACCTGGGATTTCCGGGGTACCTGGGGAAGCATGGCGGGCGACCACGGCTGCAGTCCCAGGTCCTTCCGGCGGGTGCCGTTGAACTGGATGATCGCGAAGGCCAGCGTGACCCAGAAGCCCACATGGACCAGGACACTGATTGCGGTGCCAATCGCGGATCCGAACGCGCCCGCCGGCTCACCGGGAGCGACGGCCATCCGCACGAACACGGTGCCCACAAAGGCAATCGGCGTGATGATGATGGCGAGCGTCTTCAGCAGGCGCCACCAGTCCAGGAACAGGTCCGGGCCAATCAGGTAGAGCTCACGGCCGGTGTACTGCGCGGCAAGGCGGGCCGGATCCCCGAGTTCGGTGAGGACGGCGGTTTCGGCCTCCACAGGGGACTGTCCGCTCTCAACCCGGGCCTCGACGTCGTCGGTGATGGATCCGCGGAGTTCGCGCTCGATGTCTCCCCGCTGTCCTTCCGGGATTGAGCGCAGGGCAGCGAAGACATAACGGTCAGTGAGGGTACTCATGATGATTTTCCTTCGTTGAGCCGGCGGATGGAGCCGTGGAGGTCTTCCCAGTCCTTGAGCAGGGCGCCGAGCAGCTCCCTGCCCTGTTCGGAAGTGGTGTAGAACTTGCGCGGACGCGCCTCTTCGGTATCCCACGAGCTGGTGAGCAGTCCCTGTTTTTCAAGGCGGCGCAGCAGCGGGTAAAGGGTATTGGCTTCGACGGCGAACCCGGCCTGTTCCAGTGCTTCAAGCAGGCCGTAGCCGTAACCGGGTTGTTTGAGGATGGAGAGGCAGGCCAGCACCACGGTTCCCCGGCGCAGTTCCTGGAGATGTCCACCCAGCAGTTCTTGGTCCATGACTCACACTATGGTGTGTGACGCACACTAATACAAGAGGCAGGGCGTTTTATTTTCTCCGAACAGGCTGGCGCAGGACGGTTTTGAGCTTCTGGGGCGCTGTGCGCCGCGGGTCGCTGAGGTAGATCTCGTGGTGGTCGCCGTTGAAGCCCAGCTGGTTCGCGGGCATGAATTCATGGTGGAGCCGGGCAAGCACGGGCGCTTCGTCGTCGTAGGAGCCGGTGTGCATGACCTGAACGGAGAGGCCTTCCTCGAGTTCAAGCCAGCGGATCCGGGCTGCGGCGTCGAGATCCTTTTTGGCCCGGACCTCGGCAGCCGCCTCCGCGGCCATCTCCTCGCTGATCCATTCCGGCTGGCTGATCAGCATGGTCCAGTCCCAGGAGTCCTTATTTCCCTGCACAAACACCTCCGGGTTCTCCGCCCGCCACAGACCTTCCAGCGGTGCCACCACCGAGTCCTGTCCCAAACCGCGCTTCGCGGCAAACTTCAGGGAATAGGCAACCGCATAGAGCGCCTGGACCACGGCCGCGTAATCCGGTGAGGTGTTGGGGTTCCCGTGCCCGTCCACGGCGAGGAACCGCTGCCGGGGCACTTGAACGAGCGTGAAAGCGGGCCCGGGGGAGTACAGCTCCCGCAGGGCTTTCTTGACGTCGTACTTCGCTTTGCCTGCGGATGTGCCTGCGGATGAGCCCATGGTGTGCCTCCTTGAAACCATCAAAACGCACCGGACCTCCCGGGCAGCGGTGCGCGGGCAGGGTGTGCGTTCGTTACGATCCAAGAAGGAAACAACTCCTTGGACGAGGAAATGACAGGGGAATTATGACACTGGTGGGCACGGCTGCAACGGTGGTCCTGCTGCGCGACGGCGCGCGGGGACTCGAGGTCCTGTTGCTCGAACGGCCGCGGCACACGGGGACGTTCGCCGGTGCATGGGTCTTCCCCGGGGGCAGGGTGGATGCTGAGGATTACGACGCCGCCGGCACTGTGCCGCCGAACCTGGACCCTGAGCCGCGGCATCCGGAAGAGGAGCTGCCCGCGGCGAGAATTGCCGGGGTGCGGGAGACTGCTGAGGAAACCGCTCTGGTGCTGGAGCCGGACGCCCTGGTGGACCTTTCCTGCTGGGTGCCGCCGCTTCAGGCGCCCAAGCGGCTGCGCACCTGGTTTTTCCTTGCTCCTGCACCCGCCGGAGAGATCAGGCTGAACCCGGGCGAACTGATCGACCACGCGTGGCTCACCCCGGCTGAAGCTCTTCGGCTGCACCGGGACGGGAAAATGCTGCTGGTCGCCCCCACCTTCGTCACTCTCACGCTCCTGCAGCAGTTCCAGGACACTGCCGCAGCCCTGGCGCACGCTGCTTCCGCGCAGCTGGAAACTTTCAGCAGCCGCCTCCTGGACGGGTACGAGCCCGACGCCGTCATCACCTGGCACGGCGACGAAGAATATCCCGCGGAGAGTGCCGGGCAGTCCGGCGGGCGGCACCGCCTGGTGATGCGCGGCAGTGACTGGCGCTACGAACGCAGCTGAGACCGGGCCTGCCGCTGCCGTGGCTGTTCGGGCAGTACGCGGTCCCGGCCGGCCAGGAAGGCCATGGCACAGCTCAGCCCCATGATGCCGGCGCTGACCGCCAGCGGGGCGGTCCAGCCGCCGCTGAGGTCATAGAGGAAGCCAAAGAGCACCGGTCCCGCGGCGCCCACGGCGTAGCCCACTGACTGTGCCATTCCGGAGAGTGCCGCCGCCTGCACGTGGTTTGTGGTCCGCAGGCTGAAGAGGGACAGCGCAGTGACAATCATGGACCCGCAGCCTGAGGCACTGATTACCACCCAGAGCACGGATAGCTGGGGTGCCGCCAGCAGGCCCAGGAAACCCGCCATTGCCAGCAGGCTGCCCGTGACGCCAAGCAGCCGCTGGTCCGCGAACCGTCCCAGAATTGCTCCGGTCAGCAGGGAGGAAGCTGTACCCACCAGGAGGAAGACTGAGACGTGCAGGCCGGAAGTGGTTTCGGAAATGCCCTGCTCCCGCTCAATGCTGGGCAGCCAGGTGGTGATGACGAAGAACGCGACGGACTGCAGGCCCATGAACAGGGTCACCTGCCAGCCCAGCAGCGTGGTCCACGGAGAGCGGACCCGCACCGGCACGGGCGGCGCCTTTACCGCAGAGCCGGATGCGCCGGCGTCGGCGGTTGCCCGGTTCAGTCCCGGCAGCAGCACAGCCATGGCGATCAGCGCCAGTCCGGCCCAAATGCCCAGGGCCAGGCGCCAGCCGGAGCCGGGGACAAGGGAGATCGGGACAACGACGGCGGTGCCCACTGCCGTGACCAGGCTGTGGGCAGCGATGTACAGGCCGGTGAGCTGGCTGACCTTGCCGGGGAAATCCCGTTTGATCAGGGAGGGGAGCAGCACATTGAGGAACGCAATTGCTATGCCGATGAGGACCGTCCCGGTCCAGAGAGCGGCGGGAACGGGCATGGAACGGAAAACTGTCCCGGCTGCCAGCAGCGCCAGGGAGAGCCAAAGCGCACGGTCCAGCCCCGTCCGCAGGGCCACCGCCGGGGCGAGCGGGGAGAACAGGGCAAAAGCGATGAGCGGCAGGCCGGTGAGGAGACCGGACTGCGCGCTGGTGAAATTGAACTCGCGGCCAATGTCGGCCAGCAGCGGCCCCACGGATACAAAGGCCACCCGGAGATTTACTCCGATGAGGAGCACGCCGGTGAGGGCCAGGCCGGCCCGGATGGGCGGGGTCCTGCGGGTCCGGCTGAAAACCGCCACGCTTCTCCCTTGCAGCTGCGGATGTGTCATGGAACACGTTAGCGCGCTGTGGGGGGACTTGGGCTACGGCTACTTATATGACACGTCCCATGGCCGGGGAGAAGCGTGGCGGAGCTTAAGTGCCTAGGCGACGGTGCCTTCGGTGGAGATCTTTTCGATCTCTTCCTGGGTAAGGCCGGCCACTGCGGCAATGCTTCCGGTTTCGAGGCCTTCGCTGACGGCGCTCTGCACCAGCTCGGTTAGGACCTGCTCGGCGCGGTCAACCGCCCACTGCTGCGCTTCCAGGTTGGAGGCTGCCATGGCGAGCGAGGAGAGGGAGTCATCGTCCGGGGCGGGGTTGGCGGGGACCTGCTGTGAATCTGCGACCGTCATGAACTGCACCCTTCGATAGGTAGACTAGCAACTAGCTAGCTAGACTATTTATAATGTAAGGCTCCTGATAAGTAAAGTTTGGAGACTAATCCTACCGGTCGCTTTCCAGGACCCGGGTCATTTCCTGCAGGAAACGGGTAATCGTTCCGGCCTCTTCAGGGGTTAGTGACTCCGCGGTTTCCAGCATCCTGCGGTGCATTTTGCCCAGGGTTTCACGCACCTCATGGTCCGCATTTTCGGTGGGGATGATCTCCAGGGCACGCCGGTCGGTGGGGTGGGGGCGCCGGGTCAGATACCCGCCCTTCTGGAGGCGGTCGATCAGGGCGGTGGTGGAGGCGGTGGAGATGCTCAGGACCCTGGATAAATCCTTGGGGCCAATGGATTTCCCGGCCTGGCGGGCCTGCATGACATAACGGATGGCCAGCAGGTCAGTCTCATTCATCCGCATGGAGTCCCGGGTGCGGCGGCGCATCGCGGCCTCGGCGGCACGGTAGGCGCGGAGGGCATTGAGTACATCCACGCCGCCCGCAGTTTCTGGCGACTGGCCGTACCAGTATCCGGCTCCGGTGGGGTTGGCGTGTTCAGGCATGCGGACAAGTCTAGCCCAACGGAATACTAGGCTGGCTATTTATTTGCGCTGGGTCCTGCAAGGGTAGTCAGCAGTCTTATGGCATAGGGTATTAACCCCGGTAAACACTGCGCCGTCCCGTCCTGCAGCTTCAGGGGCAGGGAGCGCATCTGCTGCTAAGGAGTATCCGTAATGGCCACACCCTTTGAAGAGCCGGCAATTCCTTCCCGAACTGAAGAAGACACGCTGGAGCAACAGGTGCCTGCCGTGCCGGACCCGGAGGAAGACGGCGGCGCTGCCGATCCGGTCCGGGCACACGGAGATCCGCTTCTGCCTGGCGGGTCAGAAGCAGACCGGCTGGACCAGGAGCGCGAAGAGTCCGCCCCCGACGGTGAGGATGACTATCCCCGGGACGCCAGGGAGGAGTTCCCGGACGGAGCGGACTAAAAAGCGGGTCTTTTAGAGGACTCCCGACAGCCCTCGGATGAGCCATGGATGCCACCACGCCCAGTCGTGGCCCCCGGTAATCGAGAGGAATCCGGTGTCCAGCCCGGCGGCTGCCAGGGTGAGGTGGAGCGCCTGCGCCGGGGCATGGATGCTCGGCTCGTACGTTCCGGCCTGCACTCGGACCAGGAGTCCGCCGGCGGCAGCCAGCAGCGGTTGTTCCAGACTGTACCGCCACAGAGACGGTGACTGTGCCAGGGCAACGGCGGCCGCTTCCGGATATCGGGCCACCTGCCACAAGGCGGCCAGCCCACCGTAACTGGCTCCGGAGATGATGGTACGTTGCGGGTCCGCGGAAACCGGCAACGATCGCCGCAGCTCAGGGACGAGGTCACAGGCCACAAAATCCACACTGCCCGTCGGCCCGGAAAGCTCCCGGACGCGGGTTGGTACGTCCACCGAGTCCACCATGGCTACGTGCAGCGGGGGGATGGCACCACCTGCGATCGCCGCGTCCAGGGTGCCGGCGAGGTTTTGGTATTTCGCCCACACCTGGCCATCGTGCAGGACCAGCAGCGGAGTAGGACCTGACGCGGCTTTCCGCGGACGGTACAGCCAGACGTTGCGCACCCGGCCGGCGTGCCGGTCACGGAGACGGCGCAGCTCGAGCCCGCGGACAAAGTTCCCGAGGACATGACGCGGTGCGGCTGTTCCGCAGCCTGCGCCGGTACCACTCGAAACCAAGCCGTTCCCGGGGGACGCCTTGCGCATTACGCTGGCCCCGTCCGGCGCAGCTGGAAACGGAGCTGCAAGCCACGGTGAGGATGGTGCCGCAGGCAGCCGGACCACCGACGTCGCCGCCCCCGACATGCCGGTGGACCGCGCCGGGTTGCGGGGATCCGTTCCTCCGGCGTCTG
>JBELZL010000079.1:0-6961 GCA_040274025.1 Arthrobacter sp. | reverse complement strand
GACGGCGACTTCTCCGACCGCGCCCAGGTGGTCAACATGTCCCTGGGCTCCAGCTTCCCCGCCTACGACGATCCGGAAAACGACATCGTCAACGCACTCACCGCCCAGGGAATCCTTTCCGTGGTGTCCTCCGGCAACAGCGGCGACATCTACGACATCGGCGGCTCGCCCGGCAGCGCGGAGACCGCACTGACCGTGGCGAACAGTGTCGGCTCGCAGACCACCCTCGATGCCGGGGAAATCCTGGCACCCGAGGCCGGAACTGCAGCCGGCCAGTACACCGCGAGCTTCAACTACGCGGCAGCACCTGCCGAAGCGCTGACCGGAACCGTTGTAATGGGTCCGGAAGGCGATAACTCGGATGGCTGCGCTGCCATGGAGCCGGCCGGTGCGGACGCCGGCAAGTGGGTCTGGCTTTCCTGGGATGAAGACGCCGCCACCCGCGAGTGCGGTTCCGGCGCACGCTGGAACAATGCAGCAGCCGCCGGCTACGGCGGTGTGGTCATCGACTCCACCCTGAACGCCTTCGAGGCCGGCATCGCCGGCAACGCTGCCATCCCCGGCATGCAGTTCACCGCGGACACCTCCGAGGAACTGCGTCCGGCCGCCGAGGCTGGAACCCTGCAGATCCGTCTTGCACCTGAACTGGTAGGCAGCCTCACCGGTCCTTCCGGCGCCCTGGACACCCTCAATGCCAGCTCCTCCCGCGGTGTGCACGGTTCCAACGGCGTCATCAAGCCCGACGTCGCTGCTCCCGGAACGCAGATCAAGTCCGCCCAGGTAGGCACCGGCACCGGCGCTTCCATCAAGAGCGGAACCTCGATGGCTGCCCCGAACGTGGCAGGTATTGCAGCACTGGTGGTCGCGCAGACCGATTACAACCCGTATGAGGTCAAGTCGATCATCATGAACACGGCCACGCATGACCTGCTGACCGGTGACGGGGTGGCTTACGCTCCCAACCGTGTCGGTTCGGGCCGAGTGGATGCCCTTGATGCCCTGAACACCAAGGTCTTCGCGTACGCCACCGACCAGCCGGGCCTGACCTCGGTCAACTTCGGCGTCCTGGAAATCGGCGGACCGACTGAACTCTCCCGGTCGGTAACCATTGAGAACAAGGGTGATTCCCCGAAGACTTACACGGCTGAGTACCTCGAAGCCACTCAGGTCCCCGGAGTTTCGATCACTGTTGACGAAGGACCCGTAACGGTTCCCGCGAACGGCAAGGCCACGGTCAACGTGACCCTGCGTGTTGAGGACCCCACGGCACTGGCTAAGACCATCGATCCGGCCGCTGAAAAGCAGCAGCTGGGCGTGGATCGCCAGTACATCGCGGAGGCATCCGGCCGGCTGCAGCTGACGAGTGATGACTCTGTGCTGCGGGTACCGGTGTACTCCGCACCGAAGCCGGTCTCCGATGTGAAGGCAGATTCGAAGATCACCTTTGGCAATGCTTCGGAGCTTGGCGCCGTAGCTACACTCAGCGGACGGGCACTGAACCAGGGCGAGGATTCCGAAGCCTACGTTTCGCTGACCACGCCGCTGGTCCTGGGGGCGGAGAGCCCCCGCCGTGAAAGCCTGGCGCTGGACTCCCTGTACTCGCTGGATCTGCGCACGGTGGGTGCCGCGTCGAGCGCACCCGCTCTCGCCGCTGCCGGCAAAAACCCGGAAGACGGCTACCTCACCATCGGTCTCAGCACCTGGCAGAACTGGGCCACGCTGAACAGCAACAGCCAGATCCGGGTAGACCTGGATCTCAACGGAGATGGTGAGCCGGAGCTTGCAGCCCTGACCACCCGTGCTGACGGCCTGGATCAGACCGTCTTCCAGCTGGTCGTCATCGAAAACGGTGAGATCGTCGGCGCCCTTGAAGGTATGGGCCTCGCCAACGGCGCGTTCGGCGACGTGGATACGAACGCCTTCGACACCAACGTCGTGACGCTGCCGATCCCGCTCGCAGTACTGGGACTGGACCTGAACGCCCAGGCACCCATCCAGTACCGGGTTTCCACCGTCAACGTCATGAGCGTAGACGAGTCCGGCACCATGGTTCCCGTGGATTCCACTGACTGGATCGGCTTCGACGCCGCCCAGCCCGCCATGTGGTTCAGCGGAGCGCCGGGCAGCGAGAGCGCCGGCACCTTCGTGGCAGCGGATCAGGCAACTCTGGGCGTGAACCGTCAGGAAGGCGTCAACGGCGGCAAGGCACTGTTCCTGCACCACCACAACGCCGAGGGCGTCAAGGACCAGGTCACTCCGGTAGAGGTGGGCGCCCTGCGCTTCCCCGACACCGCGGGAACCAAGTTCGAGACCGAGATCAACTGGATGGCTGACCGGGGCCTCACCACGGGCTACGAAGACGGCACCTACCGCCCGCTCGGCTCGATCAACCGTGACGCCATGGCGGCGTTCCTTTACCGCCTGGCCGGATCGCCGTCGTACAACGCGCCGGTGACCAGCCCGTTCTCGGATGTCGCTACGGACAACCAGTTCTACAAGGAGATTGCTTGGCTGGCTGAGACCGGTATTTCCACCGGCTACGCTGACGGCACGTTCCGCCCGGTAACCCCGGTCAAGCGGGACGCCATGGCGGCCTTTATGCACCGGTTCGCCGGTGAGCAGTGCTCCGTTGACGGCGCCAACCGCTTCACGGCACCGGAAACTGCCTCCTTCGCCGATGTTGCCATCAACAACGAATTCCACAAGGAAATCTCGTGGATGAAGGAATCAGGCGTCTCCACCGGCTGGCCGGACAGCACGTTCCGTCCGCTCGAAAACGTCACCCGTGAGGCCATGGCGGCCTTCATTAACCGCCTGGACACCTACACCACGGACAACGGCGGCGACTGCAAGTAAGCGCTGACGAGCTGCACACACAACAGCGGGTCCGGGAGAATATCCCGGGCCCGCTGTTGTGTGTGCAGTTATTTCAGCAGCCGGGACATGCGCCGGTCCGCCAGCAGCTTCCCGCCGGTCTGGCAGGTGGGGCAGTACTGCAGTGAGGAATCGGCGAAGGACACTTCCCGCACGGTGTCACCGCAGACCGGGCAGGGCTCTCCGGCACGCGCATGGACCCGCAGCGCGCGGCGCTTGGAGTCCTTCAGCTCCGCGGCTGGACGCCCGGCCGCGTTGTCGATGGCAGATTCCAGCACCGCCCGCATCGCCTCGTAGAGCCGTTCGGTTTCCTCCGGCTTGAGCTTGGCCGCGTTCGCGAACGGGGACAGGTGCGCCGCATGCAGGATCTCGTCGCTGTAGGCATTGCCAATGCCGGCGATCACGGACTGGTCCCGCAGCAGGCCCTTGATCTGGCCCCGGTGTCCGGCGACCAGTGCCGCGAACGTCTCCGCATCGACGTCGAAGGCTTCCGGACCCAGCCGGGCGATGCCTGGAACTTCCGTCAGGTCCCGGACCAGGTAGACGGCCAGGGATTTCTTGGTGCCCGCTTCGGTGAGATCGAAGCCGGGTTCGTCCGCACCGGGTTCTGGCGCCGCGAACCGGATCCGCAGCGCCATGCGTCCCTTTCCTGGCCGCAGTTTCCCGGGCTTCAGCGCATCAGACCAGCGCAGCCACCCGGCCTTGGCCAGGTGCATCACCAGGTGCACTCCCCCGGCCGTGATGATCAGGTACTTGCCGCGGCGCTGCACGGCAGTCACGGGGCCTTCCTGCAGGGCGTCCAGGGGCACACCTGCAGTTTTCAGGACGGCAAAGGAGAGGACCTCGACGTCGGAAATCTGCGCGGGCGGTCCGTCCTCGGGCAGCAGCTTGGTCCGCAGGAAATCGGCGAGTCCCTGCACTTCCGGCATCTCGGGCATGCCTACACACTAGAGGGTCTGCCAGAATGCAGAACAGACGTCATTTCTCCTGCCCCTGAAAGGCACCACATGATCGAGATCCTGAACGCAGCTGAAGTGGCGAAGGCCCGGGTGACCGGCCGGCTCGTTGCGGACATCCTCCAGGCCATGAAATCCCGGGCAACCGTGGGCACAAACCTGCTGGAGATTGACCAGTGGACAGCGGAGATGATCAAGGACGCCGGGGCTGAGTCCTGCTACGTCGACTACGCACCGTCCTTCGGCCGCGGACCCTTTGGGCACTACATCTGCACCGGTGTGAACGACGCCGTGCTGCACGGCCTGCCGCATGACTACGAGCTGCAGGATGGAGATCTGCTCAGCCTGGACCTTGCGGTATCTAAAGCCGGAATTGCTGCCGACTCCGCGATCAGCTTTGTGGTGGGGGAAGCTAAACCGGCGGAGAGCATAAAGCTCATTACCGCCACCGAACGGGCCCTGGCAGCCGGAATTGCCGCCGCCCGTCCGGGGGCCCGGATCGGCGACCTCTCACACGCGATCGGCACGGTACTCGCCGAAGCCGGCTACCCGGTGAACACCGAGTTCGGTGGCCACGGCATCGGCTCCACCATGCACCAGGACCCGCACATTCCCAACACCGGCCGGCCCGGCCGCGGCTACGTGCTCAGCCCCGGCCTGATGCTGGCCCTGGAACCGTGGGTCATGGCGGACACCGACCAGCTCACCTTTGATGCGGACGGCTGGACGCTGCGCAGTTCCACCGGTGCCCGCACTGCGCACAGCGAGCACACGATTGTCATTACGGACGACGGCGCGGAGATCCTCACGCTGCCCGCACCTCAGTAATCACCGCTCCTGCCCTCCCCGCCGACCGCCGAGAGGCCAGTTACGGCTCCTTTCAAGCGCGAAACGAGCCGTAACTGGCCTCTCGATGGGGATGGGTGAGCAACCAGGTCAGTCCCCGGCGTGCGCCTGCAGGAAGCTGTACACCTCGGTCTCATCTACGCCCGGGAACGCGCCGGGCGGCAGTGCAGCGAGCAAATGCGAATGCGCCCGGGCACTCGGCCAGGCCATACCGGACCATTCCGAGGCCAGCTCCGACGGAGGCGTACGGCAGCAGTCCGGATCCGGGCAGCGGGACTTGGACCGCTCGGTGGTGTCCCGTCCGCGGAACCACTTCACGTGTGCGTACGGAACACCGATGCTCAGGGAAAACAGGCCGCCGGAACTCCGCTCGGTCCGTGCCGTGCACCAGAACGTGCCTGCCGGGGTGTCGGTGTACTGGTTGTAGGCACTGAACTTGTCCGGCACCCCAAAGACTTCGCGGCTGGTCCAGTAGCGGCAGATCGGCTGCCCTTCAATGGCGCCGGTGTGGTCGGACGGGAACGTCACGCCGTCGTTCTCATACGCCTTGTAGACAATGCCGCTTTCATGCACCTTCTGGAAATGCGTGCGGATACCCAGGTGCTCGGTGGCCAGGTTGGTGAAGCGGTGCGCCGCGGTTTCATAGGAGACGGCGAAGGCATCACGGATGTCCTCGACGGCGATTTCCTTGGCAGCCTTGGCACGCTGCAGGAACTCCACGGTGGCCTTTTCCGGCAGCAGCAGCGCAGCCGCGAAGTAGTTGGTAGCCACCCGCTGGCTGAGGAACTCCCCATAACTGCGCGGCGTCTGGTGGTCCAGGACGTAATGGCCCAGCGCCTGCAGCAGCACCGAGCGGGGATCGTGCTCGGAGCGCTGTGACTGCGTCAGGTAAATCCGCTTGTTCTTCAGGTCCGTCACGGAGCGGGTGGAGTGCGGCAAATCCGAGACGTGGTGAAGGCTGAAGCCCAAATGCGCAGCGATGTCCGCGATGACGTGCTGGGACAGCGGGCCGTTGGTGTGCCCCACCGAATCCAGCACCTTCTGCGCGGCCTGTTCATATTCCGGGAAGTAGTTGTTCCGCTCGCGCATCATGGCCCGCAGCTCGCCGTTGGCCCGGCGCGCTTCCTCCGGTGTGGCCACCTGTTCGTTCAGCCGCCGCTCCAGTTCGGCCTGCAGGCCAACGAGGGATTCGAGCACGTCAAGGGGCAAACGCGAAGAAATGCGAACTTTCGGCAGACCCAGGGATTGATAGAGCGGGCCGCGCTGGGCACGCTCCAGCTCGATTTCCAGGGCTGCCCGCCGGCTGGGCGGTTCCGAGCCGAGCAGCTGGTCGATGCTCACGTCCAGGGCCTTCGCGAGGGACTGCAGCAGCCCCAGTTTCGGTTCGCGCTTGCCGTTTTCGATCAGTGAGAGCTGGGAGGCAACGGTCCCGACGGCGGCACCCAGGTCATCGAGTGTCATGCCTTTGGCTTTGCGCAGGTGGCGCACCCGGCGGCCCAGCGAGATGACGTCGAGCGCGGAGTCCCCAGCGCCGTCGTCGTTCGATTTGCCGGCTGAAACGGGCCGGTTCCATGTTGCACTGGTCACAAATTCACAATAAGCGAAGAACTGCGTTTCTTTCCAGAGGAAACCTCTAGAAAGGGGTTTGTTTTTGCCCGAGTGTTGATTGCACAGCAAGGAAATGCCGGATTCACGCTAGGCCCGGCTCGCACCGCAACCGAGGAGATGTAAGGCAATGACGCAGGTACCCAGCCACGAACAGACAGCACGCACCGCAGAGCAGCTCGCCCAGGAATGGGCCACCGATCCCCGCTGGGAAGGCATTGAGCGCGATTACACTGCCGAAGACGTTGTCAAGCTCCGTGGCCGCGTCCAGGAGGAGCACACGCTGGCCCGCCGCGGCTCCGAGAAGCTGTGGGACCAGCTGCGCAACGCCGGCGACGAAGGCTACACCAACGCACTCGGCGCCCTCACCGGCAACCAGGCCGTGCAGCAGGTCAAGGCCGGCCTGAAAGCCATCTACCTCTCCGGCTGGCAGGTCGCCGCTGATGCCAATAACTCCGGCCACACCTACCCGGATCAGTCGCTCTATCCGGCCAACTCGGTTCCCACCGTTGTCCGCCGCATCAACAACGCCTTGCTCCGCGCGGACCAGATCGAGTTCGCCGAGGGCATCCAGTCCGTGGATGACTACATGGTGCCGATCGTGGCCGATGCCGAGGCCGGCTTCGGCGGCCCGCTGAACGCCTACGAGCTGATGAAGTCCATGATCCAGGCCGGCGCCT
>JBELZL010000078.1:0-7031 GCA_040274025.1 Arthrobacter sp. | reverse complement strand
AGGCATTCCCCATCGAGGCAGCGCGGCGGGTCCATTTCCCGGTCATGCTCTATTTCGTTGCCTTCATCGCCGTACACGTCATCCTGGTCTTTGCCACGGGCGCACTCCGCAACCTGAACCATATGTACGCAGCCCAGGGATCCACCGACCCCGGGGCCTATGCATCCAACTGGACGGGCTTCTGGCTCTTCGTGCTTTCCCTCGCGGTGATCGTCGGGTCAGCAGTGCTCGCGAACAGGCCGTTTGTGCTGGCTCCGGTGGCATCGGTGTTCGGCAAGGTCAGTTCCAGGTGAGGGCCGGAACCCTCTGACGAGGAACCGGTCCGCTAGGGTCTGAGCATGGCGATTTCAACCCTGGAAGGAACGTTCAATTTCCGTGATACCGGCGGTCTGCCCCTGACCGGAGGCGGGAGCACCGCGAACGGAATCCTCTACCGCTCGGACGCGGTCAGTGCCCTGACTCCGCAGGGCCTGGCGGATCTGGCAGGTTCGGGAATCAGCGTGATCGTTGATTACCGGACCCAGGCCGAACAGCAGATGGCACCGGACCGCCTGCCGGCAGGAATAGACGTGGAGAAGGTGGACCTGCCGCTGCTCGAAGGCGCGTGTACGGCCATGGCCCAGACAGTCATGCAGCGGACGCAGCTTCCGGGCAGCGGGGCTGCTGCAGCGCAGGCAGTGCAGGCGGCAGTGGACCAGCTGCCCACCCTGGACCGGATCTACGCCGGAATGCTGGAACACGGCGCGCAGGTTTTCGCCCGCACAGCCAGGGCCGCTGTGGCCGCCGAGGGGGCGGTGCTTGTGCACTGCACCGCTGGAAAAGACCGCACCGGTGTGGCGGCGGCCCTGCTGCTGGACGCCGCCGGCGTTGAAAGGGAGGCTGTCGTGGCCGATTACGAGCGAAGCGAACAGCAGCTGGCCGGCGAGTGGTCGGAGCGGATGCTGGGCATGGTCGGGGGCATGGGAGTTCCGCTGTCAGATGAGGTCATCACGCTCATTACCCGCGCGCCGGCCGATGCCATCCGCACCGCACTGAACTGGGTGGAACAAACCCACGGGTCATCCGCTGCCTACCTCCGCTCCGGCGGTCTCACCGGCGTCGGACTTGACCGCCTGCGCGCCCGCCTGCGGAGCTGACGGGCGGCAGGCATAGACTTTCGGCAAGCGACGCCGGGACTCGAGTGGGGAGAACGTGAGCAGCACAGGCAACCGGGTACGTCCCGTGGAGGAACACCAGGAAGCGGTCCGTGCCCTGCTTGCACGCAGTCTGCAGCCGCGGGCGGAGGAACGTGTACTTGCCGGGGCCGCCGGCCGAATCCTGGCACAAGACATAACGGCCCCGCGCAGCCTCCCGCCGTTCGCCAACTCCCAGATGGACGGGTACGCCGTGCATTCCGCGGACCTCGCTGCGGCACCCGCGGGCAGCTTGGTTGACCTTGGAGTCGCCGCGCCCATCCCCGCCGGAGTGCAGGCACCGCCACTGGCAGCCGGAACTGCCGCCCCGGTCATGACCGGGGCCATGCTGCCGGACGGAGCCGATGCCGTCGTACCCATTGAACGTTCAGAGCCGGACACCTTCTACGCGCCCCAGGACCGCGCCGGAGCCCGGGTTCGCCTGCCCGCCGGCGTGCCGCCCGGCCAGTTTGTGCGTGCAGCAGGCAGCGACATTGCCGCCGGAACCCCGGCCCTGGCCAAAGGCACCCGTCTGGGACCCGCGCAGCTGGGCCTGCTGGCAGCGCTCGGCATCGCTGAGGTGCCGGTACTGGCGCCGGTCCGGGTAGCGCTGCTGAGCACCGGAGATGAAGTGGTGGAGCCGGGACAGGACCTGGCCCCGGGACAGATCCACGATGCGAACTCCACCCTGCTGGCGGCCAGCCTGGCCGAAGCCGGGGCCGAAGTCATCCGCTCCAGGATCCTAGCCGACTCCCCGGCGGACTTCCGGGCCGCCCTGCACGATGAACTCGGCCACGGCCAGGCGGACCTGGTGGTGACCTCCGGCGGGATCAGCAAGGGCGCCTACGAGGTAGTGCGCCTGGCCCTTGCGGCCGAAGGCGTGGAGTTCTTTTCCGTGGCAATGCAGCCAGGCGGCCCGCAGGGCCTTGGCGCCGTCGACGGCGTTCCCTTCCTGGGGTTTCCCGGCAACCCGGTCAGTGCACTGGTTTCCTTTGAGGTCTTCCTGCGCCCTGCCCTCACGGCGCTGACCGGGCTGCCCCTGCCGCGGCGCGCTCTCCGTGCTGTACTGGCGGACGCGTCGGACAGCCCGGCAGGGAAACTGCAGGTGCGGCGCGGACGTTTCCGGGACGGCAGGGTTGAGCTGATCGGCGGGCCGGGCTCCCATCTGGTCCATGCCCTCGCTGAATCCAATGCCCTGGTGCTGATTCCGGCCGGAACCGGACACCTGCCCCCAGGCGCAGAAGTGACAGTATGGCTCTTGGAGTAACTGCACTTCGAGATCCAGCACACCACCGAAAGGACCCGAACATGTCCGGGGAAGAACGCTCCGGGGACGCACCGGCCCTGACCCATGTCCGTGCCGACGGCACCGCCCACATGGTTGACGTTTCCGCCAAGGCGGAGACCTCCCGCGAAGCAACAGCCCAGGCCGTACTGAACACCACCGCAGACGTGGTGCGGCTGCTCAGTGACGGCGGCCTGCCGAAGGGGGATGCCTTTGCTGTTTCCCGCGTCGCCGGCATTATGGCTGCGAAGCAGACCTCCAACCTCATTCCGCTCTGCCACCCGCTGCCCATCACCAAGGTGACCGTGGACTTTGAGCCGGGGGAAAGCTCAGTGACCATCAAGGCCACGGTGAAGACCAAGGCGCTTACCGGCGTCGAAATGGAAGCCCTGACCTCCGTGACAGTGACGGCGCTGACCCTGTATGACATGGTCAAGGCCGTGGATAAGCATGCGGTGATCTCGGATGTGATGGTGCTGGCCAAGTCCGGCGGCAAGAGCGGAGACTGGAGCCTGTGAGCCGCACCGAGGCAGCACCCCGCCGCAGGGCCGCCATCCTGGTCGCTTCCACCCGCGCGGCCGCCGGAATCTATGAGGACGCCGCCGGACCGCTGCTGCAGGACTGGCTCTATGCCCACGGCTTCGACGTGGTGCTCGCCGAAGTCGTGCCCGACGGCGAGGAGGTGGGCCAGGCGCTTCGGCGCATGCTGGCCCTGGAACCGTCGGTCATCATCACCAGCGGCGGCACCGGCATCAGTCCCACCGACGCCACCCCGGAACAGACCCTTCCGCTGCTGGACCGCCAGGTTCCCGGCGTCATGGAAGCGCTGCGCGCCTACGGGCTGGGCAAGACTCCGATGGCGGCGCTCACCCGCGGATACGCGGGGACAGCGGGAGCGACTTTTGTACTGAACCTGCCGGGCTCTCCGTCCGGCGTCACGGACTCACTGACGGTCCTGGAACCGATTATCGGGCACATCTGCGGCCAGCTGGAGGGCATCAATGAGCACTAGCGAAGTCGTTCTGGCATCGGTCGGCAGTGACGTGCTGGACACTGAAACCGCGTACGCGGCGGTCTGGACGCCGCAGGCAGGCGCCGTTGTCACCTTCAGTGGCATCGTCCGGAACCACGACGGCGGCCGGGATGTCCGCTCCCTTGGGTACAGCGCCCATCCGACCGCCTCAGCCGTGATTGCCGACGTCGCTGCCCGGATCGCGGCGAAGTATGACGGCGTGCGTCTTTGGGCTGCGCACCGCACGGGACCGCTGGAAATCGGAGACGCAGCACTGGTGGCCGCAGCAGCTTCCGCGCACCGCGGAACGGCCTTCGCGGCCTGTTCGGAACTTGTGGACACGGTCAAGGCAGAGGTGCCGATCTGGAAGGAACAGGAGTTCGAGGACGGGACGGTGGAGTGGGTGGGCGTCAGCGACGCCCCGGCCTGACCGGTAATCTGGATCCATGAGCAATAAACTGCCCGTCGCGGTGCTTGGAGCCACCGGACGCATGGGGTCCGAAGCTGTCAAAGCCGTTGAAGCGGCACCGGACATGGAACTGGTGGCTGCCCTCGGCCGGCAGGACCCGCTGCAGACCCTGGTTTCCGCCGGCGCGCAGTACGTGGTGGACCTGACCGTCCCGGACAGCACCGAAGCCAACGTGCGTTTCGCCGTTGAACACGGCATGCATGCCGTGGTTGGCACCACCGGCTGGGACGCCGAACGTCTGGAGCGGCTGGACGCCCTGCTGGCCGAACACCCCGAAACCGGCGTGCTGATCGCCCCGAACTTCGCTCTCGGTTCCGTGCTCGCCTCGGCGTTCGCTGCCAAGGCGGCACCGTACTTTGAATCGGTTGAGATCGTGGAGCTCCACCACCCGAACAAGGTGGATGCGCCGTCGGGCACCGCCGTCCGCACCGCAGAACTCATGGCGGCGTCCCGAGCCGTAGCCGGAACGCCGGCGTCTCCGGACGCCACCGTCAAAGAGGTTCCCGGTGCCCGCGGAGCCGACGTCGAGGGCATCCGGGTGCATTCGGTGCGCCTGCGCGGGCTGGTTGCCCACCAGGAAGTCCTGCTGGGCGGGGAGGGCGAACAGCTCACCATCCGGCACGATTCCTATGACCGGGCGTCCTTTATGCCCGGCGTCCTGCTGGGCCTGCGCGAAGTTGCTGCGCACCCCGGCCTGACCGTCGGACTCGACGGCTACCTCAACCTGAATGCCTAAGGAAACCTGCGTTGTCCACCTTCTTTTCCGGCCTTTTCCATAACCGCGCCAAGATCGGCGTCCTGCTGGTCACGGTGCTCCTGGTTTTCTACATGCTGGTGGTCGCCCAGCGCGGCTGGCTGCTGCTGACCTCGGACGGTCTGATCACCAAGGCAATGGGCGCGGCCTACTTTGTGCTGCCCGCCGTCGGTGTCTGGGCGCTGGTCCGTGAACTGCTCTTTGGTGTGCAGACCGAGAAAATGGCCCGGATTCTCGCCGATGAGGGCGGACTGCCCGTTGATGACCTGCCGCGTACGCCGGGCGGCCGGATTATCCGGGAAGCAGCCGACGCCGAGTTCCCCAGGTTCCAGGCCGAAGTCGAGGCCGAACCGGAACAGTGGCGGGCCTGGTTCCGGCTCTCCTGTGCCTACGACGCCGCAGGTGACCGCAAGCGGGCGCGTTCCTCGATGCGCCAGGCGGGCAAGCTCTTCAGTGCCTCAACTCAGCCCAGCAAATAGTTCAGCACAGCAAATAGTTCAGTCCAGTAACAGCCTCAGCCCGGTAACTGGTTCGGCACCGTGGACAGGCAGTCAGGTGCCTAGCTCCGGTTGCCGGTCAGCTTCCCGTCCCGCGCCAGCCGCGAAGCACCCGACGCCAGTGTTTCCAGCGGTCCGCGGGAACCCAGCTTGAAGAACGCGATCCCTATCAGCACTGCAGCTGCTGCCTGGAGCCAGAACACCCAGACAGGATCCAGTGCCGGCTCCTGGGCGTCGACCAGCGCCATGACCCAGATGTGCATGCTGTAGAGCGTCAGCGTCATGGCACCGGCGGCGGAGAGCGGCAGCAGCAGGTTCGGGCGCGCCCGGGTCAGCAGCAGGCAGACGCCGACGACCGCCGCTGCCGTCCCGCTGGTGTGCAGCAGATCCAGTGTGGTGCCCGAATGCGGCGCGCTGACCGCCAGCCACCACCACGAGCCGGACTGCTCCACTCCGGTCAGGTTGACCTCCAGCATCCGCCCGACCGGCCACCGCTGGCCTGACTCGGTCGCCAGGATCTCCGCGAATCCTCCGGCGTCGATAAGCAGGTAGGCACTCACGAACTTGGAGAACAGCGCCGCGAAGATGCCGCTGAAGACCAGTCCCGCCTGAACCGCGAGGGAAGCCAGGTTAAGCCGTCCGATGACCATCCCCACCAGCAGGTAGCTCAGCCACTGCACCGTTGGGTAGAACCCGGAGAAGAACACGTCCGCCGCCAGCGTGGCGGGTTCGGCGAAGTGTTCCCAGGTGATGTTCCCGCCCACGTCCGGCGGGTTGAGGTTCTCCTGCAGCCAGGGCCGTACCATGTAGGCCAGCACGGGGGAGAAGCAGATCCAGGCCCCTGCCCAGGCGGCCAGCCGGCCCAGTGGCAGGTTCGTAAAGGGCAGCACCATCAAGAACAGCACGGCGTAATGGAACAGGATGATGGCGATGGAGATATCCAGCCCGCCCAGCAGCAGGCCGATCAGCGCGATCACCACCGCACGGGCGGCTATGCCGCGCCGGCTGGCCCCGGGGGAGCGGCCGGCTCCGGGATTCGGGCCCCCGGTCAGCAGTGCAATGCCGATGCCCGCCACGACGGCGAACAGTGCGGAAGCCCGCCCGGAGAACGCCAGTGCCACAAAGGTGGGTTCGCCGGTCTGCGGGTCATAGAGGGGGAAGATGTGGGTGGACATCATGCCCAGCAGCGCCACCCCGCGGGCCGCATCGATGCCCGTCAGACGCGTTCTGCTCATTGCAGAATCGTCTCACAGGCCCTGCCCGGCTTTGGTTTGCAGCGGTGTCCGTTTGTCCCAATCGCAGCTCCAACGGGTAACGTTTTACCCATGGCTGACTCTGATATTCGTTCCCGTCCGTTTGGGACCCTGGTGACCGCCATGGTCACCCCTTTCACCGCTGACGGTGAAGTTGACTTCGACGCTACTGCGTTCCTTGCCAACAAGCTGGTCGAGGACGGCTGCGACGGGCTGGTCGTTTCCGGTACCACCGGTGAAACATCCACCCTGGAAGACAGCGAAAAGGAAGAGCTGTTCCGCGTCGTGGCGCAGACTGTCGGCGGCCGTGCCAAGGTGATCGCCGGAACCGGCACCAACCACACCTCGCACTCCGTGGAGATGGCCCGCCGTGCCGAGCGCGCCGGAGCCGACGGCCAGCTGGTAGTGACTCCGTATTACAACAAGCCGACGCAGGCCGGCGTAATCGCCCACTTCGACGCCGTTTCGGCGGCGAGCGACCTGCCCATCATGATTTATGACATCCCGGGCCGCGCCGGGATCCCCATTGCCACCGAGACGATGTTCCGCCTCGCGGAGAACCCCAAGGTCCTGGCGCTCAAGGACGCCA
>JBELZL010000077.1:0-7081 GCA_040274025.1 Arthrobacter sp. | reverse complement strand
GCTGATGGCGCAGCTCCACCAGGACGGTGAGGTCCTGGACGCTGGGAACCGGCGGATGGTGCAGGGCAAGGATTGTGCCCTCCGGCGCCGGTGTCCGCAGCTCTGACCGCAGCCAGGAAAGCTGGGCATCGCTGAGTTCGCCGTGGTGATAACCGGGAACGCTGGAATCCAGGGTCACGATCCGCAGGCCGTTGACCTCGTATACCCGGTCCATCGGCGCCATGTCCGGCGCTTCGTCAAGCAGGCGCTCCTTGAAATGCGTCCGCTTGTCATGGTTTCCCATGACCCAGATGACCTGTGCTCCCATCGCCTCAGCGGCGGGCTCGACGATGGAGCGCAGCTCGTCGTAGGCCTCCGGTTCCCCCTTGTCCGTCAGGTCTCCGGTGAAGACAATGGCTTCCGGTTTGCGCTCAGCAGCTGCGAGCCGTTCGAAGAGGGAGAGCAGCTTGGCTCTGCTGTCCACCGCCCCGTACAGCGGGTCCGGTCCCGCCAGCAGGTGGGTGTCGCTTAGATGAAGGATGAAGTGTCGCGGCCGGGGATGCTCGGCCGGGAGGTAATCCATTGGTCGCCTTCCAGCGTCGTTGACGGGTTTCCCAGTAACTCCTTAATGAAACCAGAAATCCGGGAAGGCGGGGCAGTTTGCGTCGGCATGTTGGCCCCCCGCACCGGATGTCCATCTGCGGGCCGTGGATTGTTTACCCACGTCCGGGGGTCTGTCCGGAAACTTCGGCCGGCAAAGCGCATGCACTCTTCCGCCCGCTGGGACGCGGCCGTAGGCTCGTGCGTGGACACTGCCCACTTGAGTTAGGAACCACCATGAAACTCAGTCACATTCCGCTGCGGCTTACCACCGGCGCCTACATCCTGAACTCGGGCCTCAACAAGCGCAACCTGGATGAAGAATCCGCCGCGGGCCTGCAGCACCTCGCAGGCAACGCCTTCCCGCAGGTCCTGGACCTGGAGCCGGCAAGGTTCGGGAAACTGCTGTGTGCCGCCGAAATCTCCATCGGCCTGACCCTCCTGACACCGTTCGTTCCCAGCCGGCTCGCAGGACTGGTCCTCGGGGCCTTCTCCGGCGGGATGATGCGGGTGTACCTGAAGACGCCGGACTTCACTGAAGACGACGGCGTGCGCCCCAGCGCAGCCGGCACCCCGTTCGCCAAAGACGTCTGGATGCTCGGTATCGCCGCGGCACTGATTCTGGACACCAAAAGCAAAACGAAGACCAAGACGAAGGTGGTCAAGGTCCCGACGCCGGTGAAGGCCACCGCTGCCGCGGCAGCGGTCAAAGCCGCCAAAGACATCAAGGAATCAAAGGACTCGAAGTCGAAGGACAAGTCCGGCAAGGACTAGTCTCAGGGGAACGGGCGGGGCCGGGCCAGCCGAGCGTGTTACGGGATCAGCACAATGCGGATCGGGTTGCCTTCCTTGGCGTCCAGGGACTTCACTGCCCGCTCCGCCTCGGCCAGCGGCAGGCGTGCGCTGATGGATCCAGCGAAGTCCAGCCTGCCAAGCTGCGTCAGCGAGACGAGCTGCGGAACGTGGTGCGCCTCAGAGCCGTAATGGCCCAGGACCTGCTTCCGGGCATAGGAGAAACCGGTACTGTCCCCGATGGTTACCGGCTTGCCGCTCAGGCCAACCAGGACCAGGCGGCCGCGGACTCCGAGACAGGCCAGCGCCTGGCTGCGCACAGCGTCGACGCCCGCGAAGTCCAGTGCGGCGTCGAGCCCTCTTCCGCCGGTGGCGGCCTTCACCGAATCGGCGAAGTCCTCGGCCACCGGGTCCAGGGCAGCATCTGCGCCTAGTTTCAGTGCGCGTTCCCGTGCTTCCGGGATCGGATCGACTGCGATGATGGGCGCGGCGCCCACTAGGCGGAGGAGCTGGACACCGTGGGCACCCAGCCCGCCGATTCCCCAGACCCCCACGGCTTCGCCTGCCCGCACATCGGCGGTGGAGGCGATGGCCGCCCACGGCGTTGAGACTGCGTCGGGAATGATCGAGGCCTGGTCAAACGGGATGTCGTTCCCCAGCGGAACGCACACACCGGCGGGGACCACCAGGTACTCAGCCCACCCGCCGTCGTAGTCCACACCCATGGTGAGGGTCACGCCGTTGTATTCATAGCCTGCCTGCACCACCACGCGGTCTCCCGGGCTCAGGGAGGTCACGCCCGGTCCGGGCAGGTCAATGGTTCCGGCGACCTCGTGGCCGAGGGTAACTTCGCTGCCCTTGAGGAACTTGGGGCGCAGCAGGCCCTGGATCAGGTGGACATCCGAGAGGCAGACACCGGCTGCCTCCACCTTCACCCGGACGAACCCCGGGTCCGGCTCCGGGACCGGCACTTCCTTGAGCGCGAAGGTGCCGGTTTCGATGTTAAGCCGGCCGGCCACCATGGTGCGGGACGCATCTTCGGACATTGCATACCCCCTTGATACTGGAAGTGCAGTGCGCAGCAGCGCACCGCACTTCCAGTATGTTCGGGCGTGGCACCCGCTCCAAAACGACGCCGGTTACTCCGCGGTCAGGATCACCTTCAGCGCATTTGTTTCCGCGGCGTTGGAGAAGGTGTCGTACGCCGTCATCACATCATTGAGCGGATACCGGTGGCTGATGAATTCCTCCGCCGGCAGCTTTTTCTCCGCCATGAGCTTGAGCAGCATGGACAGGGTGTCCGTGTTGACCAGGCCCATGCTGATGTCAATGTTCTCGATCCACAGCCGGTCCAGTTCAAGGCTCACCGGCTTGCCGTGGACGCCGACGTTCGCCACATTGCCGCCGGGGCGGACAATTTCGGTGCACATCTCAAACGTCCGCGGGATGCCCACGGCCTCCACGGCGACGTCCACGCCCCAGCCGTCCGTCTGGGACATGATCTGCTCTTTCCAGTCGGCGTCGCCCGAGTTGACCCCATGGGTGGCGCCGAAGCGGCGGGCCTGGTCCACCCGGTTCTGGTCCAGGTCAACGGCGATGATCTTCGCCGCACCGTAGAGCCCGGCTGTGGAAATCACTGCAAGGCCCACCGGGCCGGCACCGATGACGGCCACGACGTCGCCGGGCTTGGTCTGGCCGTATTGAACGCCCATCTCGAATCCGGTGGGGAAAATGTCGCTTAGCAGCACTCCGTGTTCGGCCGAAACACCCTCGGGCAGGATATACATCGAGGTGTCCGCGTACGGCACCCGGACGTATTCTGCCTGGGTTCCGTCGATCAGGTGACCGAAGATCCATCCGATCCCGGACTGGCCTTCCGAGCCCGTGCAGTGCGAGTACAGGCCGTCCTTACAGAAACTGCAGGAACCGTCCGCAGAAACGCAGGACAGGATGACCTTGTCTCCCGCCTTGAAGTTGGTAACACCGGACCCCGTCTCGGTAACGGTTCCCACCCCTTCGTGTCCGAGGATGCGTCCGGGGGTCACGGCAGGGACGTCACCTTTGAGGATGTGCAGATCCGTGCCGCAGATGGTTGTGGTGTCGATCTTGACGATCACGTCACGGGGGTCTTGGATCGTCGGATCTGGAACGTCCTTCCAGGCCTTCTGTCCGGGTCCTTCATAAACGAGTGCTTTCATGGTGTCCTCGTTCTGCTGGGGTCCGACCACTGTCAGGCTCGCACCTGTTCGGGAGACTTCCCTAAGGGTCCGGGGATCCGGACCACCGTCGGACGCTAATTAACCTTAGGCTCGCTCCGCAGCCGGGGGAAGGCAGCAGGCCTTACTCGCCTGCGACGTAGAGCCATCGGCCCTCCTGGCGGACAAACTCGGAGCGTTCGCGCTGCACACCGGCGCTCCCGTCCTGGCGGTAGTGCGCTTCAAAGCTGACGACGCCGGCCGTGTCGAGCGGCCCTCCCGCCTCAGTGGCGGTGATGTCCAGGCGCCGCCACCGCACCTCGGGATCCAGCTCGAGTTCCTTCGGCCGTGTGCTGGGGTGCCACGTCCGCAGAAGGTACTCCGTGTCTCCGGTGACGAAGGCGCTGTACCGTGAACGCATCAGGGCCTGGGCCGTGGGCGCCTGCGCGGCGCCCGAATGGAACCGGCCGCAGCAGTTTCCGTAGGTCTCACCGCTCAGGCAGGGGCAGCGGTCGGTTGGGGCCAGGGCGGGGAAACTCATTGATCCAGTATGCGAGCCGGGCAGCCCGCCGGCCTAAACCGCGAAGGCGGACCAGCGCCTGCCTTCGCCGGACGGGCCTGCCGTGGCCGGGGTCTTCGCCGGACGGGTCTGCCGTGGTTACGGCGGGCTGCCGTTGTTGGTCCCGTCAACCTGACCGGGCACCGGCTGGTGATTCACAGAATCGGCGGCTCCCACCCGTCCGGCTGCCAGGACGACGGCGACTGTCAGGACGGTCATGGCGAGCACAGCCAGCAGGGCCCGCCCTGCGAGCACCGCGCGTCCGGGCGGCAGCGGGAAGGCTGGCGCCATCACCGCAGAGGATCCACGCCCAGCACGGGTACGGCGTCTGGACCCTGCCGGACCCCGGGGCTGGACGACCTGCCCGATGGAGGGCGGCGTGGGCGGAGCGGCCGGCGTGTGGATGTCTGGATGGTCGGATTCGTCTTTGGCGAGGTAGGCCGCAGCGGCACGTTCGATCGCCGGTGCAGGGACAGCGCCCGCGTCGAAGGCAGCGGCCGGTGCCGGCAGGGGCGGTGCTTCCGTCCCTGGAGCTTCCGCCGGACCGTTCGCCGCAGGCTCCGGCAGGGGGGCCGGCGCCGTATCAGTTTCAATCCCGGCTTCTTCGAAAGAGTCCGGGCCGTGCCCGGAGTCCGTTCCGGATGACCGCTGAGCCGCCGGCACACCGGCAGGAGCCGGGTCCACCCAACGGTAGTCAAGCAGTGCGGATGAGACTTCCGCAGCAGTTGGCCGGGAGTTGGGATCCCGCGACGTCATGGCTGAAAGGAGGGAATGCCACTGTCTTCCCAGCGATTCGGGAATCTCCGGGTCCCTGCTCAGCCGGGCTACCGCGGCTTCAAGCGGGCTGCCGCCAAACTCGATCCTGCCGGTTAGGCATTCCAGGACCACGAGGCCCAGGGAATAGATGTCCGAGGCTCCGGAGGCAGACCTGCCGGACGCCTGCTCCGGGCTGAGGTAATTGGCAGTGCCCAGGGTGGCCCCCGTTGCCGTGTACCGGGCGCCGTCGATCATCCGGGCGATCCCGAAGTCCGTGAGTTTTGCCCGCGTCGCAGTCCCGGCAACGGCAGGTGGAAGCAGAATGTTGGCGGGTTTTACGTCCCGGTGAATGACGCCCCTGGCGTGGATGTAAGCCAGTGCCCCCGCAAGCTCCGCACCAACATAGGCGACGTCAGCGGCAGGCAGCGGTTTTTCCCGCAGCCGCTTGCGCAGATCCGGTCCATCCACGAGCTCCATGACCAGAAAAGCCCGCGGTTCGCCGTCGGGGCCATCATCCCTGCCGGCGTCATCCTTGCCTGCGTCGTACAACGTGACCAGCCCGGGATGCGTGAGGGAAGCCAGAAGCCGCATCTCGGTTTCCTGCCGCCCGACGTCGTCGGGATCAACAGCACTGGCCCGGAAGAGCTTCACGGCGATGTCGCGGCCGAGAGCCTCGTCCAGTCCTCGGTAGACGGTAGCCATGCCACCGTAGCCAATTGGTTCGATGAGTCGGTATCGGCCCGCAATCAGACGATTCAGGCCACCCGCTGCGCTGATTTCCATGCTGCAACCTTCTCTCGCCATTACAGCGTAGCGGAGGGTTTCCGGGGCGTAGACGGCCTGCGCCTATCTATTTTCGAAGTGCGTTTTTCCCTCGTGGAAGCAGGTGCAATAAGCTAAACTGCCCTGCCGCGCGGGCGCGCGGCAGGGCAGTTCGGGGTGGGTCGATCCGGGGTTCCCAGACGGGCTGCGGAGCGGCGTCAGGGAGGCAGGATTACTCGCCGCCGAAGACCGGCGCGAGTGCCTTCCAGGCCTGCTGGAGGCCCAGAACGATGAACAGCAGGGCGGTGATTCCCAGCGCGATGTTCGTGTGCAGGCGGTTGGCCCATTCCTTGGGAATGCGCTTGCCGTTGAGCAGGCCCAGCAGCGTAAGCGCGAGGAACGGCATGAACAGCGAACCCAGCACGCCGTACGCCAGGATCAGGCCGATCGGCTGGCCCAGGGCGAAAAGGATCATGGGCGGGAAGGTCAGCCACAGGACGTAGAACTTGAAGTACTTGCCGCCCACGCGGGTGTCCGGATGGCCGGATTCCTTGCCGCGCATGTTGCCCCAGAAGTCGGCGAACATCAGGGATACGCCGTTCCACACGCCGATGATGGAGGAGAAGGATGCAGCCCAGAAACCAATCAGGAAGCCGGTGCCAACAAAGTCGCCGTATTCGAGCTTCAGCACGTCGTAGAGGTCAAGAAGGCCCTTGTCCCCGGCGCTAAGGGTGATGCCTGCGGTACGGACAACTTCGGCACCGACGATCAGCATGGCGATCACGAAGATACCCGTCATGACGTAAGCCATCGAGTTGTCGATGCGCATGACCTTCATCCACTTGGGCGTGTACCAGCCCTTTTCACGCAGCCAGTAGCCGTAGGCAGCCAGGGTAATGGTGCCGCCGACGCCGCCGGCAAGCGCCAAGGTGTAGACGACGCCGCCCTCGGGGATCATGGGGACAAGGCCCTTGAACATCTCGGGGATATTGGGGGTGGCGATGATCGCCAAACCGACGACAGTAACGAACATCAGCCCGACCAGGGCCGCGGTGATCTTCTCGAACGTGGCATATTTGCCGAACCAAACCATGACAAAGCCTGCAAGGCCCATCAGGATGGCCCAGGCCCACAGCGGCAGGAACGGGAAGACGGCTGCCAGCGGAAGCGCAGCGGAAGACATGGCCGTGGCGCCGTAAACGAAGCCCCAGATCATGATGTACGGTCCGAAGTACCAGGTGGTCCAGCGGCCCAGGGAGTGCCAGCCCTCAAAAATGGTCTTGCCGGTGGCGAGCGTAAAGCGGCCCGCGCCCTCAACCAGGATGATCTTCAGGACGACGCCGAGGATAACTGCCCACAGCAGGCCGTAGCCGTAGCGGGAGCCCGCGACCAGAGTCGCGACCATGTCGGCAGCGCCAACACCCGTGGCCGCGACCAC
>JBELZL010000076.1:0-7235 GCA_040274025.1 Arthrobacter sp. | reverse complement strand
CTGGCCAACTGAGCTAAGGAGGCGTGGGCCGTTGCCGGCCCCGCGGCGTCGTACTTGGCAGCACAACAGCGCTAGACAAGATTAGCCCAGCACACCCGCCGGAACGAAACCAGAGACGGTTCGCTCCGGCGGGGCGCCGGCTGCAGCCGCCGCTAGGAAGCGGACTCAGCCTTGTTGGCGTCGATCGCGCCCTGCACCGTCTCGACGAAGGAGTTCAGGTCCGCTTCGGCACCGTTGACGTACACGGTCGGGGTGCCGCTGACCTCGGCCTCGCGGGCCAGGGCGTCGGTGTACTTGACGTAGGTGCGGAAACCGTCGCTGGTGATGCAGTCCTCAGCGTCCGAGGCGCCTACCGAGTTGGCCATGTCCACCAGACCGGCGTTGTTGACCTCGCCGGCTGCGTGCTGGGCGAAGATCGCCTTCATGAAGTCCCAGTAGGATTCGGGGTTGGTGTCGGCCACGCACGCAGCAGCGTTGGCACCGCGCGAGGAGTAGTTGGTGGGCGAGTTGCGGTCCAGGAAGGCGACGCTGCGGTACTCGTAGGTGATCTCCCCGGCATCGAGCCAGGTCGCAATCTGGTCTGCGTGGACGCCGGCAAAGTCGGCGCAGTGGACACAGTTGATATCGATGTACTCCACAATCTGGACCGGTTCGCCCGGAGCAGCAGCCTCTACGCCTGCAGGAACGGTGTCGCCGGCTTCGTTGGTCGTGGTCGCCTCGGGGAGGTTGTTGACGTCGACCTCACCGGTATCGGCCGGTTCCAGCGACGTCGTGGACGTCAGCGTGAAGCCGCCGTCCACGTTGCCGTTCGCCGGGGCAGGACCGGCGTCGGGGATGTCGCCGCGAACACTGTTAATGACGATCACAGCGACGATCACAATAACGGCAACGATTCCAGCGACGATGCCCCAGCGGGTCAGCAGCTTGTTGCGGCGCTCCTTCTTCAGCTGTGCCTCACGCAGGGCCCGTGCCTTCTCGCGGGCCGCGGCCTGGCGCTCGGCCTTAGTGACCTTGGGATTCCGGTCGGTCATAGTTCCTTCTGTCTCTCAAACGGCCACCGTTGGGCGGCATCAGGTACACGGTCTTCAGGGACAACGATAATCCCTGCACCTCACCGTCAACGCCCGCAGTGGGTACAAAGGTTCCCCCGTTGGATAGAGTGGCGAACAAACAAGTCAACTTAGGAGTGCAAAAGGTGAACGCTGTTGCCGCTGAATCGAAAACTGAGATTTCAACGGACGGGTACGGCGATTACGACTTCATAGTGGTCTCCAACCGCCTGCCCGTGGACCGGGTGGCGGACAACGGATCCGACGGCGGCGACAGCTGGCGCCGCTCCCCCGGCGGGCTCGTGACGGCGCTGGCGCCGGTGATGGCGAAGGCCGACGGCGCGTGGGTGGGCTGGCACGGCGCCCCGGACGAGACGCTGGAACCGTTCGACCACGACAACATGCATCTGCGCCCGGTGCCGCTGAGCGCCTCCGAGGTGGAGCTTTATTACGAAGGCTTCTCCAACGCCACGCTCTGGCCGCTCTACCACGATGTCATTGCGCCTCCGGAGTTCCACCGAACCTGGTGGGACTCCTACCGCACCGTCAACCGCCGCTTCGCGGAAGCCGCTGCCGAGGTCGCCGCCGAAGGCGCCACCGTGTGGGTGCAGGACTACCAGCTGCAGCTGGTTCCGCAGATGCTGCGCAAGGCCCGCCCGGACCTGAAAATCGGTTTCTTTAACCACATCCCCTTCCCTCCGCTGGAAATCTTCGCCCAGCTGCCGTGGCGCCGGGACATCATTGCAGGCCTGCTGGGCGCAGACCTGATCGGATTCCAGCGGCCCAGCGACACCGCCAATTTCCTGCGCTGTGTCCGCCGGTTCGCAGGACATTCAGTGCGCCAGCAACAGGTGCACATCACCGATGAAGAGGGCAACGCCTACATCTCCCGGGCCGAAGCCTTCCCGATCTCCATTGACGTGGACCAGATCACCGAGCTGGCCAAGCGCGAGGACATCATTGAGCGCTCCAAGCAGATCCGCCGCGAACTGGGTAACCCGAAGGTCATCCTGCTCGGCGTCGACCGCCTGGACTACACCAAGGGGATCAGCCACCGGCTCAAGGCCTACGGCGAACTCCTGGAGGACGGCCGGATCAACGTGGAGGACGCAGCCCTGATCCAGGTTGCCAGCCCCAGCCGCGAGCGCGTGGAACAGTACCGGCTGCTGCGCGAAGAGGTTGAAGGCACCGTGGGCCGCATCAACGGCACCTTTGACACCATGTCCAACACCGCGATCCGCTACCTGCACCACTCCTACCCGGTGGAGGAAATGGTGGCGCTGTACCTGGCCTCCGACGTCATGCTGGTAACCGCCCTGCGGGACGGCATGAACCTGGTGGCCAAGGAATACGTCGCAGCCCGGACGGAGAACACCGGCGCACTGGTGCTCAGCGAGTTCGCCGGTGCTGCGGACCAGCTCCGCCAGGCTGTACTGGTCAACCCGCACGACATCGACCGGCTCAAGGACGCGATCGTCTCCGCCATCCAGATGCAGCCGCGCGAAGCCCAGCGCCGCATGCGCCTCATGCGCCGCCAGGTACTGCAGAACGACGTCGAGCGCTGGTCGCAGAACTTCCTCAACGCCCTGCGTCTGGAAGGAGAACCCCAGTGATCACGATGGAGCTGCGTACCGCGCTGGCCACACTGGCCGCCACCGACCACTTGCTGGTTGCAACGGACTTCGACGGCGTCATGGCACCCCTCGTCGAGCATGCAGACCAGGCCCGGCCCCTGCCCGAAGCAGCCGCCGCGCTGCGGTCCCTGGCCGGCGTACCCCGGACGTCGACGGCGCTGATCTCCGGGCGCGCACTGGACAGCCTCCGCCGCGCTGCCAGTCCCGAGCCTGAAACCCTGCTGGTGGGCAGCCACGGGGCGGAAACGTGGACCGGACCGAATGCTGCTCCCCTGCAGCTGACCCCTGAGCAGGCTGACCTCCTGGCCAGGGCCCGCGCGGCAGTCACCTCAGTGGCGCAGGACGCTCCGGGCTGCTGGGTGGAGGACAAGCCCGCCGGCGTCGTACTGCATACCCGCAGTGCGTCCGACGGCGATGCCTCCGCAGCGGTCGAAGCCGCACGCGCACGGCTCGAAGAGCTGGACGGCGTGCAGGTGACGGACGGCAAGCGCGTCCTGGAAGCCTCAGTTGTCCATGCGAACAAGGGCGAAGGCGTCCTCGCGCTGCGCGAGCTGACCGGCGCCACCGCGGTGCTGTTCGCCGGTGACGATGTCACGGATGAGAAGGGCTTCGCCGTGCTGCAGCCGCAGGACGTGGGAATCAAGGTGGGGCCGGGAAAGACGGCGGCCGCGTTCCGGGTCGAATCGCCGGAAGAGTTTGCCGCCGTTCTGGAGCATCTGCACGAGCTGCGCCTGGCCGCCGTCGGAAATTAACCTTCCGGTTACCTGTTTTCCTTCTGTCTGCTTGACGGACGTGGCATACTTGCCACCAGCGGCGGCTTCCGTGGCGTCCGTCACTGTTTTAGTGCTGTTTCACAACTAACCATCACCCATTCACAACGGATCGTCGGGCACGTACCTGCCCGTGAAGGGAAATATCATGGCAACGGTAACGTTTGACCAAGCTACGCGTCTGTACCCGGGCACCGAGCGCCCTGCAGTCGATAACCTCAGCCTCGAAATCGCCGACGGCGAGTTCCTGGTGCTCGTTGGCCCCTCCGGCTGCGGCAAGTCCACCTCGCTGCGAATGCTCGCTGGGCTGGAGGACGTCAATTCCGGGCGCATCCTGATCGGTGACCGTGACGTCACCGACGTTCCGCCCAAGGACCGCGACATCGCCATGGTGTTCCAGAACTATGCCCTGTACCCGCACATGTCCGTGGCGGACAACATGGGCTTCGCGCTGAAAATCGCCGGTATCCCGAAGGAGGAACGCCTGGAGCGTGTCCGCGAGGCCGCCAAGCTTCTGGACCTCGAGGATTACCTGGACCGTAAACCCAAGGCACTCTCCGGCGGCCAGCGCCAGCGTGTTGCCATGGGTCGCGCGATCGTGCGGAACCCGCAGGTCTTCCTTATGGATGAGCCGCTCTCCAACCTCGACGCCAAGCTGCGTGTGCAGACCCGAACCCAGATTGCCTCGCTGACCCGCCGCCTCGGGGTCACCACCGTCTATGTCACCCACGACCAGGTGGAGGCCATGACCATGGGCGACCGTGTGGCCGTGCTCAAGGACGGTGTGCTCCAGCAGGTGGACACCCCCCGCAACCTCTACGACAAGCCGATGAACGTCTTTGTTGCCGGTTTTATGGGCTCACCGGCAATGAACCTGCTGGAACTGCCCGTCACCGAAGGCGGGGTTGCCTTCGGCGGCACGGTGTACCCGGTTCCCCGCAGCATCCTGGAGGCCGCTGCCGGCAACACCGTCACCTTTGGCGTCCGTCCGGAGGACATGGATGTTGCAGCCGAGGGCGACGGGCTGAAGGTGGAGGTGGATGTGGTCGAGGAACTCGGCGCTGACGCCTTCGTATACGGGCACACGTTCCTGGATGGCCAGGAGCATGAGATTACGGCCCGCGTAGATGCCCGGAGGCCCCCGGCCAAGGGAGACACCCTGTTCGTGAAGCCGAAGGCAGGCCATGTGCACCTGTTTGACACCAGCACCGGTAAGCGACTTGCTGACGAAGCGTAGCCGTTAGCAACACTGTGCGCATGCGGTGGCCCTTCCCCCTGAACTAGACTTCTGGAGGAAGGCCACCGCTCTGGTTTAACCCCCATCCCAGCGCTGATAGAAGGCATCAATGCCCATGACTGAAGCTCCGCGCGCCAACTGGCGTGATGAACCAACTAACTGGGAGCAGCCCGGCAAGCTCCCCCGCAGCCACAGCGAGGCGACACAGGAACCGCTCGGTTCGCTGAACATCACCGCCGCTTCCATGGACCCGGCGCTGCTGGACCTTCCCTGGTCTATTCCGCTGGAAGACTGGCCCAAGGAAAACCTCGCAGCACTGCCCCGCGGCATTTCACGGCACGTTGTCCGGTTCGCGCGGATGGGCGATTCCCTGATCGCCATCAAGGAAACCAGCGAGCACGTGGCACGGCAGGAATACCACATGCTGCGCAAGCTGCGGCGGCTGAACATCCCCAGCGTTGCCCCGGTGGCGGTCATTACGGGCCGCCAGGATGCAGACGGCAATGAGCTGGACCCCGTGCTGGTGACGCGCCATCTGCGCTTTTCGCTGCCCTACCGTGCGGTGTTTTCCCAGACCCTGCGCCAAGTCACGCTGACCCGCCTGATCGACGCGCAGGCCCTGCTGCTGGTGCGGCTGCATTTGGCGGGCTTCTACTGGGGCGATGTGTCCCTTTCGAACACCTTGTTCCGCCGGGATGCCGGAGCTTTTGCGGCCTATCTGGTCGACGCAGAGACCGGTGAACTGTATCCGGAGCTCTCCCGCGGCCAGCGTGAATACGACCTTGAGATCGCCCGCGTGAACATTGCCGGGGAACTGATGGACCTGGCTGAAGGCGGCCTCATCGAAGAGAACGTTGATCCGCTGGCCACGAGCGAACGGATCATGGACAGCTACCGCAACCTGTGGGCGGAGCTCACCGAGCAGGAATCCTTCGAACTCGGTGAGCGCTGGCGCGTGAACGCACGCATCCGGCGCCTGAACGAACTGGGGTTCGACGTCGACGAACTCACCATCCGGACTACGCCGGACGGCTCGCAGGTGCAGCTTCAGCCCAAGGTCGTCGACGCCGGCCATCACCAGCGCCGCCTGCTGCGGCTCACCGGACTGGATGCCCAGGAGAACCAGGCCCGCCGGCTGCTGAATGACCTGGACTCCTACCGGGCAGACAACCACCCGGACCTGGATGAGGAGCTGAGCGCCCATCTCTGGGTCACCCAGGTTTTTGAGCCGATTGTGAAGGCCGTGCCCCGGGAACTGGGCAGCAAGCTGGAGCAGGCAGAGGTGGTGCACGAGGTGCTGGAGCATCGCTGGTACATGTCCGAAAAGGAAAACCGCTACGTCCCCATGGCCGAAGCCGTGCAGTCATATCTGGACAATGTGCTGCGCCATCGCCGGGATGAGGCCGCGATCCTGCTCAATCCGGACACCAGCACCATGCGGATCCTTGAGACCGGCGCTTCCCCGGCCTGAAACCAAAACGCGGCAGGCCGGGCGCTGGGCCCGGCCTGCCGCGTGTCCGGGGTCTTCCCGGTCCGCCTGTTAGAGGGACTGTTCGAACTCTGCGAAGTCGCCGCAGTCAATCCGCTCGCCGTCGACGAAGATTGTTCCCGCTCCCGGCTCCGTGCAGACGTCGTAGATCGTGCTGGCCGTATCTACGGCGAAGAAGAAGAGCGCAACGGTGGCAAGCAGCGTCAGCAGGAACACGACGGCGCCGATAATGATGCCGGCCAGCGCCGGACCGTTGCTCATCCTGGCTTTTCGCGACTGGACGAATGCCACAATGCTCAGGATCACGCCCACCAGCGAGGCGAAGGGGATAAAGAACAGGCAGGAAAGGATCAGGCCAATAATGCCCATGGTCTTGCCCGGCTGGGGTGCCGGGGGCTGGTAGCCGTACGGCGACGGCGGAACACCGTAACCGGAGTTTGCGCCTGTACCGTACCCGGGCTGCTGGGGCTGCGGCTGGCCCTGGAACTGCTGCGGCTGGCTCCAGGGACCCTGGCCGGGAGCCGAAGAATACTGCGGTTCCGGCTGCCGGCTGCTCTCCGGAGCCTGTCCGGTTTCCTGTGCGGAGTCCGGGCCGTAGCGTCCGTAGAGCGGCTGAGTCGGGGCATCGGCGTCGGCGGCGTTCCCGGGGGCCTGCTCCCAGGGCTGTGCCTGCGGGTCCTTGGCGGGATCGCCCGGGACGTCGTTGCGGTTCTCTGACATGGTTCTCCCGAATTGGCTGGTGGGGCTGACGCCGGCTGGCCGCGGGGGCACTGCCAGCAGTAGCCGTCAGTCTATCCTGACCAGTATCAACACTCCTGGGAACTGTGCCTGCAGCGCCGGACGCTCCGCCCTGCAGCTGCCCATGGTGTGCGGATTATCACTCTGCTCCTCAGGCACAGAAGGCAACCTATCCTCGTTTAAGTGAACGTACCCAGACCGCACAAGTGAAAAGGATGAATGTTTTTCATGGACAACGCTCCCGGCGTACCTGCCACGCAAAACGGAGAACTCCGCCTGGTTCCGGTCCATGAAGCCTCCACCGAGCGTGAGAGGCAG
>JBELZL010000075.1:0-7431 GCA_040274025.1 Arthrobacter sp. | reverse complement strand
GGTGCCGCCATTGGCGCCTGGCAGGGCCTGTGGGTGGCCTACGTGGGCATACCGGCGTTCATCGTCACGCTCGCAGGCATGCTGATCTTCCGCGGCGCCAACCAGTGGTTCGGCAAGTCCAACACCGTTCCCGTGCCGCAGGAATTCCAGTTCATCGGCGCAGGCTACCTGCCCGAGGTCGGCCCGAACACGGGCTACAACAACCTGACCCTGCTCCTTGGCCTGGTGCTCGCCGCCGTCGTAATCGTCGGTGAAGTCCGCCGCCGCGCCAAGACGGTGAAGATCGGCTCCCTCAATCCGCCGGCCTGGGTTGCCGTCACCAAGACCGGCCTGCTGGTCGCTGCCATCCTCTACGCCACGTACCTCTTCTCCACGGGCCGTCCGGGCACCTCGTTCCCGGTATCCGGCATCATCCTGGCTGCCCTGGTGGTCCTGTACGTGTTCATTTCCACCAAGACCGTGGTCGGCCGCCACGTCTACGCCGTGGGCGGCAACCTGCACGCAGCTGAGCTCTCCGGTGTGCGGAGCAAGAAGGTCAACTTCCTGGTCATGATGAACATGTCCATCCTGGCTTCGCTGGCCGGCATGATCTTCGTAGCCCGCTCCACCGCCTCCGGCCCGTTTGACGGCACCGGCTGGGAACTCGACGCCATCGCAGCTGTCTTCATCGGCGGTGCCGCCGTCTCCGGCGGTGTCGGCACCGTGGTTGGCTCGATCGTCGGCGGCCTGGTCATGGCCGTACTGAACAACGGCCTGCAGCTGCTGGGCATCGGCGCCGACCTCACCTCGATCATCAAGGGCCTGGTCCTGCTGATCGCGGTGGCACTGGATGTCTGGAACAAGAGCCAGGGCAAGCCCTCCATCATCGGCATGATGATGAAGAACTTCGGGTCCAAGGACAAGCTCTCCGTCCCGGCACCCGTGAACCCCAAGCCTGAAATGCCCACCGGCACCAAGTCCACCATCGGAACGGATGCCTAAGCCCCACCGGGTCATTCAATCCGCCCCTCAATCCCCCGCACCACCAATTCAAGAGAAGGAACACCATGCGTAAGATCGCAAAGTCATTTGCCGTAGTCGCCACGGTGGCAGCACTGTCGCTGTCCGCCTGCGGCCGTGCCGACGAGTCCTCCACCGGCGAAGCTGCCGGCTTCGAAGAGGGATCGGCAATCGGCGTAGCGCTGCCCCAGAAGACCTCGGAAAACTGGGTCCTCGCAGAAGGCCTGTTCAACGACGGCCTGAAAGAAGCCGGCTACGAGCCGCAGGTCCAGTTCGCCAACGGCGGCGTCTCCGAGCAGCAGAACCAGATCAGCTCCATGATCACCAACGGCGTCAAGGTCCTGGTTGTCGGTGCCATCGACGGCGCACAGCTCGGCTCCCAGCTGCAGGAAGCCAAGGATGCCGGCATCACCGTCATCGCGTACGACCGCCTGCTCACCAACACCGAGAACGTCGACTACTACGTCGCGTACGACAACTTCCAGGTCGGCCAGCTCCAGGGCCAGGCCCTGCTGGACGGAATGAAGGCCAACAAGCCCGAAGGCCCGTGGAACATCGAACTGTTCGCCGGCTCCCCCGATGACGCCAACGCACAGGTCTTCTTCGACGGCGCCATGGACGTCCTGAAGCCGGAGATCGAAGCCGGCAACCTGAACGTTGTTTCCGGCCAGACCGAATTCAACCAGGCTGTTACCCAGGGCTGGAAGGCCGAGAACGCCCAGAAGCGCATGGACACCCTGCTCTCGGGTTCCTACGGTTCTGAGGAACTGGACGGCGTCCTGTCCCCGAACGACACCCTGGCCCGCGCCATCCTGACCTCCGTCGCCGCTGCCGGCAAGCCCGTCCCGGTTGTTACCGGCCAGGATTCCGAGGTTGAGTCCGTGAAGTCCATCATGGACGGCGTCCAGTACTCCACCATCAACAAGGACACCCGTGCCCTGGTCAACCACACCATTGAAATGGTCAAGGGCCTCGGTGCCGGCGAAGAGCTGGAAATCAACGACGACGAGTCCTACGACAACGGCGTGAAGGTTGTTCCGGCTTACCTGCTGGAACCGCAGATTGTCACCAAGGACAACGCTGCCGAGGCGTACGCCAACGACCCGACGCTGGCTGAACTGGTCAAGTAAGTCCAGTTTCTGCTGATGCACTGAGCCCGGGTTGTCCTCCGTTTCGGAGGGCAGCCCGGGCTTTTCCATACGCACAACGGCCAAACCGTCCGCCGGTGAAGCTTGGGACTGGGCAGTTCAGGGCCCGGACAATAAGGTAGTTCTAACGCCGAGACAGCAGCTGGCCAAGCCACAATTGAAAGCCGAGGATTATGATCGCCCCGCAGTTTATCCGCACACCGCCGTGCGTCCTTCAGGGGGCACCCAGCCCGGTACAGGCCACCGGCCGCACCCTGCGCTGGGGCGTCGTCGCCACGGGCCGTATTGCCTCCCGCGTCACCGAGGACATTGCCCGGCTCGAGGACGCTGTCCTGCAGGCCGTCAGCTCACGGTCAGCGTCGACTGCGGTGGAGTTTGCCGACAGGTTCGGCTTTGCCACCAGCTATTACGACGACGAGACCCGGGGCAAGGGGTACCGCCAGCTTTTCGCTGACCCGGAAGTGGACGTCGTCTACATTGCGTCCCCGCATGCCCAGCACTACGAGCTCGCCCGCGAGGCTCTTGAGGCCGGCAAGCATGTGCTCTGTGAAAAGTCGATCACTATTAACGCGGCTGAACTTGCTGACCTGATCGAGGTGGCTTCGCGCCGTGGTGTCTTCCTGATGGAAGCCGTCTGGACGCGGTTCCTGCCGTGCATCAACCGGCTCTGGGAGATTCTATCCAGCGGCGAGCTGGGCGAGATCCAGTGGGTTCAGGCGGATCTTGGCTTCCCCGCCCCGTACGATCCCGCCAGCAGGCTCTGGGACCCGGCTGCCGGCGGCGGCGCCCTGCTGGACCTCACCGTCTATCCCCTGACGCTTGCCGTCGGCGCGCTTGGATTCCCGCAGCGCGTCCAGGCGTCCGGCACCCTCAACAGCGACGGCGTCGACACCCAGAACGCGCTGAACCTCGGTTACAGCTCAGGCGCGCAGGCGCAGCTGACTTCCTCTCTGCTTGCCTCCGGCCCCCGCACCGCCACCATCTGCGGCACCGAAGGGTGGGTCCGTACCGGCGCGCCGCTGCACAACCCGGTGGAGCTGTATGTCCAGCAGCACATGGGTCCGGCCCGTACCGAGCGTTTCCAGCAGGTTGGCAACGGCTATACCTATGAGCTGCGCGAAGTCACCCGCTGCGTGCAGGAGGGCCTGACTGAGAGCCCGACCATGCCGTGGGGGGATTCCCTGCAGACCATGCAGCTCTTTGACGAGGTGCGTGCCCAGCTTGGTGTCCGCTACCCCAACGATGAGCGTTCCCTGCCGTCCCTGCAGCCGGCCAGCAAACTCTCATAAGGGTCCGTGCACCCTCGCCGTCCGTCCGGGAGCGGTACCTCCGGACGGACGGTTTTCTTTGGCCGGGAGTCTGGCAGCACGGACCGAAAATGAGGGTGCCCGGGACGCTATACATCCCCACCCCGGCGTGGTTATCTTCATCCATGGGAACAGAGGTCAACGCCAGGTCGTTCAGCCGCGAAGAGCGGACCCGCTACCGCAGACGCCTCCTGGAGAACCTGGACCGGTTCGCCGGTTTCCTGGGTACTGCGCAGTTCGCGGATACCGCGAGCATCGGCGTCGAACTTGAATTGAACCTGACCAACGACGACTTCACACCGGCCCTGCGGAACTCATCCGTGCTGAAGGAAATCGCAGATCCGTCGTTCCAGACGGAGATGGGCGCCTTCAACATCGAGATGAACCATCCGGCGATGTCCATCCGTGGGCAAGGCCTGCTGGAACTGGAAGAGAGCCTGCGCGCCCAGCTAAACCGGGCCGATGAGCTTGCCGCCAAGGCGGAGGCGAACATCCTGATGGTGGGCATACTCCCAACGCTCACCAATGAGGTGCTCGACGGCGATGCCTGGATCAGCTCGGGCGCGCGCTACGAAGCGCTGAACACCTCAGTGCTCCAGGCCCGCGGCGAGGACGTGTACCTCTCCCTGAACGGGGCGGAATCCCTGACGCAGTACGCCAAGAACATTGCCCCGGAGGCCGCCTGCACGTCCCTGCAGCTGCATCTGGAGGTTAGCCCAAGCGACTTTGCTCCGGCGTGGAACGCTGCCCAGCTGATTGCCGGTCCGCAGGTGGCCCTGGCTGCCAACTCACCCATCTTCCTGGAGCATGTGCTGTGGCAGGAAACCAGGATAGAGCTTTTCAAGCAGGCCATCGACACCCGCCCCCCGGAGATGCGCAACCAGGGTGTGCGGCCGCGGGTTTGGTTCGGCGAACGCTGGATCACCTCCATCTTTGACCTGTTCGAGGAGAACGTCCGGTATTTCCCGGCACTGCTGCCCGAGCTCTCCTCCGCCAGTTCCGGTTCCACGGACGCGGGTGCTCCCCTGCTTCCGGAGCTGCGGCTGCACAACGGAACCGTGTACCGCTGGAACCGGCCCATCTATGATCCGGGCACACACGCGCCGAACCTGCGGCTTGAAAACCGGGTGCTGCCTGCCGGCCCCACCGTCCTGGACGTGAGCGCCAACGCTGCCTTCTTCTACGGCCTGGTCCAAAGCCTGCGGACGGCGGACCGTCCGCTGTGGACCCGTACCGCGTTCAAGACGGCGGCGGATAACTTCCTGGCCTGTTCGCGGCTCGGGCTGGATGCCTCCGTCTACTGGCCCGGCATCGGTGACATTCCGGTGACGGAGCTGGTGGTGCGGCATCTGGTGCCCATGGCGGCTGACGGACTCCGGGAGCTTGGCGTGGATGACGGCCTGATCGAGCGCTACCTGACGGTGATCCGTGAGCGCGCCCGTACGGAGCAGAACGGTGCTTCATGGCAGGTTTCCGTCCTGGCGGAACTTGAGCGCGTGGGGTATGACCGTACCTCTGCCCTGGCTGAAATGACCCGCCGGTACTGGCTCCATATGCACAGCAATGAACCGGTTCACCTCTGGCCGGTGAATTGATCATCCGAAGCCGGATTTTTGGCATGACCTCTGGCACTCGAATATAGCGAGTGCTAGCCTGATTCTATTCTTGAGTGGACATGACTCAACCCGATTCAGTTACCGCTCAAGTAGTCGACCCTTCGTTATTCCTGTCAGTGAAGAACACATCCACCCGTCTGAACGGGACGGGTGAAAAGGAGTTGATGAGAATGGCCATGAAATTCGATCCTTTCCGCGAACTGGACCGCATGGCAGGTGCCCTTTTGGATCCCCGGCAGCGGCTGCGGCTGATGCCGATCGACCTGTACCGCGAGGGCGACCACTACATCTTGAACGCAGACCTGCCTGGCATAGATCCGGGATCGGTCGATGTGGATGTTGACGGTCAGCTGCTGACCATCCGGGCAGAACGCACCATCCACGTACCTGAAGGCGCAACCTGGCTGAACCGCGAACGCGAATCAGGCACTTTCCTGCGCCAGCTGAACCTCGGCCAGGGCATCAACATTGAAGGCATCTCAGCCAAATATGAAAACGGTGTCCTGAGCGTGTTTATCCCCGTGAGCGAGCGGGCAAAGCCACGCAAGATCGAGGTTTCCTCTTCTTACAGCGGCGACGGCAACGTCATCAGCGGTGAGTCGGAGACCGTAAGCTCGACTATCGGTTCCGGGTCCTCCGGATCCGCCTCCGGAAGCAGCGGGTCCGGCAGCGGTTCGGGGTCGGGCATGGGAGGCTCGGGCTCCGGCTCCGGCAGCGGATCCGGCATGGGCGGCTCGGGTTCCGGAGGCAGCGGATCCGGCGGGTTTGGGTCCGGGAGCTCGGGATCCGGCGGCTCCGGTTCCGGCGGCATGGACTCAGGGTCCGGGTCAGGCTCTTCCGGCTCGTAGTCCTTAGCCTGCTCCCAAGGCGCCCAAGCGAGCTCTTGGCCAGACAGTGAGCTCGCCGGACGGGCCGGGTTAGGCGGCTTTAATACTCCAAGCGAGCTCTGCGAGCGAAGGAGTTTCGTTGCCGCCGTTCCGGCCCGCCCGGCGGGCGGTCCGGGATAGGCCCGAGCAGGCCCCACAGGACCCACCTCTTCGCCAAAACAGCAGCCAGCCCCAGTCCTTCCGGACCGGGGCTGGCTGCTGTTTACTGCGCTATGAAGCTTGGGTCTTAGCCCAGGCGCACCTTGAGGTTCTCGTCCAGTGCGGCGAGGAACTCTTCGGTGGTCAGGTACGGCTGGTCGGGTCCGACCAGCAGTGCCAGGTCCTTGGTCATCTTGCCGGATTCGACCGTCTTGACGACTACGTCTTCAAGGGTCTGCGCGAAGTTGATGACCTCGGGGGTGTTGTCCAGCTTGCCGCGGTGCATCAGGCCACGGGTCCACGCGAAGATCGAAGCGATCGGGTTGGTGGAGGTGGGCTTGCCCTGCTGGTGCTGGCGGTAGTGGCGGGTCACCGTGCCGTGTGCAGCTTCGGCTTCAACGGTCTTGCCGTCCGGAGTCATCAGCACGGAGGTCATCAGGCCCAGCGAGCCGAAGCCCTGTGCAACCGTGTCCGACTGGACGTCGCCGTCGTAGTTCTTGCAGGCCCAGACGTAGCCGCCTTCCCACTTCATCGCGGAGGCAACCATGTCATCGATCAGGCGGTGCTCGTACGTGAGGCCGGCTGTTTCGAACTGGTCCTTGAACTCAGCGTCGAAGACTTCCTGGAACAGATCCTTGAACTGGCCGTCGTAGGCCTTCAGGATCGTGTTCTTGGTGGAGAGGTACACCGGGTAGTTGCGCTGCAGGCCGTAGGCGAAGGATGCCCGGGCGAAGTCCTTGATGGACTCGTTGAAGTTGTACATACCCATGGCCACGCCGCCCTCTTCGGGGTACGTGACAACGGTCTGCTTGATTTCTTCGCCGCCGTCAGCCGGGGTGTAGGTCAGGGTCAGGGTGCCGGCACCCGGAACCTTGAAGTTGGTGGCCTTGTACTGGTCGCCGTGTGCGTGGCGGCCAATGATGATCGGCTTGTTCCAGCCCGGGACCAGCCGCGGGATGTTGGAGATGATGATCGGTTCGCGGAAGACGACGCCGCCGAGGATGTTGCGGATGGTCCCGTTCGGGGAAACCCACATCTTCTTCAGTCCGAATTCTTCAACACGTGCTTCATCCGGAGTAATGGTTGCGCACTTGACGCCTACGCCGTGTTCCTTGATGGCGTTGGCTGCGTCGATGGTGACCTGGTCGTCCGTGGCGTCACGGTTCTGGATCGAGAGGTCGTAGTACTTCAGGTCTACGTCCAGGTACGGGTTGATCAGGCGGTCCTTGATGAACTGCCAGATGATCCGCGTCATCTCGTCGCCGTCGAGCTCTACGACAGAGCCCACAACCTTGATTTTGTCAGCCACACGGTCTCCTTGTGGAATGGGGGTCCG
>JBELZL010000074.1:0-7516 GCA_040274025.1 Arthrobacter sp. | reverse complement strand
TCGACTGTTAATCGAAGGGTTACTGGTTCGAGTCCAGTCGGGGGAGCAACTGCCGGAGGCCCGTAACAGCACAATCGTTACGGGCCTCCGGCGCGTCCGGAACCGGGCGCTGACCGTGCCTAACGCGGTTCCAGGGTCTCCGGCAATAGACTTGGAGCGCGCTGCCCGCGGCGCCGGCCTGCTGCAGGGGCCGGCGTGGCGCCGGACTGTCTCATCCAGTGCCGGGCAGCGGGTCTTTGGATCAGGGGGAAACATGTCTCACTACGCTCCGTTTCGCCGGAAACGCCTGCGCCTGCGGCGGCCGCAGAAGCAGATAATGCTGCCTGAGGCGGGACCGCCGCTGTACGCCCCGGTGCCGGAGCCGTATCCCGGCCCGGTGGAAAACGGGTACACCGAGCCGGAGAAGATCAGGCCCAAGGCACCTGCCGGGATGCGCCAGAAGATCGCCTACTCGTCCCTGGCTGTTTTGGCGGCCGCGAGTGTGGTGGTGACCGGACTGGCGATGGCCCCCAGGACCCCGCCTCCACCTTCAGGGGCTGCCGAAGCCTATCTCGAAAACAGGGAGCAGGAACCGGGTTCCGAACCTGAGGCCACTCCGGAACCCACCCTGCTCAGCATTCTGGAAACTGAACTAACTGCCGCGCTGGCCGCAACCGCCTGGCCCGGCCCCCTGGAGGCAGGGGAGGCCGATCCGGAGCTGGAAGCAGTGCTCGATGAAGCATCCACCGGCTGCACAGCGGAGCCTTCCGGCGCCCGCAGCTGCAGCCTGCCACCCGGCGACATGTCCCGGACCGCCGCCGTCGTGGGGGACGCTTCTGCTGCCGGCTGGGTTCCGGCGCTGCGCCGATACCTGGAGCCGAAAGGCTGGCGTGTGCTGTCCCTGGCGCAGCTGGACTGTTCCCTGCCGCTCCAGGCCGCTGCCGCCGCATCCGCAGGCGACGAGTGCGCGCTGCACGCCGAGGCGGTCGCCCGCGTCATTGCCGACGACGCCCCCGGGCTGGTTTTCGTCAGCAACACCCGTCCCACAGACAGCGAAGGCCAGTGGGAGGAAGGGCTGCGCGTGCTGTATGGGCAATGGCTGTCCCCGGCGGGCCAGGTGATTGCGCTCGGGCCTGTGCCGCAGGTCCAGGACGCCATAGCCTGCCAGGAAGCAGGACGTGCACCGGCTGACTGCACGGTGACCCTCGACCCGGCCTGGATCGAGGCGAGTGCAGGCGAACGCAGCGCAGCTGAAGCGGCAGCAGCCGCTTTCCTGGATCCGGCGGCCTGGTTCTGCGCTCCGGACGGCCGCTGCCCCGCGTTCGCGGGCGGAAGGCCCATGCAGCAGGACGGTGCCCTGACCCCTGCCTATGCGGCGCGGCTGGGCCCGGTCCTTGGTGAAGCAGTGCTCACGATCCTGGCGGGCTAGGCAACCGCCGGGAAGGCCCGGGACGCGGCCGGGCAGGCGGGCCGGTTTGCGGAATCCGCACGTCCGGTGGCTACACTGGGGTTCTGCCGCCGCGAAGAGCACTGGATCCACAACATATCCGGTGCTGCAGGCGCCAGGGGCGTACCTATCCTGATGCCCATACCGGAACCCTACTGTTCCGTGCGTTCCTCGCTTATGCGCCGCCGCTGATCCAGCCGGCCTTCGCAGACGCGGTCCTTTTCTTTTCCTTCATCAGGAGTACAACCATGACCTCTGCCGTCGCACCCGCAGCCATCACCGAAGAAGAGATCTTCGCGGCCCACGAAGGCGGTAAGCTCTCCGTCGAAACGAAGCAGCCGCTGGATTCAACCCGCGCCCTGTCCATTGCCTACACTCCCGGAGTCGCCCAGGTCAGCCGCGGAATCGCCGCCGACCCGCAGCTGGCTGCCACCCACACCTGGGCCTCACGGCTTGTGGCGGTGGTCAGTGACGGCACAGCAGTCCTGGGTCTTGGCAACATCGGTGCCGCTGCCTCACTGCCGGTGATGGAAGGCAAGTCCGCGCTGTTCAAAACCTTCGCCGGGCTGAACTCCATTCCGCTGGTCCTGGCGACCACGGATGTGGATGAAATCATCGAGACACTGGTGCGCCTGCGGCCCAGCTTCGGAGCCGTGAACCTCGAGGACATCTCCGCTCCGCGCTGCTTTGAACTCGAGCAGCGCCTCATCGAGGCACTTGACTGCCCGGTAATGCACGATGACCAGCACGGAACGGCAATCGTGGTGCTGGCAGCACTGACCAACGCCGCCCGGGTCACCGCACGCGACATGTCAGCACTGCGCGTGGTCATCTCCGGAGCCGGAGCCGCAGGCGTCGCCTGCGCCAACATCCTGCTGGAAGCCGGAGTGCTCGACGTCGTTGTCCTTGACTCCCGCGGCATCCTCTCCGCAGGGCGGGGCCTGGACGGGGCGAAGGGTGAGCTTGCGGCCCGCACCAATCCGCGGAACCTCGAAGGCGGGCCTGCCGAGGCCATGGCCGGCGCCGACGTCTTCATCGGCGTTTCATCCGGCACGGTGCCGGAGGACATCCTGGCCACGATGGCGCCGGAAGCGATCATCTTTGCACTCTCCAACCCGGATCCCGAAGTCCATCCCGACGTCGCTGCCCGCTACGGCGCCGTCGTCGCCACCGGACGGAGTGATTTCCCGAACCAGATCAACAACGTCCTGGCGTTCCCCGGCGTTTTCCGCGGAGCCCTGGACAGCGGCGCGCGCAGGATTACCGCCGCAATGAAGGTTGCGGCGGCAGGAGCCATCGCGGACCTGGTGGGCGATGAGCTGGCTCCGGACCGCATTGTGCCCAGTCCGCTCGATCCCCGCGTGGCTCCCGCAGTGGCTGCAGCAGTCGCAGCGGCAGTCCAGGCCTAGCCGGAGCACGGCGCCCTGCGGGCCCGGCGCCCAGGGCCACGGTGCGTCCCGCGCAAGACGCGGACGCACCGTGGCGACGGCCCTGGAAGAATGAATCGGGCTGCCGCAGTTCCCAGCCAACCAAAGGTTGCTTAGTGTTGGAGTAGGCTTTATTGGTTATTTCCAAGTATTAGGAAAGCCGAGGAACCGATGGGCGCCAGCCAGCCAGGCCCTAGCCGAGGACGCGCCGGAAACGTTTCGCATCCGGCCAAAGTCATTGCCGTCACCGTGGCCGCCGCTGTGGGCGGCCTTCTTTTTGGTTTTGATACCGCGGTTATCAACGGTGCCGTCGACGCGATCGGCGGGGAATTCTCACTCAGTGCCGGTGTTCTCGGCTTCACTGTTGCCATCACGCTGCTGGGCTGCGCGATTGGTGCCTGGTTTGCTGGCCAGCTTGCTGACCGGCTTGGACGCAAGACCGTCATGGTCACCGCCGCGATCCTCTTCGCGGTGAACTCAGTCGGCTCAGCCTGGGCCTTCAGCGTCTGGGACCTGATGCTGTGGCGGCTTATCGGCGGCCTAGCAATCGGAACGGCGTCGGTCATTGCACCGGGCTATATCGCGGAAGTGGCTCCGGCCAAATGGCGCGGAGCGCTCGGCTCCGTGCAGCAGCTGGCGATCACCCTTGGTATTTTTGCCGCGCTGCTCTCCGATGCGTGGCTCGCCAACACCGCAGGCAGCGCCTTCAACGAACTGTGGTGGGGCATGGCCGCCTGGCGGTGGATGCTGCTGGTGGGTGTGGCACCGGCAATCGTGTACGGCATCCTGGCGCTGACGATCCCCGAATCCCCGCAGTATCTGGTGCGGAAAAACCGGGACGAGGAAGCGGCCAGAGTGCTGCGGGACATCACCGGGGTCACCGACACGGACAGGAAGATCCGCGAAATCCGGGACAGCTTCGAAAACGAAGAACGGGCCACCTACTCCGACCTGCGCGGAACAATGCTTGGGCTGAAGCCCATCCTGTGGGTCGGCATGTCCATTGCCGCACTGCAGCAGCTTGTCGGCATCAACGCGATCTTCTACTACTCCACCACGCTGTGGCAGTCGGTTGGCTTCAGCGAGTCTGATTCCTTTACGACGTCGGTCATCACCTCCGTGGTGAACGTCCTGATGACCATCGTTGCCATCGCCTTCGTGGACCGGGTCGGCCGCAGGAAACTCCTGATGACCGGCTCCATCGGCATGTTCATCGGTTTGCTGGCCGCCACGCTGGCCTTCTTCCAGGCAGACAGCAGCAGCGGGGAAGTAGTGCTGCCGCAGCCCTGGGGTGCCATTGCCCTGATTGGTGCCAACCTCTTCGTTGTGTTCTTCGCTGCGACGTGGGGACCGGTCATGTGGGTGACACTGGGCGAGATCTTCCCCAACAGCATCAGGTCGCTGGCACTGGGCCTGAGCACCATGGTCAACTGGATCTTCAATTTCATCGTCACACTCTCCTTCCCGTGGGTCAGCGAAAACTTCGGGTTGTGGATCATGTATGCCATCTTTACGATCTTCGCCGTAGTCTCGTTCTGGTTCGTGAAGACCAGGCTTCCGGAACTGTCCGGCCGCGAACTCGAGGAGAACCGCGACAAACTGTGACTAATGGTGCTGGGGCGAATGGGCATCGGGTAGTGAAACCTGAGGAGAATGGTAATTTTGGGTAATGGCAACGGCTAACAGTAACGACCAGACGGAGGCAGGGCCGATGAACAGCTCCGCAAGCACCAGGACCCAGCGCGCTAACGGAAGCTCTTCGCTCGCCGGCCTCTCCAAGGTGATGGCGCGGCTGCTGCCCCGGCAGGTCAGCGATGAAGTCTCGCTGGCTCTGGCAGAGATGAAACAGAAGGGGATCAAGGCCGGCGTTGCCGCCGCCTTCCTCGTCGTCGCGCTGCTGTTTCTGGCCGCTCTGGGAGTGGCACTGATCGCCGCCGCCATCCTTGGGCTCGCCACCGTCATGCCGGCCTGGCTCTCCGCGCTGCTCGTCGCAGCCCTCTTCCTTGTCATTGCCGCTGTTGCCGCCCTGGTAGGGGTGAACCGGTTCAAGAAGACCATGCCGCTGCTGCCGGAGGACGCTCTCCGTGGCATCCGCTATGACCTGGGCGTGCTGAAGGAAGGGCGCAGCTTCGATCCCTCCACCCTGGACGCGCCCAAGCCGCCCAAGGAGAAGCCTGCAGAGGACAAGCAGGAGAAGCCCGAGGACGCAGTGCAGAAACCGACCCCCGAGGAACTGCGCATCCGGCTGCGCCAGCGCCGCGAGCACATTGCCGCCGTGCGTGACGGACTGGGCGAGAAAACCGACGTCAAGAAGCAGATGGCGGACCTCAAGGCCCGCCGCGCAGCAGACCGGAGGAACGGCACGGCTGGTTCCGGGGCGCGCACGGAAGGCGTGGCTGATGAAGTCGGCGCCATGTTCCGCGAACGCAAGCAGCCCCTCGCAGTGCTGGGAGCCTCCCTCCTGGCCATGGGAATCATGCTGCGCAGACTTCTGCGAAAATAGTGCCTTGATGCGGAAGGCAGAAGGAGTTCATCAGTGATCAGGCTCATCGGCGCCGGAACACGACCGGGCCGGGGGGAACGGGTCCTGGAAACCTTCTGGACGATTCCCAACCTGATCACCATCCTGCGGTTCTTCGGAGTCCCGCTCTTTGTCTGGCTGATCGTCCAGGACAACTACGGCGCAGCTTTCATCACGCTGGTGATAGTGGGATCGACCGACTGGGTAGACGGTTACCTGGCGCGCCGGCTGGATCAGGTTTCCGCCGCCGGCAAATGGCTGGACCCGGTGGCAGACCGTCTCGCCCTCATCATCGTTGCCACGGTCTTTGTGGTGGACCGGATCGCGCCCAGCTGGTTCATTTGGGCGATCGTCATTCCGGATATCATCCTCATCGTGAATTCGCTGCTGCTCTTCCGCGGCAGCCCTAACCTCCCGGTCAGCAACATCGGAAAAATCCGGACAGCCCTGCTGCTGGTCGGTGCGCCCATGCTGCTGCTCCAGAAGGTTCCCGGTTTCGACTATGAATGGCTTACCATCGCGGGCAACACGGTGCTCGTGCTCGGCTGCATTGGGCATGTGGCAGCGTTCCTTGGTTATTTCCGTGCGTCCTGGCGAAAATACCAGCGGCAGGGTGCAGCGGCCGGGGACGCCCATGGTTTCTAGGCCTGGCGCGGGGGCATCTCCGCCATGACCGCAGTCGCCATCGCCTGTGCGCTTGCCAGTGCCGTGTTCCTCGCTTTTGGAGCTCAGCGCCAGGGCAGCGCCGTCAGCGCGGACACCGGAGGCCTGAGCCTGAATTCTGCCGGGATCGGACGGCTGCTGCGCAATCCGCGCTGGCTCTTTGGTCTGCTGCTGCTGGGAATCGGAACTGCCCTGAACGTCGCGGCTCTTGCGATGGCACCGCTGACCGTTGTCCAGCCAATCGGGTCCCTGGCCCTGGTAATCACCACCATCGTCAACTCGCGCGATCAGGGCCTGCGCCTGAACCGGGTGACGGTGGTTTCCATCGTCGCGTGCGTCCTGGGCAGCATGCTCTTCGTCCTCCTCGCCGTGGGCGCCACCAGGAGCGAGCCGGTGGTCGAACCGCGGCAGGAGATCGTCATTGTGCTGATCCTCGCCGTCGTCGTTGCCTTCTTTGGCACGCTTAACCTGATCTTCGGCAAGCGGCTCGGCGCCATTGCACACATTCTTGGCGCCGGTATTCTGTTCGGTTTTGTTGCCGTCCTGACCAAGACCATTGCGGCGGACCTGCTGGATCCCAACGGCAGGTTCCTGCTGAATGTGCCGTGGTACACCATTGTTGGCATTGCCGTGGCCGGCGCGCTGGGTGCCTGGTTTGTGCAGAGCGCCTATTCCAGCGGGCCCCCGGACCTGGTAATCGCCGGGCTGACGGTGATTGACCCGATGGTGGGAATCGCCATCGGAATCGGCGTACTGAACGAACTTCGCCCGGATGTTCCCGCAGTACTGGGAGTCGCGATGGGCGTCTGCGCCGTGATTGCTATTGTTGGGGTGGTCGCCTTGTCCCGCTATCACCCGGATGTCATCAAGCGCCGGGAGATGAACAAGCGGCGGCACAGGCCCGCGTCCACCCGGACCGGGGCCAGCCGCAAGCCCTGATACCCGTATGGCCCGACCCGCCAACACACCACTAGAGGACTTCATCCGTGACCGAGGAACCGGCAGATAAACCGCTGACCATCCTGATCGCCTGCGACACTTACCCGCCCCACCTCAACGGTGCAGCCCAGTTCGGTTTCCGGCTGGCACAGGGGATGCACGGACGCGGCCACAACGTGCACGTCCTTGCTCCAAGCCCGTCGAGCGGACCCAGCCACTCAGAGACCGACGGTCCATGGACCGTGCACCGGCTGCGCTCCCACGGAGTGCCCACCCACGAATACTGGCGGATCTGCCTGCCGTGGGAAATCAAGACGCATATCTCAATGCTCCTGGACAAGGTCAAGCCTGACGTTGTGCACATCCAGTGCCACTACATGGTGGGGGAGTACACCCTTTATGCGGCACGCAAGCGCGGCATCCGGGTGATCGCAACGAATCACTTTATGCCCGAAAACCTGGACCCGTTCCTGCCGTTCCCGAAATGGTTCAAGCGCATCGTCGCCCGGAACTCCTGGCGGGACATGGGCAAGGTCATGG
>JBELZL010000073.1:0-7832 GCA_040274025.1 Arthrobacter sp. | reverse complement strand
GGCACCGGGTGGCCCCCCCCCCCCCCCCCCCCCCCCGTGCGCCCGTTCCCGGCGGTGTGCCCCGCCCACCCCCCCCGCAACTGGCCTCTCGATGGTTTTTTGGGAGGGGTGAGGGCTAGGTAAGGAAACGGGCGGGGACAGTTTCCTCCATGACCTTCGCGACGGCGTCCTGCTGGTTCTGTGCAAGCTCCAGCAGTTCGCGGATCCGCGGGGCATGGAAACGGTGGTCGTGGGCTGAGAGCACCAGCAGTGTCCGGTAAAGGCATTCCTTGGCGCGGACAATGGACTGGAGCGTCTCCAGCTCCAGCTGGCCGGTGGTCCCTTTGCCAGTGCTCAGCGGATTGATCGGCCCCAGGCGCCCGCCTACCGCGCCGATCCAGGCCAGCCCTTTCTTGATCCGGCTGCGCTGGTAGCCCAGCGCCAAAATCAGGGTCTCGAGTTCGTCGCGCTCATCGGAGATTTGCTGCACGAGATCCGCGAAGACACTTTCATACTCGGTGCCCTCCCACGTAGTGCGTGCCGCCTTGAACAGCCGCACTCCGGTTTCCGCTCCCAGCAGGTGGTCATCCAGGTAGGCGGCCAGTGACTCGTGCCGGGGTGTTCGGCCGGGCTCTGTCTGCGGCATTGCGGGCTCCTTCTCTGCTCCTGGCTCGGCGGAAAACCGCCGGCACGGTTATCAGTATGCTTTGTATCTTTGCAGATCAGACGCAAAAAGCGCGAGGCGGGCATCCAGGGGATGCCCGCCCCGCGCTTTGTACACGCCGCGCTTAGTCCGCGGCGAGCCCTGCGACGGGGGAGAGGCGCGCTGCCCGGCGGGCCGGAAGCAGCGAGGCTCCGAGCCCGGCCACCAGCGCCACCGCGAGCACTCCGCCCAGCTGGAGCCAGGGCAGTGCCGGAGTCACATCGGCAAAGGCACCGAGCGCGGACTGGGCGCCCAGCCAGCCGTACACCGCTCCGAGCGCGAGCCCGAACAGAGCGGCAACGCCCGCGATCAGGACTGCTTCCAGCGCCAGCATGCCGCGCAGCTGGCCCTTGGTCAGCCCCAGGGCCCGCAGCAGGGAGGATTCCCGGGTGCGTTCCAGAACTGAGAGCGAGAGGGTGTTCGCTACGCCCACCAGCGCGATGACGACGGCGACGCCCAGCAGGCCGGTGACCACCATCAGCAGGACGTCAATCACCTGTTCGAAGGCAGCTCGCTGGATCACGGAACCGTCGATCTGGTAGTCCTCAATGTTCAGTGTTTCGGCCAGGGCCGACTGGAGATCCAGGATCTCCACGTTGTTCAGGCCGTCGGCCACGGCGAGCCACAGCAGCGGCTGCGCCTGGAACTGCTCCGGTGCCTGCTGCGCCGGTACGCCGCCCAGAGCCTGAGCCGTTTCGGTGGATACCAGGGCAGGGAATGACCCGCTCTCCGAGGTCACAACGTCCAGCTCCACCTCCCCGGCCGCGCCCCGTACGGTGACGGTTTCTGCCTTGGTTCCCTGGGGCATGGTGATGGTGCCTTCTGCCGGAACCATGGAGGGGTCCTGCAGCACGGTGCCGTCAGCGGAGTCGAGGGAGTAAACCGGAACCTCGTCGCCGTCGCCGTCCATCAGCCCCGCAAGCGGCAGGAACACGGACTGGTCCACGTTCTCCACGGCGGCAGCCGCAACGGCATCCTTCTCGGTGAACGGGAACTCGACTGGGATTGCTCCGCGGACGGTGACGTCCACCGGGAACTCACCGGCCAGCCTCTCGTCGAAGGCACTTCTGGCGGTGGCGGCGCCCGTCATCATCATGACAACCAGGGTGACGCCGATCAGCAGGGCTGACGAGGTAGCCGATGTCCGCTGCGGGTTCCGCACTGCGTTTACGGCGGCCAGCTTGCCCGGGACTCCCAGCGGCGAGGCGAGGAAGCCCACGGCACGGACCAGGGGCGGAATGAAGAGCGTGGAGCACATCAGGATGCCGACGAAGCTGAGGATCCCGCCCGGGAGGGCGATAAGGAGGTCCCCGTCGTAGGCGCCCAGTCCCAGCAGTGCTGCGCCGCCTGCCAGCAGCACCAGTCCGGCGATCAGCCGGACACGTCCCTTGCGGGTGCCGGCACGGACATCATCGGCGGGGCGAAGGGCAGCCAGCGGCGCGACGGCAGTAGCCGCACGTGCCGGCACCAGTGCGGCAAGGACGGTGAGGACCACGCCCGCCGCCATGCCCGCCGCAACGGCGAGCGGCGGAACATCGAGGGTGGCGAAACCGCTTTCCGGCAGGGTCTGCAGATAGGCAACGATTCCGGCCACCAGGCCCACTGCCGCCAGCACGCCGACGATGGAGGATACGATCCCCACCAGCAGGGCCTCGACAAGCACGGAACGGCGGATCTGTGACCGGCCGGCCCCGATGCAGCGCAGGAGGGCCAGCTCACGGGTGCGCTGGGCCACCAGCACGGAGAAGGTGTTGGAGACTACGAGGGCGCAGACCAGCAGCGCGACCGCTGCGAAGGCGAGCAGGATGACGGTGAGGCTGTCCTGTCCTCCCGTGAAGCCGGCCATGAGTTCAGTGGTCTGTTCCTCTACGGTTCGAACCGAGACGGCGTTGATGCCGGCGTCGCCGATCGCCTCAGTCAGCGCGGCCCGGACTGCTTCTGCGGATACACCGTCAGCCAGCGCAAGCTGGATGGAGTCAAACCCGTAGATGGCATTGACGAAGGGAGCCGTTGTCTGGTCGATTGCGTAGAGCTGGGTGCGGCCCATCATTGTCGGATCGGAGGAGGATTCCACGATCGCGGTCACGGTCAGGGGAGTCTCGGTTCCCTCCGGATCTTCCGTAGACACGACGGGAAGCACTGAGCCGAGTTCGATGCCCCGGCGCTCGGCAGTCTGCTCGTCAATGGCGACCTCACCCGCGGCGGCGGGCAGGGCCCCCTTGGCGACGTCCACCGGCAGCAGCGACTGATCCGCCGGAAGATTGGTCAGCACTGCGTAGGACGTGCCGCGTCCGTCCCGCACCGTAACGGACCCGCCCAGCACGGTGTAGGCGTCTTCCACTCCGTCCGTGCTCTGGGCGAGCTCGGCGACTTGTTCGTCAAGTACGGCCCAGCTCTCGGCTTCGTCGTCGTAGCCTGCCGAAACCACCAGGTCAGCATTCCGGAAGCTCTGCCCCACGCTCTGCGTGAGTGAGGCCTTCGAGGAAGCGTTGATGATCAGCGTGGCGGTGAGGAAACCGACGGCGATCATCACCGCAACGCCGACGGCGATGAAGCGGCGGGCGTTCAGGCGCACCTGCGCCAGGGCTACCTGCAGCACCGCTATGCCCCCAGCTTCGTCAGGGCGGCCAGCACGCTCTCGGGGGTGGGGTTGGAGAGCTCGCCCACCAGGGCGCCGTCGTTCATCAGTACCACGCGGTCCGCGTAGGAGGCGGCCACCGGATCGTGGGTGACCATGATGATGCTCTGTCCCATTTCCCGGGAGGAGCGCCGCAGCAGCGAGAGCACCTCGGCGCCCGAGCGGGAGTCGAGGTTGCCCGTGGGCTCATCACCGAAGATGACGTGCGGACGGGTCAGGAGGGCGCGGGCGACGGCGACGCGCTGCTGCTGGCCGCCGGAGAGCTCATGCGGGCGGTGCTTGAGCCGGCCTTCCAGGCCGAGGGTGCGGGTGATTTCCTGCAGCCAGGCGTTGTCCACCTTGCCGTTGGCCAGGGACACGGGGAGCGTGATGTTCTGCTCGGCGGTCAGGGTGGGAACCAGGTTGAAGGACTGGAAAACGAAGCCAACGCTGTCCCGGCGCAGCTTCGTGATCTCTGCGTCCTTGAGGCTGGTGATCTCCGTGCCGCCAATCCAGATGTTGCCGGAGTCCGCGGTATCCAGTCCGGCGAGGCAGTGCATCAGGGTGGACTTGCCCGAGCCGGACGGACCCATGATCGCGGTGAAGGTGCCGGACTCGAACCGGACGTCGACGTCGCGGAGCGCGTGGACGGCGGTGTCGCCTTTTCCGTAGGTCTTGTTCAGGGCCTGTGCGGCGGCGGCAGCGGTGGAGCTGCCGGGGCCGGGCACAGCGTGGTGCTCAGTAAGGGTTGTCATGCCTTCAACGCTATCCGCGGCACCAAGCCCGCCGCATCGGGTCAGGGGCGGGTTGTCTCGGGCCCCGTCTCATCCCGTGGGTGGAACCGGGCCGGCTATCCGGTAGGACTCCAGCAGCAGTTCCTGCAGTTCGTCCGTGTCCAGGTTCTCCAGACGCACCAGGACCAGGAGCGGAGAGCGGTCATGGTGGGGGGTCCAGAAATAGGTCTCCGGAGCCGTGCCGGCGAGCCCTTCGCGTTCCTCGGTCTTGACGGTGAGCACCCCGCCTTCCCACATCCTGGCCATCAGGGAGCGGGCGAACCAGGCCGGCTGGTTCCAGCTGGCCCGTTCACTTACTCCGGGCAGGGAAAGGCAGATGGAACGGACATCGTCGACGGACGCCATCGGTTTCTCCCTCCGGTTTTACGGGGTGACGATACCGGTCTCGTAGGCGATGACAACAGCCTGTACCCGGTCGCGTGCGCCGAGCTTGGCCAGGATGTGCCCCACGTGGGTCTTCACCGTCGCCTCGGACAGGAAGAGCTTCGCTGCGATCTCCGGGTTGGAGAGCCCGCGGGCAATAAGGGCGAAGACTTCGCGCTCGCGCGGCGTGAGGGTTTCCACGCTGGCCGCATGCCGGCTGACCTCAGGGGTCGGCTCGCGCAGCATGGGTGCCACGTGGTCCAGCAGCCGGCGGGTGGTCGACGGCGCGATCACCGCATCGCCGCGGTACACGGTGCGGATCGCCTCGAGCAGTTCCTCGGGCGGGGCGTCCTTGAGCAGGAAGCCGCTCGCACCGGCCCGGATGGCGGACAGCGCGTATTCGTCGAGGTCGAAGGTGGTCAGGACCACCACCTTGACTTCGGCTTCCCCGGAGCCGGAACCGGCGGCGTGCTCCAGGATCCTGGCAGTCGCTTCGATCCCGTCCATGCCCGGCATACGAACGTCCATCAGCACCACATCGGCGGGCACCCGCGAGAGTTCGCGAACGGCGTCGGCTCCGTTGCCGGCTTCCGCCACCACCGTGAGGTCCGGCTGGGAATTGATCAGCATCTTGAACCCGCCGCGGACCAGCTGCTGGTCATCAACCAGCGCCACCCGGATAGGCGCAGCCGAATCTGTCTCCCCGGTGGAGCCGGGGGAGAAGGTGGTCATGCTTTAGGCCTCCGTGTAGGGGATGAATGCGGCGACGCGGAATCCTCCGCCGGGAGCCGGCGCGGCTTCCAACGTTCCATCGTAGAGGGCAACGCGTTCCCGCATTCCATTGATGCCCTGCCCGGCGCCGGGACCCTGCCGGTTCTTGGTTTCCGGGGAAGCCCCGCCGGGCGTCTGGGACTGGTCGGCCCCGGCACCCCGTCCGTCGTCCCGCACGGTCACGCTCAGCCCGCGCGGAATCCAGGCCAGGTCCACCCGTGCCTGTGCCTGCGGACCGGCGTGTTTGAGCACGTTGGTCAGCGCTTCCTGCACCACCCGGTAGGCAGTGAGCTCAGCGCCGGCAGGCAGCGCCCGCCGCATGGTGCCCACCGTGGATACCTGTACGTTCAACCCGGCGCGTTTGACGCCGTCAACCAGGTCGCTGATGTCAGCCAGGGAGGGGAGCGGCCGGGTGGAGGACTGCTCATCCCCCCGCAGGACGCCCAGCAGGCGGCGCATTTCCCGGAGCGAACTGCGTCCCGTTTCGGCAATGGTACCCAGGGTCGCCGTGGCGATCTGCGGGTCCTGGGCGCTCGCATACCGGGCGCCGTCGGCCTGGGTAATGATCACCGAAAGCGAGTGCGCCACGATGTCGTGCATTTCGCGGGCAATATGGGTGCGCTCGTCTGCCGCTGCCAGATCCCGTTCCTGCTGCCGCTCGACTTCGAGGCGGCGGGCCCGGTCGCGCAGCGACTCCATGGCCAGGCGGCGGGTTCGGGCCAGGTCACCGAAGGTCCAGCAGACAAGGACCACGGCCTCGACGGCAACGAGGGCGATAAACCAGAAGCCAATTACCCCCCTCGGCGGAGCGAAATCAAAGCCCTGGAGGGAAGGAAGAGCCACATACTTGAAGATCGCCAGGATTCCGCCGGTCAGCGCGAGCGCCAGCCCGCCCAGGCTCGCCCAGCGTGGAGCATAGGCAGCCAGGGCATGCACCATGACCAGCACGAAGATATCCGCCGGCAGCCCCGACACCGGAACCGCGGGGAGCTGGATCAGGCAGGCCGCCGCCATTACCGCAGCTGCCGGAACCGGCCGGGTGCGGCGCCATGCCAGCGGCAGGCAGATGGCGAGGGAGAGGAAGAACTCCACGAAGGCGCTGGGGCCCATAAACAGGAACGGAACCGCGAGGAGCAGCGTTGCCAGCAGGGCGCCGGCAAGGTCAACCTTGAACGGGTTGGCCTGGGTCCAGGCATAGAGGCGTTGGTGCAGCAGCATGGACAACAACTTTAGGGCGGTTCCTGCACCCGCGCGTCATGCCCTGGTCTGAGCTTCCCGGGTGTGTGCTGCCCGGAGCCGGAACCCGGAGCGCGGAACCCGGAGCGCGGAACCCGGCGGCAGGCAGCATCATGGCGCCGGAGGGCAGCGCCCTGCCGGCAGCAGCGATCTTCCGCCCGAACCGCACAGCCATTGGCTGTCTCAATATGTGAAACACGTTGCCCGCCATCTGGACACAGTTCCTAGAATTGGAGCATGAGCGAAGAAGCGTCAAAGGTTATTTCCCTGGCCGTCATCCCCGGAGACGGAATCGGTCCCGAGGTCACGGCGGAGGCCGTCAAGGTGCTTAAGGCGGTAACCGCGTCGGGTACGGCGAAGTTCGACCTCACGGAGTACCAGCTCGGTGCCGAGCACTGGCTCCGCACCGGTGAGACGCTCCCGGACGAGACGCTCGAAGCACTCAAACAGCATGACGCGATTCTGTTTGGTGCCGTCGGCGCCGCCCCCGGCGACACAAAGATGCCGTCGGGACTGATCGAGCGTGAAATGCTGCTGAAGCTGCGCTTCAGCCTGGACCACTTCGTCAACCTGCGCCCGTCCAAGCTCTACCCGGGTGTCGCCAGCCCGCTGGCCAATCCCGGCGACATCGATTTCATCGTGGTACGGGAAGGAACCGAAGGCCCGTACGTCGGCAACGGCGGTTCGCTGCGCACCGGCACCCCGCATGAAATCGCCACGGAGGTTTCGCTCAATACTGCCCACGGCGTCGAGCGCGTGGTGCGCGATGCGTTCCGCCGCGCCAGCGAACGGCCGCGCAAGAAGCTGACCCTGGTACACAAGCACAACGTGCTGGTCTACGCGGGCAGCCTCTGGAAGCGCACGGTCGAGACTGTGGCTGCTGACTTCCCCGACGTCACCGTGGACTACCTGCATGTCGACGCCGCCACGATCTTCCTCACCACCGATCCCTCCCGCTTCGACGTGATCGTGACCGACAACCTGTTCGGGGACATCATCACCGACCTCGCGGCGGCGGTCACCGGCGGAATCGGTCTGGCAGCCTCCGGCAACATCAACATGGAAGGAACTTTCCCGTCCATGTTCGAACCGGTGCACGGATCCGCCCCGGATATTGCGGGCCAGCAGAAGGCCGATCCCACCGCAGCGATCCTTTCCGCAGCCCTGCTCCTGGCGCACCTAGGCTTCAGTGAAGAAGCCGCCCGCGTCGAGCGTGCAGTAGAGGCCGACGTCGCGGCCAGGGCAGGAAACACGCGCACCACGGCGGAAATCGGCGATGCGATCGCCGCGGCTGTGTCATAAGCTCAACAGGTACCGATCAATAGGAAGACGAACGACGGCCGCGCCGTTCACCGTGGAGGAATAATGT
>JBELZL010000072.1:0-8044 GCA_040274025.1 Arthrobacter sp. | reverse complement strand
GAGACCGCGTAGCTGAGCAGGACGGCAGCCAGGAACAGCAGCAGGATCCACCGCACAGCCCTGGAGCCGGCATTCAGCGTGGTGGTGCGGCGCAGCCGTTCAAAGAACCACCAGAAAAGTCCCAGCAGCGCCCACAGCGTGGACAGCCTGCCCATGGACCCCAGCGCCGTGATGGTCAGATAGGACGGCACCGCCAGCGTGAGGATGAGGTACACGGTCAGGAAGGAAACGACGTCGCCCGTCACCGGGGCTGCCGCAGGCTCCCCGCCGCGGCGAGACGCCTCAGGGCGAGACGCCTCAGTCCGGGACCCGCCTGTCCGGAACCAGCCCGTCCGGAACGGCGTGGTTCCGGGCGCGCTCACGCTGCGCTCCCAGCCGGCTCCGGCACCTGTTCCGTGGCCGTTTTCCGGTGCCGGCCGCCGCTTCGGACACGGCGTCCGGCGAACGCATCGGCTGCTGCCGCCGCCGCGCAGGACAGGCCCAGACCGGCAACGCCCAGCACGAGCAGGGCTTTCGCTTCGCCCATCCGTGTCTTGCCGAAGGACGTGATGATCAGCTCCTCCGGCGCGCGCTCCACGGTGATGAAGGCATCCGGCCGGGCACCGGCTTCGCGCTGCAGCGCATCGCTGGCATCCTGCACCTCGGCGTGGACCCTGTCGATTTCCGCGGCAACCTTTTCCGGGGTAGGTGCGGCTGCCTGCACCGAAAGTACTGGGCGGCTGAAGGAGGAGAGCCACTGCCCGCCGGTATCCAGCATGCCAACCGAGGTGCCCTCACGGATGCCGGTTCCGAAGAGGGATGCAGTGGGTGAGGCGAGTTTGGCGGACTTCGTTCCGGCCAGGTACTGGCGCTCCACGATGGCGGTGAAATCAATCAGGGTCTGCGGCTCGGTGCCGGTGAGGGTGCGGCTCTGCCCGGGGATGCCGGGTTCCAGGAACACCAGGTCCGACTGCGCGGCATAAACCGGTGCGGACTGGCTCAGGACCACGAACGCGATTCCCGTGCAGCAGATCCCTGCCAGCAGCACGTACCAGCGGCGCCGCAGCACACGCAGGAGCTGGGCGGGAGTCACCGCGCCCTGGCGTCTTCCCCGAGCAGCGGATCCGGTGCCCGCTTCCCCGCTGCCGTCGCGGCTTTTCTTTCATCGGCGCGGCTGGCCGGCTGCTCGCGCGTTGCGGCTGCGGAGCCGGAGGCGCGGCGGCTGTCCGCGCGGGCCGGTATCTGCGGAACGGGACCGTCCGTACCGGCGCGGCGGCGGTGCCGGGTGTCCGCGGCGGGGGTTTCGGGCCGGCCTGCCCGGGCGAGCAGCAGTCCATCGGCCAGAGCGGTAAACATCAGCGTCCCGGAGAGGCCCACCACAACGGTCACGGCCAGCATCTGCAGCGTCTGCTTCGAGTTTCGTGCTGCCTCCGCATCCACCACCACGGGCATGATGTCGATCCGCTGCACTGGGATAACCGCGAGTTCGTCCTGCATGCGGGTCAGCACGGCGGGGAGCGTTTCCATGGCCTGGCCCAGGACGGTCAGGGACTCTGCCTCGGTTTCGGCAGTTGCCTGGACCACCACGATCGAACCGCTGGTGCTCCGGTCCGGTTCAATCGTGTACGTCGCCGACGGGTAGGCTTCCAGCACCCGGTCCCGCACCGCTGGGGCGCTGGCCTGCCGAACCAGCACGTCCAGTGCCTCGCTCATCCCGCCCAGCTGCAGGTACGGGTTCCCCTCATCACCAACTGTCGCCGACGGGGGCATCAGCACCATACTGCCCTGCGCGTCGTAGGACGGCGGCACAACCTGGCTGGCGCCCCAGCACAGCACCGCAGTGAACAGGATCCCGGCCAGGACCAGGTACCAGCGGCGGAGAATCACCTTCAGGCTTTGCGGCGTGGTCACGGTTGCCCCCTAGTTGCGGCGCCGCGCAGGGCGCCAATGCGTTCCTTGACCCGGTCCAGTCCGTCTTTGCCTGCCACCCGCAGCAGCACCGTCTTCGCCGCCGTCCGCGCCCCGGAGCCCAGCGCACGCCGCGGCGTGTCCAGCAGCAGTTCCCGGGCACGTTCGACCGGGCTGGGCGGCTGCGCTCCGCCGAGCAGGCCGGGGAAACGCTGCCGGTGGTTTTCCGGAGAAACCCGGAGTCCGCGCACCCGGTTGCTGACGTTTCCTCCGTGGATAACCTGGAGCCAGCCCGGCGGACCGGGGATTTCCCGCACCGGCATGCTGCGTCCCAGCAGGGTGTGCCAGTCGGCCCAGCAGGTCACAGCGTCATGCCATGGTTCGGCCACGCTGCAGAAGGCGTTGGTCCGGTCCCGGCGGGCGAAGAGCCCGGTACCGGACAGGATCAGCCCGCGCGGCAGGTACAGCGCCGTCCGGCCGCGGGTCCTGGCCGCTGCCTGCTGCAGCCGCTGGACAAAGTCGGCGGCAACGCCGTCGTCGTTGTCCAGGTTGGTGGTCAGCAGCATTCCGGCAGGTTCCGGGACCAGGCTGCGGAGATCCGCCAGGAGGTCACCCTTCTCCACTGAAGTGCGGAAGACCGGTGTGAAGAGTCCTTCCGCGGACCATTCGCGGATCCGTTCGTGCAGCCAGGCCGGGCTTTGGGGATCAAAGTAGATCAGCCACTGGAACCGGGAGCCGGACTGCGCCGCCACGGAGGGCAGGCAGTAACGCTCGAACAGCCCGGCCCGCTCCCGCAGCCAGCCCTCGCGGGCCCGCACCAGGGATTCCGGCCCGGGCGTGGGCAGGTTGAACCGGGTGATCAGGAAGTGGTCGCCCGTCCAGTCCGGAGCAGCGGCGTCGACGGCGTCGAGCAGCGTCCGCGCCCGGGCGTCCCAGGAATGCTGCCGGGCCAGCTGCTGCCGTTCCTGCGCCCGGACTGGATCAGGTGTTTCGGCCAGAACCTGCTGCAAGGCAGCTGTGAACGCCGCCGGGGTGCTTTCCCTGACCACGTGGCCGGCGCCAAGCCAGCGGGCGGAAGGCAAATCGGTGGAAACAACAGGCAGTCCGGCGGAGAGGTAATCCAGCGTCTTCAGCGGGAAGCTGGACCGGTTGAAATCAGTATCCGCGTAGGGCGTGATGCCTGCCGCGGCGCGGCCGAGCCGGCCGGGAACGTCTTCCGCCGCCAGTTCGCCCTCCCACGTGACACTGCCGTGCTTGAGCAGGGCATCCAGCTTCGCCCGTATCTCCGGGTCCCGCTCCGTGCGCGGACCGACCAGCGCCAGCTCAATCCCGGCCGCGGCGACGGCGTTCAGGATGCCAAAATCCAGCCGTTCGTTCAGCTGTCCCAGCAGCACGGCGCCCCGGGGTTCCGTCCCGGATTCCGGAGCCGGTGCCGCGGCGGCGGGCAGCGGCACACAGCCGTTGGGAAGATGCTGGACCACTGTGCCCGGCCGCAGCCGGCGCAGCCGCTCAGCCAGGTCTTCAGTCACTGCTGCCACTACGTCAGCCTCGGCCAGGTTCCGCAGCATGCAGCGCCGTATCCGCGCCGCGGGCAGGCCCATCATGTTGGCTCCGGACAGCCAGTCATCGGTCACGAAAAACACTTTCACCCCGGTTTCCAGGCGCGGGAAACGCGTTAGCGGCCCGGCTGCGACGACGGCGCCGGGCGGCCTTCCTGCCGCGGCGGCGCTGCGCACGGCCCGGGTCAGCAGCCAGCCGGCCACGGTGCCCAGCACCGGCCGCCAGGCTCCGGGCAGCACGGGAACAACCAGCCGGGTCAGCTGCGGGGCAACCGGCACGGCTACGGGCCGCAGTCCCCGGGCAGTGCCGCCAAAGACCGGTGCCGGCGGATCAACCCAGAGGACTTCCCGGTAATCCGCGAGCGCTCCGGCAAGACGTTTCTCGGTACCGGCCAGGTTGTCCCAGCGGGTGCCTGCAAGCCAGAGAACCGTTCCCTTGTTCACGGCAGGCTCCCTTCCGTACGGGAAAGCGGGCGGCCGCCGGGCATTCTTCCGGTGCTGCCCAGCAGCGCAGTGCCGCGCACCGGATCATGTGCCAGGAGCACCAGGCGGCTGCCGGTGGTCAGACCGGCCAGCAGCCGGTACCCGGCGGGCGAGACGGTGTCCGCCAGGACCACCAGGGCACAGCCGGAGAGGAAGTCAACGCTCTCTTCCGCAGCGGAGGCGTCCGCCACGAAGGCAGCCGTGCGCCGCGCGTTTAGGGTGCGGGCCGCCTGGCCCGAAGCGGCCCGCGGATGAATAGTAAGCGGGGGCAGCGACGGGTTCAGCGCGAGCCCCCGCTCCAGCGCCCGCTCCAGCCGGCTCCCTGCCGGTTCGCCGAAGAGGACGGCTGATTCAAGTCCTTCCCGGCGCAGGACGTCGGTGAGCGTTCGGGAGAACTCGTCAGTGACCAGCCGCTGTTTCAGCGGAGAGAGTCCTATCCGCAGCCGGCGTACGGCACCCGTGCGGAGCCGCCAGCGCAGGCGGCGCAGCATCCGCTGCCGGGCCCGGCGCACAGTGTGCTCCGCGAAGCGCAGTCCACCGGCTGCCTGGCCGCAGGCACTCAGGTGGGCCCGGAGCTCCGCTTCCCAGTCCCCACGGTCCGGCACGGGGCAGACCGATGCACGGGCGGCTCCGCCGGCGGCAGCCGGAACTCCCAGACGCCGCCGTATACGGTCCAGTTCCGGGTGGCGGAGCGCGTTGAAGCGCAGCGCTCCGGCGACCGCCTGCTCTTCCTCCCCGGAACACAGCAGTGCCCGCAGGTGGGCCGCCCAGAGCACGGGGTCCGGGTCCGGGGCGGAACGGTCCGTGAAGGTGTCCACCAGGGCCTGCGTGGTCCAGTCCCGGGCCGCCTCCGCGTTGCCGGCAGCCAGGTCGGTCCACGCGGCGCCGACTACCGCTTCGGGAATGAAGTAGAAGTTCAGGCACTTGAGGAACTCCCGCCGGGCTCCCTCCGTGTCCTCTTCCCGGAGCAGTTCCCATCCGGCCTCGAGGAACGCACGGTCGCGTCCCCCGGTCCGGAAGACAGCCGGAGTGTTCCCCTCCGGAGCCAGGAACAGGCTTCCGGCGGGCCCCGCCTGCACTATCCGTTCCCCGGGGCGCTGCACTGCCTGAAGCTGCATCCATTCGAGCACCTGGCTGCGGCGGGACTGCACGTGGGATTCGTGCACCAGCCGGTGCCCGGCAGCAACAATGCGCTCCAGCCGGCCCGGATCGGCCAGCAGGGCATCGAGCTTCTCAGCGATCTCTTCCGCTTCACCGAGCACGCAGTTCTGCATGTCCACGAAACCGAAGGCGGCGAGCGCGGGGGTATCCTCCGCGACCAGGCACGCCCCGGCTGCCGGGATCTCCAGGTGCTTGCGCACCAGGTCCCGGGACATGCTGCCGCACGCCGGCACGAACACACTGGCGCTGAGCAGCCGGGCATAGTCTTCCCCGAAGACGGTGCGGCCGCCGGCCTTGCCCCAGCCGTAATGCGGCATGGTCATGGTCGCGAAGCTGCGCGAGAGGACCCGGCCGACGGCGTTGCGCCAGGGATAGTGGCGTTCCTGGCTGCCGGTGAACAGGACGGGAATGTTCTTCTCCACCGGATAGGGATGGAAGACAGCCGGGTCCACGGAATTCGGCCAGACGAACAGGCGGTCCGCGATTTCCGGCGTGTACTCGGCCATGGCCACTGACGTGGTGAAGAACTGGTCCACACCCCACCGGTCCATATCCGAGAGGAAGACGGCACGGGCCAGGTCGTAGGGATCGGAATGCAGGAACCCCAGCTTTGGGATGTCCGGGCGGCTTGCCGTGTTCCGGATGCTGCGTTCCCCGGCGTAAACGCCGGATTCGAAGACGCAGAGGTCGGGGTTGAATCCGTCGCATTCGGCAGCGTAGTCGCAGTCCCGGTCGATGACCCGCACCTCGAAGAAGTGCTGCAGCGTCTGAACGTGTTCATCCAGGTGCCGGTTGAGGAAGCCGGGCAGCCCGGGTTTGGCCCAGCGGAAGAACAGCAGCCTGGGTTTGCTCTGGCTCGCAGGGATCATACGGTGCTCTCCTTGGTGGGCCGCAGCCGTACCAGCAGCGGGCGTTCCAGTCGGTCATAGGCGGCCAGCAGGCTTCCGGCCCGTCCCCGCACCGAGGGCGGAAGGACGCGGCGGAGCATCGGCGCAGTGAGGGCAAGGTAGGCGGCGCAGCCGGTGAATCCACCCAGCAGCAGCCGGCCCAGGTCCCCACCGGCAAGGGACGCCGCAGCCAGGGCCAGTGCGGCGGCTGCGGCAGCTGCCAGCGCCGGAGCGGCGGATGCCCGGACCAGGAGCCGGCCGGGGCCGGAAACGGTGCCCCTGACCGCCCGGAGGTACAGCGGCATAATGACTGCGGTGATCACCGCAACGTGCACCCACGCGGCACCGGGCAGCCCGAACGGTCCCAGGCTCAGGCCCACCGACGGGATCAGCAGGACCAGCCACACCGCCTGTACCCCGAAGACAGCCCCGGCACGTCCCTGCCCTACCAGCAGGTTTGAAAGCAGCAGCGACAGGGCAAAGACGCCGCCGTACAGTGCCAGGATCCGCAGGACCGGAGCGGCCGGGGCCCAGGTTCCGCCGTACAGCACGGCCACCAGTTCCGCGGCGAGCGCGACGGTCAGGGCGGTAATGGGAAAGGCGATCAGGGCTACCAGCCGGGCGGTCCGGGACAGGAAGCCGCGCAGTTCCGCGGACCCTGCACCCATCGCGGAAAACGCCGGCATGGCCACGGAATTGATCGTGGAGCTCATCACGGAAGTGGACCAGGAGGCCACGGTGAAGGCCAGGGTGTAGATACCCAGCTCCACCGGCCCCAGGAAGGCACCGATGATCGCGTAATCGGCGTTGAGCAGGCTGTAGCCCAGCAGGTTGGCACCGGCCAGCGGCAGCCCGAAGCGCAGCACCGGCCCCACTTCCGCCCGGCGCAGCCTCGGCCAGTAGGTCCTGTCCACGCTCAGTGCCATCACCACGCCGCTAATGAACTGGCTGGCTACGCGGGACCAGGCGAAGGCCATGGCCCCGTCACCGTTCAGGGCCAGCAGCACCAGCACGAGGTTCGCCGGCACAAACGCCACAGCCGAGGCCAGGAACACCTTGCCCTGCCTGAACTCGCGGACCAGCAGCGCCCCGGGAACCGTGAACACCCCGCCCAGGACGACGGCGATGGCCAGCACCCGGATGGGACCGGCGGCCTCCGGGGCGCCCAGCAGCCCGGCAAGCGGATCCGCGGCCAGGGCCATGCCCGCGGCCAGGGCGAAGGAACTCAGGATGGCGAGCAGGGCCACCGTGGACGCCACCCGTTCGGGATCAAGGTCCCGGCGGGCAACGCAGGAGGACAGCCCCAGTTCGCCGAAACTTGAAACAACCGCGTGGACCACCAGCGCAGCGGCGAACACCCCGAATTCGTGCGGTGTCACCAGCCGCACCACCGCCACCATCACCGCGATCCCGGCCAGTTTCATCATCAGTGCGTTCGCACCGCTCCAGAGGGCGCCCCGGGCGGCACGCGCGCCGATGCCCGCCAAACCGGCGGACTCTGACGGGGCTGTCACCGCAGCGCCTGGCCGAGTGTTTCCGCGACGTATTCCTGCTGCGCCCGGCTCAGGTGCGGATGCAGCGGCAGTGAGAGCAGGCGGGCAGCGGCGTCCTCACTGACCGGGAAATCCCCCGGGCCGTAGCCCAGATGGGCATACGCCCCGGTCAGGTGCACCGGCACGGGGTAATGGATTCCGGTACCGATGCCCGCGTCCGCAAGTACCTGCAGGATCCGCTCCCGTTCCCCGGCCGGCACCCGCACTGCATAGATGTGCCACACGTCCGTGTTGCCCTCCGCACTGGAGGGCAGCACCAGCCCGGGAATCCCGGCGAGCAGTTCGCCGTAGGCCGCAGCCGCGTCCCGGCGCCGCTGGTTCCAGGCGGCGAGCCGCTCGAGTTTGGCGCTGAGCACCACGGCCTGCACTGCGTCCAGCCGGGAGTTCATGCCCGCCACCTCGTGCCGGTACTTGATCCGGCTGCCGTGATCCGCGAGCAGCCGCACCCGGCCGGCTACGGCATCGTCTTCGGTCAGGACCGCTCCGGCGTCCCCGGCGGCGCCAAGGTTCTTGC
>JBELZL010000071.1:0-8124 GCA_040274025.1 Arthrobacter sp. | reverse complement strand
GCCGGAGGCTGCTGCTCGGACATAATTCCCCTCATAGGTGTCTGCAATGCGGTTGAGAGCCGGCGGCTGCAGAATCCACCGGCGCATGACGAAACCAGCCTAGCCAGAGAATTCGTCCCTGACCTCCCCAATAAGGCGGAAATTCGCACCCGGGTTTTCCGGAAGGCCTGCGCCGGAAGGACTAAGCAGTGCTGACAGCCAGATGGTGTATGCGGCGGCGCTGGGTTAGCCGGGCGCGAGGCGGTGTTTCAGCCCCAGCCGTACCGAGGACCATTCGCTGTCCAGAATGGAGAACACGACCACGTCGCGGCGGGACCCGTCCAGCCAGAGTTCGTTCGAGCGCAGCACACCGTCCTGCTTGGCGCCGAGGCGGGCGATCGCGGCCCGGGATGCATGATTGTGCCAGTGGGTGCGGAATTCGACAGCGATGCACTCCAGTTCATCGAAGGCGCGGGAGAGCAGCAGGTACTTTGCTTCGGCGTTGATCAGCGTCCGCTGTGCGCTCGCAGCCAGCCAGGTGGAGCCAATCTCTACCCGGCGGTGCTCGGCCTTGATGTTCATGTACGTGGTCATGCCGCACAGTGCCCCGGTATCCAGGCGCCGGATCGCGCAGGGGGCCATGGTGCCGGCCGCCTGCTGCTCCAGCCGCGCCTGAACCTCCGCTGCCATGCCCTCCGGCGTGGGGATCCGGGTGTACCAGAGGTTCCAGAGCTCCCCGTCCTTCACGGCATCGGCCAGTTCCGGAACGTGCACGGGGGACAGCGGTTCCAACCGGACGGTGCTGCCCTCGAGGACTACGGGAGTGGCAAACGGGTTCGTGCTCATGCGTTCATCCTAGGCAGGGGCGGGAATTATTACGGACGGCACCCCGTTCGCAAAGTAGATGCAATAACATGCATTTATTGGATGCGAGGAAAGGTGGCCGTTGTGGCCGAACGCAGGATTGTTGCCGTAACTGCCGGGCTGGGTGTCCCCTCATCAAGCCGGATGCTGGCTGATCAGCTGGGTACTGCTGCCCAGGTCCGGCTCGAGGAGCTGGGGCACCATGCTGTGCTCAGCATCTACGAACTCCGCGAGTATGCAGTGGACATCGCCAACGCGATGGTGTCCGGTTATGCGGCCCCCAAGCTGGAAGCGCTGCTCAATGAAGTGGCCGACGCCGATGCCCTGATCGCAGTCTCCCCCGTCTTCAGTGCCTCCATGAGCGGACTCTTCAAGTCCTTCTTCGACGTTATGGATAAGGACGCGCTGGACGCCAAGCCGGTCCTGATCGGAGCAACGGGCGGAAGCGCCCGGCATTCAATGGTGCTGGACTTCGCCCTTCGTCCGCTCTTTGCTTACCTTCGGGCACGGGTTGCGCCCACGGCTGTCTATGCTGCTCCGGATGACTGGGGGGCAGGCAGCGGCAGCATCTCCGCCCTGGATGACCGGGTGCAGCGTGCTGCTGCTGACCTGGTGGCTCTGCTGGGCGACACACCGGCTTCCCGGCCGCGGCGCGATGCGGGTGGATCCCTGCCGTTCGAGCAGCTGCTGGCGCAGATCCAGCCCCGCGGCTAGCTGCCCGGTAGGGTTGAATGTGATCCATAACCCATAACAGCACGGCCCAATTCAGCGGCCTTGCTGCCAAAGCTAGGACCACCCATGCCCGAAAACGAAGCTGCGCCCGTGTCAGGCCTGCGAACCCTGCAACGGGGTTCCTTGAAGGACGAAGCGGTGGAGGTTGTCCGGTCAGCACTGCTGGCCGGGGATATGGTGCCGGGTAGAATCTACTCTGCCAATTCCCTGGCGGCACAGCTTGGTGTCTCCAACAGTCCCGTCCGCGAAGCGATGATGGAGCTTGCGGGCAAGGGGCTGCTGGAAGTGGTGCGCAACCGCGGCTTCCGCGTCGTCGAAATGACGGACGCGGACCGCCGGGAGGTCTACAACCTGCGGCTGATGGTGGAAGTGCCTGCGGTGGTGGAGGTGGCCCGGCAAGGACTCGCCGCGGATGACGAACCTGTTCTCCGCCGGCTGCTGGAGCAGGTGCTCGCGGCCGCGGATTCCGGGAACCTGCGGAACTATCTGGACGCTGACCAGGCCCTGCACATGCGCATTGTTGCGCTGCTCGGCAACCGGCGCTTGTGCCGCATCGTTGAGAACCTTCGGGACCAAAGCAGGGTGCGCGGATCCTACCGCCTGGCCGAACGGGGGATGCTGGCTCAAAGCGCGCAGGAACATGTCCCGATTGTGGAGGCGCTGATCGCAGGGGATGCCGGCGCTGCGCAGTCACTGATGGTCGAGCATCTGGCTTACGCCTGTCCCTGATAATTTCTTCCCCGCACTAAATCTTCTCAGCCCTAAACCTTTCCTCGGCGCGAAGTGAAGTGTTATATATAACCCACAACCGTGAATGTGCGTGATGCATTGGTTTGCGGGTTTCCACTTTTCTTCCGGTGCTGTTGGATCGCTGCAACGGCATTTCCGTTTCCGCTGCGAGCGAAGGGCCCACGATGGCGAACCAAGTGGTATCCGTTGCCTGCGAGGCACCGCAGCCGAACGGCGCCGGCGTCGTCATTATTGGCGGCGGCATCATGGGTGCCAGCATCGCCTTCCATCTGGCAGCAGCCGGTGTCCGCGGCGTGGTGGTGGCGGAACGGGCTGAGCTGGGCAGCGGTTCTTCAGCCAAGCCCCTGGGAGGAGTCCGCGCGACCTTTTCAGACCCGGCAAACGTGGCCCTGGGCAAACGAAGCCTGGATGCCTACAAACGCTTTGGCGAGCACTTCGGCGCGGACATTGGATTACGCGAGGTTGGCTACCTGTTCCTCTGCCGCATCGAGGCCGAAGTGCTGGACTGCGAGGCAAGCGTGGCGGTCCAGAATTCATTCGGTGCCAACAGCCGGATGATTTCCCCAACCGAGGCCGCCCGCCTGAACCCCCTTCTGGATCCTGGTGCGCTGCTGGGCGCTTCCTACTCTCCACAGGACGGCTACGCCGAACCTGCCCGGGCGGTCGCCGCCTACACGGAAGCAGCCAAGGCTGCCGGGGCTGTGTTCCTGACCGGTACCGAGGTCATGGCAATAGAGCGCGGTGCCGGGGGAATCGGCTCCGTGACGACGAACCGCGGCACGATCCGGACCGACGCCGTCATCTGCGCCGCCGGAGCATGGTCCCGCCGGGTTGGCCAGCTGGCGGGCGTGGAGCTGCCGGTAACGCCTGTCCGCCGGCAAATTGGCATAACGAAAAAGACCGGGACGCATCCCGACGTTCCGTTCACCCTGGACCTGTCCACCACCATGTATTTCCATAACTGCGCGGAAGCGCTGCTGCTGGGGATTTCAAACCAGGAAGAGCCGGGGTTCAACCGCGATTTCAGTTTTGAATGGCTGGCGGAGTTCAACGCGGCAGCACGCAAGTGCGCCCCTTCCCTGGCCGAGCCGGACCTTGAATACGGCTGGGCGGGCCTGTACGAAAACACCCCGGACCACAACGCACTGATCGGTGCTTCCGCGGAGCTGCCGGGATTTTTCTATGCCACCGGGTTCTCCGGCCACGGTTTCCTGCAGGCACCTGCCGTGGGAGAACTCATCCGGGACCTGTACCTGGGGAAGGAATCCTTTATGGACCCCTCCACGTTCTCCGCCACCCGGTTCCGCAGCGAGCACGAGTCCCTGGTGCGGGAGGTCCACATTATCTGACTCCGTCATTTGACCGCGCCAAGGCAGACCACCGGCACGCACAGCTTCAGGGAAGGACCAGAATGGGTTTTCAAGAGCTCTGGCAGCTCAGGGCCGAGTTCGCCCGCAGGCTCTCAGCCATGTACGGCACCGAGGTGCCGGCTTATAACACCCTGGTGGAGGTTTCCACTGAGGTGAACCAGGCCCACCTGCGCCGGTACGGAGCCGAAGCGGAGCGGCTGGGCAGCATCGACCGGGTCACCGCGGAACGCCACGGAGCCATCCGGGTTGGCTCCGAACGCGAACTGGCCCAGGTGGCCCGGATCTTTGCGTCTTTTGGCATGTACCCAGTGGGTTTCTATGACCTGCGTGATGCCGCCAAGGCAGCAGTTCCGGTGGTCTCGACGGCGTTCCGCCCGGTTACGCCGGACGAACTGGCCCGCAACCCGTTCCGCGTCTTTACCTCGATGCTCGCGGTGGAGGACACCCGGTTCTTTGACGAACCGCTGCAGCACGAACTCGCGGCTTTCTTCGACGGGCGTGAGCTTTTCGGCCCGGAACTCCTGGAGCTGGCAGACCAAGCTGCGGCCGGCGGGGGACTCGACGGCACCGCTGCCGGCCGGCTCCTCGAGCTGGCGACGGCAGCGTTCGAGCTCTCCGCCGAACCGGTGGACCACGACTGGTACCGGCGGCTGGAAGCAATCTCCGCCGTCGCCTCGGACATCGGGGGAGTGCGAAGCACCCACATCAACCACCTCACGCCCCGGGTCCTGGACATCGACGCCCTGTATGCGGGCATGGAGGCACGGGGAATTGCCATGATCGATGAAATCCAGGGGCCGCCGCGCTGGGACGGACCGGATGTGCTGCTGCGGCAGACCTCCTTCCGTGCCCTGGGCGAGGAACGGCTGTTCCGGTATGCCAACGGAACAGTACGCAAGGGCGAGCTCCGTGTCCGGTTCGGCGAGGTTGAAGCACGCGGCATCGCCCTGACTCCCGCCGGGCGTGAGCTCTACGACCGCATGGTCCTCGAAACGGACGCCCGGCTGCAGGAGAACCCGGACCAGGACCGGCAGAGCGTTGCCCGGACGGTCTGGGAAGAGAACCTGCCCCGGACCGAAAAAGAACTGGCAGTCCGCGGGCTGGCGTACTTCACCTATACGGCGGACCCGGCTGCGGCGGCCGGCCTCCCGCCGGGCCCGCTGAGCCTGCCGGAACTGATTCAGGCCGGCGCCGCTGTTCCCGCACCGATCGTCTACGAGGACTTCCTGCCCCGCTCGGCGGCCGGAATCTTCCAGTCAAACCTCACGGACGAGGGCTCCAGGAACGACGCCGCGCAGGCCGCGGGCTATGACCTGGCACGGATGTCCGGCATTATCGGCCGGCCTGTCCACGATCCCTACGAGCTTTACCAGCGGCAGCAGGATGCCTCCATCCGTGCGCTCGCGGACGGACTCAAGCTTGATATTGCCCTGCCCGCCGACACGACCGCCGCGGCATCCGCCGCCGGGAACTAACAGACAGGAACCCCAGGATGACTTCCACCACCCAGACCACCGAGCTGGCCCGCCGTGTCCAGGATGCGCTTGCTGCCTGCGGCGTCGGCGAAGACGCCTACGGGGAGGAACACGTCACCCGCACGCCGCTGACCGGTGAAACCCTGGTCAGCCTGCGGAGCACGCCCGGGGAAGAAGTCGACGTCGCCATCGCCGCAGCCCACGAAGCGTTCCTCACCTGGCGCGAAGTTCCGGCGCCGGTGCGCGGAAACGTGGTCAAGCGGTGGGGTGAACTGCTTACCGTGCACAAGGAGGACCTGGCGGTGATCGTCCAGGCCGAGGCGGGCAAGATCACCTCCGAGGCACTGGGCGAAGTGCAGGAGATGATCGACATCTGCGACTTCGCCGTCGGCCAGTCCCGCATGCTCTACGGCAAGACCATGCCATCCGAGCGGCCGGGCCACCGTCTGATGGAGACCTGGCACCCGCTGGGCGTCGTCGGTGTCATTTCTGCCTTTAACTTCCCTGTCGCCGTGTACTCCTGGAACACTGCGCTGGCACTGATCGCCGGTGACACGGTGGTCTGGAAACCATCGGGCACCACGGTGCTCTCCGCCCTGGCCACCAACGCCCTGCTGGCCCGGGCCGTAGCGGAAAGCGGCGCTCCCGCCGGCATCCACCAGCTGATCGTGACAGACCGGACCGGAGCGCAGCGCCTCATCGAGGACCAGCGCGTTGCCCTGGTTTCCGCCACGGGTTCCGTGCGGATGGGCCGGGAGATTGCGCCGAAGGTCGCTGAACGGTTTGGGCGGACCATCCTGGAACTGGGCGGGAACAACGGGGCGATCATCACCCCCAGTGCAGACCTGGACCTGGCGCTGCGGGGCATCGTGTTCGCCGCCGTCGGTACCGCAGGACAGCGCTGCACCTCCATGCGGCGGCTGATTGTGCATGAATCGGTCGTTGAGGAACTGACGGCGAAACTGGTTGCTGCCTATGGCAGCCTCAGCATCGGTCTTCCGCTGGATGAGAAGAACCTGGTGGGGCCGCTCATTAACGAGGCCAGCTACACGGCCATGCAGGGTGCGCTCGCCCAGGCGCGGCAGGAGGGCGGCACTGTGCTCACCGGAGGGGAACGTGTGCTGGCGGAAAGCTACCCGGACGCCTACTATGTGCAGCCGGCCATTGTCCGGATGCCTTTACAGAGCGCGGTGGTGCACGACGAGACGTTTGCGCCAATCCTCTACGTCATGACCTACACGGACTTTGACGAAGCAATCACCCTCCACAACGCGGTGCCGCAGGGTCTCTCCTCGGCGGTGTTCACAGCGGACCAGGCGGAAGCCGAACGCTTCCTCTCCGCTTCCGGTTCTGACTGCGGGATTGCCAACGTGAATATCGGGACCTCCGGTGCGGAGATCGGCGGGGCTTTCGGCGGAGAGAAGGAAACCGGCGGCGGGCGTGAATCCGGCTCGGATTCCTGGAAGGCCTATATGCGCCAGGCGACCAACACCATCAACTACTCCGGCCAACTGCCCCTGGCCCAGGGGGTTGAATTCCTCTGAGCAGCCGCCCCGCGCCCCCGGGGCACTGACACGGCGCAAGGCGCAGACCTAGACTGCTGGAAGGCCAACACCGCAACGAGCAGGGGCTGATGCCATGCCTGATGATGCCGCACCGGTCATAACCATCCTTCCCGAACCGCCTACCCACCTGGCTGATGCCGTGCGCGACGCCGGCGGGGTCACTGCGCCGTTGTCGGAGACGACCTCCGGGTTGGTGGTGCTGGCCGGGGAACCCCTGGAACACCTGGAGGAGGTGCTGCGGGACCACCCCGGTATCCGCTGGATCCAGGTCTATCTCGCCGGGGCGGATCAGTGGGTTCCGCTAATGCACCAGTATCCGCAGATCCGCTGGAGCAGTGCCAAAGGTGCCTACAGCCAGCCGGTGGGGGAGTACGGGCTGACCCTGACACTGGCCATGCTCCGCGCCGTGCCTGCCTTTGCCAGGGCCAAGACCTGGGGTCAGCCGCAGGGCACGTCACTGCACGGCAAACGGGTGGTTCTAGTGGGTGCCGGGGGAGTGGGCCGGGAAATTCTGCGCCTGGTCAGCGTCTTCACCCCGCACATCACCGTGGTGCGCAGCCGGAAGGAACCGGTGCCGGGGGCGGAGCGGACGGTTACGGACGAAGGGCTCGACGACGCCCTGGGCGGCACCGACGTCGTTATCCTGGCCGCGGCGATGACTGCTTCCAGCCGGCACCTGATTGATGAACGGCGCCTGGCGCAGCTGCCGCCGCACGCTGTGCTGGTGAACATTGCCCGCGGTCCGCTGGTAGATACGGAGGCACTGACGGCAGCGCTCGCGGAGGGCCGCCTGGCCGGAGCGGCGCTGGACGTCACCGACCCGCAGCCGTTGCCGGACGGACACCCGCTCTGGTCCGAGCCGCACGCCCTGATCACTCCGCACACCGCCGAAACCGAGGCAATGATTCGACCGCTCCTGGCCAACCGGGTCCGCGAGAACGTCCGCCGTTTCCGCAACGGCGATCCGCCCGAAGGCCTCGTGGACCCGGCAAAGGGCTACTAGCGCTCCACGAACGCCAGGACGCGGGCCGGACTGGCCGTGCCGCCGACGATCTTCAGCGGGGAGACAACCACCATGGCGCCCGTGGCGGGGAGCTTCGCGAGGTTCTGCAGCAGCGTCACGCCGTACTTGTTGTTGCCCAGCAGGTAGTAGTGCGCCGGGAACGGCGGATCGAAGGCACCGGCGTTGCCGGCGTCGATCCCGACGGTTTCCACGCCCAGGCCCGCGATCGGGGTCTCTTCCGCCAGCCACTTCGCGCACGCCGCAGAGATTCCCGGGGTGTGGGAACCGGTGTCGTCGAAGTTCAGGAAGGCGTCGGCGTCGTCAATGAACTTGTCCCAGCCGGTGCGCAGCAGCAGCCATGCGCCGTCGGGCAGTGCGCCGTGCTC
>JBELZL010000070.1:0-8536 GCA_040274025.1 Arthrobacter sp. | reverse complement strand
GCCGAGGCGAACCCGTTCTTCCCGGGCATCGTGGCGCACGGCTACCTGCTGCTCTCCTGGGGCGCCGGACTGTTCGTGGAGCCCGCTCCGGGACCGGTGCTGGCTAACTACGGCCTCGAGAACCTGCGTTTCATCACTCCGGTGGCAGCGGGCGATTCAATCCGCGTCACGCTCACGGCCAAGCGCATCACCCCGCGTGAGACCGATGAGTACGGAGAGGTTGCCTGGGACGCCGTCCTGCACAACCAGAACGACGAGGTCGTGGCGACTTACGACGTGCTGACCCTAGTGGAGAAGAAGCGCGCCTAGCCTCCTTCACCCACACACATCGAGAGGCCAGTTACGGCTTGTTTGGAGCACCAAACGGGCCGTAACTGGCCTCTCGATGTATGGGGAGGTTCAGAAACGAAGAACGGGATCAGGGCTTGCCGTGCAGGCCGTCGAACATCATGGAGATGATGTCATCGGCAAGCTTTTCCCCGCTGAGGGACCCGCCGGGCTTGTACCACTCGACGATCGAGTTGATGGTGCCGAAGAGCAGCCGGGTAGTGGTGCGGGGATCAATGTCGCTGCGCAGCGAGCCCTCCGACCTGGCAGCGTCCACCAGCTGGGCAACACGCCGGTCGAACTGGCGGCGGCGTTCGAGTGCATCGCGCTCAATGTCGGTGTTGCCGCGCAGCCGCAGCAGCAGCGTGACGAAGGGGAGGCGCTCGGTCAGGACATTGATGGTCCCGCGGAGCACAAATTCGAGGCGGGCGTCGGCCGGTCCGGTGGAAGCCCTCGGGTCGTCCAGGACACCCTCGAGTCCGCCCAGGGCGTTCTCCAGGGCCAGGCGCAGCAGGTCTCCCTTGGACGGGACGTGGTGGTAGATGGCGGACTTCGTGATGCCCAGGTTCTCCGCCAGGATGCCCATGGAAGTCGCTTCGTAGCCGTGGCGGTTAAAGACGTCGACGGCGATGTTCAGCACGGTCTGCTGGTCGTACCCCGGGCGGCCGCGGCGGGAGCCGTTGCCGGCTGCGGCCGCGGAGGACGGGGAACTCGAGGAGCTCGAAGGACTAGGCATCTGGATATTTTCGCATGGTCGTTCGGTTGGCCGGGACGCCCCCGGCCAACCGGACGACCATAACGGCCTCTAGGCCGGCTTGTTCTCCTGCTTGCGCAGGTCGTAGATGCGGCGCAGCTTGCCGCTGGAGCGTGCCAGGGAGCCGGGCTCCACCACGTGGATGGCGCAGGAGGAACCGATGTGGATCTTGATCTGGTTCTTCAGTTCAGCAGCGGCCGTGGCGCACTCATCGGCGGAAGCCTCGGAGCGGCGCTCGATCTTCACGGCCAGCTCGTCCATACGGTCCGGGCGGGTGATTTCCAGCTGGAAGTGCGGGCTCAGCGCCGGAATCCGCAGGGCGATTTCCTCAATCTGGCTGGGGAAGAGGTTGACGCCGCGCAGGATGATCATGTCATCGTTGCGGCCGGTGATGCGGCCCATGCGGCGCATGCCCGGACGCGCCGTGCCGGGCAGCAGGCGGGTGAGGTCATGCGTGCGGTAGCGGATGATCGGCAGGGCTTCCTTGGTCAGGGACGTGAAGACCAGCTCGCCGTGCTCGCCGTCGTCCAGGACCTTGGTGTCATCAAACGGGTCGATGATCTCCGGGCGGAAGTGGTCCTCCCAGATGTGGGCGCCGTCCTTGGTTTCCACACATTCCCCGGCGACGCCCGGGCCCATGACCTCGGAGAGGCCGTAGATGTCGCAGGCGTCAATGTCCATCATCTGCTCAAGCTCGTGCCGCATTTCCTCGGTCCAGGGCTCGGCGCCCAGGACTGCGTTCTTCAGCGAGGTGGAACGCGGGTCGATGCCTGCACGCTTCATGGCATCCGCAATGGTCAGCAGGTAGGTCGGGGTGCACAGGATGGTATCCGGCTCGAAGTCCTGGATCAGCTGGATCTGGCGTTCGGTCTGGCCGCCGGACATCGGAATGACCGTGCAGCCGAGCTTTTCGGCGCCGAAGTGGGCGCCCAGGCCGCCGGTGAAGAGGCCGTAGCCGTAGGCGTTGTGGACCTTGTAGCTGGACTTCACGCCGGAGGCACGCAGCGAGCGGGCCACCAGGGTTCCCCAGCGGTCAAGGTCGCCCTTGGTGTAGCCAACCACGGTGGGACGGCCGGTGGTGCCGGAGGAGGCGTGGATGCGGGAAACCTGGTCCATCGGCACGGCGAACATGCCAAACGGGTAGCTCTGGCGCAGGTCTTCCTTGGTGGTGTACGGGAACTTGGCCAGGTCCGAGAGTTCCTTGAGGTCGTCCGGGTGGACGCCGGCGTCGTCGAACTTCTTTGTGTAAAGCGGGACGCGGTCGTAGGCGTAGCGGACCGTCTCCTTGAGGCGGGTGAGCTGCAGGGCCTCGATCTGGTCCCGGCTCATGAGCTCCTCGGCGTCGAGGGTGGCGGGATCGGCTGCGGTGGCCTTGATGGCGGAGGCGGTTTTCATTGCTTAGAACCTTCGGGGAGAGGGGTGGGGCTTGATTGTGCAGTGCTGGGAAGGAAAACGAAAGGGCAGGATCCGGCCGGAATGCGGCGGACCCTCTAGGTCCGGCGGGCGGGGTTGGGAATGGTTCGTGAGCGGCCCCTGAATTCAGCGATGACTCGGGTGGCACCGTCCGGGGACTCGGCGGTGACTTCAATGTCATAGACGCCGCTGCGGCCTGCCGCTGCACGGCGGCTGGCCTCTGCCCGCAGCTTATCGCCGGCACGGGCTGAGGATATGAAGTTGATGTCGGCACCGGAAGCCACGGTGATGGTGTCCATGTTAGCCAGTGAGTCCGCACCGGAGGGGTTGCAGGCCAGGGCAAAAGCGGTGTCCGCGAACGCGAAAACCATGCCTCCGTGGGCAATCGAAAAACCGTTGAGCATCTCGGGCCGCAGATCCATCGTGATGACGGCGTATCCCTCTGCCAGGTCCTGCACGCAGATGCCAAGCCATTCGGAGGTGGCGTCATGTTCAAGGATGGGATGTGCCAGGCGCTCTTCGCGGACCGGGGCAGTGACACCGGAGTCAGCCATGGGAACCCTCTCTTTTCTTTACCGAATGTTCATTAGGTAATCCTGTGAGCGTTATCACTGTCAAGTTAGAGCGGGCTCACAGTGCTGTGTGACGCCCGGGGCCCGTTCCTGCCGCGTAACAACCAGACTCTCCCAGCCTGCGCAAAGCCTGATGGTCTAACCTGTTGGGGTGATCTCCGCCACAGCAGTGCCGTCTGCGCTGCAGCCCAAGTCCTCGCTTCTGCCGGAATGGCTGGACCCTCAGGTTTTCCTGGCCGACCCCGCGATAGGCCCCTGGGTTGTGCTGCTCATCTGCGGAATCGTCTTTGTGGAGACCGGGCTGCTCATCGGCTTTTTCCTCCCGGGCGATTCCCTGCTGTTCACAGCCGGCCTGCTGGTTGCCACCGGGGCCGTTCAGATCAACATCTGGGTGCTGATCCTGCTTATAGCCCTTAGCGCCTTCGTCGGTGACCAGCTGGGGTATTTCATCGGACGCAAGGCCGGTCCTGTGGTCTTCAACAGACCTGAATCCAGGTTTTTCCACGAGGAGAACGTGCACCGGGCCGAGGCGTTCTTCGCCCGTCACGGTGGCAAGGCGGTGGTGCTTGCCCGCTTTGTCCCGGTGCTCCGCACGTTCACTCCGGTGGTAGCAGGAGTCGGACGGATGCACTACGCCACCTTTATTGCCTACAACGCCATCGGCGGTGCCGTCTGGGCGCTGAGCATTACGCTGCTGGGCTACATCCTGGGGGACCGGGTTCCGTTTGTGCGGGAGAACCTGGACCTGATCGTCCTCGGCGTGATCGGACTGACGCTGGTCTTTGTGGTTCTGGGCCTGTTCCGCCCCGGTCGCCGGCAGCAGCGTGCATCGAAGCCCGCGGCAAGGGAGCCGGAAAAACATAGGCAAAAACCGCGCACCAGCAAACCCCGGCCGCTGCCGCGTCCCCGGCCGGGCGCGTCGGAGGCGGGCGGCGCCGTCGACTAAGGTTCCCCGCGCCGGTGCCCCAGCGCCGGGTTGGACAGACCCGAACACGGCGGAAGCTTCGGTGCCAGCATGGCCCCGAACCGTCCGCCGGAGGTGTTCCCGGCCGGGCGACCGGGCCCCCGCGGGCGGGGGGCTGAGCCCCGGTAGCCCGTCCCGGGCGTCCAGTGCCGAGAGCACAAAAGCGTAGTCCCAGGCCCGGTCCTTCCAGGCCTCATAGCGGCCGGAGGCGCCGCCGTGGCCGCCGTCCATTTCGATCTTCAGGACGATCGGCTCCGAACCGGTGGTTGTTTCGCGCAGCTTGGCCACCCACTTGGCCGGCTCCACGTACAGCACGCGGGTGTCGTTGAAGCTGGTGACGGCGGCAATGCGCGGGTAGTCGACGGCCCGAACGTTCTCATACGGAGAGTATTCGCTCATGTAGCGGTACACCTCGGGATCCGTGATCGGGTTGCCCCACTCTTCCCACTCCAGCGCGGACAGCGGCAGGTTGGGATCCAGGATGGTGGTCAGCGCGTCCACGAACGGCACCTGGGCGACGATTGCCCGGTACTTTTCCGGAGCCAGGTTCGCGACGGCGCCCATCAGCAGTCCGCCGGCGGATCCGCCCATGGCCGCTATCCGGGCCGGATCGACCCAGCCCGAGTCCGCCATGTGATCAGTCGCGGCCACGAAGTCGGTGAAGGTGTTCTTCTTGTTCAGCTTCTTGCCCTGGTCGTACCAGGCACGGCCCATCTCTCCGCCGCCGCGGATGTGCGCAACCACAAAAACGACGCCGCGGTCCAGCAGCGAGAGCCGGGCGATGTTGAACGCCGGGTCCATGGAAATCTCGTAACTGCCGTAGGCGTAGACAAGGGCCGGGTTGGACCCGTCCCGGGCCACCTCGGCCCGGCGCAGCACGGAGAGCGGAATCCGGGTGCCGTCCGCCGCCGTCGCCCAGTCGCGTTCGGCCACGTACTGGGCGGGATCGTAGCCGCCGCGTACCGGGGTTTCCCGGCGCAGCTGGAGCTCACCGGTGGCCAGCACATAGTCGTAGACCCGCGGCGGGGTCAGGTAGGAGGTGTAGCTCAGCCGGATGATCGGCGAATCGTATTCGGCGTTGGTCAGGCCTGCGGTGTACAGCTCCTCCTCGAAAGCCGGTTCGGCGGGTGCCACCTGCTCCGCTGTGCCAATCCCGGCGAGCGGCAGGATCTGCACCCGCTCCGTGGTGTCCTTGCGGACCGAAACCAGGAGGTGCGTGGAGGTGACGGACACCCCGTTGACCCGAACGGCGTCGTCGTGGGCCACCACGGTGTGCCACTGCTGCTCTTCCAGCGGCTTGGCGAACTCCGGCTCCGCGACCAGCGAAACCATTGAGTTCAGGGCGTCCTTGTTGTGGGTAATCAGGTACTGGCGCACACCGTCGCGGCTGAACGGTTCGGCTTCATAGAGGATCCGCTCGCTGCGCGGAATCAGGGTGCGCACGGTGTCCGCAGCGTCGTCGAAGTCCATCACCCGGTATTCGCTGTACTCGGAGCAGCTAATGCCGATCAGCAGCTGCCTGCGGTCTGCGGAGAGGTCGAAGCCCGTCCACATGGCGACGTCGTCCTCCTGGTAGATCACGGTGTCTTCACTGACCTCCGTGCCCAGGGTGTGTGCCTTGATCTGGTACGGGCGCCAGGAATCGTCGACGACGGTGTAGAAGACGCGCGTGCCGTCCGGGGAGAAGGCGAGGGAGTAAAACACGTTGGAGACGACGTCGGGCAGCAGTTCCCCGGTGCGCAGGTCCTTGATCCGCAGGGTGAAGCGCTCATCCCCGGCGTTGTCCTCGCAGTAGGCCAGCAGGTTGCCGTCCTCGGTGACGGCCAGGCCGCCGAGCGCGAAGAAGGGCTTGCCCTCCGCCTCCGCATTGCCGTCAATCAGGACCTGCTCCCCGGGGACCGGGACGCCGGGTTCGACGACGGGAGGTGTCCAGTCCGCGTGCAGGTCACCGGTGTCCCGGGCGGCAGTGCGGCAGTGGATTGCGTACTGCTGGCCTTCCTCGGTACGGGTGTAGTACCACCAGCCGCGCTTGCGTGCCGGAACGGAAAGGTCGGTTTCAACGGTGCGCGCCTTGATCTCGTCGAAGATCTGCTGTCGCAGCGGTTCCTGGTTTGCAGTGACGGCCTCGGTGTAGGCGTTCTCCGCGTTGAGGTGCTCCACCACCTCCGGGTTTTCCTTCTCCCGCAGCCACTCGTAGTCATCGGTGAACGTTTCACCGTGGTGGGTGCGTTCGACGGGGACTTTTTTCGCGGCCGGGGGAGTGGGTGTAGTCATGTCCCGAATATATCGAGCCGGCCACCGGCCCGCGACGGGCCGCGCGGCGTTTATGCTCGCGGCGGAGCGGGCACCGGGGCGGAGGCGTCCGGCGCGCTTCGGCTGGAAGGAGGGGGCGCTTCGGCTGGCAGGAGGGGGCGCTAGCGCCCCAGCAGGATCCAGGCGCTGAACATGCCCGCAGCCGCGAAAAACACCCAGTTGGCCAGCACCAGCACCAGGGTGTGGGTAAACGGCCGGCGGACCGCGTTTGCCTGGGCCGGCTCCTCAGCAGCCGGACCGCGGCGGAACTGGGACCACAGGGAGGTGGTGAGCAGCAGCCCTCCGCCGGCCGCGGCCACCGGGAAAGCGGGCAGGGTCAGGATGACGGTGCCGCCCACCGTCCAGTACAGAACAAAATGGAGCAGTACGACGGCGGCGACAAAGATCAGCGGCCGGCCCGCCTTGCCCGCAAGAAGGACGGGCAGAAAGCGCGGAGCAGCGCCCGCGGCGAGCAGCAGCGTCAGCACGACGGCCAGGCCGCTGGCAGTGATACCAAGGACACCGCCGGTGGACGCTACGGCGGCGGCAACGGCGCAGAATCCCAGCAGCCCCAGCAGGATGGGCACCAGCAGGTGCGCGGCGAGGCCCGGTGCAGAAGTTCCACCCAGGCCCGGCCGTGTCCGGGTGCTCTCGGGTGAACCGCTGCCTGCCATGTTCTGCTTCCTCCCTGCCGGCTCCGATAAACCAAAGGTATCCGCTGGTCCGGCCGGCTGCCGCAAACGGGGCCTGTGCAACGCAGCCGTAAATAGGGTTTCCGCCTTGACGTGCGATCGCTCACACGCATATCCTGAACGAACGGTCGGTAATTATTGGCCGAACGACTTCCGCGGAGCTGTCCGCGGCCCCGTGGAAAACAGTGAGGTGACATCTATGGCTACGCAGACAGAGTTGTACGCAGTCCCGGCCCAGCAGGATGATGACGCAGCCGGACAGGCGGCATTTGACGCGATCATCGCCGACGACTCGCGGATCGAGCCGCGTGACTGGATGCCGGAAGGCTACCGGAAGACGCTGGTCCGCCAGGTCTCCCAGCACGCCCACTCGGAGATCATCGGCATGCAGCCCGAAGCCAACTGGATCACCCGTGCACCCTCACTGAAGCGCAAGGCCATCCTCCTCGCCAAGGTCCAGGACGAAGCCGGCCACGGCCTCTACCTCTACTCCGCCGCAGAGACCCTCGGTACCCCGCGCGAGAAAATGACCGAAGACCTGATCGCCGGCAAGGCCCGCTACTCCAGCATCTTCAACTACCCCACCCGCAGCTGGGCTGACATGGGTGCAATCGGCTGGCTCGTTGACGGCGCCGCCATCTGCAACCAGGTGCCGCTCTGCCGTGCCTCCTACGGACCCTACGGCCGTGCCATGGTCCGCATCTGCAAGGAAGAGTCCTTCCACCAGCGCCAGGGCTTCGAGATCCTGCTCGAACTCGCCAATGGCACCGAGGCGCAGAAGCAGATGGCCCAGGACGCCATCAACCGCTGGTACGCGCCGGCCCTGATGATGTTCGGCCCGCCGGATGACGATTCCCCCAACTCCCGCCAGTCCATGGCGTGGAACATCAAGCGCTTCTCCAATGACGAACTGCGCCAGCGCTTCGTCGGCATGATCTACGAGCAGGTCAAGGTCCTTGGCCTGACCCTCCCCGATGACCAGATCCGGTTCAACGAAGAAACCGGCAAATGGGAGCACGGACCGCTGGACTGGAACGAGTTCAAGGAAGTCCTCGCCGGACGAGGCCCGTGCAACTCGCAGCGGCTGGCCCGCCGCCGCGAAGCACATGAAGACGGCGCCTGGGTGCGCGAAGCAGCAGCCGCGTATGCGGCAAAACAGGCACGAAAGACAGAGGTGGCATAAGCATGGTTTCCGGTTCGACAACGGGCGACGACGGCACCAAGACGGCGGCAACGTCCGGCTCGGCAGCACCTGACACGGGTGTCAACGCGGCCTGGCCGCTCTGGGAAGTATTCGTCCGTTCCTCCCGCGGGCTGTCCCACGTCCACGCCGGTTCGCTGCACGCGCCCGACGCCGACATGGCAGTCCGCAACGCGCGTGACCTTTACACCCGGCGCAATGAAGGCGTTTCGCTCTGGGTGGTTCCGGCCGAGGCGATCATCTCTTCCGACCCCGACGCCAAGGGTCAGTTCTTCGAGTCCCCGCAGGGCAAGGACTACCGGCACGCCACGTACTACCGCA
>JBELZL010000069.1:0-9205 GCA_040274025.1 Arthrobacter sp. | reverse complement strand
AACTAAATGGATATGTATCCGCAAAGGAAGTTTCCGATGAGTAAGGGATCGCCAGTCAGCCCGTCGCTGATGGCACAAAAGACAGGACCGGCACGTTCCGTGCCGTCCAAGCACAAAGATGCAGCTTTTTCTGTCAATCCTGCTGAAGCCGTGGACACGCGTGTCCAAGGACCCAACAACGTAGTACCTCCCACGGAGATGACCGGTTCGCAGGCCATCGTCCGTTCGCTGGAAGAACTCGGAGTCGAAGACGTCTTCGGTCTGCCCGGCGGCGCGATCCTGCCGACCTATGATCCGCTGATGGACTCCACCAAGCTGCGGCACATCCTGGTCCGGCATGAACAGGGCGCCGGCCACGCAGCAGAAGGCTACGCCATGGTCACCGGCCGGGCAGGCGTCTGCATTGCGACGTCGGGCCCCGGGGCCACCAACCTGGTGACAGCCATTGCCGACGCGCACATGGACTCCGTTCCGATGGTTGCCATCACCGGGCAGGTCAACAGCTCCGTGATTGGTTCCGACGCGTTCCAGGAAGCGGACATCGTCGGCATCACCATGCCGATCACCAAGCATTCCTTCCTGGTGACCAATGCCGACGAGATCCCGCGGGTCCTCGCCGAAGCCTTCCACATTGCCACCAGCGGCCGGCCCGGCCCGGTGCTGGTGGACATCACCAAGGATGCCCAGCAGGGCAAGACCACCTTCTCCTGGCCGCCGAAGATCGACCTGCCCGGCTACCGCACCGTGGTGCGCGGCCACTCCAAGCAGGTGCGTGAAGCTGCCCGCCTGATCGCAGCCTCGCAGCGCCCGGTGTTCTATGTTGGCGGCGGTGTGCTGAAGGCCAACGCTTCCGCGGAATTGCTGGAACTGGCAGAGACAGTGGGCGCGCCCGTCGTGACCACCCTGATGGCACGCGGCGTCTTCCCCGATTCCCATCCCCAGCACATGGGCATGCCCGGCATGCACGGGTCCGTTTCCGCGGTCACCGCGCTGCAGCAGTCGGACCTGCTGATCACGCTCGGCGCCCGCTTCGACGACCGCGTCACCGGCGTGCTGTCCTCCTTCGCACCCGGTGCCAAGGTCATCCACGCTGACATCGATCCCGCGGAAATCTCCAAGAACCGCACTGCGGACGTGCCGATCGTGGGATCCGTGAAGGAAATCATCCCCGAGCTCACTGAAGCTGTCCGCAGCCAGTTCGAGTCCACCGGTACGCCCGGCCTGGAGTCCTGGTGGTCGGTGCTCAACCGGCTGAAGGAAACCTACCCCACGGGCTGGACCGAACCCGAGGACGGCCACGTTGCACCGCAGCAGGTGATCAAGCGAATCGGTGAGCTCACCGGCCCTGAAGGCGTCTACGTAGCCGGCGTGGGCCAGCACCAGATGTGGTCCGCCCAGTTCATCAACTACGAGCGTCCCCGCGCGTGGCTGAACTCCGGCGGCCTGGGCACCATGGGCTACTCGGTCCCGGCGGCCATGGGCGCCAAGGTCGGCAACCCGGACCGTGTGGTCTGGGCGATCGACGGCGACGGCTGCTTCCAGATGACCAACCAGGAACTGGCCACCTGCCTGATCAACAACATCCCGATCAAGGTCGCCATCATCAACAACTCCTCCCTGGGCATGGTCCGCCAGTGGCAGACCCTGTTCTACGAGTCCCGCTACTCCAACACGGACCTGAACACTGGCCATGACACGGTGCGGATCCCGGACTTCGTGAAGCTCGCGGATGCCTACGGCTGTGTGGGCCTGCGCTGCGAACGCGAGGAGGACATCGACGCGACGATCGAGAAGGCACTGTCCATCAACGACCGTCCCGTCGTCATCGACTTCGTGGTCAGCCGCGACTCCATGGTCTGGCCGATGGTTCCCTCCGGAGTCAGCAACGACCTCATCCAGATCGCCCGCAACATGACACCCACCTGGGAAGAGGAGGAATAGGGACATGGCACGCCACACCCTTTCCGTGCTGGTAGAAGACGTTCCCGGTGTCCTGACCCGGGTTGCGTCCCTGTTCGCCCGCCGGGCGTTCAACATCAATTCTTTGGCTGTCGGACCGTCGGAGGTGGCGGGTCTTTCCCGCATCACCGTGGTCGTCGAGGCTGAAGGTGACCTGCTGGAGCAGGTCACCAAGCAACTGAACAAGCTCGTCAACGTCATCAAGATTGTCGAACTTGTTCCCGAGTCTTCCGTGCAACGCGACCACATCTTGGTCAAGGTTCGCGCGGATGCCGCAACCCGGCTGCAGGTAACCCAGGCAGCCGAGCTGTTCCGTGCTTCAGTGGTAGATGTGTCTACAGACTCCCTGATCGTTGAGGCAACTGGCACCGCCGAAAAGCTCAATGCACTGCTCTCAGTGCTGGAGCCCTTTGGCATCCGCGAAATTGTTCAATCCGGAACCCTGGCTGTAGGCCGCGGCGCGAAGTCGATGTCCGACCGCGCGCTGCGCAGCGCCTAGTTCCACCCACAAACCTTTATCCAAGACCAAACAGGAGATATTGAAGTGACTGACATGTATTACGACGACGACGCAGACCTGTCGATCATCCAGGGACGCAAAGTCGCCGTCATCGGCTACGGCAGCCAGGGCCACGCACACGCCCTGAGCCTGCGCGATTCCGGTGTTGATGTCCGCGTTGGCCTCAAGGAAGGCTCCAAGTCCCGCGCCAAGGCAGAAGCCGAGGGCCTGCGCGTCCTCAGCGTTGCCGACGCCGTTGCCGAGGCAGACCTGATCATGGTCCTCACCCCGGACCAGGTCCAGCGCTTCGTCTACGCAGAAGAGATCGCCCCGAACCTGAAGTCCGGCGACGCCCTCTTCTTCGGCCACGGCTTCAACATCCGCTACGGCTACATCCAGCCGCCGGCCGACGTCGACGTCGCACTGGTTGCTCCGAAGGGCCCGGGCCACATTGTCCGCCGCGAATTCGAAGCCGGCCGCGGTGTTCCCGACCTCATCGCCGTCGAGCAGGATGCCTCCGGCAAGGCCAAGGACCTGGCACTTTCCTACGCCAAGGCCATTGGCGGCACCCGTGCAGGCGTCATCGAGACCACCTTCACCGAAGAGACCGAAACCGACCTCTTCGGCGAGCAGGCTGTCCTCTGCGGCGGCGCTTCGCAGCTGATCCAGTACGGCTTCGAGACCCTGACCGAAGCCGGCTACAAGCCGGAGGTTGCCTACTTCGAGGTCCTGCACGAGCTGAAGCTCATTGTCGACCTCATGGTTGAAGGCGGCATCGCCAAGCAGCGCTGGAGCGTTTCCGACACCGCAGAGTACGGCGACTACGTCTCCGGCCCGCGCGTCATCACCCCCGAGGTGAAGGAAAACATGAAGGCTGTCCTCGCGGACATCCAGAACGGTGCCTTCGCCAAGCGCTTCATCGATGACCAGGATGCCGGCGCCCCGGAGTTCAAGGAACTGCGCCAGAAGGGTGAGGACCACTCGATCGAGGCCACCGGCCGCGAACTGCGCAAGCTCTTCTCCTGGATCAAGTCCGACGACGATTACACCGAAGGCTCCGTCGCCCGCTAATCCGCCAGTAACAAAGACACGGATTGTTCGTGTCCGGAACCGCGGCGCTACGCTTGAAAAGCAAGCCGTTTCGGTAAGGAGGCCGGGCCCTGCATGGGGTCCGGCCTTCGGCGTGAAATACCCAAAACCACATCGACACACAGCTAAAGAGGTCATCGGTGACTGCCACCAAACCAGTAGTACTTCTCGCGGAGGAACTCTCCCCGGCCACGGTTGAGGCCCTGGGCCCCGATTTTGAGATCCGCCAGACCGACGGCGCAGACCGTTCCCAGCTGCTCTCCGCCATCGCGGATGTCGACGCGATCCTGGTGCGCTCCGCCACCCAGGTGGATGCCGAAGCAATCGCGGCTGCCAAGAACCTCAAGGTCATCGCCCGCGCCGGCGTGGGCCTGGACAACGTGGACATCCGGTCCGCCACCCAGGCCGGCGTGATGGTGGTCAACGCCCCGACGTCGAACATCATCTCTGCCGCCGAGCTGACCGTGGGCCACATCCTCTCCCTGGCCCGGCACATTCCGCAGGCTTCGAACGCCCTGAAGGGCGGGGAATGGAAGCGCTCCAAGTACACCGGCACCGAGCTGTTCGAGAAGAAGGTCGGCATCATCGGCCTCGGCCGCATCGGCGCCCTGGTGGCAGCCCGCGTGCAGGGCTTCGGCACCGAGGTCCTCGCGTACGACCCGTACATCACCTCGGCCCGTGCCGCCCAGCTGAACGTCAAGCTGGTCACCCTGGATGAGCTGCTGGAACAGTCGGACTTCGTCACCATCCACATGCCCAAGACTCCGGAGACCCTGGGCATGCTCGGCGCCGAGGCGTTCGAGAAGATGAAGGACACCGCCTACGTGGTGAACGTGGCCCGCGGCGGCCTCGTGGACGAAGACGCGCTGTACACCGCCCTGACTGAAGGCAAGATTGCCGGCGCCGGCGTCGACGTCTTTGTGAAGGAACCCAGCACCGACCTGCCGTTCATGGCGCTGGACAACGTCATTGTGACCCCGCACCTCGGTGCCTCCACCGATGAGGCGCAGGAGAAGGCGGGCATTTCGGTTGCCAAGTCCGTGCGCCTGGCGCTGGCCGGCGAACTGGTGCCCGACGCCGTGAACGTTGCCGGCGGCGTCATCGCTGAGGACGTCCGCCCGGGCATCCCGCTGATCGAGAAGCTGGGCCGCATCTTCACCGCCCTGGCCCACGATTCAATGACCGCCATCGACATTGAGGTGGCCGGTGAGATCGCATCCCTGGACGTCAAGGCACTGGAACTCGCAGCACTGAAGGGCATCTTCACGGACATCGTGTCCGAGCAGGTCTCCTACGTGAACGCTCCGGTGCTGGCTGAGCAGCGAGGCATCGCAGTCCGCCTCATCACCACACCCGACGTCGATGACTACCGGAACCTGCTGACCATCCGCGGCGCGCTCTCCGACGGCACGCAGCTGGAGGTTGCCGGCACCCTGACCGGACCGAAGCAGATCCAGAAGCTCGTGGGCGTCAACGGCTACGACCTTGAGATCCCGATCAGCGAGCACCTGCTGGTGCTGCTTTACCAGGACCGTCCCGGCGTCATCGGCGCCCTGGGCCGCATCCTGGGCGAAGCGGAGATCAACATTGCCGGCATGCAGGTGGCCCGGAACTCCGAGGGCGGCCAGGCGCTGTCCCTGCTGACGGTGGATTCCTCCGTGCCGCAGGACGTCCTGGAAACCGTCCGCGAAGCGATCGGCGCAACCGTGGCACGCGAAGTGGACCTGCAGGACTAATCCGCTCCGCGTTCAGGAGGCCGGTCCCGTTTGGGGCCGGCCTTCCGTGCATCCCGGGAGGTACCTGCAGCACCCGGGCCTCCACCCGCAGTACGACGCCGCTGGCCGGCAGGTTCATGCCGGAAGCCGACGCGCGGGGGAGGGGGTGCGGCGGACACTGGAAGCATGACTGCAGATACGCCCGTCCTAAGCGCCCAGAACCTGAGAAAAACCTACGGCAGCACCACCGCGCTGGACGGGGTGTCAGCGTCGATCAGGGCGGGGGAGTCGGTGGCCGTTATGGGCGCCTCCGGCTCCGGCAAGACCACCCTGCTGCACTGCCTGGCCGGGATCATCCTGCCGGACACCGGAAGCATCCGGCTCTTCACCACCCCGTCCGATGTGCCCGCGGAGATCACCTCGCTCGATGATGCAGCGCGGTCAGCGCTGCGCCGGACCGAGTTTGGGTTCGTGTTCCAGGAGGGACTGCTGATTCCCGAGCTGACCGCCGGAGAGAACGTGGCGCTGGCCCTCATGCTGAACGGAACAGCGCGCCAGGTTGCCGAGCAGCAGGCGGCCGCGGCCCTTGCGGCGCTGGGACTGGGCGGGATGGAAGGACGCCGGATCGGTGAACTGTCCGGCGGCCAGGCACAGCGGGTGGCAATCGCCCGGGCCCAGGTAAACGGGGCGCGGGTGCTGTTCGCGGATGAACCAACCGGGGCGCTGGACTCGCGGACCTCCGCGGATGTGATGGCACTGCTGCTGCAGTCAGTCGCAGGGACCGGACGCGCACTGGTAGTCGTCACCCATGACCCCGAGGTCGCGCGCTGGTGCAGCCGGGTTCTCACCCTGGCCGACGGGCGGATCGTCGCCGACACCGCAGGTGTTGCCCGATGAGTGCATCCGCCGCTGTGGCACGCGCAGTGGATTCTTCCCCGTGGGCGGTTCCCCTGCGGCTGACCTGGCTGCTGAACCGGCCCGGCACCTCCGGGTCTGCTGCCGCGATCCTGCCCGCAGCGTCCTTCGCTGTGGTCACCACCTTGCTGCTGACAGTACTCGCCGGCGCACTGTCCTTCACCCAGTGGGGAGACGACGAGGGAAACCTGTACCTGCTGCTTGCAGCCTTTGCCCTCATCCTGCTGGTTCTTCCGCTTCTGACACTGGGCGGTTCAGCTGCTCGCCTGTCAGCCCGCCGCCGCGATGAACACCTCTCGACTCTCCGTCTGCTCGGTGCCTCCGGCCGGACAGTCCGGCAGGTGACCGTTCTGGAAGCGGCTGCCCAGGCCCTCGCCGGGGCCCTTGCCGGTGTACTGGGTTACGTCGTGTTCGCACCCTTTGTACAGCTGATCCATTTCCGGGGGGCTCCTCTTGGCAGTGCTTACTGGCTGCATCCGGCAGCCGCCGTCGTGGGTGTTGCCGCCGTCGTGGCCCTTGCGGTGGTCAGCTCGGTGATCAGCCTGCGCCGGGTGGTGATTTCACCGCTGGGCGTGCGTACCCGGGCCGATGCGCAGAAGGTCCACTGGTCACGCGCAGGCATTGCGGTGCTCATAGTCGTGCTCTGTGTGGCGGCACTGCTGACTCCGGTCGGCGCGGCGGCGCTTGCGCTGGCCGTCCTGTTCGGCGCCTTTGCGGGCGGCCTCGCTGTACTGAACCTGGTGGGGCCGTGGCTGGTAACTGTTTCGGCGAAGCGGCGCCTGCGGCGGGCGGCCACCCCGCAGGCACTGCTCGCAGCACGAATTGTGCTGGATGCACCGAAGGCCGCCTGGCGGCAGGTCAGCGCACTCTCCATGGTCTGTTTCACCGCCGTCGTGGCCGGTGCCGGTGCTGCACTGCTGCAGACGGCGCAGTCCGAGGGGCCGGAAGACTTCCTGCTCCAGGACGTGATGACAGGAGTCTTCATTACCGTCATCGCCGGATTCCTGATGGTGGCCTGCTCGACCGGCATCAACCAGGCAGCCACGGTGCTGGACCGGGCTGAGCTCTACCGCAGCCTGCACCGGATGGGGATGCCCCGGGAAGTCATTGAAGCAGCACGCACCGGTGCGGTGATGCAGCCTGTGGTGCTGGTCAGCGCCGCATCCGCTGCCGTCTCCGCCGTACTGCTGTTTCCCGTCATCGGTGCGGCGATACTCTTCAACCCGGTAGCCATGGCGTTCCTGGCCGGATCCGTGGGGGTGGGGATTCTCCTGGTGCGTGCCGGGCTGGCGGCCACCTCCCCAGTGCTCACCTCGGTGCTGGAGCGGGAAGCACACTGACGCACGTTGCTTCGGGTTGGGGCCGAGCCTGGCCCGAAGCGACAAGCCCCGCCGAAACAGGGTAATTTTCTAGTGTGACTTCTTCCCAGACCCCGTTCTACATCACCACCGCTATCTCCTATCCCAACGGCCAGCCTCATATCGGGCACGCCTACGAGCACATCGCCACCGACGCCATGGCCCGCTTCAAGCGGCTGGACGGTTACGACGTTTTCTTCATGACGGGTACGGACGAGCACGGGCTGAAGATGCAGCAGTCCGCGGACAAGGAAGGCATCACTGCCAAGGAGCTGGCGGACCGCAACTCCGCAGCCTTCAAGCAGATGGAAGCGGACATGGGCACCTCCTATGACCGCTTCATTCGCACCACGGATGCCGACCACTATGCCGCAGCCCAGGCCATCTGGAAGCGGATGGAGGAGAACGGCGACATCTATCTGTCCAAGTACTCCGGCTGGTATTCAGTCCGCGATGAGGCGTACTACAGCGAAGATGAGACCGAAGTCCGCGAAGACGGCGTGCGCTACTCCAAGGAAACCGACACCGAGGTGACCTGGACCGAGGAGGAAAGCTACTTCTTCCGCCTCTCCGCCTACCAGGACAAACTCCTGGCCCTGTACGAGTCCCAGCCGGATTTCGCCGCCCCGCGCTCCCGGTTCAACGAGGTCATCAGCTTCGTCAAGGGCGGCCTTGAGGACCTGTCGATATCCCGCACCACGTTCGACTGGGGCGTTCCCGTTCCCGGCAACCCGGACCACGTGATGTACGTGTGGGTGGACGCGCTGACCAACTACCTCACCGGCATCGGCTTCCCCGACACCGACAGCGAAACCTTCAGGAAGTACTGGCCTGCTGACGTCCACGTGATTGGCAAGGACATCTCCCGCTTCCACGCGATCTTCTGGCCGGCGTTCCTCATGTCCGCCAAGCTGGAGCTGCCCAAGCGGATCATGATCCACGGCTTCCTGCACAACAAGGGCGTGAAGATGTCCAAGTCGCTGGGCAACGTGGTGGCGCCCAAGGACTGGGCGGACCAGTACGGCCTGGATTCAGTGCGGTTCTTCCTGCTGCGCGAGGTTCCCTTCGGCGCAGACGGCTCGTACAACCACGACGCCGTAGTGGGCCGGATGAACTCGGACCTTGCCAACAACCTGGGCAACCTGGCCCAGCGGTCCCTTTCCATGGTTGCCAAGAACTGCGGCGGCGCTGTCCCTCAGCCGGGCGAGTTCACCGCGGAGGACAAGGCGCTGCTGGAAGCCGCCGGAAACCTGCTGCAGGTTTCCCGCGAAGCTTACGACGTACAGGACTTCCACGGTGCGCTCGAAGCGACGTGGAAGGTGCTGGGCGATACCAACGCCTACTTCGCGGAGCAGACGCCGTGGGTGCTGCGGAAGACCGACGCCGAACGCATGAACACCGTGCTGTACGTGACTCTGGAAGTGCTGCGCATCGTCGCCATCCTCATCCAGCCGGTCATGCCGGAAAGTGCCGCCAAGCTGCTGGACGTTCTCGGCCAGCCGGAGGGTGACGCGCGCACGTTCGCCGCGCTGGGAACCCCGTTGGTGCCCGGGACCGAGCTGCCGGCCCCGGCCCCGATCTTCCCGAAGTACGAGGAACCGGTGGAGTAACCCCCTCACCCACCCCGCCGAGAGGCCAGTTACGGCTCGTTTGGACGTCCAAACGAGCCG
>JBELZL010000068.1:0-10151 GCA_040274025.1 Arthrobacter sp. | reverse complement strand
CTGGATCAACCCGGGTTCAGTGCTGGGAAGAGACATATTCGTTTCCTGTCCAAGGTGGAAAAACGTTTGCCTGAGAATACCGGGGAACCATGCCGGGCGGCCCGACTGGGTCGCAACATGACGCGGGGCCGTTTGTGCCGGGGCAGCCGCGCAGTCCTAGGATTCTGGTAGACCGCGCCCGAGCAATTCACAGGAGTCCCACCATGAACCAGATGACAGTTGCCGGGCTCGTGGGGCGCACCCTGGCCCAGCTGGGCGCCGGACATGCCTTCGGTGTGGTGGGCAGCGGAAACTTCCATCTCACCAACGCGCTGCGGGAAAACGGAGTGCGGTTTACTGCCGCCCGGCACGAGGGCGGCGCCGCGACCATGGCTGACGCCTACTCCCGTATGTCAGGGCTGGTGTCTGTTCTGACCACCCACCAGGGCTGCGGACTGACCAATGCGGCGACCGGCATCGGTGAAGCGGCGAAGTCCCGGACTCCCATGATTGTCCTGACCGCCGACGCCGCCGGATCGGCTGTGCGCTCGAACTTCCGGATCGACCAGGACGGGCTGGCCCGCAGCCTGGGCGCAGTGCCTGAGCGTGTGTACTCGGCCCAAAGCGCGGTGGCGGATACCGTCCGCGCCTTCCGGACCGCGCAGAACGAGCGTCGGACCGTGGTCCTCAGCGTTCCGCTCGATGTCCAGGCCCAGCCTGTTCCCGCCGGCACCCCCGATCGGGTTTCCCCGGTGGCGCCGACCGGTTTCGTGCGTCCCAGCCCGGTCCTGGTGCGCGGGCTGGTGGACCTGCTCTCCTCTGTGAAGCGCCCGGTGTTCGTGGCGGGCCGGGGGGCCCGCGGCGCGGGCGAAGAACTCAAGGCACTCGCCGCCCAGTCCGGCGCACTGCTGGCCACCTCGGCCGTGGCGAACGGCCTCTTCGAAGGGGAGGAATTCAGCCTGGGCATCTCCGGCGGCTTCTCGACTCCCGAGACGGCGGCACTGATTCGTGAGGCAGATGCGATCATTGGCTGGGGCTGCACCCTGAACATGTGGACCATGCGCCACGGCTCGCTGATCAGTAAGGACGCGGTGGTGGTCCAGGTGGATCTGGAAGATTCAGCGCTTGGTGCCAACCGGGACATCCATCTCGGTGTCATCGGCGACTGCGCCGCAACGGCCGCTGACGTGCTGGCCGAACTGAAGGCCGCCGTTCCGGAACCGGCAGTTAACTACCGGACCGGCGAAACTGCTGCCCGCATCGCCGCTGGCGCACGCTGGCAGAACGTTCCGGTGGAGGAGCTCTCTGCCCCGGACCGGATCGACCCGCGGGTGCTGAGCCTTGAACTGGACGCGATGCTTCCCGCCGAACGGCTGGTCTCCGTCGATTCGGGCAACTTTATGGGCTACCCGTCCACCCACCTCTCCGTTCCGGACGAATTCGGTTTCTGCTTCACCCAGGCCTTCCAGTCGATTGGCCTGGGCCTCGGCACCGCCATTGGTGCGGCACTGGCACGTCCGGACCGGCTGCCGGTCCTGGGAACCGGGGACGGCGGATTCCTGATGGGCATTTCCGAGCTGGAGACGGCTGTGCGCCTGAGCCTTCCGCTGGTGGTGATCGTCTACAACGACGCCGCCTATGGAGCCGAGGTCCACCACTTCGGTACCGGTCCGGATGACGACGCCGCAGCGGCGGACATGGAAACCGTTACCTTCCCGGACACGGACATCGCCGCGATCGCCCGGGGCTACGGTGCGGACGGAATCACGGTGCGCACCCGTGCGGACCTGGCTGCGGTGACCGAATGGCTTCAGGGTCCATGCAAGGCACCACTGGTGATCGATGCCAAAATTGCCTCCGACGGCGGAGCCTGGTGGCTGGCCGAGGCGTTCAAGGGACACTAGTCCCGGATCTCCTCCCGGGCAGGTTTCAGCCGATTCGGAACCGCTGTGCCCGTGACCGGCGGGAAGGTGCAGGTGAACTCGCCGCGGTAGCCAAAGAGGAAGCCAAAAACCGGGTTCCGCACCTGCAGCTGGATGGTGTAAACCTGCCGCTCGTCGTCGTACGCCTCATAAAGATCTGCGGTGCCGGTCAGGAAGCGGGGAACGGTGAAGCTTACCGGGCCCTCATGGAACCGCAGCGCTTCTGAGCGCAGGTGAAGCGATCCGTCTTCGCGGACAGCCAAGTCCAGATCCGTGGCCAGATGCTGATGGGTGCCAAGGTAATCCACGACCGTTCCCCGACTGGCGCTGTAGACCATGGTGGCGTCGAAGCGCCTGGGCCGTCCCGGCCTGACCTCCAGGGTGCGGGTAAACGTCACCGTGGGACGGCCGAGTCCATCCATGTACGGATAGTTCTCGATCGTGAACGGGACGTTGCGGCCGCGTTCCGGAAAGAGGATGTTACGGAACGCCCCGACCTTCAGGAACGGCACTGTCCACCAGGCGCCGCGGCGGACCTCGGAGAACACCCCGCGGCCCACACAGGCGTAGCCGGCGTCCGGATCCACGCCAAAACGCCGCTGCAGCATGGGATGGAGCCTGCCGAAGTCTGAGCCGAGGGCACGGGCAAACATCGACTTATCCACCGGTGCCTCCGGGATGCCGCTCATACCGGCTCCGGCAGGGACGCGAGCGACGCCGGCGGGGTGGCGGCGTGCCGGTCCGGCGCCTGCCTGCGGCAGCGCGCCGCACGGGGAACCTTGCTGCCCGGCGGCAGTATCCCCGCCATGGCTACGGCAGCAGTGGCCACTAACGCTGTTCCAGTCCCGGGCCGCCGGAACAGCAGACCAAGCGCTCCGGCCACAGCGGCGGCACGGAATCCGGCATCGATCAGCCAGGCAGTGCGGGCGTGTTCAGGCGGAACGTCATCCTCTGCCCAGAGCCGCAGCCGGTCAAAGCTCCAGGCAGTCGCCCAACCAAGCGCGGGCCGGATGAACAGCCCATCGATGCGGGGAGCGAGACCTGCCCAGCCCGGGGCATAGTCATAGCCGGTGATGAACCGGACGCCGTCCGGTCCCGGGATATACCTCCAGTACCCGGCACCCGGGCCGATCGGCGAAAGCACATCCCGGGTGGTGAATTTCAGCACCGAGGTGGCCTGGCCATGTTCGACCGTCCGGGTTCCGAGGGAGGTTCCGGTGCCGTGGATGGTGTGCAGCGGGAGCCGGAACTCGTAGCGGAATTCCTGCGGCGAAGTACCCGGGGCGGGAACGATCGCAGTAAACCGAAGGTCCCAGCGTGGATGGCAGGACGAATCCTGCGTCAGCTCCCAAAGGCGCTCCATCGGCGCCCGGACCGGCAATTCGACATAAATCTGTTTCCCCATGGACGGAGACTACCGCCCAGGATCTACATGCCCGGCGTGTCCTGGGCCGGGCGCTCCGGCGTTTCGCTCCAGCCAAGGTTGCCTGCCATCCGCTGCAGGACAGAGACCAGGGCGGCGTACTCTTCCTCGGACACCTGGTCAGTGAGCTGGTCACGGATACGTTCGACGGCGCCGCGGAGGTTCTCCAGGCTGCGGGAACCAAGGTCAGTCAGGGAGTATTCGCCGTCGCGCACCGCAACCCACCCGCTGTCCGCGAGCTCTTCGATCAGCTCTGCGGAGGTTCCGGCTTCCACCGCAGGGAAGAAGGGCTTCAGCTGGTCGGAGAGCTCTTTCTCGGTGGCGGGACCGTTGGTGAGCATGTTCATCATCTGCCATTGCCGGCGGGTGACTCCATGTTCCTCGAAGCTGGCGCCGTACTGCTCGTCGACCAGCTGGTCCACCAGTTTGAGCCAAAAGCCTATGGGACGTTCCTGGGTAGCCATCCACCCACTGTACAAACCGAGGCCGATGCTGGGAATGGCCCCTAGAGACGGGCCTGCATTCCACAGGAAGGGCAGGGAGCTGAGCGGGCAAGTTCCACGCAGACCACACACACCGGGAGATGGGAGTTATCGCTGCGCAGCGGCCGGTTGGGCATCTCTTTGCCGCAGTACGGCCGGGGCTTACGGGCACGCTGCATAGCCCGGCGCTTGCAGGGCGTACAGAAGACATGCACCAGTTCATCAGTGTCCGCCGGAGGAGCTTCAACAGGGCGGACGGCTTCCTTCAGGCTCATGATTCATAAGCTACCGAGTTCTACGATGTGTAGAATTTCCGGCGTCATCGGGATTGGCGCGTGGTTGCGCGGTTTCCGCCAAGAACGTTGTGCCTGATTTCACCGCTGGTTGTGGTGCCGGCGGCAGCGCCGGCGCTAGGTCAGCAGTTCGCGGATATCCTCAGCGGTGAGTGCGGAACTGAACACGGCGTCGTCGTCCATCACCGAAGAGAACAGTGCAGCCTTCTGCTCCTTGAGCGCCATCACTTTTTCCTCGATGGTTCCCCGGGCCACCATCCGGTACACCATCACGGAGCGTTTCTGCCCAATGCGGTGTGTACGGTCCACGGCCTGGGCTTCAGTGGCCGGGTTCCACCAGGGATCGAGCAGGAACACGTAGTCAGCCTCGGTCAGGTTCAGGCCAAAGCCGCCTGCCTTCAGGCTGATCAGGAAGACGGGCGCCTGGCCGTCCTTGAACGCGGAAATCACCTCCGCGCGGTTCCGGGTGGAGCCGTCCAGATAGGTGTAGGCGATTCCGGCGTCATCCAGCCGCTGCGCCGCGAGTTTCAGGAAGGAGGTGAACTGGCTGAACACCAGCGCCCGGTGTCCTTCGGCCCTCACATCCTCAAGCTGCTCCAGCAGGGCATCGAGTTTGGCAGAGGGCACTCCGGTGTTCTCCGGGTTGACCAGGGACGCGTCGAGACTGAGCATTCGCAGCAGGGTCAGGGACCGGAAAACGATCATCCGGTTGCGGTCCATGTCCTCGATGAGGCCCATCAGCTTCTGCCGTTCGCGCTGCAGATGCGTCTCATAGATTTTGCGGTGTTTGGGCGTGAGGTCCACTTCCAGTACCTGTTCCTGCTTGGCCGGCAGGTCAGAGGCCACAGCTTCCTTGGTGCGGCGCAGCATCAGCGGCTTGATCCGGCGGCGCAGCTTGCCCAGCTGCGCCATGTCCTGGGACTTCTCGATCCGCCGCTGGTACTCCTCGGCGAACCTTCGCGCGGAAGGGAACAATCCCGGAGCCACAATCGCGAACATGGACCAGAGTTCCATCAGGTTGTTTTCCATGGGCGTGCCCGTGATGGCAAGTTTGAACGGTGCCGGCAGGTCCCGGGCACACTGGTTGGCGCGCGTGGTGCGGTTCTTCACGAACTGCGCTTCGTCCAGGATCAGTCCGTCCCAGTCCTGGACACGGTAGGCGGCGAAGTCCAGCCGGAAAACCGCGTAGGAGGTCACCACGATGTCCGCTCCGGCGATCAGGTCCCCGAGCTTGCGGCGGGATTTCGCGCTCGTGTCAGGAATGGAGACTGTCCGCAGTCCCGGGGTGAAGCGCGCGGCTTCGGAAATCCAGTTGGGAACCACCGACGTCGGCGCCACCACCAGGAAGGGCCGTCCTGCGGCGGCGGCTCCCCCGGAGCCGGCGGCCTGCACTTCGCGGGCCCGGGCGATCAGCGCCAGGGTCTGCAGAGTCTTGCCCAAGCCCATGTCGTCCGCCAGGACGCCGCCCAGTCCGTGTTCCCAGAGGAAGGCGAGCCAGTTATAACCCTGCACCTGGTAGGGACGGAGCTCCGCCTGCAGCCCGGCCGGCAGCGGCGCCGGTTCCACGGATTCAAGTTCCAGCAGTCCGCTGACTGCGCTGCGCCAAGCCGCTGCCTGTTCGGTCTCCCCCGCCAGCTCTTCCAGCTCTGCCCAAAGTCCGGCCTGGTACCGGCTGATGCCCAGCTCCCCGGTATCCCATTCCTGCAGGGCCTGTGCTTCATGGATGAGGGCATGCAGCCGTTCAAATTCGGGCCGGTCCAGGGACAGGTAGGTGTTGTCCACCAGCTTGATCTTGGTCTTGCCCTTGGCGATCGCCTTGAAGACGTCGGCGAAGGCCACCTGCCGGCCCTCCACGGTGATCATCACCGCGAGGTCGAACCAGTCCCGGCGTTCGGTTTCCACGGTGGTGATCTTCAGCTGCGGGGCGGAGGTCAGTTCGCGGTAGTCCGGCCGCTCACCGAGGACGTCCACCCGGATGCCGTCCGCCTTCTGCAGTTTGGGCAGCAGATACTCGCTGAACTCAGCGGTCTCGATCTCGTGCAGGACGGTGTTGTGCGGTGCCCTGCCCAGGACCTGCCGGGCTGTTTCAAGCAGCTCGGTTTCAGCGCCGACGTCGCGCGCAGCAGGATCAGCGGGGGACGGCCGGCTGTCCAGCGGCATACGGGCGGAGGAGGTGCCCTGCCGGTACTCGAATTCCCAGCCCAGTGCCAGCTCATCATCCGGCTGAAACGCTGCCGTGAGTACGAGGATGGGCGGCTCAACTTCGGGGAACTGCACCGATTCGTCGCTGCTGGTGACCGGAATGACCTGGCGGAGCTTGGGATAGAACTTCTCCAGGAACAGGGCTGTGTCTGATTCGGGGATGGTGACGGGGGTGTTGCCGGCCAGGAGGGTGCGGTCCTGTTCGGTCAGGGTCCGCGGGCTCGGCGCCAGCAGGATCAGGCCGCTGGCCGACTGCACGTACAGTCCGTGGCTGCCGATAATGCCGGCTGTATCCAGCGGATAGGGCTGCTCGTCGATTTCCAGGCTGGGCAGCAGCTGCAGCGGCGCCGCTTCCTCAGTCCGGGCGGCGCGCACGTCCAGGGACAGCACCGCTTCGGTGCCGATGTGCACGCTGATGTCTTTTTTGGTCCCGACGAATTCAACGCCGAGCCGCCGGGCTTCCGCGAGCAGCTGCCACAGCAGGGGGTTGGCGAAGTCATCGAGGTACAGCCAGGAGTCGTTCTGGCCGAAGTAGCTCACCCCGTTGGAACGGTGCAGGGCGGGGAACTGGGAGAACCAGCGGTGCTGCTCCGGGTCCAGCTTCAGCCCGTAGGTCTGGTAGGCGAGGTTAGTCCAGGCCAGGTTGTTCTTGACCCAGGCTCCGCGGGCGTTGCGGACTACGGGACGGACTCCAAGCCGCCAGACCGGTGCGCGGACGCTCCGCCGGGAAGCCGGCGGCCCCCACACTCCGGTGGAACCGCCGTCGCGCCGGCGCAGTTCAAACTGCAGGCCCAGCGGCGTGATGTGCACGGGTTCGGCGCCGGCCGAGCCCTCCAGCAGGCCCTGCAGGGATGCCTGCCATGCCGGGACAGCAGGCTGCGAGGATGCGGAGCGCAGTTCCTGCCGGCCGATCAGGTGTTCGGTGTTGCTGTGCAGCGCCACGGCCGCAACATGCTTGCAGTCATAACCCACGGGGCAGCTGCAGTGGTTGTCCACCAGCCGGAAGTCACCCTGCCGCTTGGCTTCCAGGACCAGCATGGTGCTGTAGGGAGTGCTGGAGTGGCCGCGGACGCGGGCGCGCAGCACGCCGCCTGCGGCGTCCCAGTCCAGGGACTCTACAGCCCCGCCCTTCGCGTAACCCTGTCCCCGCTGGAACGCGGAACCACCGACCACCCGAATGATGTCCGTGACATCGATCAGGGGCATGGTTTTAGGCATGGTTTTATCGTCTCACGCAGGTAGGACACTCCGGGCGGGCGAACGTCTTCGCAGGTGGGGAAGGGTGCCGCGTGCCGTTTGGCCTTTTGCTGAGGCAGACGGGTAACATCACCTGTAACGCAGGTCACAATGGCGTGATCTGCGTGCACTCCTTTAGGGATGGCTGAGCAGGCCGGCGCTGACCGCCGTCGGGGCTTCCGGAGTTTCCGCACCTTCCGCCGGCAGCAGCTTCGGCACAGTCTGGACCAGGACACCCAGGGCGACCGTGAAGATTACTGCGGCGAAGATCCTGCTCACCGCTGCCTCGTTCAGCCGGTGGGCCAACCGCGCGGCGGCCAGGGAAGCGGCCATGGCCATGGCTGCAAAACTCAGCGCCAGGGCCCAATTGATGGCAAGTCCGTCCAGGTGGGCCGCGAATCCCGAGGCGGAATTGACCGCAATGATTACCAGCGACGTGCCGATGGCGCGGGCCATTGGCACGCCCAGCAGCAGCGTCAGTGACGGGATGATCAGGAAGCCGCCGCCCACACCGAGCAGCCCGGTTAGGAATCCGACCACCAACCCCACCGGAATGCCGCGTACGGCCAGTCCTCCCCAGTGTTCCGCAGGCGCTGCCGCGGGTGGAGAGTTGCGGGCGCTGGCCAGCATCCGCACCCCGGCGACGATCATGATCAGGGCGAAACACAGCATCAGCCAGTCCGGATCCAAGAGCTTTCCCACTGCGGCTCCGGCCCAGGATGCCGGGATGCCCGGCACGGCGATCATAAGTACCAGCGGCCAGCTCACGTTCCGGCGAAGCCGGGGCACTGCACCTGCCAGCGAAGCCAGCCCGACGACGATCAGCGAGGTGGGCACGGCCTCGTCCGGTTCCAGCCCCACCACGTAAACGAGGGCCGGAACGGCGATGATGGCGCCGCCGGCACCAACCAGGCCGACGACGGCGCCGACCCCCAGTCCCACTGCCAGTCCGAGCAGTACCGTCTCCATGGGGCAACATTCGCAGATTGCGGCGGCGGGGGATAGGGGCACCTTCGGATACCCCCAGGGGTGTTTTGCATACCCCCATGGGTATATGGGAGGGTGGGGGTTCCCCCACTTTCTTCGAAAGGACACCCATGACTGCGAACACTCCCGCCGCCGTAACTTCCGTAGACGCCGAGACTCTCCGGACCTGGATGAAGGACCCCGACGACCTGATCGTCATTGACGTCCGCTTCGCCGCTGAGTTCGAAGCCATGCACATTCGCGGTTCCTACAACGTGCCGCTTCCGCTGCTCTCCGAGCACACCGATGAACTCGCCGAGCGGCTGGGCAAGCGTGTGGTGCTCGTCTGCCAGTCCGGCACGCGCGCCGAGCAGGCCCGCACCCGCCTTGGGGGTGCCGGCATTGGTTCGGCCCACGTCCTTGCCGGGGGCGTTCCGGCGTTCGCGGCAACCGGGGGCGACGTCGTCCGCGGCCAGAAGCGCTGGGACCTGGAACGCCAGGTGCGCATGGTGGCCGGCTCCGCCGTCGTCCTGGGCCTGGCCGGCGGCCGCTTTGTCTCGCCGAAGCTCCGGATGCTGGCTGGCGGTATTGGCGCCGGCCTGACCTTCTCGGCTGCGACAAACTCCTGCGCCATGGGTGCGGCACTGGCCAGAATGCCGTGGAACCGGACTGCTTCCGAGCCCACCCGTGAGTCCGCGATCCAGTCGCTGCCCAAGCAGGGCGGACCTGCAGCCTCATGACGTCCCCCCTGGTGCTGGTGCTCAGCCTGTCCCTGCTGATCGGGCTGTCGCTTGGCCTGCTGGGCGGCGGCGGTTCGATCCTGACGGTGCCGATCCTGGTCTACGTGGCCGGGTTTGGCGCCAAGGAAGCAATTGCGTCCTCGCTGTTCGTGGTGGGCGTGACCTCCGCCGTCAGCGTCATCGGGCACGCCCGCAACGGCCGCGTGCGCTGGAAGACCGGAGCGATCTTCGGTGCCGCAGGCATGGCCGGCGCATTTGGCGGCGGCCTGCTGGGCAGCCGCATTCCTTCCGTGGTGCTGATGATCGCGTTTTCGCTCATGATGATCGCGACGTCGGTGGCCATGCTCCGCGGCCGGCGCAAGGCTGACCCGGACAAGGCCTACTCCGATCTGCCGATCCTGCGCATCCTGGCCGACGGCGCCGTCGTGGGCCTGGTGACCGGCCTGGTTGGCGCCGGCGGCGGATTCCTGGTGGTTCCTGCCCTGGCGCTGCTCGGCGGCATGCCGATGGCCATGGCTGTGGGCACCTCGCTGGTGGTCATTGCCATGAAGTCCTTTGCCGGACTGGCCGGCTACCTGACCACTGTGCAGATCGACTGGAGCATGACCCTGGCTGTCACTGTGATGGCGATTGTCGGCTCACTCATCGGAGCCAAGCTGGTCGGCCGGATTCCCGAGGCTGCCCTGCGCAAGGCCTTCGGTTGGTTCGTACTGGCCATGGGCGCTTTTGTGCTGGTCCAGGAGATCATCGGGCTGTAGGCGCGCTTCGGCGCACATAAACAAACACCCGGCTGGGTTTTCCAGCCGGGTGTTTGTTGTGCCCCAGGGCAAAGCAAACCCCGGCCCGCAGGATGCTTGGATTCTAGGGGTCGTTGCAACACCTGGTGGCTAGGTGGTCAATAGTAAGTC
>JBELZL010000067.1:0-10454 GCA_040274025.1 Arthrobacter sp. | reverse complement strand
TCTCGCTGGACAGCATCCCGCTGGATCCGCTGTTCACTGCCGCCCGCGAGCGCGGAGAACTGGAGATCAGCGAGTACGACGAAGGTATGTTCGTCACCGGGCTCCGCGCCGCTGCGGCCCGGCTGTCCTTCCTGCCCACCATCGCCGGCCTGGGTTCAGACGTCCTGGCCGCGAACCCGCACCTGAAGACCGTCGCGTCGCCGTACTCCGAGGATGAATACGTGGCCGTTCCGGCCATCCCGCTCGACGTTGCGCTGATCCACGCCAACCGGGCAGACAGCGGCGGCAACGCCCAGTTCCTGGGCCCGGACCCGTACTTCGATGACCTTTTCGCCATGGCTGCCAAACGCACGTTCGTGAGCACGGAGCGGATCGTGGAAACCCGGGACCTGCTGAACCAGGGCTCGTTCCACACCCTGATGCTCAGCCGCATGTACGTCACGGGCGTCATCGAGACTCCGGGCGGTGCACACTTCACCACCTGCGAACCGGACTATGGGCGCGACGAGCCCTTCCAGAAGCACTATGCCGCCTCCGCCAAGGATCCCGAGACCTGGCGGGCCTTCACCACTGAATTTCTCGACGGCGACGAAGACGGCTACCTCAAGGCCGTGGACCGCTTCCATGCAGCACAGGAGGCCAAATAATGGCTACGGATATTACCCGCGCAGAGGTCTGCGTAGCGGCCTGCTCGGACACGTACCGGGAATCCGGTGAAATCCTCGCCCACGCGGTGGGCACCATCCCGACCATCGGGGCGCGGCTTGCCAAGCTCACGCATTCCCCTGACCTGGTCCTCAGCGACGGGGAAGCCTTCCTGATGAGCGAACCTCCACCGCTGGGCCAGACGGCGTCGGGCGGCGGAGTGATCGAGGGCTGGGCTCCGTTCCGGCGCATCTTCGACATCGCTGCCTCGGGCCGGCGCCAGAGCATGATGGGTGCCAGCCAGATTGACCGGTTCGGCAATCAGAACATTTCGCTGATCGGCGACTGGAACAAGCCCAGCCGGCAGCTGATCGGCGTCCGCGGGGCGCCGGGCAACACAGCGAACCACCGCGTGGACTATTGGGTTGCCCGCCACAGCACCCGGCTGTTCGTGGAGTCCGTGGACATGGTGTCCGGCGTAGGCAATGACCGTGCACGGGCGGCCGGACCGTCGCTGCGCCACCACCACCTGGGTGTCATCGTCACCAACCTGGCCGTGCTGGGCTACGGTGACGACGGCGCCGTCAAGGTGCTCTCCATCCACCCCGGCGTGGACCCCCAGGCCGTAGCCGACAACACCGGCTTCGCCCTGGACACCGCCGGTGCACCGGAAACCCGGCTCCCCACGGACGAGGAACTCCGCCTCATCCGCGAGGTCCTGGATCCGCGCGGTGCCCGGACCCGCGAAGTCCAGGATTGACCGGTCAGTCCTGCAGGAGTCCGGAGTGAATCAGTTCGAGGAAATGGCGGCCGGCGCTTTCAGCCGAGTGCCGGCCGCCGGGGCGGAACCAGCGGACCGTGGACCATACGGCGTCGCGGATAAAGCGGTACGTCATGGCCGAGTCCAGGTCCGCGCGGAAGACGCCTTCGCGCTGGCCCTCCTGGATCACGTTCTGCCAGATGCCTTCAATCTTCGCGCCCTCCTGGGCCACGAATTCGAAGCCGGGAAGTTTGGCCAGGAACGCGGCCTCGTTCTGGTAAATCCCCACCGCGTGGGGCTGCTGCTCGATTGTCAGGAACGCGGTGCGGACCAGCTCGTCGAACATGTGCAGCGGACCGCCGCCCTTGGCTGCGATCTCTTCCGACCGTTCCCGCAGGCCAACCATAAAGGTGCGCAGGACCTCGTCAAGGATCTTCTCCTTGGAGGAAAAGTGGTGGTAGAGGCTTCCCGACAGGATTCCGGCTTCGTCGGCAATGTCCCGGACCGTCGTCGCGGAATAGCCCCGGGACGCAATCAGGCTGGCCGCGATGGCCAGCAGCTGTTCACGGCGCTCAGAGCCCTGCTCGCTGGGGGCACGGTCCGTTTTCTTGCTGGCAGCCATCAATTCTCCTCTGGTTTGTTCACCCAAGCGTATGCTCAATTATTCCGTACTTGCTCCGGCCGCAGGATTCGCCGCGCCATTGCGCGTGCCTGCCCGGCCCCGGCATGCCCTGAAAGGACCTACCCGTGATGCAACCGGCACAGACCGTTCCCCAGCTGCTCAGCCGCATGGCGAAGCTCGGCGGGCATCCCGCTGTAGTAACCGCAGGCACGGCTGTCTCTTACCAAGAACTGAGTGAGCGGGTCTCCCGGGTATCCCGGTCCTACCTCGCCCAGGGTGTCCGCGCCGGTGACCGGGTTGCTCTGTGGTCTCCGAACCGGCTGGAGTTCATCCTGGCCATGCTCGGGGCACAATCCATCGGCGCCGCCGTCGTGCCCCTGAATACGCGCTTCACCGGCCACGAGGCCGCCGTGATCCTGCAGCGCTCAGGGGCATCCGTCCTGGTCGTGGCGGGCGGCTTCCTGGGCCGGAATCCCCTGCAGGCGCTGCGCGCCGCGGCCGCCGACGCCGAGCCCACCGATTCGCCGGTGCCCGGCCTGCCCGCGCTGAGGCTGCTGGTGGACCTGGACAGTACGGCCGACGACGGCGGCGTGCTGGCCTGGCCGTCGCTGCTCGCTTCCGGGCGGGATGTCAGCGAAGCCGCCTTCGCCTCTGCTGCTGCCGCAGTTTCCCCGGATGACGTCTGCGACATCATTTACACCTCGGGGACCACGGGGCTGCCAAAGGGCGTGATGAGCGCCCACCGCCAGACGCTCGGCGTCGCCCTGGCCTGGGCCTCCGGTGCCGGTCTGCTGGCCGAAGACCGCTACGCGATCGTCAATCCCTTCTTCCACGGCTTCGGCTACAAGGCCGGAATGATCGCATCGCTGGTGGCCGGTGCCACCATTTACCCGGTGGAGACCTTTGACGCCACGGGACTGCTGAGCCTGATCGAATCCGAACGCATCACGGTGCTTCCCGGGGTTCCCACGGTCTTCACCTCGCTGCTCAACCATCCCGGGCTGGCGGACTACGACACCTCGTCGCTGCGTTTCGCGATTGCCGGCGCAGCCACCGCCCCGGAAACCCTCTTCCGGGACATGGTGGACGTCCTCGGCTTCCAGCGGGTGGCCCAGGCCTACGGGCTGACCGAGTGTGTGGTGGCAACCATGTCCCGGCCGGGAGAAGACCTGGAACACGCGAAGCAGACCACCGGACCGGCCGTGGACGGGGTGGAGATCAGGGTAGTGGATGCGTCCGGCCAGGACGTTCCGGTGGGTGAGGACGGGGAAGTCCTGCTGCGCGGGGAGAACGTCATGCTGGGCTATTTCGAGGATCCGGAAGCCACCGCGAACGCGATCGACACGGACGGCTGGTTCCACACCGGGGACATGGGACGCCTTGACGAGCACGGCTGCCTGAAGATCACTGACCGGCTCAAGGACATGTACATCGTGGGCGGATTCAATGTGTACCCGGCGGAGATTGAAAACGTGCTGCGCCAGCACCCGGCGGTGAACGAGTCCGCAGTGATCGGGATCCCGGATGAGAGGATGGGGTCGGTCGGGCGGGCCTACGTTGCCCTGCTGCATGACGCCGATCCGGCTCCCTCCGCCGAGGAGCTGCAGGAGTTCTGCAAAGCCCGTCTTGCCAATTACAAGCTTCCCCGGGAATTCGTCATTGTGGAGGATTTCCCGCGCAACGGGACCGGAAAGGTCCTGAAGAACGAGCTGCGCACCGTGGGTGCGGAGGCCCGCTGACAGCCCTGCGGGGCATAAAGGAGGCCGGGCCGCAAAGCGAATTCGCTTTCCGGCCCGGCCTCTTTTATGCCTGCTCCCAGTGCTGTGCGGCTAGCTCAGGCGCTCCAGCACCATGGCCATGCCCTGGCCGCCGGCAACGCACATGGTCTCCACAGCGAACTGCTCGTCGCGCTCCTGCAGGGCGTGGATCGCCGTCGTCGTCATTCGGGCTCCGGTCATCCCGAAGGGGTGGCCCAGTGCGATCGCGCCGCCGTTCACGTTGACCTTCTCCGGGTCAATGCCAATGTCATCGATGGAGGGCAGCACCTGCGCTGCGAAGGCTTCGTTGAGCTCCATAATGTCCATGTCGGAGACGGACATGCGGGCGTTGGCCAGCGCATTTCTAACCGCGTTGACAGGGCCCAGTCCCATCAGTTCGGGGGTCATGGCCGAAACTCCAGTGGAGACGATGCGTGCCAGCGGAGTGAGTCCCAGTTCGGCGGCACGCCGGTCGCTCATGATCACCAGGGCTGCGGCGCCGTCGTTCAGCGGGCAGCAGTTCGCTGCCGTGACGGTTCCGTGCTCGCGGAAGACCGGCTGCAGCGACGCCAGTTTTTCCAACTTCACACCGGCACGCGGGCCGTCATCGGTGGAAACCACGGAACCGTCCGGCAGCATCACCGGGGTGATGTCGGTTTTCCAGAAACCGCGGGCGGCTGCTTCTTCAGCCCGGTTCTGGCTGCGCACCGCCCACTCGTCCTGGGCGGTGCGGGAGACGCCGCGAAGCTGGGCGACGTTTTCCGCGGTGTCTCCCATGGAGATGTAGATGTCCGGCAGGCTGCCGTCTTCGCGCGGATCGCTCCAGCGCGCGTCCGGATTGGCCGCCAGCTTCCGGGTCCGCTCCATGGCATCAAAGTAGGCGGGGTTCTTGGTGTCCGGCATGCCGTCTGCCTTGCCGAGGCCAAAGCGGGAGACCGTCTCGACGCCGGCGGAAATGAACACATCGCCCTCGCCGGCGCGGATCGCGTGCATGGCCATCCGTGTGGTCTGCAGGGAAGACGAGCAGTAGCGGTGCACGGTCACGCCGGGAACGGAGTCCAGGCCCAGCTGCATCGCCACGATGCGGCCGAGGTTGTAGCCCTGTTCGCCCGCCGGCTGGCCGCAGCCCATCATCAGGTCATCGACGGTTCCGGGATCCAGTTCCGGAACGGCCTCGAGGGCTGCACGGACCATCTGCGCAGCCAGGTCGTCGGCGCGCATTTCCCGCAGCGACCCCTTCTGGGCGCGGCCGATGGGGGAACGGACTGCGGAAACGATTACAGCCTCAGGCATCAGAAAGCTCCTTTGATTCTGTTGGGGTTGAGAAAGTCTGCGTTGGGGGTATGCGCCAGGAACGCGGGCCATTCCCCGCCGCCGTCGACGTCGAGGACAGCTCCTGTGATGTGGCTGGCCAGTCCGGAAGCGAGCAGAACGCAGGCCGAACCGATCTCGGCCGGGACGGCCAGCTGGCCGCGCGGGATGGTGGCTGCCACCCGGGCGTAGCTCTCCGCATCCCCGTAATGGTCGCCGGCGCCTTCGGTGGCGACGAGCCCGCAGCTGACCGCGTTGACGCGGATATGCGGTGCCCATTCAACGGCGAGGCTGCCGGTCAGGGACTCCAGTGCCGCCTTGGCCGCTCCGTAAACTGCCGTTCCGGGGCTGGGACGCCGGGCGCTGATGGAGGTGATGTTGATGATGGACCCACCGTCTTCCTGCGCCATCATGACTGGGTGGACGGCCCGGGCAACGTGCGCGGCGGAGAGGAAGTTCAGTTCCGTGACTGCGCGCTGGTAGCGCGCCGAGCCGGCCTCAAACGGCCCGAACGGGGATCCGCCTGCATTGTTCACGGCGACGTCGATCCGGCCGCGGCGTTCGGCGACGCCGGCAACCCATCCGCGCACCTGCTCGTCGTCGCGCACGTCCAGCTCGGTGAACCCCACGGATGGCGGAAGAACCCCGGGCCCTGGCTGCGTGCGACCGCAGGTTTCCACTGTGGCGCCGGCGGCCAGGAAGGATTCGACGACGCCGGAGCCCACACCGCGGGCACCCCCGGTGATAAGAACCACCCGTCCTGTGAGGTCAATAGTGATCGGCATCGGCTTCCTGTTCCCCGGTCCAACTGATGTGAATAGCCACGCTACCAAACAAACGCTAGGTTTGTCGCGTGTACAGTTTTGTGCACACCACGGCCGGTTAGGCACGGCGAAAACTACGACGACGGGGTATCCACCAATGGCTTCTTCCGCACCTTCGGCCCGCCCAGGCGAGCAGCGACCGCCGGTCCATCAGCACACGCAGAGGCTGTCCTACGCGGACACAGACCCGGCCGGAATCCTCTATTACGCGGCCTGGTTCCCGCGGATGGAAGCGTTGCAGACTGAATGGCTGTTCCTGAACGGATTCCGGCAGGACACACTGCTGGAACGGTTCGGCTGGTGGACGGTCTCCCGGGCAACACATTGTGACTACCTTGCCGCTGCAAGACTGTTTGAGGAGATCACCATAGAACTCCACATTGGGGAGATCGGCACATCCTCAGTCCGGTTCGACTTTGAAATGTGGCGCCGGGAAGATGACGTCCAGGTTGCCCGGGCATCCAACTGGCTCGTTACGGTATCTCCGGACCAACGCCCCATCCGTATACCCGAGCCCCTGCGCAACTGCCTTGAAGTCAGGGACGGCACCTCCCGTCCGGGCAGCTAGGCAGAAGCTAGACGGCCCCGTTGCCGGCACGCAAGGTGCGGAAATCGACGGGTTTGCGCGCCAGGAAACCTTCCCGGGCCATTGCGTACTCCGCACTGCCGAGCAGGTCTGCCTGCACCGCCAGCTCACGCTGGACAGCCCCCGAGAGAGCTTCGCGGTCCGCCTCGCGCAGGAGTCTTTTCGTCTGGACCGCAGCTTCTCTAGGCGCCGAACATATCCGGTCCAGCAGATCGGCAACCCTGGCGTCCAGATCACTGTCCGGCACAACTTCACCGACCAGCCCCCACTCCGCAGCGAGGGCCGCGGGAATCCGCTCCCCACCAAAAGCCATTCGGGCTGCACGGGCCCGCCCGGCCCCGGCGACGACCGAATGGGTGGCGCCGCCGTCGGGCACCAGGCCAAGGGGCAGGAAGGGCAGAAGGAAGAACGCGGATTCACTGGCCAGCACCAGATCGCAGGCCAGGGCAATGGATGCACCAACACCGGCCGCGGGTCCGTTGACCGCTGCGAGCACCGGTGGAGGCACTGACGCAATGAGCTCCACCAACGCACCTGCAGCGTCAACAGTCTCAGCCGTCACGTCTGTGCCCAGGTCCGCGCCTGTGCAGAAGGCTCTGCCCACACCCGTGATCACCACGGCGCTGGAGTCCCGGGCTGCCTCGAGCTGGGTTGCCAGCCTGCGGATACACGCGGTCGAGAGCGCATTCAACCGCTGGGGGCCGTCGATGCGCAGGTATGTAACGCCCGCAAGGACCTCCACACTGATGCCGGTCTCCGGTCGTTCCACTGCCAGGCCCCTCACTTCCGATCTGGATTCTGCATTTTATGCACCGTACCAAACTATTGCTTGGTACGGTGGGAGCATGATGGATGAACAAACGCCTGGCGATGCACCCGCACTCTTCACTCCGCTGACCGTTCGAGGCACCACCCTCGGCCACCGCGCCGGCGTCTCCCCTATGTGCATGTACAGCGCAACTGCCGGCATCGCCAATGACTTTCATCTGGCTCATCTTGGCCGCTTCGCCCTGGGCGGCGCCGGACTGGTGCTCGTGGAGGCGACCGCCGTCGAACCCCGCGGCCGCATTAGCCATCATGACCTTGGGCTCTGGGAGGATTCCCAGACCGCCGGACTGACCAGGATCGCCGAGTTTTTGTCCGCTCACGGCACTGTTCCCGGGATCCAGCTGGCACACGCTGGGCGCAGGGCATCGGTGCGGGAGCCCTGGCACGCAGGAGCGCCCCTTGACGACTCGGACGCCGCGGCCGGGCTGGGCCCCTGGCCCGTCGTCGGGCCTTCCCCGATTCCTGCCGGCACGGGCTGGCAGGTGCCAAAGGAGCTGGACGCCGCAGAAATCCGCGAGTCCGTCCAGGCCTGGGCTGCCGCGGCAGAACGGGCTGTCCAAGCCGGTTTCAAATTGATCGAACTGCACGGGGCGCACGGCTACCTGCTTCACTCCTTCCTCTCGCCGGTCTCCAACCAGCGCACTGACGAGTACGGCGGGGACGCCGGGAAGCGCATGCGGTACCCGCTGGAAGTTATCCGCGCCGTACGTGCCGCCATTCCCGACGACGTGATCCTGTCCTACCGCGTGTCAGCCGTCGACGGCGTGGTTGAGGGTGGAACACCGTTCGACGCCGTCGTTGAGTTTGCCCGCCGGGCCGGGGACGCCGGAGTCGACATCATCGATACATCCTCCGGCGGCATCAGCGCAGACCGGTCGGTGGACACCCGGGTGCGCCGCGGCTTCGCCTTTCACGCCGACTTTGCCCGTGAGCTACGGCAGCAGACGGGCATGCTGGTGGCCTGCGTGGGGTTCGTCGTCGATCCGGAGCAGGCAACGCGGCTGATCGAGGAAGGCGCCGCGGACATCGTGCTGCTTGGCCGGGAGATGCTGGACAACCCCAATTGGGTGCAGCATGCTCGACGGCAACTCGGTGCGGATGAAGCACAGCACTGGGACCAGCGGTTTGGCAGTGCGCTGACGCCGCGCCTGCAAACCTTGGAACGGCTCGACGCCGCCGGGGAGACTCCGCTCTCGCGCTTCGAACAGTCCTCGATCCGGTAGCGCAGACTTCGGATGGAAACCGGCTGCCGGGCGGGGACGCCCAGCAGCCGGTTCACCGTTAAAGGCAGTGGCGCGCCGGCACCCTGGCGGGTGCACCCGTGCGGCGGACGTCAGTGCTTGAGCAGCGCCCTTGCTTCTTCTGCACCGGTGAGAAGCCGGTTCGTCCGGTTGGCAACCTTCCAGCCGGTCTCTGTCCGCACCAGTTCCCAACGGTTTGCGCTGACGCGCTCTGCTATCCAGACGCCGTCGCGGTGCACGAACACGACGGAGTGGTTCACCGCCGTCGCACTGCCTCCCTCAATCCGGATGGTGGGAGAGCCCAGAATGTGCGCGCACCCTGCCCGCATAAGTTCCCGGTGGGATTCGAGTTCCACCAAGGCACCAACCTGTGAACGCTCCAGCGTCGTGGAGTCAAAGGTGTAGGTCCCGGCGCTGTCCCAGAGCTCCCCGATTCCGGCACCGTTCCCGGAGTCGGCCAGCGGTCCGTAGCTGGCGAGAAGTTCCATGATGGCGGCCCGGTCTTCCAGCGCCTGAAGACGTTCTTCCAGGCTTTTCACCAGTCCTGCCAAGGAATGATTGTGTTCAGGGGCGCTGAGAAGAGGACTTTGCCCGTCTCCGCCGGAGCGTTTATTCCGCTATTAACGGCACTCTGGGCAGTTACGACCCGCCCGGTGGTTTCGGCGACGTCGTCATCCAGGTAGAGCACACGGATCCTCAGCGCTCCGGGACCATATGCGCCGGCAGAATCGAAGGGAAGTGTTGAATGCTGCTGAAGGTGACTGAAAGAGAAGGTCCAGGCACCAGCAACACCCTGCACTTCCAGCAGCTCAGGGATCAGGCTCCTGTCTTCCCAGCCGAACCAGTCGTGCGCCGCGGCGCCGTGCGGTTCATCGTAATGCGTCAGCGTGAGGTGAAGGCCGCGGTTGGGGCGATAAGGCAATACGTCCGGATCAAGCAGGATCCTTGGCGCAGAGTAACCTTTGACCGGGCGGAAGAAACCGAGCAGGGGTCTGCGGACACCCGGAATGATGGGGCCCCTGCCCCATTGGAAGGAAGCCTCACCGAGCCGGTCCCATTCCTCCACGCTCTTCTGGACCGGTGAGCGGAACCAGTACATGGCAACATAGTCCGTGCCCTCGAACGGGCTGGCAGCAACCTGCTCTTCGGACGATTGCCTGGATCTCGCCCAGCGGTCGCCCCAGGCGACTCCGGGCAGAGCAAGGTTTTCCGGACGGTGATCCAGCTGGTGCCAGCGGTTGTACGCGTCATGCTGGGAAGCGTCCGTCAGTTCCACGAAAGAGAAAAAAGCCAGGTCAGCGAGCATCGGTCTCCTTAGGCTAGCGCTTGTTTGGGTACGCTATCAGAGAGTGATGCTCCAGTGCCGGAACTGGGCAGCTTGTTGCATTGGTGGGACGGCGGGCCCGCTGCTGACTGCCGGCAGCTGGCTGCGGCTACCCGGCTGTGAGTGCGCGACATCGACGACACCCGCCCAAACAACTCCGGCCGTTAAACAGATGAAGCCCATACGTCCTTGTATGGGCTTCATCATCACGGTATGTCCGGCGGTGACCTACTCTCCCACACCCTCCCGGGTGCAGTACCATCGGCGCTGTGGGTCTTAGCTTCCGGGTTCGGAATGGGACCGGGCGTTTCCCCCACGCTATGACCGCCGTAACCCTTTGTCCTCGCTTACGCGGGAAAACCTGGGTCACGCGCCGCTTCCTGGTTCCAGAACCTATCTGCGGCGGTGATGCTCTAATATCTTACCCGATTCTCGACGTCTCTTTGACCACCCCGTCCACCGGCTGACGGACTGCCTTCCCGCGCGACTGGAACACCCCGCGCCGTGGTTCCCAGCTTGTGGTGCGCCTGTTGCCTGGTGTGGCCCCGTGAATAGA
>JBELZL010000066.1:0-10900 GCA_040274025.1 Arthrobacter sp. | reverse complement strand
CGGCAGGGATTCGAAGGAGGGCAGGATCGGGTTGTCGTAGTCCGGGTTGCCGGAGGCGTCCAGCGGGTACCAGACCGGAACCGGCACACCGAAGAAGCGCTGGCGGGAAACCAGCCAGTCGCCGTTCAGGCCTTCGATCCAGTTCTCGTAGCGGGAGCGCATGAACGCCGGGTGGAAGTCGATTTCCTTGCCGCGGGCGATCAGGGCCTCGCGGCGGTCCGCGTCGCGTCCGCCGTTGCGGATGTACCACTGGCGGCTGGTGACAACCTCAAGCGGCTTGTCGCCCTTTTCGAAGAAGTTCACCGGGTGAGTGATCTTCTTCGGTTCGCCGTCCAGGTCGCCGCTTTCGCGGAGCATTTCGACGACGGCTTCCTTGGCGCTGAAGACGGTCTTGCCGGCAACGGCAGCATAGTTTTCCTGCGCGGCCGGCGTCGTGATCCACTCCGGCGTGTCCGTGAGGATGCGGCCGTCGCGGCCGATCACGGCGCGGGTGGGCAGGTTCAGCTCACGCCACCAGGTGACGTCGGTGAGGTCGCCGAAGGTGCAGATCATGGCGATGCCAGAGCCCTTGTCCGGCTTGGCCAGCGGGTGCGCCTTGACCTCAACCTCGACGCCGAAAAGCGGGGACTTCACCGTGGTGCCGAACAGACGCTGGTAGCGCTCGTCGTCGGGGTGCGCCACGAGTGCCACACAGGCCGGAAGGAGCTCCGGGCGCGTGGTCTCGATGAAGATCTTCTCGCCGTCCGGCGCGTGGAAGCTGATCCGGTGGTACGCGCCGGGCTGCTCGCGGTCTTCAAGCTCGGCCTGGGCCACCGCGGTGCGGAAGGTGACGTCCCACAGTGTGGGGGCTTCGGCCATGTAGGCGTCGCCGGCCTTCAGGTTCTCCAGGAACGCGCGCTGGCTGACGGCGCGGGAATGGTCGTCGATGGTCCGGTAGGTGCGGGTCCAGTCGACGGACAGGCCAAGGGTGCTGAAGAGGTTCTCGAAGACCTTCTCATCCTCCACAGCCAGCTCTTCGCACAGCTCAATGAAGTTGCGGCGGGAGATGACGTCGAAGTCGCGCTGATTCTTCGGAGCGGTTGCCGGCGGACGGTAGTCCGGGTCATACGGCTTCGTCGGATCGCAGCGCACGCCGTAGTAGTTCTGCACACGGCGTTCAGTGGGCAGGCCGTTGTCATCCCAGCCCATTGGGTAGAAGACGTTTTTGCCCTTCATCCGCTGGTAGCGGGCCAGGACGTCGGTCTGCGTGTAGGAGAACATGTGTCCAACGTGCAGGGAACCCGAAGCAGTCGGCGGAGGAGTGTCGATCGAGTAGACCTCGTCCCGGACCGTGTCCGGGTTGAAGGCGTAGGTGCCTTCTTCGCGCCAGCGGCGGCTCAGGGTCTCTTCCAGCCCTTCCAGGGCGGGTTTGTCAGGAACGGAAACGGTCGCAGCGGGCGTGTCTGTGCCCGGGATATTGTCAGCCATGGTGCCATTCTCCCACGGGTGCCGGTGCCGCTGTCATCTGTGTCGCAGGCGGCGAACACACGTTGCCAATGGCCCTTTCCGGGTGCGGGTGGGACGGCCTAGCATCCGGTACATGGCTGAAATGGATCCGTCCCAGGTGCGCGTTCGGCGCATTTACGCAGAGCCCGACGGCGGCTTCCGGGTACTGGTGGACAGGCTTTGGCCGCGGGGAGTGTCCAAGGTGCGGGCTGAGCTGGACGAATGGTTCAAGGAAGCGGCACCCAGCACCGAGCTGCGGGAATGGTTTGGGCACCGACCGGAGCGCTGGGAAGGCTTCACGGAACGCTACCTGCAGGAGCTTGAAGGCAACGCGGCAGTGGCGGACTTCGCCGGCGAGTGCGCAGACCGGCCGGACACGGTGCTTCTGTTCGGCGCCCGGAACGAGCAGGAGAACGAGGCCGTGGTGCTGCGGGATTACTTGCTGGGACGGAACCTTACATAGCTGTAGCACACCAGGCCCATTGCTATGCAGCCGGAGAGGATAAGCGCCGCGCCGGTGGTCCAGCCGCCCGGAAGCCACCAGTCATCTTCGAACGGCCACCAGGCGGGAACCTTGCGCCAGAGCCCCCAGGTAACTCCGACGGCGATCAGGGTTGATGCACTTGTCAGGGCTGCAGCAATGCGGAACCGGGACTGCACGCTCTGTTCTGCGGCTTGGAAGGCACGGACCTTCACGGGGTGGAGCCAGCGGCTGGCCCAGTGGTAGCGAAGGGACAGGATTGCCAGGCCGGCGACCAGCATCAGCAGGCCGGGACCCGGAAGCACCAGCGCGGCAGCTCCCAGCACAATGAGGGTCCAGCCGGCCACTTCAATGCCCGTGCGGCGGACCCAGGCGGGGATTCTGTCGGTGCGCGGCATGCTTCCAGCTTCGCATAACGTCTGCCCCGGACCGACACCGCCGGTCTGGTCGAGAGCCCAGGACTCCCGGTTGTGGCGCTCCTGCCGGTACGACGAGGCCCGGTACGTCGCCGGCTCGCGAGGGTGTCGGGAGCGGGATCGCCGGGCGGGGATGAGTGGGGCGGGAATGAGCGGGGCGGCCGGATGCTGCAGGAGCCACCAGGGCCAGAAACGGCTCGAGATGAGCCAAGGTTCCCACGAAACGTGACCAGTGATGCTCGTGGGGTCACATGGCACAACTCCAATCACACAACGTGGGAAGGCCGGTACGGGGAGATAGGAAAGGACAGCTAAAGAGCTCTATAGGTGCGCTCCGGTATAAAGTCGCATGCGCGCCGTCGGCTGTCCCATGCACCGCGCAGCGCCCAGGGTATTCGAAGACCTGACCGTCATTGGCCGGGGTCGGCCAGGGCGTCGCGAACTAGCTGGACGAACCGTTCAGGGTTGCCAAGTACAAGCTCAGCCGTGATGCGCAGGGTGTGGTATCCCTGTGCGGTTGCGGCGTTCCATCGGTTCCGGTCCTGGCGGTAGTGCGTCCGGTTGCTGTGGAACCCGAAGCCGTCGATCTCAACGATGAGCCGGCCGGCAACCAGAAAGTCCACCCGGCCGACGCCCGGCACCAGAACTTCCTCCTTGACCTGAAGCCCTGCAGCCAACAGGTGGTAACGGGCACAGACCTCCAGCGGCGATGCCTTGGGGTGGCCCATACCAGCCACGAGTCCTTGGGCCTGCCAATCCCGTGTCTGTCCTAAGCCGTGCTGAAGAGTCCGGAGGGAGACAGCATTGCGTGCCCTCGCAGATTCTGCGATGACCAGGGCCTGCAGAGGTGGCAGGCACCGGAATGCGTCCCGGACAATGTCGGCCGGGGCCGCAATAAGCCGCCCCCTTGTCCTCCTGCCCCGGTGCAGACAGACGCCCGGATGCTGGATAGACCTGTCCGCACGGACGTGTGGCTGTACTGGAGTCTCCAGGAGCCACCAGCCCAGTATTGCCGCAGCCGAAGCACAGGTAAGCGACGACCCCAGGGACGCGGCCAACATCAGATCCTCGGGACAGTCGGGTAACCCGAAGTAGCCCGGGACTCTATGCTGCAACACGCCACGGCGCTCAGCTGCCCTGAGTTGTGCTCGGCTGAACCCGTTCGTCTCCCAAGCTGCGCGACTAAGCAGTCCGTGGTGAGCTCTGCAGAAGGCCTCCATAGGATCCACCCGCACAGTCTGATCAGGTTGCCTGGCGGCCAGGTTCGCCACGGTCGGCTCTGGGGGCAGCCAGCTAGCTTGCTACGCCTGTGGAGGACCGGGGCAACTACGGTCAACTAATCCGTCGCCGATTCCACGAAGGCCCGGCGGCCGCTGGCTGTGACGATGCGGTCCGCACTGCCGGGGGAGTAGCCTCCGGCCTGGGAACGGGCCTCGACGACTGGACCGCCGGCTATGGACTCAACAGCCGAACGGACCGGCAGGGGCAGATCGGATCACTCAATCCGTACACCGTTGTTCATGGAGCAACACTAGGCGGCGTCGGACGTAAAACCCGGCCCGCCGTTCCCACGGACTGTGACAGGTGGGCACCTCTGGGACCTCACTTTTCGCTCCTGCCGCAGGACGTGGGAAGGGCGGGCAGCTGAAGGCGGGAACCTCCGCCCACGGCCCGCCGCGACGCATACGACGCCCCCACCAACACGGCACAGCCCGGCGCCCCTGCTGGCAGGCCACCGGACAACCCGACGGCGGTTCGCTAGGGTAGCGGTCATGACAAACAAGCGTGTGGTAGTGACCGGAGCAAGCTCGGGAATCGGTGCGGCAGCAGTCCGTGCCCTGCGGAAGACGGGCTGGGACGTAGTCGCCGTCGCCCGACGCCAGGAACGGCTGAAGGACCTCGCAGAGGAAACCGGTGCCCGAATCATCGCCTGCGACGTCACCGACCGGCAGTCCGTGGAGGCCATGGCACGGGAAGTCCTGGCCGACGGGGGAGTGGACGCAATCGTGAACAATGCCGGCGGCGCGTTTGGCATGGATCCGGTTGCCACCGGCAATCCCGAAGACTGGGTTCGGATGTACAACGTGAACGTGCTCGGAGCGCTGAACGTAACCCAGGCCTTCCTGCCGGCACTGCGGGAAAACGGCGAGGGATCCATTCTGATGCTGACCTCCACCGCTGCGCTCGCAGCCTACGAAGGCGGAGCCGGCTATTGTGCGGCGAAAGCCGGTGAAGAAGCCCTGACCCAGGCGCTGCGGCTCGAAGAGGCCGAACACAACGTGCGGGTCATCGAGATCCTGCCGGGCATGGTCAAGACGGAGGAGTTCTCCCTGAACCGCCTCGGCGACGCGGCTGCGGCCGAGAAGATCTACGCCGGCGTCGAAAAGCCGCTGACGGCGGATGACGTCGCGGACGTCATGGCCTATGCCCTGAACGCCCCGCACCACGTCAACCTGGACCAGGTGGTCATCCGGCCGGTGGCGCAGGCTGCGCAGCACAAAGTAATCCGCCGCTAGGGTCCCGCAGGCCGGGGCTTCGACATCAGCCCCGGCCGTGGCCTAAACTGGGCCAAGCAGCTTTGACCCGGCCATCACCGGTGAGCTTCCGGAAGAACAGCGCCCCAGACCGTGGCACCCAGTAGAACCGGACGGGTAAGCCCGTCACAGCAGTCAATGAGCGGCAGCCGTCGCGCACCCGGCAAAGGGAGCACGACGGCGGCAAGCGAGGTGGTACCGCGGCTTCACCCCCGGCGTTCGCGCCGGACAGGGGAGCTCGCCCTTGCATCCTGTTTTTACAGCCAGATTCACTTGCCGCTATCAGGATGACGAATATGCCACAGATCTACCCCAAGGCCTCCACCGGCGATGCCGCCGAAGCTGCAGCCTCCTCACCCAGGTTCCCCGAGATCGAAGAGCGGGTCCTGAAATACTGGGATCAGGACGGTACCTTCCAGGCCTCGATTGATGCCCGCCCGGCGGGGAAAGACGGCTCCAACGAGTTCGTCTTCTACGACGGCCCGCCCTTCGCCAACGGCCTGCCGCACTACGGCCACCTGCTCACCGGTTACGTCAAGGACCTCGTGGCCCGCTACCAGACCCAGCGCGGACACCGTGTTGAGCGCCGCTTCGGCTGGGATACCCACGGGCTGCCCGCCGAGCTCGAGGCCATGAAGCAGCTGGGCATGAGCGACAAGGTCCAGATCGAGAAGATGGGCATCGACAAGTTCAACGATGCCTGCCGCGCCTCGGTCATGAAATACGCCGGCGAGTGGCAGGACTACGTCACCCGCCAGGCCCGCTGGGTGGACTTCGAGAACGACTACAAGACGCTCAACGTCGAGTACATGGAGTCGGTCATCTGGGCGTTCAAGACCCTGCATGAGAAGGGCCTGACCTACAGCGGCTTCCGGGTGCTCCCGTACTGCTGGAAGGACGAGACCCCGCTTTCCAACCACGAGCTGCGCATGGACGACGACGTCTACAAGATGCGCCAGGACCAGACGGTCACCGTGACCTTCCCGATCATTGCCGGCGACAACGTGCTCTCCGCCGAGCTTGAGGGAGTCCAGGCCATCGCCTGGACCACCACGCCGTGGACACTGCCCACCAACATGGCCCTCGCCGTCGGGCCCGAGGTCCGCTACGCCGTCGTGCCCGCCGGTCCGAACGGTACGCAGGCCGGTGAAGGCCGGTTCCTCCTGGCCGAAGACCTGGTTGCCTCCTATGCCAAGGACCTGGGCTACGACGACGCCGATGCCGCCCGGGCTGCGGTCAGCTCCGTGCACACGGGCAAGGAACTCGAAGGCCTGCGCTACGTTCCGCTCTGGGATTACTACGCCGACGCCGAAAAGTGGGGCACGTCCAACGCCTGGCGTTTCGTTGTGGCGGACTACGTCACCACCACCGACGGCACCGGCATTGTCCACCAGGCTCCGGCCTACGGTGAAGACGACCAGAAGGTCTGCGAAGCCAACGGCATCCCCGTGATCCTCTCCGTCGATGAAGGCGGCAAGTTCCTGCCCATGTTCGGCGAAGGACCGCTGTCCGAAATTGCCGGGCTGCAGGTCTTCGACGCCAACAAGCCGATCACCCGGGAGCTGAAGTCCGAAGGCCGGCTGCTGCGCCAGGCCAGCTACGAGCACTCCTACCCGCACTGCTGGCGCTGCCGGAACCCGCTGATCTACAAGGCTGTCTCCTCCTGGTTCGTGGAGGTCACCAAGATCAAGGACCGCATGATCGAGCTGAACCAGCAGATCAACTGGATCCCGGAGAACGTCAAGGACGGCCAGTTCGGCAAGTGGCTCGAAAATGCCCGCGACTGGTCGATCAGCCGCAACCGGTACTGGGGCAGCCCCATCCCGGTGTGGGTGTCGGATGACCCCAACTACCCGCGCACCGACGTCTACGGTTCCCTCGCGGAGATGGAAGCCGACTTCGGCCGGCTGCCGCTGAACAAGGAAGGCCAGCCGGACCTGCACCGTCCGTTCATCGATGAACTGACGCGCCCCAACCCGGACGATCCCACCGGCAAGTCCACCATGCGCCGGGTCGAGGACGTGCTGGATGTCTGGTTCGACTCCGGTTCGATGCCGTACGCCCAGGTGCACTACCCGCATGAGAACGCCGACTGGTTCGAGCACCACAACCCGGGCGACTTCATCGTGGAGTACATCGGCCAGACCCGCGGCTGGTTCTACACGCTGCACATTCTGGCGACGGCTCTCTTTGACCGCCCGGCATTCCGCAACGTCATCAGCCACGGCATCGTGCTTGGCTCGGACGGGCAGAAGATGTCCAAGTCGCTGCAGAACTACCCGGACGTTTCCGAGGTGCTGGACCGCGACGGGTCCGACGCCATGCGCTGGTTCCTCATGGCATCGCCGATCCTGCGCGGCGGCAACCTGGTTGTCACCGAACAGGGCATCCGCGACGGCGTCCGCCAGGTCATCCTGCCGCTGTGGAACGTGTGGCACTTCTTCACGCTCTACACCAACGCGGCGAACAACGGTGCCGGCTATGAGGCAACGCTGCGCCACGAGTCCACCGAGCCGCTGGACACCTACATGCTGGCCGCCACCGGCGACCTCATCAGGAACATGACGACGGCGCTGGACACCTATGACGTCTCCGCGGCCTGCGAAATGCTGCGCGCCCATATGGACACGCTCACCAACTGGTACGTCCGCCGCAGCCGCACCAGGTTCTTCGACGAGGACACCCAGGCCTTCGACGTGCTTTACACCTGCCTCGAAGCGCTCTGCCGGGTCGCGGCTCCGCTGCTGCCCCTGGTCAGCGAGGAAATCTGGCGCGGTCTCACCGGCGGCCGGTCCGTGCACCTGACTGACTGGCCTGAAGCCGGTGCCTTCCCCCGGGATCCGGACCTGGTTGCACGCATGGACCTGACCCGGAAGATCGCCTCTGTGGGTTCCTCGCTGCGCAAGGCCGCCAACCTGCGTGTGCGGCTGCCGCTCTCCGAGATGACCGTGGTGGCTCCGGACGCCGAGGCACTCGAGGGCCAGTTCGCGGCGATCATCGCCGATGAGCTGAACCTGAAGTCAGTCCGCCTGGTGGAGGCGGGCTCCGCGGACCCAGCCGAGTTCGGGATCACGCAGAAGCTGGTCGTCAACGCCCGTGCAGCCGGACCCCGGCTGGGCAAGAACGTGCAGACCGCTATTAAGGCCTCCAAGTCGGGGGACTGGTCCGTAGCAGAAGACGGCACGGTGACCGCGGGCGGCCTGGCCCTGGAACCGCACGAGTACACCCTGGAGACCGTCGTTGAATCCGGTGAGGGCGAGTCCTCGAAGGCTGTGGCAGTCCTGCCCGGCGGCGGCTTCCTGGTCCTGAACACCGAGGTCACCCCGGAGCTGGCGGCTGAAGGCACCGCCCGCGATGCCATCCGCGCCATCCAGCAGGCCCGCCGCGAGGCAGACCTGCACATCAGTGACCGCATCCGCACCACGGTTGTCACCGCGGCGCAGGCAGCAGCGGCGCTGGAAGCCAATGCCGAACTGGTCAAGGCGGAAACCCTGACCGGGGAACTGGTGGTCGAGGGCTCCGGAGAGAAAAACGATTCATTCACCGTGACCGTGGAGAAGATCTGATGTCCACCCAAGACAGCCCCTCCGGCTCCATCGACGGCTTCTCCGTGGAGAGCGTGTACGCCGAACTGCTCAGCCGTGCCCCGGAAAACAAAATGGAGCCGCGTATGGCTCCGCTGTTCCGGGCCATGGAAATCCTGGGCGAGCCCAACAAGGCGTTCCCGATCATTCACATCACCGGAACTAACGGGAAGACCTCGACGGCGCGGCTGATCGAAGGCGGCCTGCGCGCCTACGGGCTGCGCACCGGCCGCTACACCAGCCCGCACCTGAGCAAGGTGACCGAACGGATCAGCATCGACGGTGAACCCGTGGCGGATGAGACCTTTGTGCGGATCTGGGACGAAATCCGCCCCTACCTGGCAATGGTCGACGCCGAACTGGATGCCGCGGGCGAGCCGCGCCTGACGTACTTCGAGTGTGTGACGATCCTGGCCTTCGCCGTCTTCGCGGACGAGCCGGTGGACGTCGCCGTCATCGAGGTGGGCCTGGGCGGAATCACCGACGCCACCAACGTGGGGGACGGGACCGTCTCCGTGGTGACCCCGATTTCGCTGGACCACACCGAGCTGCTGGGGGACGAGGTAGCGGACATCGCCTTGGAGAAGGCCGGAATCATTAAGGAAAACGGTTTCCTGGTCAGCGCTGCGCAGCCCGTGGAAGCGGCGCAGGTGCTGCTGGAGAAGGCCACCGAGGCCGGAGTTCCGTTCCGCTTCGAAGGCATCGAGTTTGGCGTCGAGTCCCGCAGCATGGCCGTCGGCGGCCAGATGGTGACCGTCAACGGGCTCGCCGGACGCTACGAGGACCTGCTGGTTCCGCTGCACGGTGAGCACCAGGCGCAGAACGCGGCTGTTGCTGTCGCCGCCCTGGAAGCCTTCATTGGGGGAGGGGCCAAGGAACTGGACGCGGAACTGCTGCGCGCCGGTTTCCAAACCGTCACCTCCCCGGGACGCCTGGAGGTGGTACGCACGGCACCGACCATCATTGTGGACGCCGCGCATAACCCCGCCGGTGCAAAGGCCAGCGCCCAGGCGGTGCTTGAATCGTTTAACCTCTCCTCCCTGGTGCTGGTCGTGGGAATCCTGGGCGAGAAGGACGCCGTGGGCATCCTGGCTGAACTGCGCGAGGTACTCGGCGACATTGTTTCCGGCATCTGCCTCACCCAGTCCAGTTCCCCGCGGGCCATTCCGGCCGACGAACTGGTGCAGGACGCAGTGGACGCCGGCTTTGCGGATGAGGACATCCAGGTTGAACCCGCACTCGATGATGCCATCGAGTGGGCTGTAGCCAAGGCAGAGGAAAACAACGACCTCGCCGGGGGCGTCCTGGTCATTGGCTCCATCACAGTGGTCGCGGAAGCGCGCACCCTTCTCGGAAAGTAAGCACATGGCACGAATGACCAAGGCCCAGCGCGAATGGCGTCCGGGCATGCCCAAGAAGCGCCGGTCCATCCGCGTGATGTTTGCTTCCACGGTCCTGAGCCTGGAAGCCTTTGTGGTGCTCTTCGGCACGCTGGCCGTGTTCGGCCTGCAGCGGGACCGAGTGGCACCGGTGGCCATTCTGGTAGGTGGAATCGTCCTGGCAGCCGCCCTGATAGCCACCTGCGCCTTCCTGTCCAAGCCAGCCGGTCCGTGGATCGGCTGGGTGCTCCAGCTGGCCATCATTGCCACCGGTTTCCTGGAACCGATGATGTTCCTCGTTGGAGCACTCTTCGCCGGAACCTGGTGGTACGGACTGCGCGCCGGAGCCCGTCTGGACAAGGAAAACCGCCAGCGGGACCGGGAACAGGCAGAGTGGGAAGCTGCCCATCCGGCAGGTACCGAATCCGGTGAAGCCAGCAGTTAGGCTTATGAGCAGCTGATTCGCATCATCCAACCTCCAAGGAGAAACCAAGCGTGAGCACCGAGCGCACACTCGTCCTGATCAAGCCCGACGGCGTCAAGCGGAACCTGACCGGCGCCATCCTGGCCCGCATCGAAGCCAAGGGCTACACCCTGGCTGAACTCAAGAAGATGGACGCCACCCGCGAACTTCTCGAAGAGCACTACGCAGAGCACGTCGGCAAGCCGTTCTACGAGCCGCTGGTTGAGTTCATGCTCAGCGGCCCCATCGTGGCCGCAGTCTTCGAGGGCCAGCGCGTCATTGAAGGCTTCCGTTCGCTGGCTGGAGCTACCGAGCCCACCACGGCGGCTCCAGGGACCATCCGCGGCGACTTCGGCCGCGACTGGGGCACCAAGGTTCAGCAGAACCTTGTCCACGGTTCGGATTCCCCCGAGTCCGCAGAACGCGAAATCGGAATCTGGTTCGGCAACTAAGCGATCCCTTTCGAATCACAGGAGGCGGGCACCCCCCCCCGGGGGCCGCCGCCAGGTAAATAAAGGCGGGGGGGCGATGCGGGGGCCCACGGCAAAAAAAAAACCG
>JBELZL010000065.1:0-12014 GCA_040274025.1 Arthrobacter sp. | reverse complement strand
GCATCGTCTTCGGTCAGGACCGCTCCGGCGTCCCCGGCGGCGCCAAGGTTCTTGCCCGGGTAGAAACTGGTTCCGGCGGCGTCGCCAAGGGTTCCGGCTTTCCGGCCAAACCGCTCGGCTCCCTGTGCCTGCGCGGCGTCTTCCACGATGGCAGCGCTGAAGCGCCTGGCGGTGAAAGCGAGCGTCTCCACCGGTGCGGTCTGCCCGAACAGATGCACGGGCATGAGGGCGCGGGTCTTGGGTCCCGAAGCCCGGGCAGCGGAGGCCGGGTCAATGAGCAGGTGCACGGGATCGACGTCGGCAAGCACCGGCAGGGCGCCGGCACGGGAAACTGCCTCGGCAGTGGCGATGAACGTGTTGGCCGGCAGGACCACTTCGGTCCCCGGTTCCACGCCGCAGGCCCGCAGCGCCAGTTCCAGCGCATCGGTGCCGTTGGCCACCCCAATGCAGTGGGCACTTCCCAGCCACTGCCCGTACGCTTCCTCGAAGCCGGCCACCTGGCGGCCGCCGATGAACGCGGCGGCAGCGAAGACTTCTTTGAGCCCGGCCTGGATCTGACCATCCACTTCGGCATGCTGCGCGGCCAGGTCCACCAGCGGCACCCTGAGGGCGGGAGGTGTTTTCATCGGGGGTCCTTCCGGTTCTCGGGTCCCGGAACCGCAGCGGACAGGCGCTCAGCTGCCGGCCGCAGTTCCCGGGCGGGCACTCCGGCCCAGGTCTGTCCGCCGGGAAGGTCCCGCAGGACGGCGGATCCCATGCCCACAACCGTGCCGGCGCCAATCCGCACGCCCTGCCGGACGGTGGCGCCCATGCCGAGGTAGGCCCCGGATCCGACGCGCACACCCCCGCCCAGGCACACACCCGAGGTGAGGGTGGCATAGTCCTCCACCACGTCGTCGTGCGTCAGGGTGCAGTTGGGCATCACGGCGACGTGCCGGCCCACCGTGACGGCGGCCGTCAGTACGGTCCCGGCGAGCAGGATGCTCCCGGCCCCCACCGTGCAGCCTTCACTCCGATGCACTGCCGGGTCCACGAAGGTAGCGAACCGGTCCTCCCCCACACCGGCCCGGGCCAGTGTCTGGACCATGCCGGCGCGCGCCGTGCCGGAACCTGCGCAGGCCAGGAAGCTGCTGCGGGGGTAGTTCCCGGCATCGCTGAGCCCGCCAAGCACCGGAACCCCGTCCACCAACGAGGAATGGCGGGCCGGGTCGTCGTCCAGGAACCCGAAGATCCGGTGCTCCTGGGTGCGGCGCAGCGCGGCCAGCACCTCCCGCGCCAGTCCTGACGCCCCGAGCAGCAGCAGGGTTGGCATGCTCATGGCTTCCTGCCGCTGCCGGCCACGGCTTCGATGACGCGGGATTGTTCCGATTCAGTCATTTCGTGGAAGAGCGGCAGGATCAGGGTGTTGGCGCTGAGCCGTTCGGTGACTTCCAGGGGCGCGGAACCCGTGTCCCGGTTCCGGTATGCCGGTTCCAGGTGGGCTGCCATGATGCCGCGGCGGGCGGAGATATCCGCTCCGGCGAGCGCTTCAAGTACCCCGTTGCGGTCCGTGCCGAAACCGGGCAGCACTTCAACCCAGTAGGACTGGAAGTTCGATTCACCCCAGGGCGGGTCTGCGACCGGGCGCAGGAACTCGATTTCCGCGAACGCCTTGGCGTAGCCGGCGGCCAGTTCCCGCCGCCGGCGCACCACGGCGTCGAGCCGTTCCAGCTGGACCAGGCCCACGGCTGCCTGCAGGTCCGTCATCCGGTAGTTGTAGCCCACCTCGGTGTATGCCTCCGCCGGAGCCAGGATGCTGGCGCTGCGCTCGGCTGCGGAGAGGCTCATGGCGTGCTCGCGCAGGGTACGGGCGCGTGCCGCCCAGTCGGGGTTCGACGTCGTCAGCATTCCGCCTTCCCCGGTGGTGAGGATTTTCCGGGGATGGAAGGACCAGGCGGCGATTTCCGCGCCGGCGCCGGCAGGCCGGCCTGCGTACCGGGAACCGGCAGCGCACGCTGCGTCTTCCAGGACGGTGATGCCCAGCGGATCGCAGAGGGCGCGCAGCGGCGCAAGATCCACCGGCACCCCGCCCTGGTCCACGGCGATCACGGCCCGCGTGGCCGGGGTGAGGGCCGCCTGGACGGTTTCAGCGGTCAGGTTCCCGGTGCCGGGGTCCACGTCCGCGAACACGGGCCGGGCACCCACATAGGTGGGCGCGTTGGCGGTGGCGATAAAGGAGAAGGAAGGAAGAACGACGTCGTCTCCCGGGCCCACGCCCGCAACGATCAGTGCCAGGTGCAGGGCGGTGGTGCAGCTGGAAGCGGCTACCGCATGCCCGGCCTCCATCCGCGCGGCGAAGGCGGCCTCGAACTGCGCGGTGCGCGGTCCCTGCGCGATCCAGCCCGAGGAAATAACTTCGCTCACCGCGGCGGCTTCTTCAGCCCCCAGCCACGGTTTCATCACGTTGATCCGGCTCATGCTCCGCTGCTCCCCCGTCCTGCGGCGATCTCCGCACGCAGCGGAAGCCACCACTGCACCAGCTCGGCCAGGCCCTTGGCCAGCGGAACCTCGGCCCGGAAACCCAGGTCGGCCTGCGCCGCGGAGGTGTCTGCGAGCCGCCGCGTGACGCCGTTGACGGCGCGTTCGGGGCCGAACTCGACGTCCAGGTCCGAGTTCATGACCGCCAGCAGCGCCTGTGCCAGTTCCAGCAGGCTGGTTTCGGTGCCGCTGGCGATGTTGTAGATCCCGGCCGGTGCGTCCTGCACCGCGGCCAGGAGGTTCGCGCGGGCAATGTCGGCCGTGTAGATGAAGTCCATGGTCTGGGCCCCGTCGCCGAAGATCAGGGGGGGCCGGCCGTCCGCAATGCGTTCCATCCAGCGCACCAGCACTTCCGTGTAGACGCCGTGGACGTCCATGCGCGGGCCGTAGACGTTGAAGTAGCGCAGCCCGGTGTAAGCCAGTCCGTACATTGAATGGAAGCTGCGGAGCATGCCCTCGTTAAAGGCCTTCGCGGCGCCGTAGAACGTGTCATTGCTGTGCAGGTGGTGGTTCTCCGGCGTCGGGAACGCCTCTGCCAGTCCGTAGACCGAGGCGCTGGAGGCGGCGACAACACGGGCCACCCCGTGGGCGGCAGCGGCCTCGAGCACGTTGAACGTTCCGTCTGCGAGCACTTCCAGGGCCAGCCGCGGGTCCTCGGCGCACTGGGTGATGCGGATGGCGGCCTGGTGGAACACGAAGTCGGTCCCGGCCGTGAGATCGTGCACCGCGTCCCGGTCCCGGATATCTGCCTCATGCAGGCGTACCCGGGAATCAGCCAGTGCATCAGCCAGGTTGGCACGGCGCCCGCGGACCAGGTTGTCCAGCACCCGCACCTCCCCCGCTCCGGCGTCGAGCAGCTTATCAACTATTGCCGAGCCGATGGTGCCGGCGCCGCCGGTCACCAGTACGCGGGCTCCGCGGAGCGTGGGGGTCTGTGTCATGAGGCGGATTCCAGTTCAAGAGTGGGATGGAGCGGGACGGAGGAACCGCTCACCTGGCTGGTGGTGGCGGCTTCCAGGACGGAAAGAACCCGGACGCCGGCGGTGCCGCTGGTCAGCGCCGGCCGCCGGGAACGGATAGCGGCGGCGAACTCGGTGACCATGGCGGAGAGCGCCTCGTGTTCGGGCAGGGCCGGTGACCAGGTGTCTCCGAGGCGGTAGGAAATGTTGGATCGTGAGCGCTCTTCCTCGCCCGTTTCCCGTGCCGTGCGGGAGAGGTCGACGCCGCGGTCATAAACGCTCAGCCGCTGCTGCGGGTTGAGGTCGTCCCAGACCAGGGTGCGCCGGCTGCCGCCGATTACCAGCTGGCGGATTTTGGTGGGGCTGAGCCAGTTCACGTGGATGTGCGCCATGGCCCCGGTATCCAGTTCCAGGACCAGGTGGCCCACGCAGGACGTCCCGGCGCCCAGCGGATCGGATCCGTGGGCGGAGACCCGTACCGGCCGCAGCCCGCCGGGCAGGACAAAGTCCAGGATGGCCAGGTCGTGCGGGGCCAGGTCCCAGAAGACGTCGACGTCGGACTGAATGAGTCCCAGGTTGATGCGCACGGAATCGATGAACAGGATTTCCCCCAGCTCGCCCCCGGCCACCAGTTCCCTGATTTTCAGGACCGCCGGGGTGTAGCAGTAGGTGTGGTCGGCCATCAGAACCAGCCCGGCGGCCTCCGCCTGTGCCACCATCTGCTCCCCGCGGGCGAGCGAATCAGCCAGCGGCTTTTCCACCAGCACGTGCTTGCCCGCGGCCAGCGCCGCGGTGGCCAGACCGTGGTGGGTGCGCGCCGGTGTGGCGATCGCGACGGCGTCGAGGTCCGGGTCCTGCAGCAGGTCCTGAACGGAACCGGTAACCGGCACGCTGTTCACGCTCTGGGCCAGGCGCGCGGCCTTTTCGGTGTCCAGGTCACAGATCGCTGCGAGCTGCCAGTCCGGGCCTGCATTGAAGTTACGTGCGAGGTTGGGCCCCCAGTAGCCGGCGCCGATTACTGCCACCGACAGCGGTGTTCCGGGCAAGGCCGTTCCGGGGGTTGGGGAAGGGTGCACTTGGAGACCTGCGTTCTGTCCGCAGCCGGGCGGCTGAGCTCGATGACTGCCCGTCACCCTACGAAGCAGCAGCTGCAGCCCGGATGAGTACCAGCTACGGGTCGTTACCCGGCGTTACCCGCGCATTCCCGGGGGTAACGCGGGTAATCCCTCCGCGGTTTACTCCCCCACCAGCTCCGCGGTCAGTTCCTCGCGCCTGCTGATCCCCAGTTTCTCGAAGATCCGGTAGATGTGCCCTTCCACGGTGCGCACGGACAGGAAGAGTTTCCCGGCGATCTCCGCGTTGCGGTAGCCCTTCGCCACCAGTGCCGCGACGTCCTTCTCCCGCCGGGTGAGCGACGGCGCGGCCATGGCGTTCCGGCCGGCACCGGGGTTTTCCGAAGTCTTGCCGATGGCACGCTGGACCCGCTGGATCTGGGTGCGGTCTCCCTGCGCCTTGGCCAGCCGCAGCGCTTCCTGAAGTGCCAGGGATCCCAGGGCGACGGCGTCCACGTCCCCCGTTTCGCCCGAATCACCGGCGAAACGCAGGAGCCCGGATACGTCCTGGTCCAGGACTGCCCTGGCAAAAACGTTGACCGCGCGGCCGCGCGGTCCCTGGATGTCCTCGGAGAGCTTCAGCAGCCGGTTCATGGTGGTGGGGTCCCCTGCCGCCATGCTCAGGCAGCGCAGTTCGAATTCCGCGGCCACCAGCCCGTGTTCTTCCGCCTGCTCTGCCGCTTCACGCAGTGCGGTCAGCGCCTTGGGGTCGCCGTTCCGGGCGTACTCGGCGGCCAGCCGGTTTCCGCGTGCAATCACCCGGGTGCCGGCTGTGCCGCGCGGTTCCAGGCTGTCCCAGTCCGCCAGAAGCTCATCCGCCCGGGCAGTGTCCCCGGCCGCGGCGGCCAGCTGGGCGGCAATGGACAGGGCCAGGGCCAGGCTGCCGTCCGGGTCATGGGTACGTGTTCCCTCAATGGCAGCGGTGAGTTTGGGCAGGGCAGCCGCGGCGTTTCCGCGGCGCAGCTCCATCACCGCCAGGCACAGGTCCACCGTGCCGCCGATCTGCAGGGCGCTGCGCGAGGCGGTGACAAGGTCCTGGTGGACGGAACTGCGGACTTCATCCCAGTAACCGGCCCACAGCAGGGCTGACAGGTGGCGGTGGAGCACAAACTGGTAGTACGCCAGGAACCTGTGGTCGCCGTGCGTCACGATCCCCAGTGCCTCCCGGGTGAACTGCACAGCGGTTTCCGAGCGGCCGCTGCCTGCATGGATTTCACCCATCAGGGCCGCCGCCACCATCACCGCTTCGGTGTCTTCGGCCGCCCGGGCCTCTTCCAGCAGGGACTCCACCTTCACCGCCGTGCTGCGGTAGTTGCCCTCCGACACTTCGACCAGCGCCCCGAGCAGCGCTGCACCGCGCCGGGAGGAAGCGATGTCTGCGCGCAGTTCGGCATCCAGGGTTCCCTTCTCAGCCGCTGCAGCCTCGATTCGCGAAATCGCTGCCTCCCAGGCAGAGCGGGCCGCGCCCAGCTCCTGAACCGCGCTGGTCAGCCGCTGGCCCAGCTGAACCCGAAGCAGCGTCCCCATTTTCGCAGTCGTCAGGTCCGGAGCAGCCTCCACAGTTCCGTTAACCATTTCCTGCGCGGCTTCAAAACTGGCGCGCTGGAAATGGGCGCGGGCTTTTTGGACCCGGGCAGCGGGCAGCAGCGCCGGGTCCTGGATTTCGCGCGCTGCCCGAAGAGCGAAATCGCTGTCGAAGAAGTTGTTGGCCATAAAGGCGGCGCGGAGGAGCTGCTCGTCAGGGACGGCTGCACCGCAGTCCAGTGACCACCCCACACTGCGCAGCAGTCCGTCCATTGAATCGGTGTCTTCGGGCATGATTTCCAGGACACGCTCACGGAGGCGGGCGCTGCGCGCGGCAGGCACCATGTGCCGCACCAGCTGGCCGTACAGGGGGTGGCGTGGACGGAGCATGCGATGACCGTCGTCCTCAATGCTGACCAGGTTGGCAGCCGTCAGGGCGTCCACTGACCGGTGCAGGCCCAGCCGGAAGGCCACCGCCACCGGCACTGGTTCGGCAAGTGCGATGATCTCCATCGCCTCGCGCTCCTCACTGGAAAGCCCTGAGAGCTGCGCCTTCAGCAAATCTCCCAGCCGTCCCTGCGGCGGATCTGCATTTGCACCCATCAGCCAGACGCCGTGGCGCTCAGCCAGGGCACCCGTGCGCCGGGTTTCGGCGATCAGTGCCAGAACGAACATGGGGTTGCCCCCGCTTCGCCTGGCCAGTTCGGCGCTGGTGGTGCTCAGCACCGGACCGCCGAGGACCTGGTAGCAGAGTTCGTGCACCTGGGCGTCGGTCAGCGGGAGCAGGTGGTGGCGGGCAATGATCCCGCTCCAGACCTGCGCGGGTATACCCGCCGGAATGTCCGTGATGCTGCGGGTGAGGATCAGCATCCGGACCCGGCCTGATGCCATCAGCTGGGAAAGCAGGTCGGCACTCGATTCGTCCAGGGCATGGGCATCGTCCACCACCAGCAGCGGTGTGGCTCCCGTGCCGCCTTCCGCTGCCGGGCGCAGTCTGCCCAGCAGGGCGCGCATTACCGCCAGCGGGGAATCGGTCTCCTCTGCGGAGAGCACCGGCAGCAGCGGGGCCAGCGCCCCGAATGGAATTCCGGTAAGCGCAGAACTGGCATGGATCCGGTGGACCGGCATTTCCTGGACGAGTTTGGCGGCGACGACGTTCGCGAGGGCGCTTTTGCCCATGCCTGCCTCCGCTGCCACCAGCGCGCCGCGCACCTCCGCAGAACGCAGGTCCGTCAGGACCGCCCCGACTTCCGGGTCCCGGCCTACCAGCGCCTGCGAAGCAAAACCTTGCATCATTCCCCCAAACCTCACCCTGCGGAGCGCAGGACATCCCTCAACTCAGTCCGTCCGGACACGTGCAGCTTGCGGAACAGCTTGTTCAGGTGCCAGTCCACCGTCCGCGGTGACAGGTGCAGATCATGCGCGATCTGCGTCCTTGACCAGGAACCGGCAGCCAGCTGAACCAGCCGTGCGTCGAAGTCGCTGAGTGTCTGCAGCGCATTCTCAATACTGTTTTCCCGCAGGAGCTTACGGTACGCAGCGTTCCCGACGACGGTGGCGCGGCGGAGGAGGCTGCTTCCTGCCTCGGGCGCTCCGGTCCGCACCAGGCCCGCGGCGCGGTACGCCAGGAGATGGTGGCCCAGCTCCGCTGCGCCTTCGGCAGCACTGAGAAGCAGCTGCGGATCACTGGCCGCCAATCCCCGCCCGTACGCTTCCAGGGTTCCGGCCCAGCGGCCGGTGGCGGTTGGGGCGAGCCGGGCCAGTTCGGCCGCCGCGGCATGGTCGCCGCTGGAGGCAGCGGCCTCAAAGCAGGCCAGGGCGAAGGAGATGTTACCGCGCGCCTCGGCGTCCTCAGCCATGCGGATCAGGCTCCGGGCGGCGGTCTCTGCACTCCGGCCCAGTCGGGAGAGTGTCTGGTGGAACACTGTCACCCGTTCCGCGTGCCAGGATGGACGGTGCCTGAACCTCGGGGCCAGTGCCAGGTAGTGGGAGGCCTTCTCGTCATTGCCGGCCAGACCGTGTGCATAAGCCAGCAGCGCGGTGGCGAGCGGCAGCAGGTCCTCCCGGTCCCGGAAGCGCAGCTGGCTGACCGCCGGTGCAAGGGAAGCAACCGCGGTATCAGCCTCACCGGCTGCCGCATGGATGATCCCGCAAGCCAGCTCCCCTGCTGTGCCGCGGTAGGACTCATGGACACCGTCCGTGTTTTCCCGGACAAAGCACAGGGCCCGGTCCAGCTCCCCGGCCGCGTAGAGGGCGTAAAAGAGGCGGGTCACGATGAAGCTCTGGTCAGGGGCCGGCAGCGGTGCGTGCAGCAGCTCCCAGGAAGCATCCAGCAGTGCCAGGGCCTCCGCCGCCTGCCCCGTGACGGCCAGCGCCTCGGCCGCGGCCGCTGTGGACACCGCCCGCAGCCGGATGGATATGCCGCTGCGCGCCGCAAGTTCACGCAGCGGTTTCACCGCCGCGAGGTGGTTCCCTTCCGCGAGGAGCAGTTCTGCCTCGGCAAAGTCGATCAGCGCCGCCGTTTCCGCTCCGGGGAGGGACTGATCCGGCGCCGCCCGAAGCATGTCCAGGACCTGCTGCGGGGCATCCGGTTTTCCAAGGCTGCGCAGCAGCACTGCCTTCTGAGTCATCAATGTGGTCCAGCTTCCCTGCAGGGCCGGGTCCAAGAGCGATTCAAAATGCGTCAGGACTTTGTAGGCGCCCTGATGATCCCCCAGAGCCATCAGCGCCCGGACTTCCTCGCAAACCAGTTCCTGGCCGCGGCTGCGGGGACCGACAGACCGCACGAAGTCCAGGGCTTCGGCGGGATTCCCGGCGTCATTGGCGAACCGTGCGGCCCGCAGGACGTGGCTTTCTTCCGGCTCAGCTTCACAGGCCAGGGTCCAGGAGACGTAGCCTGCCAGTGCTTCCGGCTCCAGCGCGTCCGGCTTTTCAACCAGGCCTGAGACTTCCTTCCACAGCTGGTGGCTGCGGCCAAGCGGGATGTTGGCCGCGACGACGGCGGCGACCAGCGGGTTTCCCAACCGCACAGCGGGAACGGCGCCGCGTACGGGCACCACGGTTCCGTCTTCTTCCAGCGCGTCCACGGTTTCCGGGGCTGCAAGCTTCAGCAGCAGGGGAAGCGGCAGCGGACTGACACGGGACAGAACCTCAACGACCTTGTGGTGGTCCGCGGGCAGCTTGGACAACCGGGTGGAGATGACCTCGGCAACGGCTCCGGTGTGTACATAGGGCCGGGCCCGCACCCAGACCGCGTCCGAACGCACGAGCCTGCGCCGCTGAACCTGTTCCTCAGTCATGAGGATGGTGAAGTGCGGGTTGCCCTGGGTTTCCTTCCACATGTCGCGTGCCGCCGGTTCGGAGACGCGCCCGCCAAGCTGCCGTTCCATCAGCGTCCTGGTTTCCTCCGGGGCCAGCGCCTCGACGTCAATCCGCTGCAGGTGCCCGTCGGCCCAGAGCGAGAGGACCTCGGGGTCTGCCTGGAGCAGGTCGGTGGCTGTTGCCACCACCAAAGTGTCGCCGGCGCGCACCAGCTGCGAAATCACCTGGACGGAGAGCTCATCAAGTTGATCGGCGTCGTCCACGACCAGCAGCGGCGGAGCGGCAGCTGATGTGGAGCGCAGGAGCCTGCGGACTTCCTGCAGCACCCGCACCGGGTTCATCCCGCCGGTGAACGGCAGCTCGCTCAGCAGCGGAGCCAGGGCACCATACGGGCTGCGCCGGGATACTTCGGTGCCGTAAAGCGCCTCGACGCGGTAGCCGGGGACACGGTCCGCCAGGGCAGCCGCCAGCGCGGTCTTGCCAATGCCGGGAGGTCCTACGATCAGCGCCCCCTGGCCCTCTGCCAGCGCAGATCCAAGGCGGCTGAGCATGCGGTCGCGGCCAACCAGCCTTGTGAACGGCCTTGGCAGGCTCATGCCCGGCAAGCCGCCCGCCGGCACCGCCGGCCAGAACTGCCAGAAGCAGACCCTCCCATATTCCATTCCCCCCGTATGCGCACTTCTGCGAGCCTGAACAGGGCCGCAGAATACGTCTGCGGCCACCGTTCCACTGCGCAAGAGTACGCTTCATCCGCGCCCATAGGAAGGCATGCAGTTGCGCGTCGCGCACATTTGAATCCGGGCACGCTGCCGGGCCGGAGATTTCGTCCGCGGTGCGGCAATCAACCGGGGGTGGGAGGGGTTCTGCAGCGGTGCTGCGCGGAGGTGATAAGGGACCGGCGCCGGGATGGGGGTGGCCCAGTCTCGGAGGCCTCCCGACGCCGGCCCCGCTTCAGGAGCCCGAAGGCTACCGCCAGTGTAGGCCCGCGCCATGGACCAAACAATGCCCCTACGGCGGGGCTTTGGCACGGGTCTTATACCTGAATATCTGTGCGGAGCTACTCGTCCGCAGGCAGCCCCGGTGCAGGGCCGCTAGGCGCCGCTGTGGAATTTCTGCTGCGCCGCGAGCAGACCGTCGGAGAGCAGCAGTTCAACGGCGTCCGCGCCGTCGGAAACCAGGAACGGCAGGTCCTTCGCCTCGGCGGAGCCGAAGTCCTTCAGGACCCAGTCCGCAGTGTCCATCCGGCCCGGAGGCCTGCCCACGCCAACCCGCACCCGCAGGTAGTCCTTGGTGCCCAGGGCCTTGCTGATGTCCCGCAATCCGTTGTGTCCGCCCTCACCGCCGCCTAGCTTGAGCTTGACGGAGTTGAACGGAATGTCGATTTCGTCATGCACGGCCACGATATTCTCCGGTTCGATGCCGTAGAAGCGTGCCAGCGCCGAGACGGGTCCGCCGGAGAGGTTCATGTAGGTGAGCGGCTTCGCCAGGACTACGCGGGGTCCGCCGATGCCGGTCCGGCCTTCGAGGACCTGCGCGCGGGACTTGTGCGCCTTGAACCTGCCGCCCATGCGGGAGGCCAGCTCATCCAGGACCATCTGGCCCACATTGTGCCGGTTACGGCTGTAGCCGGGCCCGGGGTTCCCGAGCCCGGCTACAAGCCAGGTATTGCTGGTCAAAAAGGACTACGCCTCTTCGGAAGCTGCCGGAGCAGCTGCGGTTTCTTCTTCGCCTGCGCCCAGATCCTGGACAGCGGACTCGGAGATGTTGATAACCATGGTCTCGGGATCGAGCAGCAGCTCAACGCCGGCCGGCAGTTCCAGATCCTTGGCGAAGATGTGCTCGCCGGCCTTGCGGCCTTCGATGCTGACCGTGATGGTCTCCGGCAGGTTGGTGGCGTCAGCGGCAACCAGAACGGTGTTGGCTTCCTGGTTGAAGACGCTGGAGCCCGGAGCAAGTTCGCCCTCGACGTGGACGTTGACTTCAACCTCAACCTTTTCGCCCTTGCGGACGGTCAGGAGGTCGATGTGCTCGATGATCTGCTTGATCGGATCGCGCTGGATGTCCTTGGCCAGGGCCAGGTGTCCTTCGCCGTCAACGTCGATGTCAAGCAGGGCGTTGGGGGTGCGGACGGCCAGCGTGGTTGCCTGGGCGGGCAGCAGGATGTGCATAACATCGGCGCCATGCCCGTAGATGACTGCGGGGATCTTGCCGGCGACGCGGGCCTTGCGGGCTGCACCCTTGCCGAAGTCGGTGCGGGTGGTGGCTGCGAGCTTCTGCTCAGACATTGCTAACTCCTGTAGTGGTTCTTCCGGGATTTCAGTTGCCTATTCGGCGCCGGTATCGGAACGAACCAGCTGCATCGTCTGCGCCCTCAGTCAGAGCGCGTGCAGTTGAGAAGTTGCCAGCCACCGTCGATAACGGAGTGCCTCCGGAGTTTTCCGGGGCCTCCCTCGCCTAGGCATCGGAGTCAATGTTACCAGCTTCCCGCCGTCGGGCATTCCACCCCCGGCCCCCTCTCCACCGAACCCGTCCCCAAACCGCCGAGAGGCCAGTTACGGCTGGTTTGAGCGCTCAAACCGGC
>JBELZL010000064.1:0-12740 GCA_040274025.1 Arthrobacter sp. | reverse complement strand
TCGTCATTGTGCCGCTGGGCTTCGTCAGCGACCACATGGAAGTCATCTGGGACCTCGACACCGAAGCCATGGACACCTGCTCCGAACTGGGCCTGGCCGCGCACCGGGCACCGACCCCCGGCATCCACGAGAAGTTCGTCTCCGGCATCGTGGACCTGATCTGCGAACGCACGGTTGAGAACAACATTGCCGTTCGTCCCGCGGTGACGAACCTCGGCCCGTGGTACGACGTCTGCCGTCCCGGCTGCTGCGCGAACCTGCGCGGTGAAAAGCCGACTATCGCCGGCGCCGATTCAACGGTGGGAAGGCAGTAGTGGCGCATACGCCGGTGCTGATCGGCACCCGCGGCTCCGCCCTTGCCGTTACCCAGACCACCACCGTTGCCAACACACTGGCCGAGCTGGGCGGCTTCGACGTCGACCTGGTCCGGGTCCGGACCGAAGGCGACGTGAACCGGGCCGCCCTCTCGCAGATCGGCGGAACGGGTGTTTTCGTAGCGGCGCTGCGCGAATCCCTGCTCGCCGGGGACTGCGACGTCGCCGTGCACTCGCTGAAGGACCTGCCCACAGCCGAGGCTGACGGGCTGACCATTGGAGCTGTTCCCGCCCGTGTGGACGTGCGTGACGCGCTCTGCGCACGGGACGGCCTGACCCTGGCGCAGCTTCCGGCAGGCGCCAAGGTAGGCACCGGCTCACCGCGCCGTGCCGCCCAGCTGCGGGCAGCACGACCGGACCTGGAAATCGTCGATATCCGCGGCAACGTGGACACCCGCCTGGGCCGCGTGGCCGGGCTGGTGGAAGGCGCTCCGGGCGACCTCGACGCCGTCGTGCTGGCAGCCGCCGGGCTCAGCCGCCTGGGCCGCCTGGACATGGTCTCGGAGCTCCTGGATCCCTCGGTCATGCTGCCGGCACCGGGACAGGGCGCGCTGGCTGTTGAATGCCGCACCGCCGACGCCGCCGAGGGCCCGTTGAGCCGGGCACTGGCTGCCTATGACGACACCGCAAGCCGGATGACCGTGACCGCTGAACGGGCGCTGCTGCAGCGGCTGGAAGCCGGCTGCACCGCGCCGATCGGTGCGCTGGCCCGCGTCACGGACCAGGGCCTGGCTCTGGAAGCCGTTGTCTGCAGCGACGACGGCACCCAGGTGCTGCGCCGGTACTCCTCCACCTCGCAGGCGGATGAAGACGGCGCCCGGGCGCTGGGAATCCGCATGGCCGAAGAGCTCCTGGCAGCAGGCGCCGCGGACCTCACCGACCTGGCGTCCTAGGCAGCTCGGGACCGAACGGATGACCGGAGAACGCCGCACGCCCGCCGTTCCCGGCCCGGAACCCCGCTCCGCGGGGACCCTGGCCGGAACGTATGTGGTGCTGCTGCGTACCCCGGACCGCGCCGGACCCATGGCGGCCGAGCTGCGCTCCCGTGGTACACGGGTGCGGCTGCTGCCCCTGATCGACTTCCAGCGCCCTGCGGACACCGTTCCGGTGTCCGCAGGGCTGCGCGAACTCGGGCAGGGGGAGTTCGACTGGATCATCCTCACCTCCGCAACTACGGTGCAGGCCCTCGAAGCGGCGGCCCAGGCTCTTGGCAGCCATTTTGCCGAGCTCTGCCGCGGCACCAAGGTGGCTGCCGTCGGCTCCGGCACCAGCCGCGCGCTGGAAGCCGCGGGAATTACCGTGGACCTGCTTCCCTCCCAGGACCAGTCCGCGCGCGGACTAGCTGCCATCTGGCCGGCTCTGCGCCCGGGACGGAACCGGATCTTCCTGCCGCAGGCGGACATCGCCAACCCGTTCCTGCGCACGGCGCTCTCCGGTGCAGGCTGGGAGGTCCTTGCCGTGCCCGCCTACGAAACGGTCGATTATCCGGCGCCCGCGGAGCTGCAGATCATCCCGCGGGAAAGCGCTCCGGATGAGCAGCTGCTTACCCCCTCCGATTACCGCACCTGGGCACTGTCCGGGTCCGCCGGCGAAACCGGCGCCCACGCCGTCGTCGTCACCTCACCGAGCACCGCGCATCGCTTTGTCCGTGATGCGCTCCAGCCTGGAACCGCAGTGCTCGTTGCAATCGGGGACCCCACGGCAGCGGCACTGCAGGACCTGGGCCACCCGGCCGCCGCTACGGCACGCCATCCCACCCCCGCCGGCGTCGCGGACGCAGTCCAGACGGCAATGACAGCCCGTAATCTCCAAAATCTCCCACACCCTGACCCGGAAGGCAGAGAACAGCCATGAGCTTCCCCCAGCACCGCCCCCGCCGGCTGCGGACCACACCGGCCATGCGGCGGATGACCGCCGAATACCGTCTGGACCCGGCCGAACTTGTGCTTCCGGCCTTCATCCGCGAAGGCCTCACCGAGCCGAACCCCATCACCTCGATGCCCGGCGTTATGCAGCACACCACCGAGACGCTGAAGCGCGCCGCTGCCGAGGCTGTGGAGCTCGGCGTCGGCGGCATTATGCTGTTCGGCATTCCGGCGGAGCGCGACGCCGCAGGCAGCGCCGGCACGGATCCGGAAGGCGTGCTGAACAAAGCCATTGCCGACGTGCGCGCCGAAGTCGGCGACGACCTCGTGATCATGAGCGACGTCTGCCTGGATGAGTTCACCGACCACGGCCACTGCGGCGTGCTGGACGAGAACGGCGTCGTGGACAATGACACCACCCTCGAAATCTACGGCCGGATGGCCGTGGAGCAGGCCCGCGCCGGAGCCCACGTGCTGGGCCCGTCCGGCATGATGGACGGTCAGGTGGCCGTGATCCGGCAGGCCCTGGATGTAGCAGGGTTCCAGGACGTGTCCGTGATCGCCTATGCCGCGAAGTACGCCTCGGCGTTCTACGGGCCGTTCCGCGAAGCCGTGGACTCGCAGCTCAAGGGCGACCGCCGGACCTACCAGATGGACGCCGCCAACCGGCGCGAAGCGCTGCTGGAAGTCGAGCTGGACCTCGAAGAAGGCGCAGACATGGTCATGGTCAAGCCGGCCATGAGCTACCTGGACATCCTGGCCGACGTTGCCGCCATGTCCCCGGTTCCCGTTGCGGCTTACCAGATCTCCGGCGAATACGCGATGATCGAAGCTGCGGCTGCGAACGGCTGGATCGACCGCCGCCGCGCCATCGAAGAATCCGTCCTCGGCATCAAGCGTGCCGGTGCCAACATCATTCTCACGTACTGGGCCGCCGAGCTGGCCGCCTGGCTGAAGGAAAGCAAGTAATGACCCAGACGACTTCCTCCGAAGAGCTCTTCGACCGCGCCCGTGCCCTGATGCCCGGCGGCGTGAACTCACCCGTGCGCGCCTTCGGGTCCGTTGGCGGCACACCGCGCTTCCTGGTTTCCGCCAAGGGCCCGTACGTCACCGACTCCGAGGGCCGCGAATACGTTGACCTGGTCTGCTCCTGGGGCCCGGCGCTGGTGGGCCACTCCCACCCGGACGTCCTGGCAGCGGTGCACTCCGCCGTCGACCGCGGTCTCTCCTTCGGTGCCTCCACCCCGGCAGAAGCTGAACTCGCAGCCCTGGTGATGGACCGGGTTAAGCCCGTCGAGCGGCTGCGTATGGTCTCCACCGGCACCGAAGCCACCATGACGGCCGTGCGCCTGGCCCGTGGTTTCACCGGCCGCAACCTGGTCATCAAGTTCGCCGGCTGCTACCACGGCCACCTGGACGGACTGCTGGCCTCCGCCGGCTCCGGCGTCGCCACCCTGGCCCTGCCCGGCTCCGCCGGCGTCACCGCGGCAACCGCCGCGGAAACCCTGGTGCTCCCGTACAACGACGTCGCGGCAGTGGAGGCAGCCTTCGCCGAGCACGGTGCGGACATCGCAGCAGTCATCACCGAAGCCGCCCCCGCCAACATGGGGGTTGTTACCCCGGCCGAAGGCTTCAACGCCGCACTGTCCCGCATCACCACAGCCCACGGTGCACTGCTGATCCTGGATGAAGTCCTTACCGGTTTCCGCACCTCACCCGCCGGTTACTGGGGCCTGACCGGAGAGAAGGAAGGCTGGGCTCCGGACCTCTACACCTTCGGCAAGGTCATTGGCGGCGGCATGCCCGTGGCAGCCCTCGGCGGCCGGGCGGAGGTCATGGAATACCTGGCGCCGCTCGGGCCCGTCTACCAGGCCGGCACCCTCTCCGGAAACCCGATTGCCATGGCCGCAGGCGTTGCCACTCTGACCGCCGCCACCCCCGAGGTCTACGCAAACATTGACGCACGCTCGGCCCAGCTGTCACAGGCTGTCTCCGAGGCGCTCTCGGCCGAGGGCGTGAACCACAGCGTCCAGCGCGCCGGGAACCTGTTCAGCATTGCCTTTGGCACTGCGGAGCACGGGGTCCACGATTACGCCGATGCCCTGGCCCAGGAAGCGTTCCGGTTCAAGCCGTTCTTCCACTCGATGCTGGACTCCGGGATCTACCTGCCGCCGTCGGTCTTCGAAGCCTGGTTCCTCTCCGGTGCGCACGACGACGCCGCGATGGACCGGATCCTGGCGGCCCTGCCGGCAGCAGCGAAAGCCGCGGCGGCCGCCCAGCCGTAGCGTTCTCTTTCGCACCTCCCCCCAATCGAGATGACAGAAACTGCCCGTATCAGCACTGATACGGGCAGTTTCTGCTATCTCGATGAAGTTCCTAGCCCAGGATGTCCCGGCGGTTCAGCGCCCACACCGCCAGTGCCGTGAAGAGAACGCACGCTGCAGCGATCAGTCCCAGCCCGGCGAGGTCGAAGCCTTCCGCCAGCGGATCGTTCCGGTAGGCCCAGGAATAGGGGGAGAAGTTTCGCAGCCAGTCCAGGTCCGCGTTCTGGTTCGCCAAAGCATTCAGTACGTAGCCAGCAGCGGCCACTCCTGCCGCAGTGCCGAGCGCCGCGCTCCGGCGGCCGGTCAGTGCACCCACCGCCAGCGCAATACTGCCGGTCAGATAGCCCAGTCCCAGCAAGGCGAACTCCACGGCCGCAACATTGGCCGCCTCCAGTCCAAGCTCTGCGGAAGTGCTCAGCGCGAGAACCAGCAACGCGGTGAGAAAGGCGAACCAAAGCAGCCGCACCAGGATCCCGAGCGCCGTCTCCAGCGCGTATTGAACCCGGCCTGCCCCATGCGAAAGAACGAGCTCCAGGCGCCCGGATTCTTCGGCTCCGGCAATCGCAGCGCTTCCCCAGGACGCCGCAGCCGCGGTGATGAGGACAAACCCCAGCAGCCCGAAGAACGTGGCCTGGACGTATCCCGGGCCGGACAGGATGTCCTCGTAGCCAAGGGCGTTGACCAGCTCCGACGGGAGAGAGCTGATGAGGTTCCGCATATCTGCGCCGTTCATCGACGGATAAAGCGGCAGATAGAGCAGCAGGACCGCAGGCAGGGCCAGCGACCAGATAAGCGTGGAGCGCCAGGAGTCCACAACCGCCCGGCGGAATACCGGCAGCGGTGCGCGCTTTGAAACTTGCTGCCGGTTCATCCTGGTTCCCATTCCTCGCCGGGATCGGCAGCTGCCGGCTCGCCGTACAGCCGCAGGACGGACTCCTCCAGATCAGGTTCCTCCACCGCCAGGTCCAGTACCCGGTACCGGGCCAGCACCTTGATGACGCCATCCATTCCGCCTTCCACCGTTCCTTGGACGTGAATGGTCCCGTCTTGCCGGACTATTGTTCCCTGCAGGCCGGCGGCTGCGAGTTCGTCCTCCAGCGTTTGACCGGCCTGCCCGGCAGAAGCCACGGAGGCCCGTACACGGCGAAGGCTGTTCAGGCGCAGCGACGCCACATCGCCCTGTGCCACCACCGTGCCCTGGGAGAGGACAGCGACCTGATCCGCGCTCTGCTGGATTTCACTCAGTACATGGGAGCTAAGCAGTACGGTGCGTCCGGCCGTCCTGGCCTCAGCCACCAGCTGCAGGAACTCGCGCTGCACCAGGGGATCCAGGCCGCTGGTGGGCTCATCCAGGACCAGGAGGTCCGGGTCATGCATAAAGGCCTGCACCAGTCCCAGCTTCTGCCGGTTGCCCTTGGACAGCGACCGGACCGGGCGGGACAGGTCAAGGCCAAGCCGGTCGGCGAGTGCTTCCACGCGTCCAGCGGGAACCGGGCCGCTGATCTGCGCGAAGTGCTCCAGCAGAGTCCGGCCCCGGCCCCTGCCGCTGATCCGGAAATCACCCGGAACGTACCCGATCCGGCGGCGCAGCGCAGCGCCCCCGGCACGCGGGGAAACCCCCAGGACGTGAACCTGCCCTGACGTTGGCCGGATAATGTCCAGCAGCATCCGCAAGGTGGTTGTCTTCCCGGAACCGTTGGGGCCAATCAGTCCGAAGACGCATCCCGGCTCAACCGTCAGCTCAAGGCAAGACACTGCCGTGCGGGAACCGTAGCGCTTGGTCAGCGCATGCGTCTGAATAACCGGCGGCACCAGACCCCCTTCGAGCGGCAGTGCTCATCATGCTAGCGCTGCGAGGGGCCCCGCATAACTCCCCGAGATAGCAGAAACTGCCCGTATCCGGTGGGATACGGGCAGTTTCTGCAATCTCGGTGAAGTGTGGCCAGACTAGAAAGCCGGGGTCACGTCACCGTTCGGCCACTGCTCTTCGATGAAGGCCTTGACCTCCGGGGAGTGCAGGAGCTCTTCAAGCTTGTCGATCCGTGCGTCCTTGCTGCCGGTCTTCCAAGCCAGCAGGTTGGCGTACGGGTTGTTCTCAAGAGACTCCACCAGCAGGGCATCGTCAGTGTTCAGCCCGGCATCAAGGATGTAGTTGCCGTTGATGATGGCCAGGTCCACGGTGGGGTCGGAGAGATCGTTGACCAGCAGTTCAGCCTGGTTCTCCACGAAGTCCAGGTTCATCGGGTTCTGCTCGTCGGTCAGGGAGATCACCGAGGCGTCTTCCGGAACGTCCTTCAGCAGGCCGGCGTCCTCAAGCAGGGCCAGTGCCCGGGCCTGGTTGGACGGGTCGTTGGTGATGGCAACGCGGGCGCCGTCTTCGACGTCGGCGATGTCCTGGTGCTTGTCACTGAACACAGCGTAGGGCTCAATGTGGATGCCTTCGCCGTGCTCGAAATCGTAGCCCTGGTCTGCGATCTGGGCTTCCAGGTAGGCGGTGTGCTGGAAGTAGTTGGCGTCGATCGAGCCGTCGTCCAGCGAAATGTTCGGGGTCACGTAGTCGTCGAAGGGAACTACTTCGAGTTCCAGTCCGGCATCGGCGGCCAGGTTGTCCGCCACGTATTCCAGGATGACGGCGTGCGGCTGCGGGCTGGCGCCGACAGTCAGTGTGACCGGGTTGGCGGGATCGAGGCTCTCAACAGCGCTGGAGGAGGATTCAGAACCCCCGCAAGCCGTCAGCGCCAGAGCCGCGGCCACGCCGGTGGCCACGAGTGAAAATGCTTTCCGCATCGGATGCGTTTCCTTTCGAAAGACCTGCACGGGTATCCCGGGCAGGCTTGTTGTGCAGCTAGCGGCTACTGGCTGCAGGTCCCTTCCGGTGCCTGGGCACCGAAGGGAAAACTAGGCTCCGGGGTCACACGCGGGTCCGGGCGTCCCCGGCAGTGTCCCCGGCGTCCGGCGCGCCTGCCGGCATGGCGGGTGCCGCGGGCGCGGCGGTACGGGAGGGACGACGGCGGCGCCCGGCACCGGCTGCCGCGCGGTGGTCTACGCGGCGGGCAGTGAAATCTCCGGCGAGCTGGATGACCTGGACGATTGCAACAATGATCACGATCGTGACCACCATGACTGCCGTGTCGAAGCGCTGAACGCCGTAGTTGTACGCGAGCCGGCCCAGTCCGCCGCCGCCAATGATGCCGGCCATGGCGGAGTAGCCCACCAGGGTGACCAGGGTTGTGGTCAGCGCAGCCACCAGGCCGGGCAGTGCCTCAGGCATCAGGACCTTGCGGATCACCTGCATCCGGGTGGATCCCATGACCAGCGCGGCGTCGATCTTGCCTCCGGCGACGTCACGAAGGGAGGTTTCCACCAGCCGGGCGAAGAACGGGATGGTCCCAATACTCAACGGCACACACGCGGCCAGCGGACCGATCGAGGATCCCGTCACGATCCGCGAGAAGGGAATCAGGATCACCATCAGGATCGCGAACGGAATGGACCGGGTGATGTTGACGATGATGTCGGAGAGAATCCGGTTGGTAACGGGCATGGGCCGCAGGCCGCCCGGAGCCGAGGTGTGCAGGAATATGCCAAGCGGAAGTCCGATGAGCACGGTAAAGAAACCGGAGACGCCCACCATCAGGAGGGTGTCAGCGATGGCCTCGGGCAGGGCCTTGGTGATGCCGGGATTGTTTGCCAGTTCTTCGAGCAGGTTCATGCTGCCACCTCCACGGAGACGCCCTGGTCGGCCAGGTAGGCCTGGACTGCAGCCATATTAATCCGTTCATCAAGCTGTACGCGCAGTCTGCCGAACCGCTGTCCGGCAAGGGTTTCCACGCTCCCGGCCAGGACGTTCACATCCGTGTCGAAACGGCGGGTGAGCCCGGAGAGGACCGGCTCGGTTGCATGCTCGCCGACCATCAGCAGTTCCACCACGGGTCCGCCGGGTACCGGGTCAGTGGCGGGCAGGGGGATAAGGGCCTTCGCCAGCCGGCCGCCCAGATGCGAGGCAACTTGCTGCAGCGGACCATGTTCCACAACCCGTCCGGCTTCCAGCAGCGAGACCGAGTCGCAGATGCGCTTCACCACGTTCATCTCATGCGTGATGATAAGGACGGTCAGTTCCAGCCGGTTGGTGAGTTCCGAAATAAGGTCCAGGATCTCATCCGTTGTCCGGGGATCCAGGGCAGAAGTCGGTTCATCACAGAGCAGGACGTCGGGGTGGGCGGCGAGGGCGCGGGCAATGCCGACGCGCTGTTTCTGTCCTCCGGAGAGCTGGGCCGGGTAGGCGCCGGCAAAATCCTGCAGGCCCACGAGGGCCAGCAGCTCGGCGACCCGCTTCTCGATCTCCCGTTTCGGAGTGCCGACGAGCTCCAGCGGATGGGCGACGTTGGCCGCCGTGGTGCGTGAGTCCATCAGGTTGGCGTGCTGGAACACCATGCCGATGCGCCGGCGGGCCAGCCGGATCTCTGAGTCTTTGACGCTGGTCAGTTCCCGGCCGTCGATGGTGACAGTTCCCGACGTCGGGCGGTCAAGCAGCGTCAGGCAGCGGACCAGGGTGGATTTGCCGGCACCGGAATGGCCGATGATGCCGTGAATTGAACCCTTGGGAACGCTCATGCTGACCCCGTCCAGGGCCACCACATCGCGGGAGCCCTGCCGGTAGACCTTGCGCAGGTCGGTAACTGTGATCATTCATCCTCAATGTCTGCTCAACGTCGATGGGGTGTGCGTGCAGGAAACAGCCCGGCGGAAGGGACGCCAACGGCCCGGCTGTGCGGGAAGTGCCTGCCAATCGCGTGACACGGGGCGCTCAAGGGCGCCCGGGCGCCATCAGCGCCGGACACTGTCGTGAATATGTCAATGTTACGCAGGCGGGGCCTTCAGCCTGAAATCAGGAGCCGGGCCTGACTAGCGCGGCGCCAGTTCGAGCACCAGCTGGCCGCCGGCTTCCTCTGCAAGGACGGGGACAGCTGCGGCCGGCACTGTTTTAATATGCAGCTCGTCTGGGGAGGCGGGCGGGGCGGGAATGCCCAGCGGCACGGGCTTCAGGGGCCAGCTGCCGTCGATGACCGCCGCGGGATCACGGCGGCGGAGGTAGGCCTGGAAACTGGCTGCCTGTTCCGCGGCCCACTGCACCTGCAGCGCGTGCATGGTGCCGGCGTCCTGCGCCATGACCGGGAAGGCACGGGCGACGGCGGCTCCCACGGCCAGGGTTGCCATGACGTCCGCCGCGGACGTGTGGGCATTCTCGAAGGCCACCGAATAGTGTTCAGCCATCGCCGTCAGGGTCCGTTTGCCGCGCCGGAAGCGGTCTGCCTGCTTATCCATGATGTAGGGGTCGATCACCGGGAAGGGCACCGGAGCGGTGCAGCCGTGCCGCTCTGCTTCACGGGCCAGGACAGTGAAGTCGTAGGCGGCATTAAAGGCAAGAACCGGGATCCCGGCAGCGAACGTGTCTGCGAGGACGGCACTGATCTGACGAACCGCCTCTGCTGCGCTGATCCCTTGGCTCCGGGCCTTCTCGGTGCTGATGCCGTGGATAGCGGCTGCCTCGGCTGGAATCTCGACGCCGGGGTCCACCAGCCATTCATGGTGTTGGAGGACATCCCCGGCCCCGTCAACCAGAATGATTGAGGCGGTGACAATACGCGCCAGCTGAGGATCCCGGCCCGTGGTTTCCAGGTCGAAGGATGCTCGGGGGAGTTCGTGCCAGCTCAACATGTAATCAAACCTACCGGCGGGCACTGACATAACCCCGAATCAGCGCGCCGGTCCTCGCTAAGCTGGTGGCATGCGGGAGGACTATTCGGAGGCGGTGCTGGCTGTCGCCGCGCTCATTCCACCGGGCCGGGTGCTGGCCTACGGTGACATTGCCGAACTCCTGGGCGCGGGCGGCCCCCGCCAGGCCGGATCGGTGCTGGCCCGCTCCGGGGACTGCGTTCCGTGGTGGCGGGTGATCCGCTCATCCGGACAGCCGCCGGGCTGCCACGGGCACCGCGCGTGGACGCACTACCGCAGGGAAGGAACGCCGCTGAGCGGGCAGGTTGAACCGGACGGATCGGGCTACCGGGTAAGGATCCGCGAGGCGCGCTGGCAGCCGGAAGACCCGGACTGGGCCGTGCTGGACGCATTGAGGCACCAGCTCGGCGACCCCGGGATGCCGCCGAATCCGGCAATGTCACCGGGGCATGGTGAAGTGGAGGCATGAGCATCAACCTGCGGCTGGTTCCGCCCGCGGCGGCCGGCCTTCCCGCACCGCACCTGAGCACGGACCAGCGTTCCGCCGTCGAGCGCCCCGCCGGGCGCGGGCCGCTGCTGGTCCTGGGGGCTCCCGGAACCGGCAAGTCCACTGTCCTGGTTGAAACCGCAGTTCAACGCATCGAGCAAGACGGACTGGATCCGGCCGGTGTGCTGCTGCTGGCACCCTCCCGCCTGGCCGCCGCGGCGCTGCGCGACGCGCTCTCCGCACGGCTTGAACGGACCATCAGCGCCGCCCCGGCACGGACCTGGGCTTCCTACGCATTCGACGTGATCCGCCGGGCCAAGGCGGAGGGCCTGCTGCCGCACGTGACCCGCGCACCCAAGCTGCTCTCCGGCGCCGAGCAGGACGTCATTATCAAGGAACTGCTGGCCGGCCACGGGCAGAACGGGGTGCCGCAGCTGCCCTGGCCGGAATCGCTTTCCCTGGCGCTGGGCACCCGCGGCTTCCGGCAGGAGATCCGCCAGCTCTTCGACCGCGTGATCGAGCTGGGCCTGGCACCGGCGGACCTGGAAGCCCTTGGACACCGGTACGGGCGGCAGGACTGGGCCGCCGCGGCCGCACTGTACGGCGAATACCGCGACGTCCTGGACCTGCGTATGCCCGAAGCCTTCGACCCTGCCGGGATCATCACCACGGCCACGGACATCCTCCTTTCCGAACCGGAGTTCCTGGCTGCAGAGCATAACCGGCTCCAGCTGGTCCTCGTCGACGACCTGCAGGAGGCCAGCGGGGCCATCCACCGCCTGCTTGGTGTGCTGGCCCGGGACCGCGACGCCGTGGTCACCGCCAGCCCGGACACGGTCGTCCAGGGATTCCGCGGAGCCCGTCCCGATCTGCTTGGCAGCCTTGAGAATGAGCTCGGCCCGAAGCTGAAAACCGCGGTGCTGAGCACCCAGCACCGGATGGCCGGGCCGGTCGCCGCTGCCTGGCACCGGACCGCTTCGCGCATCTCCGTGGTGGCGGGCCTGGCACAGGCACGCACGGCAGACGGGCGCCGCAGTGCGGATACCGGAGGGGCGGACACCAGCGTTCCCCCGTCAGCGACGGCGCACGTGGTGGACTCACCGATGCACGAACAGCGCTACGTGGCCCAGCGCATCCTTGAGGAGCAGCTGCTGCGCGGCCGCCGCCTGGAAGACATCGCCGTCATCGTGCGGACCGGCGGCCAGCTGGCCCGCATCCAGCGTTACCTCATCAGCCAGGGCATCGAGGTGCGGGTGCCGGTAGCGGAGAAAGCCGTCCGGGACGAGGCAGCGGTGCGGCCGCTGCTGGACGCCTTCTCGGTGGTGCTCAACCCCGAACTCCTTACCCCTGAACTCGCTGTTTCGCTGCTCACCTCGCGGATCGGCGGAGCGGGTTCGCTGGATCTGCGCCGGCTGAGGCAGGCCCTTCGCCGCGAAGAACTACGCGCCGGCGGCGGACGCAGCTCCGACGCGCTGCTGGTGGAAGCCCTGGTGGACCCGCTCTCCGACTCAGGACTGGCGCTTGGCGGGCTGGGCTGGGAGGCCGGTCCAGCGAAACGGCTGGCCGCCATGCTGCGCGCCGGACGGCAGGCCGCAGAGCAGCCCGGTGCCAGCGCCGAGACCGTGCTGTGGGCCTTGTGGTCCACCTCCGGGTGGTCAAAGAAGTGGGCCGAAGCCGCCCTCTCCGGGGGATCCACCGGGCTCCGGGCAGACCGGGACCTGGATGCGATCATGGCCCTGTTCCAAACCGCTGAACGTTACGTGGACCAGCTGCCCGGATCCACCCCGGAGCAGTTCCTGGACTACCTGACCAGCTCAGAGCTGCCCATGGATACCTTGGCGGCGCGGGCACAGCAGCGCGACGCCGTCGAACTCCTCACGCCGGCCAGTGCCGCCGGCCGGGAATGGCCGGTGGTGATCGTCGCAGGCATCCAGGAAGGCGTCTGGCCCAACCT
>JBELZL010000063.1:0-12822 GCA_040274025.1 Arthrobacter sp. | reverse complement strand
TGATCAAGAAGATCTTCTGGGGTTCGCTGCGCAACAAGCTGCTCATCATCCTGCCTGCCCTGCTGCTGATCAGCGCCTTCATCCCCGGCGTCATTCCGTTCATCCTGATGCTCGGGGGCACCTACCTCTGCTACGAGGGTGCGGAGAAGGTATGGCACAAGTTTTTCGGCCACCATGAGGCCAAGGAGGAACCTGCCGTGGAACGGGGGCCCGACGCCGAATCCAAGGTCATCAAGGGCGCCATCACCACGGACTTCATCCTCTCCTGCGAAATTATGGTCATCGCCATGAACGAGGTGGGTGACGCCTCCATTTGGGTGCGTGCTGCGATTCTGGTGGTCGTGGCGATCGCCATTACGGTGCTTGTCTACGGCGCCGTCGGGCTGATCGTGAAGATGGATGACATCGGCCTGCACCTGGCAACCAAGGACTCCGCGGCTTCCAAGCGTGTGGGTGGCCTGCTGGTCAAGGGCATGCCCACAGTGCTCGCTGCCATCACCTTCGTGGGCACCATCGCCATGCTCTGGGTTGGCGGGCACATCATGCTGGTGGGAGCGTCCGATCTGGGTTGGCATGCGCCGTACGACCTGGTGCATGTGCTGGAGCATCCCGTGGCCGGCATTGCCGTTGTGGGCGGCTTCCTCGGCTGGCTCGTTAATACACTCTGCTCGGCGGTTGCCGGACTGGCCTGGGGACTGGTGGTCATGGCCGTCCTGGTGCCGCTGAAGAAGGTCCTGCCGTTCGGCAGGAAGAAGGGCGGGCATGAGTCCGGCGACACCCGCGCCGCACTGGCAGGCCACCGGCCAAAGAAACCGGACACCGACGCCGGGTAGGGGGTTTGCGGCGGAAAGCCCCTAGGCCGGGGCTGACCCGCGGCGGGACTTCAACGGAATGAACACCGCGTAGAACGCACCCCAGCACAGCCAGAAAACGGTCGAGATGCGCCGTTCGGAGATTCCAGGGAACCAGCGCCGGCCCAGGGCTGCGGTACCGGATACCGCCGCCGTCACCGCCAGGAACCGGATCAATCGGCCAGGCACGCTCCAGGCAAGAAACGCTGCGAGCGGGGTCCGCTGCAGCCCGGCTGCCCGCGCGTAGAGCTTATACGGGACTCCGCGGGCCGGTCCCCGCAGCAAAGCAGCAGCCCCTGAGGCGGCAAACTCCTGCTCCACCTCACTGATCATTGAATCCGTGACCGCGGGAACTTTCACCAGCGCCTTCCGCGAGGTACCAGCGGCCACCTTGCGCCCCCAGCAGTAGGTCACGGCCCCTCCGGCCATTGCACCCCCGAGGGCTGAAAGCGTCGTGCCGATTGCCCGTTTCGGCCGGCGCAGCCCCACCCAGGATGTCCACACATCGGGGACCACAAAGAAGAACGTCGCTTCTGCGAACCCCCAGGCGCCGGCGGTTCCGTGGTCCCGCAGGGCGTTCCTGGCTGCTAATTTATGCCGGGCTTTCATGCTCACACTCTAATGAACGCTGAACGGGGACCGCGGCATTGATCGCGGGTTGGTGCCGGGTCCGCTGACCGGCTCGTAATAGCGTATGACCTACGGCACAAGGCAAACCGAACGGATACTCCAGATGAGCCACGGAACGGACAGGCGGGAAATACCGCAGCGCAGCAGCCGGTGGGCGGCAAAAACTGCGGATCTTCTGGCGGGGGCGAAACTCACCCCCAACCAGATCTCGGTCGGTTCAGTGGTGTTCGCCGCAGTAGGCGCCGCTGCGCTTATCTGGTCGGCGTATACCAACGACGCCGGCACTCGTGCGGTTCTTCTGGCCGCCGCTGCCGTCTGCATACCGCTGCGGTTGCTGTTGAACATGCTCGACGGAATGCTGGCCGTGGAAAAGGGCATGAGCTCACCGGTGGGCGATCTCTACAATGAACTGCCTGACCGGATTTCCGATGTGCTGTTCCTGGGGGCAGCCGGCATCGCCACAGCCGGGCTGGTGACCGCCGGCCGGGTCGACGTCGGGCTCACTCTTGGGTTTCTCGCGGCGATACTTGCCGTACTCACCGCCTACATCCGCTGCCTCGGAGCAGCCCTTGGAACCGGAAACTTCTTCGACGGGCCCCTGGCCAAACCGCACCGCATGTGGCTGCTGATGATCGGCGTCCTGGTGGGCATCGCCGAACCATGGCTTCCCTGGCCGGATGGATGGGCACTGTTCTGCACACTGGCCCTCATCGCATTGGGCTCCCTGCTCACCTGCGCCCGCCGCTTGCGCCGTATCAGCGCTGCGCTCCGTGCCCGCAGCAAGGACCTGGCCTCATGAACCTGGGCAGGGCCGCCAGGCGCAGCCTGGCGAAACTCATCAGCACCTTCGCCGGTGCGCGCGTTGTGACTGAAGCCGGAGGATCCGGGCTGCGTCTGCCCGGGCAGGCCATCTATTACGCGAACCATTCGAGCCATCTGGACTTTCTCACTATTTGGGCCGCGCTGCCGGCAGGGCTTCAGCAACGCGCCCGCCCGGTGGCTGCCAAGGACTACTGGGGCTCCGGGTTGCGTAAGGCTTTTGCCGAACGGATCTTCAACGCGTATCTGGTCGACCGCCACGGCTCCAGCAGCCGCAGGCAGCGCACGTCGGACTCGGGGGTCAGCCCCAAAGGCCAGGTGGAGGGCATGGCGGAGGTGCTGGCCGCCGGTGACTCGCTGATTATCTTCCCGGAAGGCACCCGCGGCGAAGGCGACACAATCGCCGCGTTCCACGGCGGCCTGTACAAGCTGGCCAGTCTCCACCCGGAAATACCCGTGGTCCCCGTGACGCTCGCCAACCTCGGCCGGATCCTCCCAAAAGGCGCGGTGATCCCGGTGCCTCACCTCTCGACTGTCATCTTCTGCGAACCCCTTCATCTGGAGCCCGATGAGGACAGGCAGACGTTCCTGGACCGCGCCCGGCAGGTTCTCGTCGAAAGCCTGGCCAGGCATCAAGGCCCACAATCCAGCCCCGGACAGGACGACGGCACCCCGGCACCTCCCACCCAGACCCGGCAGGACAACCCATGAGCGGCTGGGAACTGGGTCTGCTGGACTGGACGTCGCTGAAACTCCTCGGCGGCGTCGTCGTTGTTCTGCTTTTGGCCACCGGGATCGCATGGCTGCTGGGGCGCAGGCTGGGCAACACGGGCACCATGGTTAACCTGAAGCAGCGCATCAACGCCTGGTGGTTGATGGTCGCGCTGATAGGTGCAGTCCTGGCAGCCGGCGAGACGGTGACGATCCTGCTGTTTCTGGTGCTCTCGCTTCTGGCGCTGCGCGAGTTCATCACCATCTCACCGACCGGCCGCGGCGATCACAAAGTGCTCGTGTGGCTGGTGTTCATCATCCCCGTGGTGCACTACTGGTTCCTGTGGGAGCACTGGTACGGCATGTTCAGTGTCTTCATCCCGGTGTACGCCTTCCTCTTCCTGCCCGCCCGGAATGCGCTCGCCGGGCAGACCACCGGGTTCCTCCAGCGAACCGCGGCGATTCAGTGGGCGCTGATGGTATGCGTCTATGCCATCAGTTACGCCCCAGCGCTCCTGCAGCTTCCGGTGGCCATGGAGGCAGGCCGGGACGCGGCCGAAGGGTCGGCGCCCGGTGCCGGCGGGGCTACCGGCGCACAGCTGCTGCTTTTCCTGCTGATCGTGGTGCAGGGCTCCGATGTCCTGCAGTACGTGTGGGGCAAGACGCTCGGGAAACATCCGATCGCGCCGAGCGTGAGTCCCAACAAAACATGGGAAGGCTTCATCGGCGGAGTGCTCTCGGCCACCGCGCTCGGGGCCGCGCTGTGGTGGGTCACACCGTTCACACCGTTGATGGCTGCGCTGCTGGCATTCATTTCCTGCGTGATGGGTTTCGCCGGAGGCCTGGTGATGTCAGCCATCAAGCGCGACCGCGGCATCAAGGACTTCGGCTCCACCATCCCCGGTCACGGCGGCATCATGGACCGACTGGACTCGCTCTGCTTTGCGGCACCGGTCTTCTTCCACGCCGTGCGGTTCTTCTACACCTGAGACCGGGGCGTTCGCGCCCGCACGCGGGCCTCGTCGGCAGGGCAAAGCAGAAGGCCCCGGTCCCTTGATTTACAAGGGAACCGGGGCCTTCTCAGTTGGCGGTGACGGTGGGATTTGAACCCACGTTGGCTTTTACACCAAACAACATTTCGAGTGTTGCACCTTCGGCCGCTCGGACACGTCACCAACGGAACAACCTTACCGGGTGTTTGGCTCCAGCCCCAAAACGCCCCGGACCCGGGGCTTTCGGGGTCCGGGGCGTCCGCGCAGCCTAGAGGTCGACGACGTCGTTCTTTCCGATATCGGGGGTTTGGCCCGTCACCGCACTCTTGCCAATCTTGAAGATGCTGGCGATCTTGGGCTCATCCGAAACCCAGTACTCAGCCGTCTCGCTGTTGACCTTGATCAGGGCGATGGACGGATCTTCCCGTCCCTGCTCGAACCAGGCAGCTGCCGAGGCGCTCCACAGCTCCTGGATCTTCTCCTGGTCATGGCTGATCTCAGCGCGTCCGCTGACGGAGAGGTAACCCTCCTTGTCCTCCACGGCCACGTTGACGTGCGGGTTGGCGCGGATCTCGTCAGCCTTGGGGGACGGGTCCTGGGTGAAGAACCAGAGGTTGCCGTCCGAATCGGTCTCCTGCAGTTCCAGCGGGCGGCTCACCAGGTTGCCCTGCAGATCGACGGTGGTGAGGTTGCCGATCTTCGCGTGTTCAAGAATCTTGACTACGCGGTCTACGCCTTCTTGCTGCTCTGAAGTCATGCCTGCTCCTTACCGGTGGATTCGCTGGTGGGTGCCACGAATAAAAGCAAGCCTACTTATGGTTAAGTGCCCTGTGAACCGCGGAGCGTACGCCGTGAGCCGAAAAACTCCCGCAGCAGATGGGCGCACTCTTCTTCCCTGACGCCCGGGAACACTTCCACCCAGTGGTTCAGCCGCGGTTCGCGCAGGATCTCGAAAACCGAGCCGGAGGCACCGGCCTTCTCATCCCAGGCGCCGAACACCACCCGGGGGATCCGGGCGAGCACAATCGCCCCGGCACACATGGCGCAGGGCTCCAGGGTGACTACCAGGGTGCAGCCCGCCAGGCGCCACTCGCCAAGTGCGGCGGCAGCCTCGCGGATGGCCACGACCTCGGCATGGGCAGTTGGATCCCCGGTAGCCTCCCGCTCGTTCCGGCCGGTTCCGAGGATGGTCCCGTCCGCACCCACGACGACGGCGCCAATGGGGACGTCGGCGGTGTCCAGTGCGGCGCGGGCCTGCTCCAGGGCAAGCCCCATCCAGGCGTCCTGCGCGGCTGTGGGCGATTCCATAGGGATATGGTCCCCCAAATCGGCCTCCGGCCAGTAATTCCGCCCGGTTCGGCGGGGGCCTCGGTGGTAGTTTGGAACCATGCGCGTACTAGTAGTGGATCATCCCCTCGTAGCCCACAAATTGACGGTACTCCGGGACAAGGACACCCCTTCCCCCGTCTTCCGGCTCCTGACCGAAGAACTCGTGACCCTGCTGGCGTACGAAGCCACCCGCAATGTCCGGGTTGAGCCCGTCAATATAGAAACCCCCGTCACCTCCACCATCGGCACCGGGCTCGTCAAGCCCACCCCGCTGGTGGTTCCCATCCTGCGCGCAGGCCTGGGAATGCTCGAGGGCATGACCCGGCTGGTGCCCACCGCTGAGGTTGGTTTCCTGGGCATGGCCCGCAATGAGGAGACCCTGGAAGCCATCACCTATGCCGAGCGGCTGCCGGATGACCTGACCGGCCGGCAGGTCTTTGTCCTGGATCCGATGCTCGCCACCGGAGGTACGCTGCGAGAAGCCATCAAGTTCCTGTTCAACCGGGGCGCCGCGGAGATCGTGTGCATCTGCCTGCTGGGTGCACCCGAGGGCCTGAGCGTCCTCGAAGAGGAACTGGCCGATGCCAACGTCACGATCGTCCTGGCCTCCATTGATGAGCGGCTGGATGAAAAGGCCTATATCGTGCCCGGCTTGGGAGATGCTGGAGATCGCCTCTACGGCATCGTGCACTAGCCAAAACAGCCTTCAAAAGCCCCCCATTTGTCTCACTATCTGGACACTTCGGGGTTCGCTTGACTTCCGGCGGTTCGTAAGCCTGCTTACGAGCCGCCGCCGTCGTTAAGTGGCCGGATCGGAAAAAGTCCCTATGAATCCGCCATTTGCGGTGATTCACAAACCCCAAGTGGACTAGAGGATCGGCTGCAGGCTAGGTGACTTCACTCACAAACAGGCTCGCGGCGTCCACGATGTGAGACAGGGGGACCATTGTTACTTGTGCGTATGGCTTTGTTACATGCAATAATCCGTAACGTGAACATCCACACGACAGCATGTGTCGCAGATCTTCTTTTCGGCAGCAATGCCGGCGGGAAGAGCTGCTGTCGTCGAATGCAGGCCTAGGAAAAACACCCCCCATCCCAGGCAACACACCCGTCCATCTGATGGGCGCAACCCCGCGCCACTCTCTTGGGCACACTCCCTGCATAGTGCCGTGCAGACGGCAATTCACCACTGAGGTCCCAAAATGTCAGTAGCATCCGGGTACGTCCACATCTCCCTTCGCAATGCCCAGAGCCGGGCAGCAGGAATGCCTGCACGTCCGGCCGGGTTTCCCCGCCCATTTGGGACCCCCGCCATGGGTCAGCAGTTCCCTGGCCAGGTTGTTCCCACCGGGATTCGATCCCCGCGATCCCCGCTGAGCGAGGGAATGCCGCTCACTGCTCCCACTCCGGTGGTGGCTCCTTCAGGAACTCCCGGACCGCAGCCGGTTGGCAGCGACACCGTTGCCCGCGGCTTCGTGATTTACGTGGGCCTTGACGAAGGTGCGGCAGCAGCCAGCGGAACCACGCTGACCAAACTTGCGCAGGAAATCCGCGCCCACGTCCAGACGCTCGTACCTGGGGCCCAGAGCCACGCAGCGGTTGCGCTGGCGCCGGCCGGCGCCGCCGGCTCGGACATCGACGTCGTCCGCCAGGCCCTCGGTGACCCCACGGTCAACCGGGCTCCGCGCCCGGAAGTCTCCTCGCCGTCGCCCGTTCAGCAGAGCGCCCCGCGCCCCTCGGGTGTGCTGATAGACCTCTCCCGCCGCGAGGTGCACCTCGACGGCGAGACCCTGAACCTCACGTTCAAGGAATTCGAGCTGCTCAACTACCTCGTGGAGAACGCCTCCCGCACCGTGGGCCGCGAAGAGCTGCTCTCGGGTCTGTGGCGCAATGCCGAGGAAGTACCCAACGAGCGGACCATCGACGTCCACATCCGCCGCCTGCGCTCCAAGCTGGGACGCCTGGCCAACACGGTCCGTACCGTCCGCGGCCAGGGTTACCGCTTCTACGAACACCCCGAGGTCGTTGTCTGGGCAGCACCGGAGTACAGCATCTAGCCTGCTCTGCGGCGGCTCATCAGATTACAGAAAGTGCTGGTTTGGGACTCCAAACCAGCACTTTCTGCTATCCCGGTGAACGCGTCCCGCCTGCAGCGCGGGAGGGCGGCAGGTTGGGGACCCCCGCGCCGATAGACTTGGCCCATGAGCGGCCACCACCGGAAAAAACTAATGCTGCTGCGGCATGCCAAGGCAGACTGGCCGCGCGAGGTCACCTCGGACCATGAACGTCCGCTCTCCGGGCGGGGGCACCGGGATGCGCCGCAGGCCGGCATCTGGATGCGGGCGAACGACGCCGTTCCAGACTTCATCCTTTGCTCCTCCGCGCTGCGCACCCGGCAGACCTGCACCTGGGTCTGCGACGAGCTGGGGGAGAAGGCGCCGACGGCCAAGCTGGAAGACCGGCTGTACGACGCCTCAGCCCCCGAAATCCTCAGTGTCATCAACCACGTGCCGGAGACGGTCACGAGTCTGCTGGTCATCGCGCACATGCCCGGTGTCCAGGAAGTGGCCATGCGGCTGGCGTCCGTGGCCTCGGATGAAGACGCGGTGATGGAAATGGCCACGCACTATCCGACGTCGGGGCTGACCGTGATGGAGGTCGAGGTGCCGTGGGCGGAACTCGATGGCCGGGACGCGCGCATCACGGACTTCATCGTTCCCCGGGGCTAGGCCGGGCTACAGACCGTACTTCTCCAGCAGGCGCAGCCAGACCTCGCTGATCGTGGGGTAGGCCGGCACTGCGTGCCAGAGCCGGTCCAGCGGCACTTCACCGGTGACGGCGATGGTGGCAGCATGCAGCAGCTCTGCGACGCCCGGCCCGGCAAAGGTGAACCCCACAGGAATGCCCCGGTCCTCGTCCACCACCATCTGGGCCCACCCGCTGTACCCGTCGGTAAAAAGGGACGATCCGGCAACGCTCAGCGGGAGGGATGTTTCGCTGGCCCGGATGCCCCGCTGTATCGCATCCTCATAGCCCAGGCCCACCATGGCCACTTCCGGATCGGTAAAGACCACCTGCGGAACCGCTGTGTGGTCCGCCGTCGCAGCGAAGCGGCTGTATGCCGGCGGCTCGCCGAAGCCGATCTCGCCGCGGGCCCGCGCCGCGATCGCCGATCCCGTGGCACGCGCCTCATATTTGCCCTGATGGGTCAGCAGCACTTTTCCGGCCGCGTCGCCGACGGCGTAAAGCCAGTTGCCGGCGCCGGCCACCAGGCCGGAGTCATCCGTCTGCAGCGAGGCAGGGTCCAGGCCAAGATCCTCCAGGCCAAGGTTCTCCAGTGCCGGCCGGCGTCCGGTGGAGACCAGCAGCCGGTCACCGCTCAGCGACCGCCCGCCGGGAAGATCCATGACAATTGCTCCGGAACTGTCGGCATAGATCCGCTGGGGAGCAGTGTTGGCGAAAATCTCGACGCCGTCCGTCTCCAGCGCGTCGATGACCAGCTGAGCCGCCGGTGCAGGCACAGAGTCCAGGACGCCGTGCCGGGCCACCACGGAGACCCTGGACCCCAGCCGGGCGTATGCCTGGGCCAGTTCGGTGCCTGCCACCCCGGCGCCGAGGACCAGCAGCCGCGCAGGAACCTCAGCGGAGGAGGTCGCTTCCCGGGTGCCCCAGTAGTCCACGTCCGCCAGTCCGTCCACGGGCGGTTCCACGGGAACCGATCCGGTGGCCAGCACCACGGCTTGCCGGGCTGTAATGCTCACCCGGGTACCGGCGTCGTCCGTGATTTCCACGGTGCGCTCCCCGGACAGGCGCGCGCGCCCGCGGACCAGCCCAATACCGGTGTCCTTGACCCACTGGACCTGCGAGGCGTCATCCCAGTTGGAGGTGAAGGAATCGCGCCGGCGCAGGACAGCGGGAACGTCCAGGCTGCCGGTCACGGCTTCGCGGGAGCCGTCTACGGCGCGGGCCTCGGCAAGGGCGGTGCCCGGTCGCAGCAGGGCCTTGGACGGCATGCAGGCCCAGTAGGAACATTCCCCGCCCACCAGGGCCGGCTCGACGAGGACGGCCTCCAGCCCGGCTCCGACGGCACGGCCGGCGGCATTTTCGCCGGAAGCTCCGGCTCCAAGGACCACTACGTCTGTTTCCAGGGATTCAGTCATGCGGCAGAGCTTTTCAGTCTCCGCGGCGCCGGGCAAGTGGGTCTGGGACCCGTCCCGGCGGAGGAGGAAGCAAAAAACCCGGCCCGACCGCATTTCTGCTGGTCGGACCGGGTTTCTCAGTGGTGCGCGCGAAGGGATTCGAACCCCCAACCTTCTGATCCGTAGTCAGATGCTCTATCCGTTGAGCTACGCACGCATTTAGGAATATTCTGGAAGTTGCCGGGTTTCCCCTGCTTCTTTCAAGTTCTTCCGTGGCTGTTTGGCCGTGAATAACTATAGCGGGGTTTTTGGGGGAACGCCAATCGGGTTCCGTTACGGCCAAAAACTAGACCGGTCTATATGACCTTCGTCACACAAAAGGGTGATCGGACCTGAATATTCCCCGAAATCTAGGCAAACTTGGAGTCGCACGCCACATAGGTAACATCTTTCCGCCCCTGGAGTCCCGAACCTTGGAAATAGCATCAAAAAACACCACTGACCCAACGAAGGGAAGAGTCATGGGCGATGACGCGCGTCAGCTAGTTCTCGATGAGAGCGGCAACGCTGCTCCTAGCCAGTTGCAGGACAGCAAGAACCGGGGTACCTCCAGCGAGGCACCCACCACCCACAGTGCCCTGCTCGCCTGGGTCCAGGAAGTGGCAGAGCTGACGCAGCCCGCCGAAGTGTATTGGGTCGACGGCTCCGAAGCAGAGAACAAGGCGCTCACGGATGAGCTGGTTGCGGCCGGCACCCTGACCCGCCTGAACCCGGAAACCTTCCCGAACTCCTTCGCGGCGTTTTCCGATCCGAAGGACGTGGCCCGCGTGGAGGAGCAGACCTTTATCTGCTCCGAGAAGAAGGAAGACGCCGGGTTCACCAACAACTGGATGGACCCCGCAGAGATGCGCACCAAGCTGAACGGGCTCTTCGCCGGTTCGATGCGCGGGCGCACCATGTATGTCATTCCGTTCGTCATGGGACACCTTGATGCCGAGGATCCGAAGTTCGGCGTCGAAATCACCGACAGCGCCTACGTGGTCGCCTCGATGCGCATCATGGCACGCATCGGCACCGAGGTGCTGCGCAAGATGGAAGAGCTGGACGCCTTCTTTGTGCCGGCACTGCACTCCGTGGGCGCTCCCCTGGAAGAGGGCCAGGAAGACGTCGCCTGGCCCTGCAACGAGGAGAAGTGGATTGTGCACTTCCCCGAGGACCGCTCCATCTACTCCTACGGCTCCGGCTACGGCGGCAACGCCCTGCTGGGCAAGAAGTGCTACGCCCTGCGCATTGCCTCCGTCATGGCACGGGACGAGGGCTGGCTGGCCGAGCACATGCTCATCCTGAAGCTCACCAGCCCGGAAAAGAAGGACTACTACGTTTCCGCCGCGTTCCCGTCAGCCTGCGGCAAGACCAACCTGGCCCTGCTGGACCCCACGGTCGAAGGCTGGAAGGTCGAGACCCTCGGTGACGACATCACCTGGCTGCGGTTCGGCCACGACGGTGAACTGCGCGCTACCAACCCCGAAGCCGGCCTGTTCGGCGTCGCGCCGGGCACCGGCTGGAGCACCAACCCGAACGCAATGCGTGCCATTGCCAAGGGCAACTCCATCTTCACCAACGTGGCACTGACCGACGACGGCGGAGTCTGGTGGGAAGGCATGACGGATGAGACGCCGGCGCACCTGATCGACTGGCGCGGCAACGAGTGGACACCGGAGTCCGGCACCCCGGCGGCACACCCGAACTCCCGTTTCTGCACTCCGATCGACCAGATCGACATGCTGGCCGAGGAATACCATTCCCCGAACGGCGTGCCGATCTCCGCAATCCTGTTCGGCGGCCGCCGGAAGACCACCGTTCCCCTGGTCACCCAGGCACGGGACTGGACCAGCGGCATCTTCATGGGTTCGACGCTCTCCTCGGAAACGACGGCGGCAGCCGCCGGTGCCGTGGGCGTTGTGCGCCGCGACCCGATGGCCATGCTGCCGTTCATGGGTTACGACGCCGGCGACTACCTCAAGCACTGGATCACCCTCAGCGGAAAGGCCAACCAGGAGAAGCTGCCCGCGATCTTCCTGGTGAACTGGTTCCGCCGCACGGCCGACGGCGGGTTCGCCTGGCCCGGGTTCGGCGAGAACTCCCGTGTGCTCAAGTGGGTCATTGAGCGCCTCGAAGGCAAGGCTGACGCCGTCGAGACCCCGATCGGCTTTGTGCCCACCGGCGATTCGATCGACCTTAAGGGCCTGGACATGACCCCGGCCGACGTCGAAGCCGCCGTGCGCGTGGATCCGGCCGAATGGGAGACCGAGCTGGCCGGCATCGACGAGTGGTACGCCCGCTTCGGTGCGTCCCTGCCCGAGGAGCTCTCAGCGAAGCTGGCTGAACTCAAGGAGCGCTTCGCCGCCGCGAAGTAAGTGCCAAACAAGCAGGGTCCCGCACTCATTACCCGAGTGCGGGGCCCTGCTTGTTTAAGCTCTGCCGGGTTTAGGACTCAGAGGGCGCTTCGGTGTCCTCAGCCCAGACGATTGGCTCGCCGGACTCCCAGATGGGATCGTTGAACGTCCAGGCCCCGTCCTGCTCTGAGTAGGTCTGGATAGCCGAGATGCAGACGCCCTCGGAGTGCTCCGCCACTACGTGGATGGCGTCGGTGCCTTCATCCGGGAGGGTGATGTCGGAGAACACAGCCACCGCGCGGTTCTGGTCCTTCTGGTCGCGCAGGACGGTGTAGAGGTCATCGATCATGGCCTCGGCGTCAAGATCCTCATCGCTCTCCTCGGGGGAGACGGCAACCATGCGCAGCTCGCCGTCGGCCTGCACCACCAGCGCGGCGGGCAGGAAGGCACCCTGCGCCTCGAGCTGTTCCTGCGTGACACCGAGGGCGGTGCCCAGCAGCGAGTTCAGGTCATCCTGTACCTGGGCGGAAGGTTCCCCGCCGGTCAGTTCAACATCAGCCATGAGCTCATTTCCTTACTAGTTCAAGAACACGGTCGCGGAGCATTTCCATAGTGGAAACCTCCTCTGCCTCGGCGTTCAGCCGGAGGAAGGGTTCGGTGTTGGACGCGCGGAGGTTGAACCACCACTGTCCGTCATCTGAGGTGAAAGTCAATCCGTCCAGCTCATCCACGGTGACGCCGGCACGGTCGTATTCGTTGCGGACACGGTCCACGGCGGCCTGGACGTCGTCGAGCTTGGAATTGATCTCACCGGAGGAGAAATACGGCTCGTATTCGCGGGCCAGGTCCGAGAGCGGCAGCTCCTGCTCGCCCAGAGCAGCCAGGACGTGCATGGCAGCCAGCATGCCGGTATCCGCGTTGTAGAAGTCGCGGAAGTAGTAGTGCGCAGAGT
>JBELZL010000062.1:0-13267 GCA_040274025.1 Arthrobacter sp. | reverse complement strand
CTGCGCACCGTCCTGGACCTCGACGTCGTCCGGGCGGGGGATCCCGAAATCCTCACCGGCCACGGAGCACTGGACGTGCCGGTGCGCTGGGTGCACGTCGCTGAGCTGCGCAGCCTGGCGGACCTCCTGGAAGGCGGGGAACTGGTGCTGACCACGGGCCTGGCCTTTGGGGAGTCAGCCGGCCAGGCAGCGGAGTACCTCACCGGGCTGCAGGCCGCCGGGGTTGCCGGCGTCGTTGTTGAAATTCCCGCGGACCGTCCGAAGGCTGCCGCAGCGCTGGCCGCCGGGGCGCAGGCTGTGCTGGCAGCCGGATCGCCCGGATTGCCCGTGATCCGGCTGAACCGGACAGTCCGGTTCGTGGAGGTCACGGAAGTGGTGCACCGCAGGATTGTTGCCAGCCAGCTCGAACAGGTTGAGAAGGCACGCGAGGTGCATGAAGTCTTCACCATGCTGAGCCTGGAAAGCGCGGGGGTGCAGGAAATTGTGGACCGCACCGCTGCGCTGCTGAACGCTCCGGTGGTTTTGGAGGACAGCTCCCATCTGGTGGTGGCGTTCGCCGCCGCCGGCCTGCCGGCCCAGGACCTGCTGCGGGACTGGCAGCGGCGCTCCCGGGCTGTGCACGGCTACCGGGAAACCAAGGTGGCCGGCGACGAGCGCTGGCTGCAGACCCCGGTGGGCCTGGGCAGCGCACAGTGGGGCAGGCTCGTCCTTCCCTGCGCCCCGGATGGACCCGCCGCGGCTGCGGAGGCCGCCATGGTGCTGGAACGTGCCGGGCAGGCGCTGTCCATCAACCGGCTGGCCGAACGCGACCAGGCCGGCCTGGCCCAGCAGGCACAGGCCGGCCTCATCCATGAGCTGCGCGGGTCCCGGACACAGGACGACGACGAGGCGCTCACCCGGGCGTCGGCGCTGGGCTTGAAACCGTCCCCGGCGTACCTGCCGCTGGTCCTGCACCTGGACTCCGGTTCGGGCAAGGACCCAATGTCCATGCAGCGCAAGGAACGGGCGCTGCTGGAGATGCTCGACGCCGTGCTGGCCGCTACGCGGAACAGTGCGCTCGCGGCCGCACTGCAGACCGGGCAGGTGGCTGTGCTGCTGGCGCTGCCGGCGCGGATGCTGGAGGACAGTCTGCTGGAGCGGATCTGCGGTGACCTCGCGGCGCGGACCTCGCCGGGGGAACTGCGCTGGACCGCCGGTGTTGGCCGTGCCCGCACTCGCCTGTCCGACGCCGCTGCCGGACTGGACGAGGCGGCGCATGTTGCGCAGACGGCCGGCACCCTCTCAGCCGGAGCCAACCGGTACTACCGCTCTGCGGACGTCCGGCTGCGCGGACTGCTGGCGCTGCTGCGCGAGGATCCGCGGGCTGTCTCATTTGCGGAGGCGGAACTGCGCGGACTCGAGGCGGAGGAGGATCTGGCCCTGCTGCAGCGCTTCCTTGAATGCGGCGGCAACAAGACGGCGCTGGCCCGGACCGGCTATCTCAGCAGGCCCACACTCTATGCGCGCCTGCAGAAGCTTGAGTCACGTTTGGGGGTATCGCTGGATGATCCCGAGTCCCGCACGTCCCTGCATGTGGCGGTGCTCCTGCGCCAGCTCCAGGCGCTTCCCGCGGCCGGCGGATAGGTGCCTCAGTCCTACGCCCGTCGGGCCGGCGCGGAGCACAACGGTTGGCACGTCCGGGTTGCGCGGTTTCCCAGCCGCCGTTGATGTTGTGCCCGCTTAGCGCCCTGAGACCAGATCGGCCGCCCTGGCGATGGGCGACGTCGTGCTCCGGCCATTGCGTTCGGCACGGTCGGCCGCGTAATACGCCGTGTACATCGCTTTTACTGCAATCCAGCGGAGCGGTTCGGGTTCCCACTTGCGGACCTTCCGGTTCACCCACGGCATCCGGGTAAGCTCGCTGCCCGGCTCAAGGATCAGGTCACGCAGTGTGCGGGCAGCGAGGTTCGTAGCCGTAACGCCGGTCCCCACGTATCCGCCGGCCCAGCCCAGCCCTGTCTTCGGATCCAGTCCAACGGTGGCTTTCCAATCACGCGGAACACCCAGCACTCCGGCCCAGGCATGCTCGATCCGGGCGTCGGCAGCTGCAGGGAACATGTCCTGCAACAGCGCCGTGAGGCTGGCGATGGTCTCCGGCTGGGTGGCGCCGTCGGTATCCGTTCGGGAACCAAAGCGGTAGGGCACCCCGCGTCCGCCCAGGGCAATCCGGCCGTCTGCCGTCCGCTGCGCGTACATGTACGCGTGGGCCATGTCCGCGACGGTGTCCATGGAGTTCCAGCCGATCTGCTGCCAGACCGAGTCCGGGAGCGGCTCGGTGGCGATCATGGAGGAGTTCATTGGGAGCCATTCCCGGTGGTGGCCGCGCAGGTTCGCGGTGAAGCCCTCAGTGGCGCGGAGGATGTACTTCGCACTAACGGTGCCGCGGTCGGTCACGGCGCGTCCGGGCTGGATGTCCGTTACGGTTGTGCCCTCATAAATGGGAACACCAAGACGCTCGACGGCGGCAGCCAGCCCGCGCACCAGACGGGCTGGGTGGATACGGGCGCAGTGTGGGTGGTGGATACTGCCGAGCGCGCCGGCAACGTGGATCCGCTCGGCGGTCTCGGCGGCGTCGAGCAGGCGTGCTCCTGCCTCCGGCCAGGCGGCTTCGTCTTCCGCCCACGCCCGCAGGCGTCCCAGCTGCGCCTCGTTGCGGGCCACGTTCAGTTCCCCGCCCTTGGCCATCGAAGCGTCGATGCCCTCGGCAGCGGCCACAGCGATGACTTCGTCCACGGTCTCGTTGAGCAGTTCCTGGAACCGCCCGACGACAGCGCGGCCGTGCGACTTCACGTACTGGCTGCGCCCGCCGGTGATCGAATTCGTCAGCCAGCCGCCGTTCCGCCCGGAGGCGCCGAACCCCGCAAAGCGGGATTCGAGCACCACCACGGACAGGTCCGGGCGGGCCTTCTTCAGGTAATAAGCGGTCCACAGCCCCGTGTAACCGGCACCAACGACGGCGACGTCCGCCTCGCGGTTACCGTCCAGTCCGGGGCGGGGCTCAGGAAGACCCGTGTCCGCGTACCAGAAGGAGACGTTGCCGTTTACCGGGGCTGTGGAGCTGCTCATTAGAGGTGGTTCAGTCCTTCCGTCAGGACGGTTCGGAGGATCGATTCAATCTGGTCGAACTCCGGCTGGCCGATCGTCAGCGGCGGCGCGAGCTGGATGACGGGGTCTCCGCGGTCGTCGGCACGGCAGTAGAGGCCGGCGTCGTACAGTGCGGTGGAAATGTAGCCGCGCAGCAGGCGCTCGGACTCCTCGGCGGAGAAAGTCTCCTTGGTTGCCTTGTCCTTGACCAGTTCGATGCCGTAGAAGTAGCCCTCGCCGCGGACGTCGCCCACGATCGGCAGGTCCTTGAGCTTCTCCAGCGTGGCGCGGAAGGCCGGTGCGTTGGTCTTCACGCGGTTGTTCAGGTCTTCGGCTTCGAAGATGTCCAGGTTCGCCATGGCGACGGCGGCGGAGACCGGGTGCCCGCCGAAGGTGTAGCCGTGGTAGAACGTGGTGTCGCCCTTGGTGAACGGTTCGAACAGCCGGTCCGAGGCGATCATCGCGCCCAGCGGCGCGTAGCCGCTCGTGATGCCCTTGGCACAGGTGATGATGTCCGGCACGTAGTCGAAGTCGATGGATGCAAACATGGAACCGACGCGGCCAAAGGCACAGATGGTCTCGTCCGAGACCAGCAGCACGTCGTACTGGTCGCAGATTTCGCGCACACGCTTGAAGTATCCGGGGGGCGGCGGGAAGCAGCCGCCGGAGTTCTGCACCGGCTCGAGGAAGACGGCGGCTACGGTGTCCGGTCCCTCGAATTCAATGGCTTCGCCGATGCGGTCGGCGGCCCAGCGGCCAAAGGCCTCCGGATCCTCCAGACCCTCGGGTGCACGGTACTGGTTGGTGTTCGGGACGCGGAACGCGCCGGGAACCAGCGGCTCGAAGGCGGACTTCATGTCCGGGATGCCGGTGATGGACAGGGCACCCTGCGGAGTGCCGTGGTACGCGACGGCACGGGAGATGACCTTGTGCTTGGTGGGCCGGCCGGTGAGCTTGAAGTACTGCTTCGCCAGCTTCCACGCGGACTCGACGGAGTCGCCGCCGCCGGAGGTGAAGAACACCCGGTTCAGGTCGCCGGGGGCCTCGGCGGCGAGACGCTCAGCGAGGTCGATGGCCGGCGGGTGCGCGTAGGACCACAGCGGCATGAAGCTCAGCTCACGAGCCTGGCGGGCAGCGGCCTCGGCCAGTTCTTCACGGCCGTGGCCAACCTGCACGGTGAACAGCCCGGCCAGGCCGTCAATCAGTTCATGGCCGCGGTCGTCATAAATGTGATGGCCTTTGCCGCGCGTAATAATCGGTACATTTCCACCGGCGGCCGTTCCCGAGTGGCGGGCCATGTGCATCCACAGGTGGTCACGTGCCGCCTGCTGGCGGTCCGTTCCGCGCGGCGTTGTTGACGAAGAAGTTGAAGGCTGGACAGTTGTTTCGGTCATCTGGTGCCCCAGTTGTAGGCCTGCTTGCGCAGGGAGAGGTACATAAAGGTTTCGGTGGTTAGAACTCCGGGGATGCTGCGGAACCGGTTGACCAGCAGCATCAGGTCCTGGTCGTTTTCACACACCACTTCGGCCAGCAGATCGAACGAGCCGGCAGTCACCACGCAGTAGTCCACCTGATCAATTGCTGAGATCCGGTCGGCTACCGCAAGGACGTCATCATTCACGCGGATGCCCAGCATCGCCTGCCGCGGGAACCCCAGCTGCAGGGGATCGGTCACCGCAACGATCTGCATGACGCCGCTGTCTGTCAGTTTTTGGACCCGCTGCCGGACGGCCGCTTCGGAGAGGCCCACGGCCTTTCCAATCGCGGCGTAGGAGCGGCGTCCGTCCTCCTGAAGCTGCTCAATGATCGCCTTGGAGATGTCGTCGACGGAATGGTTCCCAGGAGCGGATTCCATGGTTTGTGCCACCTCCAGGTGCGGATTCGAGAGCTCAGACTGCGTGAGTGTTAGCAATTCAATCTTGCATTTCGTGTGAAATCAAGGCTTTTCAGAACGGAAAGCGTGCTGATCTTTGTCATATTCATTTGGAAACCGTCGCGTAACAAAACTTTTACAACGAAAACCTTGTCCCAACGGATTTCGGTCTGGCACTATCAATCATCAACACCCGTCCGCAGTGCAAGTAGTGCCAGCAAGGAGCCCCTTATGTCGAAGCGCCCCGTGAACGATCCGATGCTACGGAGTATCGTCAACGCCCAGCTGTCCCGGCGGAAGCTGCTTATGGGGGCCGGGGGGCTCTCACTTGCCGGCATGCTTGCGGCCTGCGGCACGGGCGGAGGACCCGGAGGCGGGTCCTCGTCCAAGCCGAGCCCGGCAGCTGACGTGTCAGACACGGACAAGATCGTGAACTGGGCAAACTGGACCCTTTACCTGGACTACGACGACTCCACCCAGAGGTACCCCTCGCTGGAGGCGTTCAGCGAAGCCACCGGCATCAAGGTGAATTACTCTGAGGACGTCGACGGCAATGACACCTACTTCGGCAAGGTGCAGGGCCAGCTCTCCTCAGGCCAGGACATTGGCCAGGACATCGTCACCCTCACAGACTGGATGACGGCGCGGCTGATCCGCCTCGGCTACACCCAGGAACTGAACCTCGCCAACATCCCAAACTCAAAGAACCTCCTTGAATCCCTCAAGAACGTGGACTTCGACCCGGGACGCAAGCATTCCCTGACCTGGCAGACAGGCTTCGCCGGCATTGCCTGGAATAAGGAAGCTTTCCCCCAGGGGCTCAAGTCCGTCTCCGACCTCTGGCAGCCCGAGCTCAAGGGCCGGGTGGAGGTCCTGGACGAAATGCGGGACACCATGGGACTGCTCATGCTGGACCAGGGTGTGGATATCAGCGGTGAGTGGGGAGTAGACGAGTTCGAAAACGCCCTGGACATCCTGTCCAAGCAGATCGCTGACGGCCAGATCCGCCAGGTCAAGGGCAACTCCTACAAGGAGGACCTCATTTCGGGTGACGCCCTGGCCGTTATCGGCTGGTCCGGAGACATCACCCAGCTGAACTTCGAAGAGGGCGACAAGTGGGAGTTCGCCATCCCCGAAGCCGGCGGCACGCTCTGGTCGGACAACCTGATGGTGCCCATCGGCGCCACGCACAAGACCAACGCCGAGAAGCTCATGGACTACTACTACGACCCGGTGAATGCTGCCACCGTCGCAGCCTACGTGAACTACGTCTGCCCGGTCGAAGGAGCACGGGAAGCCATGGAAGCCATCGACCCCGAACTCGTCGACAATCCGCTGATCTTCCCCACCGACGAGTTCCTCGCCAACGCCCATGTGGTGCGGACCCTCACCCCGGACGAAGAGACCGACTTCAGCGACCGCTTCCAGACTGCGATCGGAAACTAGGCACCATGAGCATCACCGAACTTTCCCGGGATCCCGGCGCGGCCACGGGCACGGGCGCAGACCTGGTCCTTTCCGGAGTCACCAAGCGCTTTACCGAGTTCACGGCCGTGGACAACCTGGACCTGGTCATCCCGTCCGGCTCCTTCTTTGCGCTGCTGGGACCTTCCGGCTGCGGCAAGACCACCACCCTGCGGATGATCGCCGGCCTGGAACAGCCCACGGCCGGCACCATCTCGATCGGCGGCAAGGACATCACGGGAACCAGCCCGTACCAGCGTCCGGTCAACACTGTTTTCCAGAACTACGCGCTGTTCCCGCACATGAGCGTGCTGGACAACGTTGCCTTCGGACTCAAGCGCCGCAAGATCCGCGACGCCGAGGCGCAGGCCAAGGCTGCACTCGAACTGGTGGAACTGGCCCACCTGGCAGCCCGCCGTCCGGCGCAGCTTTCAGGCGGCCAGCAGCAGCGCGTTGCCCTCGCCCGCGCCGTCGTCAACCGGCCCGCCGTGCTGCTCCTTGACGAGCCGCTCGGCGCACTGGACATGAAGCTGCGCCGCCAGATGCAGGTTGAACTGAAGAAGATCCAGACCGAAGTCGGCCTGACCTTTGTCCACGTCACCCACGACCAGGAGGAAGCCATGACCATGGCGGACACCGTGGCCGTGATGAACCACGGCCAGGTTGAGCAGATGGGCCCGCCGCAGGAACTGTACGAACTTCCGCGAACCGCTTTTGTCGCGAACTTCCTGGGCAAGTCCAACCTCATGCCGGCCACGGTTACCGGTGACGCGGGCCAGTACCTGCAGATCGACGTCGCGGGTAATTCCCTGACCCTGCTCAAGGACCGGGCCACGGACCACACGGGCAAGATCCTGGTGGGCATCCGTCCGGAGAAACTGCGAATGGAAGCTGACACGGCTGCCGCCGCGCCCGGCTCGATCCGCGGTGTGGTTCTCGATGCCTCCTTCACCGGAGCCAGCACCGAATACCTCGTCGACGCGGAGGGGATTGGCACCGTTGGTGTCTTTTCGCAGAACCACGGCGGGGCCCTCTTCAACGACGGTGACCGGGTGCGACTGGCCTGGGATCCCGAACACGCCTTTGGCCTCAGCGGAAGCGAGGACCGGGAGGCCGGCGCCGGAGAGGACGGCCTCTAATGGCGCTCCTCACCGCAGGAAAGGCCACCGGCACCGGTCCCAGCGCTGCGGAGGTGGAGGCCAGCAAACGCCGCGGGCGGATCGGGTACCTGCTCATTCTTCCCGGCTTCATCTTCCTGCTGCTCTTCTTTGCCATGCCGGTGCTTTCCCTGCTGGCCACCTCCCTGTACATCAAGCCGGAAGGCGCCGACGTCGGGCAGTTCGTTCCGGCCCTTGAATTCGGCAACTACGTGGTGGTGCTGCAGAACTACTGGCCGGCCGTGCTCCGTTCCTTCGGGTTCGCGCTGATCGCCACGGTTGCGGCGCTGGCCATCGGCTATCCGATGGCCTACCTGGTGGCCGTGCGGCTGCGGGACCGCAAGCTGCTCAAGGGCATCCTGCTTGTGCTCATCATCGCGCCGTTCTTCACCAGCTTCATCCTGCGCACCCAGGCCTGGAAGCAGATCCTCGCGGACGAAGGCCCCGTGGTCTCCGTGCTCCGCGCCGTGTCCCTGCTGCCTGAGGACGGCCGGCTCACCGCTACGGCATTCGCCGTAATCTGCGGCCTGACGTACAACTTCCTGCCGTTTATGACTCTGCCTATCTACGCGAACCTGGAACGCCTGGATACCCGGCTCATTGAAGCCGGCGGGGATCTGTACGCGAACGGTTTCACCACCTTCCGCAAGATCACCTTCCCGCTGTCCCTGCCGGGTGTGATGGCAGGAACCCTGCTGACCTTCATCCCCGCCACCGGCGACTATGTGAACGCGGCGCTGCTGGGCAACAACCAGAACACCACGATGATCGGCCAGGTCATCGACTCCCGGTTCTTCCGGGTGGTCGACTACCCGGGCGCCTCGGCCCTGTCCTTCCTGCTGATGCTGGCGATCCTGTTCCTGGTGATCCTGTACGTGCGGCGTTTTGGCACCAAAGAACTGATGTAAGGAACCAACCATGAAACAAAAACTAGGCCGCTGGCTTGTGCCGGTGTTCGGGGGACTGGCTTTCCTGTTCCTCCTGGTTCCCATCGTTTATGTCTTCGCGTTCTCCTTCAACGACGCCGGACGCACCAACCTTTCCTGGCGCGGCTTCACGCTGGACAACTGGAAGAACCCGTGCGGTGCCCCCGGTGTCTGCGAGGCACTTGGTAACAGCCTGCAGGTCGGGCTGGCGGCAACGCTGATTTCGACGGCGCTCGGCACCGCGATCGCCGTCGGGCTGGTCCGCTACCGGTTCAAGTTCAACGCGACCGCGAACATGCTCATCTTCCTGCCGCTCGCTACCCCCGAGGTGGTGCTGGGTGCCTCGCTGCTGGCACAGTTCCTGAACGTCGGAGCTGAGCTGGGCATGGGCACCGTCATCATCGCGCACTCCATCTTCTGCATCTCCTTTGTGGTGGTGACGGTTAAGGCCCGTGTGGCAAGCCTCGACCCGAAGCTGGAGGAAGCGGCAGGTGATCTTTACGCCTCACCTATCCAGGCCTTCTGGCGGGTCACCTTCCCGCTGCTGCTGCCCGGTATCGTGGCGGCTGCGCTGCTTGCCTTCGCGATGAGCTTTGATGACTTCATCATCACCAACTTCAACTCAGGCAACCTGGACACGTTCCCGAAGTTCATTTACGTCGCAGCGACCAGGGGTATCCCGGCGCAGGCGAACGTCATCGGCTCGGCCATGTTCATCATTTCCCTCCTGGTGGTCATTGGCGGCCAGGTCCTGGCACACCGCCGGGCCAAGATGCTGGCGGCCCGCTAAGTACCAGACAGCTTTAGGAACAAACGAAGAGGCGCCGCGGCGAATACCGGGGCGCCTCTTCGTGTCTCCCTGCTGCCGCCTCTTCAGAGCCGCCACACCCTAGGCCAGCAACTCCCTAAGGCGCCTGGCGTTGTGCACCGCTGCGCCGCCGCCGTCGTTGTTGAAGTAGGCGTAGACATCCCGGCCGCCGGCCAGCCATTCACGGATCCGTTCAGCCCACCACTGAAGGTCCTGCTCCGGATAGGAACCTGCGTAGAGCGTGTGCTGGTCCGGGCCGTGCAGGCGCACGTAGACAAAGTCCGCGGTGGCTTCGAGGATGCAGGGCAGCTGCGCTCCGCTCATCACGCAGTACGCTGCGTTGTGACCGGCCAGCAGGGCATACACGTCAGGGTTATTCCACGTTGGGTGCCGGAATTCAACGGCCACCCGGATAGATTCCGGCAGGGCGGTCAGCACTGTGTCGAGCCGGGCGTCGTCGCGCTCAAAGTCAGGCGGCAGCTGGAGCAGCAGGACACCGGCGCGGGAACCCAGTTCCTCCCAGCAGCGGCGAATCCGGCCAATCCAGACCTCCGGATCGCGCAGCTTGCGGGCATGGGTCAGTCCCCGGGGTGCCTTGACGGAGAATTCGAAACCCGCGGGCAGCCGGTCCCGGTAGCGGGCAAAGGCCTCCTCCCGCGGCCAGCGGTAGAAACTCCCGTTGAACTCCACGGTGTCGAACTGCCCGGCATAAAACTCCAGCCATTTGGCGGCCGGCACGCCGGAGGGATACAGCTCATGGCGCCAGTCGCTGTAGGTCCACCCGGACGTCCCGATGCGCAGCTGTTCCATTCGTTTCCCCTTCCTGTCCGGACCAACGTACCCCGGTGCCCGGAAAACGGCCGGGCACCGTACCCAGAGCTGCCCGCGGACGGCAGACTGGAACCGGAGCAACCGGAACCCGGGGAAAGGACCCGCCATGGAAGAGCAGGGACAGCCGGAGCCAGACCAGCCAGACCAGCCAGACCAGCCAGACCAGCCAGACCAGTCCGGTTCCGGGCGGGGGATCTACCTGCGGATGGTCCGCGACTTCCGGGCGCAGCCCCACGCGGTGTACAACGCCTGGACGGATCTTGCCCGCGTCACGGACTGGTGGGGTCCGGAGGGATTCATCGTCCCGGAGGACCGGGTGAGCATGGACAGCCGCGAAGGCGGCCGGTACCAGGCCTGCATGGTGAACACCATCACCGGAGATGAGCTCTGGTGGGGCGGAACCTTGGAGCGGCTTGATCCTCCCGGCCACCTGTCTATGACCCAACAGTGGGAACAGCCGGACGGCACACCAGCCAGCAACACGACGCTGATTACCGTGGATTTGGAACCGCACGACGGCGGCACTCAGATGTCCTTTGCGCAGGGTCCCTTTCCGGATACCAGGGACAGGGACGGCCACGAGACAGGGTGGAACTCGTCCTTTTCCCGGCTGGCGGACTACCTCGCACGCCGGTCCTGAAATAACCCAGGCGGTCTTTGGGTTGTACTGCTAAGCCCACGCAGTGCAACGAAAGGCCAGCTTTCCATGACGTACCCGCTTTCCATCCTAGACTTCGCCTCCATTGAAGAGGGCGGGACTGCAGCAGACTCCTTCCAGGAAAGCCTTGCCCTGGCACGGCATGCTGAAAAGCTGGGCTACCGCCGTGTCTGGTACGCGGAGCACCACAACATGCCCACCATCGCTTCCTCGGCGACGAGCGTGCTGATCTCCTTCATCGGCGCCAACACCTCCTCCATCCGGCTCGGCGCCGGCGGGATTATGCTGCCCAACCATGCCCCGCTGACGATTGCCGAGCAGTTCGGCACCCTGGAGTCCCTGTATCCGGGACGGATCGATCTTGGCCTCGGCCGGGCTCCGGGCAGCGACCAGAAGACCATGCGCGCCCTCCGCCGGGATCCCATGTCAGCGGACAGCTTCCCCCGCGACGTCCAGGAGCTGCAGGGCTACCTCACCGGCAACAGCCTGATTCCGGGCATCGATGCCATTCCGGGCAAGGGCACCAACGTTCCCCTGTACATTCTGGGTTCGTCACTCTTCGGCGCCCGTCTGGCCGCTGCGCTGGGCCTGCCGTACTCCTTCGCCTCCCACTTCGCCCCGCAGGCGCTGCAGGACGCCGTGGCTCTCTACCGGCGTGAGTTCCAGCCTTCCGAACAGCTCGCCGAGCCGTACGTCATCGCCGGCGTCAACGCCCTCGCCGCGCCCACCACCGAGGAAGCTAACGCAATCTTCCAGCAGTCCCAGCGCCGCCGGGTCACCCAGCTGCTGGGCAAGGACCGCACCTACACGGATGAGGAAGCGGACCTGGTGCTTGAGTCCCCGGCCGGCCAGCACATCAAGATGATGGGGCACTACTCCGCCGTCGGAACGCCGGCCGAAGTCCGCTCCTACCTGGACTGGTTCGCTGAGCACGCCGCGGCCGATGAGCTGATCGTGGCCACCCACGCGCAGACCCTGGAGCAGCGTCTGCGCTCGTTCACCCTGCTGGCCGAGGTTGCTGAGCTCGTCCCCGCCTAGCCGGCTCCACATCCGCAGCGATAACAGAAACTGCTCGTGTGACGCGGGCAGTTTCTGTTATCGCGTTGACGAAGCGGCGGGGCCCGGTGTGTGGCGAACGACGGCGGCTTCCGGGCGGAGGGCTGTGCCAGAATCGAGACATGGAAACATCCGCCCACGTCATCCGGGTCCAGGTGCCGATGCGCTGGTCGGATATGGACGCCTACGGCCACATCAACAACGTTGAAGTTATCCGGATGCTGGAAGAAGCCAGGATCCTCGCGTTCGGTCCGCCCGGAGGCACCGGGGCTCCGGGAATTGAACCTCCAGTGCCGCTCTTTAATACGGTTCCGCCGAACACTCAGTCACTGGTCTCCGAGCACCGGGTCAAGTACCTCGCTCCGCTGGAGTACCGGAACGTTCCGGCCGACGTCGATATCTGGTTCAGCTCCGTGAAGGGGGCCAGCTTGGCCATTTCCTATCTGGTTTCTGACCCGGTGACCAACAAGCCGTGCATCAAGGCTGAAACCACCCTCGCCTTCGTGGACGCGGCCACCGGAGCCCTCCAGCGGGTCACGGCAGAGCAGCGCGAACTGCTGCGCCGGCACACCGGCGCTTCAGTCTTTGCCTGACGGGTCCCGGAAGAAAAGCCGGCAGACTACCATCTGAGTGAGCCGCACACCTGGGGTCCGGGGGTCCACTGCCTGCTGTAAGGAGGACCTGCTGTGTCGAACAACCCGTGGTACAGCCTTGGCATCACACCCGTGGAAGCCCTCTGGGTAGTTCTTTCAACCTTCGGCATCTACCTGGCGTTCTTCCTCCTGATCAGGGGGTTCGGCCAGAGGTCGCTCGCCAGCTGGTCCACTCTGGACAAGGCGATTGTCATTGCCCTGGGCGGCGTTGTGGGCCGGGTCATCCTCGGCTACACACCCACCCTCGCCGCCGGCATCATCGGACTAATAACCCTGTTCACGATGATGCGGCTGGAAGAATACCTCCGCCGCACCAAGCGCGGCGTCTACCTGAGCAGCAAACCGGTGCTGCTGATGGCAGGGGAAGAGATCCTGACGGACAACCTGAAAAAGGCCCGGATCCAGAATGACGAGCTCTATTTCAAACTGCGCCAAGCCGGGATTCACAACTTTTCCGAGGTCTCCATAGTGCTGCTCGAGCCCACCGGGGACGTGAGCGTGCTGCGCAGGGGAGTGCCGGTGGAGCGTGAGCTGCTGCGGCGCGTGGCGGACAGGGACCGGATCCCCAGCGAGCTGCTGCTGCCGGAGTGAAGCGGGCCCCAGAGCTCCTGGCGGGGACCCCGGCCGGCTCCGCCCAGGAGCACGATTAGGTGTTTTGCCAAGTCCCGTGTAGAGTCTTTCTCAGTTGTTGTGTTGCGCATTTTGTATTTCAAGCGGC
>JBELZL010000061.1:0-13543 GCA_040274025.1 Arthrobacter sp. | reverse complement strand
TGGACTTCGTCAAGGCGCTGCACCAGGCGACCCACACCCGCCGGCAGGAACTGCTGCAGCAGCGCCAGTCCCGCCGGCAGAAGATCTCCAACGGCGCTGACCCGGCGTTCCTGGCCGAGACCCGTCACATCCGCGAGGACGACTCCTGGCGCGTGGCTCCCACCGCTCCCGGACTGGAAGACCGCCGCGTGGAAATCACAGGCCCCGTGGACCGCAAGATGACCATCAATGCCCTGAACTCCGGCGCCAAGGTGTGGCTGGCAGACATGGAGGACTCCTCCACGCCGTCGTGGTCCAACGTGATCAACGGCCAGCTGAACCTGCGCGACGCCCTGGACAACCGCCTGGGCTTCACCTCCCCCGAGGGCAAGGAATACAAGGTCACCGGCACCCGCCTGACGGACCTGCCCACCATCGTGGTGCGGCCGCGCGGCTGGCACCTGCCGGAAAAGCACATGCTGGTGAACAACACCCCGATCGCCGGCGGAATCGTGGACTTTGGCCTCTACTTCTTCCACAACGCGCACCGCCTGATCGCTGAAGGCCGCGGCCCGTACTTCTACCTGCCGAAGATCGAGAACCACCTCGAGGCCCGCCTGTGGAATGACATCTTCATCCTGGCCCAGGACCTGCTCGGCATTCCGCAGGGCACCATCCGCGCCACCGTGCTGATCGAAACCATCACCGCCGCATTCGAGATGGAAGAGATCCTCTATGAGCTGCGGGACCACGCTGCCGGACTGAATGCTGGCCGCTGGGACTACATCTTCTCCGTGATCAAGAACTTCCGCACCCGCGGTCCGCGCTTCATCCTTCCGGACCGTTCAATGGTGACCATGACCGCTCCGTTTATGCGCTCCTACACCGAGCAGCTGGTTCGGGCCTGCCACCGCCGCGGTGCTCACGCAATCGGCGGCATGGCAGCCTTCATCCCCAACCGCCGGGACAAGGCAGCGAACGACGTCGCCATGGAGCGGGTGCGCGCGGACAAGACCCGTGAGGCGAACGACGGCTTTGACGGCTCCTGGGTAGCCCATCCGGACCTGGTGCCGGTGGCCATGGAGGTGTTCGACGCCGTACTGGGCGAGCGCCCGAACCAGCTGGACCGCTCCCGTGAGGACGTCATCCCGAATGACAAGGAACTGCTGAACATCGCCGCGACCCCCGGTGTGATCACCGAGACCGGCATCCGCAGCAACATCGAGGTGGGCATCCGCTACATCGAGTCCTGGCTGCGGGGCAACGGTGCCGCTGCCATCAACAACCTGATGGAAGACGCCGCCACCGCGGAGATCTCCCGGTCCCAGGTCTGGCAGTGGATCCACTCCTCCGCCGTGACCGACGAAGGAGAGATCGTGACCCCACACTGGGTCCAGGAGCTGATGGATGAGGAGTTCAGCAAGCTGGAACGCTTTGACGGCGACCGCTTTGACGACGCCCTGGAGCTGTTCGAGGAAGTGGCCTGCGGCGAGCAGTTCCCCACCTTCCTGACGGTTCCGGCCTACGCCCGGTTCCTGCACGAATCCCGGGAACCGGCGGCGGCTGCCTAGACAGTTAGTCATCGAGAGCGGGGCCGGATGCGAAAGCGTCCGGCCCCGCTTATCGCTGTAATTCCGGATCACTGTGGCCGATACCACTGCCGGATGGCGCCCGCTCAAAGCATCGAACAAGCTAGGAGGCGTAGCATTGATTGGCCGCTGCTGCGGCTAATCCCCCAGTTCAAGGTGTTTCTCCATGTCTTCCTTCGGCCAAGCGCTGGCCCGCGGACTGAACGTCCGGCACATCCGTTTTATGGCACTAGGCTCGGCCATCGGCACGGGCCTGTTCTATGGATCCGCTGCAGCCATCCAAGCGGCCGGCCCCGCAGTGCTCCTGGCGTACATCATCGGCGGTGCGGCTGTTTTCCTGGTTATGCGGGCACTGGGTGAAATGGCCGTCCGGCATCCGGTCTCCGGCTCCTTCGGCCAGTACGCCAGCCGCTACCTCGGGCCGTTCGCCGGGTTCATCACGGGCTGGACGTTCGCCTTCGAAATGGCCATCGTTGCCATCGCGGACGTCACGGCCTTCGGCATCTACATGGGTTTCTGGTTCCCGGACGTCCCGCGCTGGATCTGGATCCTCGCCGTCGTGCTGCTGATCGCTGCCCTGAACCTGATGAGGGTGAAGGTCTTCGGGGAGACCGAGTTCTGGCTCTCCATCATCAAGGTGGCAGCAATCATCGCCATGATTGCCGGCGGCGCAGCGATCATCGTGTTCGGCTTCGGGCTCGAGGACGCAGCGAATCCCGGCCTGGATACCCTGCTGGGCTCCGGCGGATTCTTCGCCAACGGGTTCTGGGGCCTGCTGGCCTCCTTCGCCGTGGTGATGTTCGCCTTTGGCGGCATTGAAACCATCGGCATCACCGCCGGCGAAGCTGAAAACCCGAAGAAGGCCATCCCCGCCGCCGTGAACACCGTGCCGGTACGCATCCTGCTCTTCTACGTGGGCGCGCTAGCTGTGCTGATGATGATCTTCCCGTGGGAGCAGATCGACGGCGAAACCAGCCCCTTTGTGCAGATCTTCGACTCCCTGGGTATTCCGGCGGCGGCTCACATCCTCAACGCCGTCGTCATCACGGCAGCCCTCTCCGCCATCAACTCAGACACTTTCGGCGCCGGCCGGATGATGTTCGCCCTGGCCCAGCAGGGCCAGGCCCCGGCAGGGTTTGCCCGGATTTCCCGCCGCGGCGTGCCGTGGATGACCGTGGCCGTGATGGCCGGGGTGTTGCTGGTTGGCGTGGTGCTCAACGCCGTGCTGCCCGAATCCCTGTTCCTGCTCATCGCCTCGATCGCCACGTTTGCCACCGTCTGGGTGTGGCTGATGATCCTGCTGTCCCACATCGCCATGAAGCGCGAGATCAAGCGCCAGGGCCTGCCGGCGTCGGAATTCGGCGTGCCGTTCTGGCCGGCGGCGTCCTACGCGGCGCTGGCTTTTATGGTCTTCATCGTGGTGCTGCTGGGGATCATGCCGGACACCCGGATCGCCCTGATCGTGGGCGTGGTGTGGATCGGATTCCTGTTTGTGGCCTACCGCCTCTGGGTCCGCGGTGCGGGACGGGAGCGCGCGGTGCTGGCGGACCAGACCGGCGCCGGAACACCGGAAAGCACGGGCATTCCTGAAAGCACGACGGCGGGAGCCGCCTCGCGCGGCTAGCCTTCGCGCCAGCACAGGCCGAACGGAAGCCCGGCGGGAAGGTCCAGGACATTGAAGTCCGGCTGCTGCGGCTGGCCGTGGGGCTGCCAGGATCCGCCTGGGAATAGAAACCGCCGGCGCGGTTGTTGCCGCCGGATGTGTTGGTAGAAATCTGGTCCGATATCGGATGCCCCTGGTGTTTCATTGGCAAGCGGCGCTTTGAAGCTGCTCTGTCCCGCTTCGATCATGCCGCTGAGGTGGAGGTCCGGTGGCGCAGCTACCAGCTGGATCCCAGCCTGCCGGAACGCTTTGAGGGCTCCGAGGTCGAGTACCTCAGCAAGGTCAAGGGCATGGATCCCGCCCAGGTATCCGGGATGCTGGACCACGTAACGGCCCAGGCTGCCGGCGCCGGCCTCACCTACCGCTTTGATGATCTGGTGGTAGCCAATTCGTTCACGGCACACCGCCTGATCCATTTGGCGCGTGACCTGCGCGGAGCCGAAACAGCCGCGTCCGTGAAGGAAGCGCTCCTGGCAGCGCACTTCGAGCAGGGCCAGGATATTTCCAGCCACGACGTACTGGCCGGGATCGGCGCCGACGCCGGCCTTGAGCGGGACGCAGTACGGAAAGTCCTTTCCGGCACCGACTACACCGATTCGGTCAACTCAGACATTGCCGAAGCGCGTGCGCTCGGGGTGAGCGGCGTGCCCTTCTTTGTGCTCGACCGCCGCTACGGCATCTCCGGCGCGCAGCCCGAAGAGGTGTTCAGCCAGGCACTGACGCAGGCCTGGCAGGAAGGACAGCGCCCGCTCCAGCCGGTTGTACCGGCAGGCGGAGCCTGTGCCGTGGACGGCAGCGGCTGCTAGCTTTCGGCCTCCGGGTTGGCTCCGCCGCTCTTCCACGGGCAGCTGATGGGCCCGGGTGCAGCAGCCTCGGCTTTCTCCACGGGAACCAGGGTGCTGTAGCCGGAGCCGATGACCACATCCACTGACGCGTCGTCCCGGTCGTCCTGGATGTACTGGGTGTCCGGAATTTGCTGCTGCATCGTAAAGGCGCCCGATTCGCCGTCAGGCCCGGAGAGGATGATCGCCGTCATCCCTTCCCGGTTCACGGTGCTGTTGCCCACCACCCCAATGACGAACCCGCGGGACTTCAGTGCCTCGGCCACTTCGCCGGCCAGTCCGGGCTGCGCCGTGGTGTTATAGACGTTGACCGTCACGGTCTCCGGGGACTGGTACAGGTACGGTCCCGCGGGGCATCCGGTTTCCACCGCGGGACGCGCTTCCGGACGGGGAAGATTGATCCACCCGGCGTTGATCCCCTGCGCAACAACGGCGGCCAGGACCAGCAGGCCGATCAGGACGCCCAGCACCACGCCGTGGAGCCGTCTTTTGCGTTGGGCACGGAGCTCGGCCGCTTCGCCGTCATCCTCATCAAAAACGGCACCCAGGTCCTGTTCCGTCACAATCCGGTGGCCGTGCCACTCGGTGGGGTCGCCTTTGGCGTCCCTGCGCTGCCCTCGAGGGGGCTCGTTAGTCATCGATCACCAGCACGCGTGCGTGCAGGATGGTCCGCTGGTGCAAAGCTGTCCTGACTGCCCGGTGCAGTCCGTCTTCCAGGTACATGGTGCCCCTCCATTGCACTACGTGCGGGAAAAGGTCTCCAAAGAAGGTCGAATCCTCGGCCAGCAGAGCGCCGAGATCCAGGGTGGCCTTGGTGGTCACCAGCTCGTCCAGCCGGACCTGCCGGGGAGGTACCGCTGCCCAGTCCTTGGGAGTTACGTATCCATGGTCGGGGTAGGGGCGCACATCGCCAACAGCTTTGAAGATCACTAATCCAGAGTAGAGAAGTTCGGCACCCAAGGAAACAGGACTCCCCGGCAGCGGCCGCTGGATTACGCGGATCGGGGTCTGTGTGCAGCGTTAGGCCAGGTGACGGGATACTAAAGGCATGACTTCTGCGCGTTTTGGCCTCCTGCTCGACGTCGACGGACCGGTGGCGTCCCCGCTAACCCGCACCGTCTCCCCCGCGGTAATCGGACACCTGGTTGCCCTCGCCTCCGCGGGCTGGCCGGTGGTTTTCAACACCGGACGGTCCGATGAGTTCATCCGCATGCAGGTCATGGAGCCGATGATTGCCGCCGGCCTGCCGGAGGCCGTTACGCTGCACGCTATCTGCGAAAAGGGCGGCGTCTGGTTCTCCTTCAACGGGTCAGGCCCGGGCGAGGTGAGCGTGGATGAGGAGCTGGCCCTGCCGGCGTCGTACGCGTCGGCAGTGCGGGATCTGGTGGCCCAGAAGTACACCGGGCACATGTTCTTCGACGAGACCAAGCGCTCCATGGTCTCCGTGGAACAGAATGTCGACGTCGCCAACGCGGACTACCTGACCGAGCAGAAAGAGTTCGACGCCGACGCGCTGGCACTGATGTCGAAGTTCGACATGGGTGTGTGCAGGCTGGACCACCATGCTCCGGATTCCGACGACTCGATCGACTACCGCATCGACCCCACCATCATTTCCACGGACATCGAAGCTCTTGGCGTGGGCAAGGACCTGGGCGCCCGGCGCGCGCTGGCCCTGCTGGAGGATGCGGGAACCCCGGTGCCTCGTACCTGGCGGACGGTCGGCGATTCCCGGACCGACTACGCCATGGCCGATGAGCTGCACGCCCTGGGCTTCGACGTCGCACACGTGGACGTGCGGCCGGCCGACGGCGTGCCTGCCAAGCCATACCCGGTGCTCACTGCCGGGGACCTGATCCACGACGACGCCGGGGAAGCTTTCCTGCGCCGCTGGACGGAGATGGCTGCCGGGACGGCTGCGGACGACTCGGCTGTGGCGTAGGGTCCTGGCCCGCAGGCGGGAAAGCACCGTTTGTTACGCCGAACCGCACGAACAGCACAGTAAACCCACTGGTCAGAGCCGAATGACGCTATGTTGCGTAACATTTGGTTCCCAGTTGACAGCCCCCGGTGCTACGTTTCCGGAATGAGCGATAACCCCACATCGATTCCAGTTCTGGACCTCAGCACGGCCCGCAACGCGGACGGCACCTTCAACCCTGACTTCATCGACAAGCTGCGCGAAGCGACCCACAAGATCGGGTTCTTCCAGCTGGTCGGCTACGGGGCGGGCGAGGAACGCGTCAAGGACCTCTTCGATGTCACCAAGCGCTTCTTCGACCTTCCGCTCGAAGACCGCCTGGAGCTGGATAACCGCAAGTCCCCGCACTTCCGCGGCTACACCCGCCTCGGCACCGAGCTCACCCAGGGACGCCCCGACGCGCGCGAGCAGGTTGACTTCGGCCCGGAGCGCGAGCCGGTGGCGGACTACCCCGCAGACCAGCCCTACTGGCTGGTGCAGGGCCCTAACCTCTTTCCGGACACCGTGCTGCCGGAACTGCGCAAAACCTCCATGGAATGGGCCGAGCTGATGAGCGAGGTCGGTGCCGAACTGCTCTCCGCGATTTCCGTTTCGCTGGAACTGCCGGAGGACCACTTCACCGAACCCTTCGAAGGCACCCCGGCCTGGATGGCCAAGCTCATCCACTACGTGGGCGGCGTCGTGAAGGAAGCAGGCACCCAGGGTGTTGGTTCCCACGCCGACTACGGTTTTGTTACCCTGCTGCTGCAGGACGAGGTGGGCGGTCTGGAGGTCAAGCCGCACGAGTCCGACGAATGGCTGCCGGTCGAGCCGATTCCCGGCGCGCTGGTTGTGAACCTCGGCGAGATGCTTGAAGTGGCCACCCAGGGCTACCTCTCCGCGACCATCCACCGTGTCCAGGCGCCGCCGCCCGGCGTCGACCGCTATGCCATTCCCTTCTTCTGGTCCCCGCGCCTGGACTCGGTCATCGACCCGGTGCAGCTGCCGCCGGCCCTCGCTGCCCAGTCCCGCGGCATCTCTGATGACCCGCAGAACCCGATGCTGGCCTCCTACGGCGCCAACGTCCTGAAGGGCTGGCTCCGCGCCCACCCGCAGGTCGCAGCGATCCACCACCCGGAACTGGTTCCGGCCAAGAAGTAGCAGAACGTACGACGACGGTCCGGTCAGCAGGTGCATACCGCACCTGGTGCCGGGCCGTTGGCGGTTAAGCAGGTTGGGGCACGCCGGAGGCCGTTCCTCTCCCCACACCAAACCGATAGGGTGACATGACCGGCAGAGACGCCGGCCTGAACAGGAGAAGACGAATGGCGACAGTCCCGGGCCCGCTAGACCACACCTTCACCGCACCCATCGGGGTGAAGATCAAGGGCGATGTGTGGTCCTGCGTGGAAATGCCGGGATCCGCTGAGTTCTTTGGCACCGGAAAGACGGTCAAAGTGGCGGCCACCGTGGATGACGAGCCGATCCGCGGCGGACTGATGCCCACCGGCCAGGGCGGCCACATGCTCTCCATCAGCGCCAAGCTGCGGAAGAAGCTGGGCAAGGACATCGGGGACACCGTCACCGTGCGCCTTACCGAACGCCTCAGCTGAGCGTTCCGGACCGCCCGCCTGGCTAGGAAAGCCAGCTTCCCCGACGCATCACCCGAACGGGAACCAGCGCCTCATCCAGCACCACAAGGTCAGCAGCCGCGCCGGGAACCAGCGAACCCAGGTCCTGGCCGCGGCCCAGCACCCCTGCGGGAACCGCGGCAGCCGCGCTCACCGCGTCGGGCAGGCTGACCCCGGCCCGCACCGCATTACGGACCAGGTCCGGCATGGCTGCCGTGCCGCCGGCAATCGAACCGGTTGCGGCAAGCCTGGCCACCCCGCCCTGCACCAGCACCTCTGCCGGTCCCAGCCGGTACTGGCCGTCAGCAAGGCCCGCCGCGGACATTGAATCGGTGACCAGGGCTATGTTTTCCGCCCCCAGCAGGTCGAACATCGCCGCCACGAGGTACGGGTCCAGATGGGTTCCGTCCGCAATGAGTTCCACGGCTGCCTTGCCGGCCTTCGCCGCACGCAGGCAGGCGGAAACCGCACCCGGTGCCCGGTGGTGGATGGGGTCCATGCCGTTGAACAGGTGGGTGACCGTTGGGCGGGGGTTGTCCCCGCCGGATGCCGCAAGGAGTTTCGCGGCCAGTTTCAGCGACCCGTGGGCCTGCTCAGCCGTGCAGGCGGTATGCCCAAGCGACGGCGTCACCCCGTTCGCTGCGAGAAGCTCCACCAGTGCGTCCGCTCCGGGAAGCTCCGGGGCGTAGGTCATGGTGCGCAGCCGGCCCCGGCCAGCCAGGATCAGCTCCCGGGCGAACTCAAGGTCCGGCTCCAGCAGCCAGCGGGGATCCTGCGCCCCGCACCGGACCTCCGAAAGGAACGGGCCTTCCAGGTGGATTCCTGCAACTACACCTTCCTCGGCCAGGCCTGCGAGCAGTGCCAGCTGACGCAGCAGCGATTCCGGCGCGTCGGTTACCAGGCTGGCCATGACAGTGGTGGTTCCGGCACGGTGCAGTCCGGCAACGGCCTCGCGGATCGAAGCCGCGTCAGCCCGGGAGAAGTCGACGCCGTAGGCTCCGTGGCAGTGCAGGTCCACCAGGCCGGGAATCATCACTTCGCCCGCGGCAAGATCAACGACGTCGCCCTCCGCCCGGACATCGAGGCCGCTCAGCGGCCCCGCATAGGTGATGATGCCGCCGTCGATCATCACCGCCGCGTCGCTCAGCAGCGGACCGGCCACCGCAGGACCCCGCAGCACCAGGCGCGGGCGGCCGGCGGAGCGCACCGGATGAGGATTTGTGGCCGTCATAGAGTTGGAGGCTTTCGACTAGAGGAGCGAGGCGTCAGCGGCGGCCGAGGACGGCGACCAGGAAGTCCGATTCGACGTCGAACGGGCGCAGGTCCCAGGTGGAGAACTTCTGCTGCACGGTCAGGCCCACGGAGGAAGCATCCTCGAAGAAGGTGCCGAAGTCGTAACCGCGTCCCGCACCGAAGCCGACGACGATCCGCCCGTTCGGGGCCAGATGCTGCTTCATGCGTTCCAGGGCGTCCGGTGCGGTGCCCGGGGCCAGGAACGCCATGACGTTTCCGGCGCTGACGATCAGGTCGAACGGCTCCGTGATGCCTTCGGCCGCCAGGTCGAGTTCGGTCAGGTCCATGGTGAGCCAGGGCAAGTCCGGAAAGTCCTTCTGTGCGGCGGCAATCAATTCCGGGTCAACATCAACGCCAACGACGTCGTGTCCCCGCCGGGCGAGCTCGCCGCCCACACGTCCCGGGCCACAGCCGGCATCGAGAATCCGGGCTCCGCGCGGAAGCATCGCGTCCACCAGCCGGGCTTCACCGGCCAGGTCTGCTCCCTCTTCCCGCATCTGCTCAAAGCGCTGGATGTACCAGGTCGAGTGCTCGGGATTCTGGCGTTTCTTGATTTCCCACAGGGTTTCTTTGCGCACGCTCCCAGCCTAGCCGCCCAGCCGCCCGATCCCTTCGATGCCTATACGCCGTTGATGCGGATCTGGTTGCCGGCCGGGTCGCGGAAGGCACAGTCGCGGATGCCGTAGGGCTGGTCGGTCGGTTCCTGGATGACTTCGGCGCCGGCCGCCTGCACGGCATCGAACGCAGCATCCACGTCCGGCGAGGAGAGGACCAGGGTGGCGAACGTGCCCTTGGCCATCATCTCGGCGATCATCCGGGTCTCTTCCTCCGTCACGGCGGGGTCAGCCGACGGCGGATAGAGCACCACGGAGACTTCCGGCTGGTCCGCCGGACCCACGGTGATCCACCGCATTCCCTCGTAGCCGACGTCGTTCCTCACCTCGAAGCCGAGGGCGTCACGATAGAAGGCGAGGGACTCGTCGGGGTCGGTCTGGGGCAGGAAACTGTTGGATATGTTCAGGTTCATGCCGGCAACGGTAGTTACCGGGACGCGAACGGCGCTTCTTGATTCCTGACCGGTTTGGAGACGTTCTTGGCGATGCAGGACGGGATGCCCTTTGTCGCATCCGCGTGCTCGCGGCGGTAAGTGCTCGGCGGCACGCCAACCAGCTCGGTGAACCGGGTACTGAAGGTGCCAAGCGATGAGCAGCCGACGGCGAAGCACACCTCCGTGACGGACAGCTCCCCGCGGCGCAGCAGAGCCATGGCGCGTTCGATCCGCCGGGTCATGAGATAGGAATACGGTGCCTCGCCGAAGGCCCGCTTGAACTCCCGGCTCAGATGGCCGGAGGACATGTGCGCGTCGCGTGCGAGCGCATCAACATTGAGCGGCCGCGCGTACTCCCGGTCGATCCGGTCCCGTACCCGGCGGAGCACCACGAGGTCCCGCAGCCGCTGGTCATGGGCTGTACTGCTGGGCATGGGGATACCGTAGCCCCGCAGCGCGGGGCAGACTAGAGAGCTGCACTTCGTGTGCGTTGCCCCCGGCTCCGGTCAATGGATCTCAACACCCACACGAGGAGGGCATTCCCGGCCAGCGTTCCTGCAGCCACCAGGATGGCGCCCACGGCCCACAGCCCCGAGTCATCACTGAGGGCAGCGGTCAGAATCCAGGCGGCGGTGAATCCAACCGGGAGCGCAGGAATTAACAGGAGCGGACGGAGAACCTTCCTCCCCAGCCAGGTCAGCACGATCCAGGTCATCACACAGCCCACAACCTGCCACGCCTCGTAGGGGCCGGACTGCGGCTCCGTTCCTGAACTGATCCCGACCGTGTCCCACGCGAACCAGCCCCACCACAGGCCGGCACCGAGCACGGTGAAGGCTATTGCCGCGCTGGGCTGGAGTGTCCGGGCCATGCCGGGGCTCAGGGCAGGCCGGGCGTCTGCGGAGCCGGGTGCTGTGGAGTTCATGCCTCAACCCTGCCATCCGGTCCGCTCTGTGCAAAGGACCACGTGGGAGGTAGGTTGACGCCCATGAGTGCGAGTTTCGAATCCTTCTCCGCGGCATGGGAGCGAAGGGCACAGCGGCTGGGTGCATATGCCACCGTCAACTGGGCAGAAGTGTGCGCTGCTGGATCATTGGCCGCCTACCTTGCCGCCACCGCCCTCGTGCTGAGCAATGCCTTCCTCTGGCCGGGCGCTGATCTTCTCCACACCGTCGCGTCGGCCTTCCTCGGTCCGCTTCTGCTGATGCTGGCGGTCCTGGTGCTCTGGTTCCGTTCCGGCCGCATGAGCGCACAAACCGCGCTTTTCACGGCGGTGGCGGCCGTCCCTGCGCTGGCACTGGCAGCCTTGGCACTGGCCAGCTGGTCCGCTGGATTCACCCTGGCCGACGCCGGAACGGCCTTTGGCTGGTTCGAATCGTCCTTCGCGCTGCTGGCCGGGGCAGCATGGCTCGCTGGAGCGCTGGCCCTCACCGGACCGGTCAGCACCGTATGGGAACCGCGCTACGCCCGGAACACCCAGGTTTTCCTGCTCGCAGCCGCAGCCGCCCTCGGCTTCGCGCTGCTGTATCTAACGGCTGCCCTGACCGCTCCCCTGGCTGCGGCGGCCGTCCTGGTTATCGCGTTGCGCTCGGGCGCCCCAGCAGGTGTCCACCCTGCCCGCCGGCCACTCCCAGACCCGGTTCCGGCGTCCGGCACGCTGCGGGCCGCCGTAGCAGTGGCAGGCTTTGTGACCCTGATCCTCGGCATCGGCTTCGCCTGGTTTGCACTGTCAGGCAGCAGCTGGACCTCGCTGGCGGCTGATTCAACGGCCGCCATGAACCTCGGCCTGGCTGCGGGGGCGCTCAACGCAGTTCCGGTAGTTGTGGCACTGGGAGCGGTCCTGATGCCACGGCACGGGCGGGTCATCCTCGTGTCGGTGGTGCTGGCCGTCGCCAGCCTCTTTGCGGCAGCCGGTGCCCAGCTGGCGGGTGCGGGCCACCCATCGCAGTGGCCGCTGAGCGTGGCGGCCGGGGCCTGTCTGGGATTCGCCCTCGTCCTGCCCTTCGCCCGGCTCCTGCCGGTTTCCCTTCCGCTGCGGGTCTGCGCGACGGCGGGGGCTGGCCTGGCCGCGTCCTTTATGGCCCTAAATGTGGTGGCCGCAGCGGGTTTCCTCGCGCCGCTGGTTTCCGCAGCACTTCTTATCTGGTGCTTCGCTCCGCCGTCGAGCCGGCGTCGGATGGTTCAGCCGGCCTGATTCCTCCGGCCGGCCTCTTCACGGCGCACGCGGCTCCACTGATACAGCCCGTAGATGCACAGTCCGATCATCGCGGCCGCTGCCAGTATCCGCCACCAGACAAACGGCCCGCCCGCCGCGATCAGCACAGCCGACAGCAGGAAGGAAAGACTCATCAGGGGATGGGGAACCTTGTCCGGGTTGAGCGGCTTTCGGTTCCTTCGCTCGCCTGCCATGGTCAGTCCCCCTTAGGTTTCTGCCGGTGAGCGTGCTGCACTGCCCGGCGCTCCTGGATACGTTCGAGCCACCCTACGCCACCGGGCGGGCCAATCGCCGGGGCCCGCCCGGTGTTCCGGTCCTGCGCTTACGCGGCCTCGTCCGCCACGCGGATCAGGACCTTGCCCGTCACACCGCTCTCCACAGCGTCATGCGCGGCAGCGGTCTCTTCCAGGCTGAACCAGGTCAGCGGCAGGCCAGCGGCTTCACCCACCGGCAGGGCGCCGTCGCGCAGTGCTTCCGTAATGTCCTTCACGGCGGCCTGATGCGCGGCTTCGCCCTCGGTGTAGACCAGCACACCCTGCCAGCGGACATTCTTCGCGAAACTCGCTACGATCGGCGCGGTGAACTCCTCGCCGTTGTTGTTCGCGTAGTAGGCGATGCTGCCGTGGTTGGCGATCACCTCGACGTCCAGCGCTGCGTTCTGCGCCGGGGACACCTCCACGATCTGGTCGACGCCGTCGGGCGCGATCTCGCGGATGCGGTCGGCCTCGGCGTCGTCCGGATAGCGCACAATGTGGTGCGCGCCGGCTGCTCGGGCCAGGCCTGCCTTCTCGTCGCTGCTCACCGTGGCGATCACGGTAGCACCAGCCCACACTGCCAGCTGGATCGCCGCATGTCCCACCGCTCCGGCGCCGCCTTGTACCAGGACGGTGCGGCCCTCCAGCGCACCGGGTGCCAGACGTGCCGGTCCGAACTCATGGATGGTGAGGGCGCGGTGAGCGGTCATAGCCGGGACGCCCAGGCTGGCGGCGACGTCGAAGCCGATGCCGTCGGGCAGCGGCACTGCCCGGTCGGCAGGAAGGACGGTGTATTCCTGCGCTGTGCCGGTGGGGCGGCCGTGTGCGGCGAGGTAGATCCACACCCGGTCCCCCACGGCGAGGCCGGAGACCCCTTCGCCGACGGCGTCCACAACTCCGGCACCATCCTGGTTGGGCACGACCTCGTCGAACGGGACACCGCCCACGCGGGCCTTCCAGTCCGTCGGGTTCACACCTGAGACGGTTACGCGGACCCGCACTTCGCCGGGACCTGGATCGGCAACCTCACGCTCGGCGAGGGAGAGGACAGAGGACGCTCCGGACTCGG
>JBELZL010000060.1:0-13669 GCA_040274025.1 Arthrobacter sp. | reverse complement strand
CCCAGACCATAAAGGCCAGCGGGCAGTAGACCAGGGTGACCCAGACGGGAACGAAGACGGCCCAGGCGCCGAACCTGGCACGGTCCGCGATGGCGCCGCTGATCAGCGCCACGGTGATGATCGCGAAGGTGGCTCCGAAACCGGCACTGATCATGTCTTCGGTGCCGATCAGGCCTTCGAGTCCGAAGGAGGCGAAGGGGCTGGCGAAGAGTCCGGCAATGCCGTCACCGCCGGTCATGGAGTAGCCCCAGAGGACCCACACCACGCCCACGAGCCCGATTGAAACGAAGCTCATCATCATCATGTTCAGGGCTGCCTTGGCCCTGGTCATGCCGCCGTAAAAGAATGCCAGGCCGGGGGTCATAAGCAGCACCAGTGCCGCCGATACCATCACCCAGACGTGACCTGCTGACAGATCCATCTTTATGTCCTTCCACGCTTAGCGGGCATCTCCCGCGCTACGAAGAACATTGCCGGGGGGAAGTTTCGGTATTCAGCCGGGGGTATTGCGGGAATATTACAAACTTCCGTACTGGGTAAAAGTGCGGTGTCCGCTGCGTTTCCGGCACGTTACCGGCGGCCGGGAACCCGCCGTGAGTGTTGCCAGGAGGCTTGCACCGGCGCGGCTAGGATGTTCGGGAGTCTCGAATACCTCTTGGAGGAACAATCCCTTATGCCTGAAAACATGCCCGGAGCGGAATCACGCTCCGCGTCCCAGGAACCGGACGGACCGCTCCGGTCCCGCCGCGCTTCCCCAAAAAAACGCAACCGATGGATCGCGGGCGGGGCAGCAGCGGCGCTGGTCCTTGCCGCCGGCATCACCCTGCCGCTGGTCCTGGACAACGACGGCGAGGGGGAACCTGCCGGCGCTGCCACCGAAACCGTGGAGACCGCCGCACCGCAGCCGCTTCCGCCGGCCCCGGAGTTTGTCTACTACAACCAGGCCGGTCCTCCCGAAGGATCCCCGCTCAACGCGGTTGACCCGCTGGCGCTGGCCGTGGAAGGGACCGGCACCGGAACACGGCTGCCCGATGGGCTGGTGGGGCTTTCCCTCGAGGCAACGGATCTGGCGGACCCGGCGCTCTCCGGAGACAACGCGGAGATGGTCCAGACGCTCTCCGGACTGGGCAAGCCGCTGCTGCGCTTCGGCGGCAACGCGGTGGACCGCCGCTTCTTCTGGACTTCCACCGGCGAACCGCTGCCGGGCAACCTGAAGGGGGACAAGGCACATCCGGTGCGCGCGGTGACCCCTGCGGACCTTGAGCGTGTTGCTACGCTGCTCGACGCCGTCGACGCCACAGTGAACCTCACGGTGGACCTGGGCCACTACGATCCAGCCCGTGCCGCGGACATGGCCGCACATGCCTCCCGGATCTTCGGGGAACGGCTGGTGGGCATCACCGTGGGCAATGAGCCCAACGGCTACCCCTCCAACGGGGTCCGCGATTCGGACTGGACTTCAGAGGACTACCTGACCGAGCTCAAGGCCTACGCCCAGGCCATCCACGAAGCGGCTCCGGGCGTGAAGATCGTGGGACCGGGTGTCTATTCGCAGTCATGGTGGGAACCGTTCACCAAGGCCGAGCTGCCGCAGGAGAAGATCTTCTCCTTCCACCACTACCCGCTCTCCAGCTGCGACGGCACCAAGGATCCCACCGGCGAACCGATCCTGGCCAACCTGATGAGCCAGAACATCCACGACCACGCTGAGTACTACCGCGGCGAGGCCCTCAAGCCGGCGAACGCTGCCGGACTTGAAACCTGGATCACCGAAGCCGGTGTCTCGGCCTGCCCGGGATCGAATGAAACCACCAAGACCCATGCATCCTCGCTGTGGGCGGCGGACTACGCGCTGGGCGGCGCGAAGCAGGGCATCACGCGGATGAGTTTCCATTCCTCCCTGATCACCTGCAAGGGCGGCCCGCCCATGTCCGCCATCTGCACCGGCGGAGAGTACCTGCAGCCCAACGGGCAGGTGGACGAAAGGGCCAACTTCTTCGGCCTGTCCATGGTGGCGGAGATGGAGCCCGGGGAATTCCTGGAGTCCACCGAGGACGGCGGCGGCCTCAGCCATTCCTATGCGCTCCGGCATGAGGACGGAAGCCTCAGCGTCATCATCATCAATGCCAACAACCCGGAGACAGATGCCCAGATGGAGGTAACGCTCGAACTCCCCGGCCGTCCCCTCACGGCAGCGATGACACAGCTGACCGGTCCCTCCTACGCCTCCGAGGACGGGACGCTGATTGACGGCCAGCGCACCGAAGCCGTTCCCGTGGCTGAGCGGCTGACCCTTCCCGGCTTTGAGTACGGTTCAACCACTCAGCGGTTTGCGCTCACCGCCGGAACCGTCACGGTGCTGAACTTCCAGCTCCAGCCGTAGCGGGCGTGCATACGAAAAAGGGCTCCCGCACCGTAGTACCGGTGCGGGAGCCCTTTTTCGGTTCAGGCCGGAACTAGGACAGCAGTGCGTCCACGAAGCCTTCTGCGTCGAACGGCGCCAGATCATCCGGGCCTTCACCGAGCCCCACCAGCTTGACCGGCACACCGAGGGTGCGCTGGATCGCGACGACGATTCCGCCCTTGGCGGTTCCGTCCAGCTTGGTGAGCACAATGCCGGTGATGTTGACGACCTCAGCGAAGACCTTCGCCTGGGTGAGGCCGTTCTGGCCGGTGGTCGCGTCCAGGACCAGCAGCACCTCGTCAACCTCTGCCTGCTTTTCGATGACCCGCTTGACCTTGCCCAGCTCGTCCATCAGGCCGACCTTATTCTGCAGGCGGCCGGCGGTGTCGATGAGCACGGTGTCCACCTCGCCGTCGATTCCGGCCTTCACGGCTTCGAAGGCAACCGATGCCGGGTCCGCGCCGTCAACCTCGGAGCGCACCGTGGGCACGCCCACGCGCTGGCCCCAGGTGGCGAGCTGCTCGGCAGCAGCGGCCCGGAAGGTGTCCGCTGCACCGAGCAGAACGTCCTTGTCTTCGGCGACCAGCACACGGGCCAGCTTGCCCACGGTAGTGGTCTTGCCGACGCCGTTAACACCCACGACCATAACTACCGCGGGCTTATCTGCATGCCGTTCAACGGCCAGCGAGCGGTCCATGGTGGGATCCACCAGCTTGATCAGTTCCTCGCGCAGCATCGCGTGGACTTCCTGCGGGTCGCGGCTGCCGGAGATGCGCACCCGCTCACGCAGCGCGTCAACCAGCTCGGTGGTCGGTTCGGTACCGAGGTCTGCCAGCAGCAGGGTCTCCTCGATCTCGTCCCAGACGTCCTCGTCGATCTTGTCGCTGGAGAGCAGCGCCAGCAGCGCCTTGCCCAGGGCGTTGTTGGACTTGGCCAGCCGGGCCCGCAGCCGGGCCAGGCGGCCCTGGACCGGTTCCGGTTTCTCCAGCGCCGGGGCTTCGGGCTCAGCGGGAGCTTCTTCCAGGTCCCGCAGGTCGTCCGGAACGGTGAGCGTGGAATCAGCTTCCGGCTCAGCAGTTCCGGGACGGTCCAGGACGGAAGTGGCTCCGCTGCCGCCCGGCAGGTCGTCTGCGTCGCGCTTCGTGGGGTACATCCCCTTGGGCGTGCGTCGCGTACGGACCAGCAGAGCTGCCAGCGAACCGACAACAGCCAGCCCAATGACCACATAGATCACAATTGAAAGAGTCTCATTCACGCTTTCCAGCATGTCATACGGGGCCGCCGGCAGGCACCCGTGTCCCGGTGCCTGCGCTCCCGCCGGCACCGGGACGCAAAGCCGCCGGGATCTGCAAGAATCAAAGCATCATGGCGAGTTCACCCCGGATTCCGATCCCCCGCGAAATCAAAGTCCTCATAGCCGCAGCCTTCCTCATCGCCCTGGGCTTTGGCCTGGTGGCACCGGTCCTGCCGCAGTTCGCCCAGAGTTTCAACGTCGGGGTGGCGGCGTCCTCCGTAGTGGTCAGTGCGTTCGCCTTCACCCGGCTGATCTTCGCCCCGGCGGGCGGAGCCCTGCTGGAGAAACTCGGCGAGCGCCCGGTCTACGTGATGGGCCTGCTGATCGTGGCGCTCTCCACCGCCGCGTGTGCCTTCGCCGAAAGCTACTGGCAGCTGCTGGTGTTCCGCGGACTCGGCGGCATCGGATCGACCATGTTCACCATCTCCGCCATGGCCCTGATCATCCGGCTGGCCCCGCCGGCCATCCGCGGGCGCATCTCCGGTGCCTACGCCTCGTCCTTCCTGCTGGGCAACATCGGCGGTCCCCTGCTCGGCGGGCTGCTCGCGGGGTTTGGGCTGCGTGTTCCCTTCCTGGTCTACGCCGCAGCCCTGCTGGTGGCCGCCGTCGTCGTCGCCTACCTGCTGCGCGAGGCCCGCGGCAGCGCGGCCGCGAAGGAAAAACCGGCCGAGCGGGTGCACCTCAGTGTCCGTGAGGCACTCTCCGACTCCGCCTACCGCGCGGCCATGGTCTCCTCCTTCGCCAACGGCTGGTCTTCGTTCGGCGTACGCAACTCGCTGCTGCCGCTCTTCGCCGCGGCTGTCCTCTCCGCCGGGCCGGAGATCGCCGGCATCTCGCTGACCGCGTTCGCGGCAGGAACGGCGCTGGCCCTGACCTTCTCCGGGAGGCTGGCGGATTCATGGGGCCGCAAACCCCTGGTCATTACCGGCCTTGCCGTGAACGGTGCCGCCACCGCGGCAATCGGGTTCTCCGGGTCGGTAGCCATGTTCCTGGTGGTCTCCGCGGTCGCCGGACTGGGTACGGGCCTGCTGAATCCTGCACAGCAGGCGGCAGTAGCGGACGTCGTCGGTTCCGAACGCAGCGGCGGCAAAGTACTGGCGGCCTTCCAGATGTCCGCCGACACCGGCGCGATCATCGGCCCCATTCTGGCCGGTGTGCTGGCCGACACGCTTGGGTATACCTGGGCCTTCGCTGTCACCGGGGCAACTGCACTGGTGGCACTGCTGATCTGGCTCACCGCCCGGGAAACGCTGGCACCGGAGCAGCGTGCGGCCAGGATGCGCTCCCGCCGCACTACCATCGAGGAATGAAGCCCTTCCTGCTCCTGGCCACCCGTGCCGAAGACGGCGCCGCCGAGGAGGAATACGAGTCCTACCTGCACTTCGGGGGCCTGGAACCGGCCCAGCTGCACCGGGTACGCATGGAGGCCGCTCCCCTGCCTGCCGTAGAACTTGCTGACTACAGCGGGATCATCGTGGGCGGCAGCCCCTTCAACTCTTCGGACCCGGAAGAGAGCAAATCCGCGCTGCAGCTGCGGGTCGAAAAGGAACTTAGCTCCCTGCTGGACACAGTAGTGGCGGAGGACTTTCCGTTCCTTGGCGCCTGCTACGGGGTCGGCACGCTGGGCCGGCACCAGGGCGCCGTCGTCAACCGCACCTACGGCGAGCCGATCGGCGCGGTGCCGGTGACCCTCACGGCCGAGGGCCGGCGGGATCCGCTGCTGGAGGGCCTGCCGGACACCTTCGATGCCTTCGTGGGCCACAAGGAGGCCGTCTTCACGCTGCCCCCGCAGGCCGTGAACCTGGCCGGCTCCCCCACCTGCCCGGTACAGATGTTCCGCGTGCGGCGGAATCTGTATGCCACCCAGTTCCATCCCGAGCTCGACGTCGCCGGGCTGCTGACCCGCATCTCGGTCTACCGCAATGCCGGGTACTTCCCGCCGGAAGAGGCTGAGACAGTGATGGATTCGGTCCGGCCTGCGCAGGTCACCGCCCCGCCGCTGATCCTGCGCAACTTCACCGCCCGCTACGCCCGCTAGTGGGCGGCGCGGTGTTCTGTGTAGCCCCGCATCGCCGAGCGAGGAACGAGCGAGGAAGTGGAAGATCCAGGGCCCCTCTCCGAGCTTGCGAGGAGGAGGGCAGGATCTGCAACGCTAAGGGGCGGCAGAATGCCGCGCCACCCCCGCCAGGCGCTGGCTGATCACCGCGGACACGCCGTCTCCGCGCATGGACACGCCGTACAGGGCGTCCGCCACTTCCATGGTCCGCTTCTGGTGCGTGATGACAATGAGCTGGCTGGATTCGCGCAGCTCCTCGAAGATGGTGATCAGCCGGCCCAGGTTCGTGTCATCCAGGGCCGCTTCGACTTCATCCATCACGTAGAAGGGCGAAGGGCGGGCTTTGAAGATGGCCACCAGCAGGGCGACGGCGGTCAGGGAACGTTCCCCGCCGGAGAGCAGGGACAGCCGCTTGATTTTCTTGCCGGCCGGGCGGGCCTCCACCTCAATGCCTGTGGTGAGCATGTCCTGCGGGTCGGTGAGGACCAGCCGTCCCTCTCCGCCCGGGAAAAGCCGGCCAAAGACCCGCTCGAACTGTGCCGCGGTGTCGTGGAAGGCCGCGGTGAAGACTTCCTCCACCCGCTGGTCCACTTCCCGGATGATGTCCAGCAGGTCCTTTCGGGTGGCTTTGAGGTCCTCCAGCTGGGTGCTGAGGAAGGAGTGCCGCTCCTCCAGGGCTGCGAACTCCTCCAGCGCCAGCGGGTTGACCTTGCCCAGCGCGGAAAGATCCCGCTGGGCCCGCTTGAGCCGTTTCTCCTGCTCGGCACGGTTGTAGGGCACTCCCTCGGTGACCGGGTTCCCGTCCTCATCCACCGGTATGTGCAGGGCAGCCCACTTCCCGGCGCCCTCACCGGCCCCGGCAGGAACCGGGACCAGCTGGTCCGGACCGTACTCGGCCACGAGGTTGTCTGCGGTGATGCCGAGCTCCTCCACCGCACGGGTTTCCAGCGCTTCGATACGCAGCCGCTTCTCCGCGCGCAGCAGCTCGTCACGGTACACGGAATCGGTTAGTTTGGCCAGCTCGGCCACAGCCTCAGCGTTCGCTGCCCGCACGGCGGTGAGTTCGGCGTCGAACTCTGCCCGAACGGCTTCGGCCTGGTCCCGCTCGGCAGCCGCAGCCTCCAGCGAAACCTCCGCCCAGCGTCCGGCCTGCAGTGCAGCCTTCGCTACGGCCTGTGCGCGGGCGGCCTGCGCGGCACGCACCCGTGCCCGTTCTGCTGCTGCCGCCCGTGCGCGCCGCTCGGCTGCCGCAGCCCGCTCCAGGGATTCAGCCCTGCCGGACACGGCGGCCAGCTGCTCCTGGGCAGAACGCAGGGACAGCCGTGCATCCATCTCCGCCTGCCGGGCCTGCGCCGCCGCGAGCGCCAGTGCGTCGCGCCGGTCGGTGGCGGGTTCAGCTGCGTCCCCGGGGCTCTCCTGCGCCGCGGAGAGCCGCTGCACGGCGTCGGCCAGCTTCTCCTGTTCCCCGGCGAGGTTGGCCTGTGCCGCTTCGGCAAGCCGGGTGAGCCGTTCCGCTTCCCCTGACGCGGAGCGCAGGGCTGAGTTCAGTGCACCCAGCCGCTCCCCCACCGCGGCCAGGCGGGCGTCAGATTCGTGCAGGACGGCGAGCGCAGCGTCAGCGCGCTGCCGGGCAGCGTCCCGTTCGGTCCGTGCTGAGGCAATCGCAAAGCGTGCCTTCTCAGCACGTGCTGCTGCCTCGTCCAGCCGGTTCTGGGTTTCTTCGACGGCGGCCTGGATTTCGATCAGTCCGGGAGCCGAGCTTGAACCGCCGGCGGCGGTAAAGGCGGTGAGCAGGTCCCCGTCGGCAGTGACCGCAGTCAGTCCGGGGTTCTCCGCCAGCACCGCTGCGGCTCGTTCCAGGGAATCGACAACGACGGCGGTGCCCAGGAGGGAGCCCACGGCGGCGGCCGCGTCCGGAGCCGCCTCCACCAGGTCGGCGGCGTACACACAGCCCGGCGGAAGATCCGGCCGGTCAGCGGACGGTTCGGCGGTCCCGGATTCCGCGGCCAGTACCAGCCTCACCTGCCCCGCATCTGACTCCTTGAGGTGTTTTAGTGCCTGCACGGCGCTGCCGGTGTCCCGGACGGCCAGTGCCTCTGCTGCCGTGCCGAGTGCTGCGCTGACCGCGCGTTCGTAGCCCGGGGCCACGGTGAGCAGATCCGCCAGCGGTGAGAGCACGCCGTCGAGCCCTGCCTCCAGGAGCGCCCCGGACCCGTCCCGCCGGTCCAGGCCCACCGCGAGTGCGTCCCGCCGCGCAGTCAGAGTCTCGCGGTCCCGGACGGCCTGGCGCTCTTCTTCCACGAGGTCCGCCAGCCGGGCCTCGGCGGCATCCAGTGCCTGGGTGGCTTCCTCGTATTCGGCGTCCAGGCCTTCTTCACCGGATTCGACGCCGGCGGCTTCCTGTTCCAGTGCAGCAAAATCCGCTTCCGCGGTCCGGCGGCGTTCCTCCGCCTGGGCTATGGAGGCGCGCAGCCTGCCCAGTTCAGCCTCAGCGGCTTCCACCCGGGAGCGTGCAGCGGAGACAGCACCGGAGAGCCGGGCCAGGCCTTCCCGGCGGTCCGCTGCCGCGCGCAGCAGGGCCGCCAGGCGGCGCTCTTCGGCGGCCGCTTCCTCTTCAGCGGCGGCCCGGATCTCCACGGCGTCTTCGAGCATGCCCTCACGTTCTTCCGCCTCCGCGGCCAGCTGTTCCGCTTCGGCGCGCACCCGCCGGGCCTGCGCCTGGAGTTTCTCCGGATCACGCCCGGGATCGGCTGCTGGTTCCGCGGACCCGAGCAGGCGCTGCCGTTCCTCGGCGAGCGCGGCCAGGGAACGCAGCCGCTCCCGGGTCGAGGAGAGCGCGTACCAGGCTTCCCGTGCCGCATTCACCCGGGGGGTTGCCTCGGCGGCCAGCCGTTCAAGTTCAGCCAGGCGCGCTCCCTGGGCGGCGGCTTCCTGCTCCACCTGGGCCCGGCGCGTGCGCAGGGCGGCCTCGGCGGCGGTGTCCTGTTCGACGGCGGCAGCGAGGGTCACAATGTCATCGGCCAGCAGCCGGGCCCGGGCGTCGCGGACGTCCAGCTGGACCTGCTTGGCCCGACGTGCCACGGCTGCCTGTTTGCCCAGCGGTCCAAGCTGGCGCCGCAGTTCCGCGGTGAGGTCCGTCAGCCGGGCCAGGTTCGCCTGCATTGCATCGAGTTTCCGCACGGTTTTTTCCCGGCGGCGGCGGTGCTTGAGGATTCCGGCAGCTTCCTCGATGAACCCGCGGCGGTCTTCCGGCGATGCGTGCAGCACCTTGTCCAGCTGCCCCTGGCCAACAATCACGTGCATTTCCCGGCCCAGGCCTGAATCGGAGAGCAGCTCCTGGATGTCCAGCAGCCGGCAGGGCGCGCCGTTGATGGCGTACTCGGAACCTCCGGCCCGGAACAGGGTGCGGGAGATGGTGACTTCGGAGTAGTCAATCGGCAGGGCGCCGTCGGAATTGTCGATGGTGAGGGAGACCTGTGCCCGGCCCAGCGGCGCCCGCCCGGAGGTACCGGCGAAGATCACATCTTCCATCTTTCCGCCGCGCAGGGTCTTGGCCCCCTGCTCCCCCATCACCCAGGCCAGGGCGTCCACCACATTGGACTTGCCTGAGCCGTTGGGACCGACAACGGCGGTCACTCCCGGCTCAAACTCGAAGGTGGTGGCCGACGCGAAGGACTTGAAGCCCCGCATCGTCAGGGTTTTTAAGTGCACTGGCCTCTGTCTCTCGTTTGTGGAAGATTCCTTAAAGCCGGGTGGTACCCCACACTTAAGCGCAGTACTCGCAGAGCGTAATCCGTGATTTCGCGCGTTCCAGGCCGGGCAGGAAAGTAGGCTTCTTAGAGAATCATATGGTTCGACGGCGCCGTTACGGGTTGACCGGGCCCGGACCGCGATCTTTTTTGGCAGCAGACAAGGCAGGCATTTTGAGCGGGAACTTCAACTTCCACCACACCAACACCGCACTCCTGAGCGTCAAGAGCGTAGAAGCGCCCGTTGTTGTCAGTTCTCACGAGTTTGATGAACGGCTCTCGCCGTCGCTGAAACGGCTGCGGTTATCCAAGGGCCTGCTGGAGAGGGTGGCCGGCGTCAGTGAGCGCCGATGGTGGGCGCCCGGCTCGACTTTCGAGGACGGCGCGATCGAGGCAGGGGCCAAGGCGATGGCTGAGGCCGGCGTCGAGCCTTCCCAGATCGGGCTGCTGATCAACACTTCCGTGACGCGCAAGAACCTCGAACCGTCAGTTGCCGTAAAGATCCACCACAGCCTGGGCCTGCCCTCCTCTGCCTTGAACTTCGACCTCGCCAATGCCTGTCTCGGATTCGTCAACGGCATCACCATGGCCTCGAACATGATCGAATCCGGTCAGATCGACTACGCGCTGATCGTGGCCGGGGAAGACTCCCAGGGTGTTCAGGAGGCCACGTTCGGGCGCCTGAACCGTGAGGACTCCACCCGGCAGGACTACCTGCGCGAGTTCGCCACCCTGACCCTGGGCAGCGGCGCCGCGGCGGCCGTGATCGGCCGCGCCGGGGATCACCCGGGCTCACACCGCATCCTGGGCGGAGTCTCGCGGGCCGGAACCGAACACCACGAACTCTGCGTCGGCGGCGAAGGCGGCATGTACACAGATACCAAGGGCCTGCTCGAGGGCGGCCTGGACCTGGTGGTTACTGCCTGGCATGAGGCACAGGAGAACGGCTGGGACTGGAACGGCATGGACCGCTACGTCACCCACCAGGTCTCCAACTCCTACACCAACGCCATCATCAAGGCCGTGAACCTGGACAAGGAACGCGTTCCCATCACTTTCCCCCGCTGGGGCAACGTAGGGCCTGCCTCCCTGCCGATGACCCTGGCGCAGGAAGCCCGCACGCTGCATCCGGGAGACCGGGTGCTGTGCATGGGGGTCGGCTCCGGCCTGAACACCACCATGATGGAGATCGCGTGGTAGCTGAATCCTGGCCCGGAGTTCCGGCCGCGTGGTCCCGCCATGTCCAGGTTCCCTCCACCGCCGCCGTCGATGCCCCCGGAACCACCCACACCTGGCACCTGCTTGATAACGCCCCGGACCTTGCGGCCCGCGGCGTTGAACCTGCCGGAACGCTGCTGTGCGTTCACGGCAACCCCACCTGGTCCTACCTCTGGCGCACGCTGGCAGCTGCCGGCAGCACTGCAGAGCGGCCCTGGCGCGTCATCGCCCTCGACCAGCTGGACATGGGGTTCTCCGACCGCACCGGCGCGTTCCGCCGGCTCGCTGACCGGATCACCGATCTGGGTGACCTGACCAGCGCGCTCGGGCTCACCGGCCCCGTGGTCAGCGTGGGACATGACTGGGGCGGCATCATCTCCCTGGGCTGGGCCCTTGCCCACCGGAAGCAGCTCGCCGGCGTAGTGCTCACCAACACCGCTGTCCATCCCGCAGGATTCTCCCTGCCCCCGGCCCTGCGTCTGGCCCTCCACCCGGCCGTGCACAGCTGGGGAACCCAAAGCACCGACGCCTTCCTGCGCGTCACGCATTCCCTGGCCCGTCCGGCGCTGCGTCCCGAAATCCGGCAGGCTTATGCCGAGCCCTACCGCACCGCGGCCCGGCGCACCGGAGTCGGCAATTTCGTTGCCGACATCCCGGGGGATGAAACCCATCCGAGCTACCGCACACTCACCCGGGTGGCCGAGGGCATCCGGGAACTGGACGTTCCGGCGCTGGTGCTCTGGGGGCCGAAGGACCCGGTGTTCTCCGACCGGTACCTTCGGGACCTGATCGGCCGCCTTCCGCAGGCCGACGTGCACCGCTTCGAAGGCGCCGGGCACCTGGTTGCCGAGGACCGGGACATCGCCTCACCGGTCTTCTCCTGGCTGGAAAGTATCCAGGCTGCGTCTCCCGCCGCTGGAAAGCCTGCCGCCAAGGCACAGCCGTCCGGCTTCCGGCCCATGCTGGCGGAACTGGATGAGCGCAGGGAAGATCATTCACCAGCCGTCGTGGACATGGCCCCGGCCGCGTCCGGCCAGGCTCCGGCCGTGCTGTCCTGGGCCGAGCTGCGCGGCCGGGTCAACGCACTGGCCGCCGGGCTGGCCGGCATCGGAGTGCGCCCGGGCCACCGGGTGAACCTGCTGGTGCCGCCGGGCAGCGAGCTGACCACGCTCATTTACGCGTGCCTGCGGCTCGGCGCCGTTGTGGTGGTTGCCGACGCCGGCCTGGGCACCAAGGGCCTGAGCCGGGCCATCAAGGGCGCAGGACCTGACTTCATCGTTGGAATTGAACGCGGCCTCACCGGGGCGCGGCTCTTCGGCTGGCCCGGCACCCGGGTGCTCGCCGGCGGGGCATCCGGGGCCAGGCGCCGCCTCCTGGGCGTGGAGCATACGGTGGCGGAGCTGACCGCGGCCGGCGCCGGACAGCCTGTTCCCGACTGGGAGGTTGATCCCGGCGCGGACGCCGCGGTGCTCTTTACCTCCGGCTCCACCGGACCGGCTAAGGGGGCGGTCTACACCCACCGCCGGCTCGCCGCCATGCGGGACACCCTGCGCAGCACGTATAGCCTCAAGGCCGGGTCCTCCCTCGTGGCAGGTTTCGCGCCATTCGCCCTGCTGGGGCCTGCCCTCGGCGCGACGTCGGTGACTCCTGACATGGATGTCACCGCGCCGCGCACGCTCAGCGCCGCTGCACTGGCCGACGCCGCGGCTGCCGTCCAGGCCACCACGGTGTTCGCTTCCCCCGCTGCCCTGACCAATGTGCTGGCTACCGCCGGGAACCTCAACACCGCCCAGCGCGCCGCCCTGGGCAAGGTGGAACTGCTGCTCTCCGCCGGAGCTCCCATTCCGGAAGCGCTGCTGACCCGGGTCCAGGACCTGGTTCCGGCCGCCGCCCTGCACACTCCCTACGGGATGACCGAAGCGCTGCCGGTGACTGACATTAGCCTGGAGCAGATCCGCAAGGCGGGTACGGGCAACGGTGTCTGTGTGGGCACGGCCGTGGCGGGAGCCCGCGTGGCACTGGCGCCGCTCTCCGCCGACGGAACCGCCGGCAGCGTGGTTTCCGAAGCCGCCGGGCTCACCGGTGAAATTCTGGTCAACGCGCCGCACGTGAAGGACCGGTATGACCGGCTGTGGATCACCGAATCGCACAGCAGTTCGCTGCCTGGCTGGCACCGGACCGGGGATGTGGGCCATTTCGACGCTGACGGCCGGCTCTGGGTGGAGGGCCGGCTGGGGCATGTCCTCACCACCCCCGCCGGACCGGTAACCCCGGTCGCAGCGGAGCAGGCTGCCGAGTCAGTACCCGCGGTCCGGCTGGCCGCCCTCGTGGGCGTCGGCCCGGCCGGAACACAGGTCCCCGTGGCCGTCGTGGAGACCATTGACGGCGTCCGCCGTCCCGGACCGGGTGAGGATTCCCTCGCCGCAGACGTCCGCGCCGCCGTCGCCGAACGCTGTGGACTGGACCTGGCCGCCGTGCTGGTGCTGCCGCACATGCCCACCGACATCCGCCACAACTCCAAGATTGACCGCTCGGCCCTGGGCGCCTGGGCCGCGCAGGTTCTGGCAGGGGGCCGGATCTCCGCACCGGGAGCACGCCGATGAGCCGCCGGATCCTGGTCACCGGCGCCAGCGGACTGCTGGGCGGCGCCGTTGCCGGTCTGCTTGCCGGGCAGGGGCACTCTGTGCGCACCCTGCAGCGGCGCCCCGCGGCTGCTCCGGGGCTGGAGTCCGTCTCCGGTTCCATCACTGACCGCGCCGCGGTAGAAGCAGCGATGGCGGGAATGGACGCCGTCGTGCACCTTGCTGCCAAGGTGTCCTTCACCGGTGCGTGGTCCGAGTTCCACGCCACGAACATCGAAGGCACCCGTAATGTCCTGGCTGCCGGCCGCGCGGCCGGCGTGCGCGACGTCGTTTTTGTCTCCTCCCCCTCAGTGGCCCACTTCGGTG
>JBELZL010000059.1:0-13826 GCA_040274025.1 Arthrobacter sp. | reverse complement strand
CCCGACATGCCGGTGGACCGCGCCGGGTTGCGGGGATCCGTTCCTCCGGCGTCTGCTGCCATGCGGACGCCGCGGCGGTCCGCGGCCGTACGCCAAGGCGGTGTACCGGGTCCTGTGTGTGCGGTGATCCGATAGCTGGCTTCCCATGAAGCCGGCATGAGCCAGGTCAATGCCCACAGTCCATCCGGCAAGGCCTCGAACTCGCATGCCGAGAGGGTATCCGGATGAACCATCGCATTCGCTGAGAGGATCACAGCAGATGCCGAAGAGTTCCGGTAGAGAAACGTGACGGCACGGACTTCCGGGTCGCCGTCGGGATCGTCTTCGATCAGCGGCGTTTTCCAGGCGGCCGAGTTCTCCAGCAGCTGGTGGCGCTCCGGGATGGACAGCGTGTCCCAGTGAGCGCGGAAGTGCCCGGGCAGGACCCGGATGGAGGCGGGAGGCTGCGGGACAGGCTCGCGCGGGGCCGGGAACGCCGGTGCAGCCCCCGGCGTCTCAGCGCGCATCGCTGCTTTCGGGTTCCAGGGGTACGACCAGCGGTCCACCCGTAGCCGGATCAGGGATGACCAGGGCGTCAATTCCGTAGATTTCCTTCATCAGTTCCGGCGTCGCGATCTGCGCCGGCGGCCCCTGCGCCACGATTCGTCCGTCCTTCATGGCAATGACGTGGTCCGCGAACCGAAAGGCCAGGCCCAGTTCATGCAGCACGGTTACCAGGGTGTACCTGCCCGTCCGGTGCAGGGTACGGCACAGGCGCAGGACCTCCAGCTGATGCGAAATGTCCAGGAAGGTCGTTGGTTCATCCAACAGCAGCACCGGGGTGTCCTGCGCCAGGACCAGTGCCAGCCACACCCGCTGGCGCTGCCCGCCGGAAAGCTCGCCGACCATCCGGTTGGCCAGATCCTGCACACCGGTGGCTTCCAGGGCTGCTCTGACGGCTCTCTGATCGTCGTCCGACCACTGGCGCAGCAATGACTGGTGCGGGAAGCGTCCCCTCGCCACCAGGTCCGCCACGGTGATCCCGTCCGGAGCCGTAGAACTCTGCGGCAGGAGCGCGAGCCGCCTGGCTGCCTCCCGGGTGGGGTAGGACCCGATGTCCTGGCCCTGCAGGAACACCTGGCCCGCCTGGGGTTTCAGCAAGCGTGAAAGAGCACGCAACAGGGTCGACTTGCCGCAGGCATTCGGGCCAATAATGGCCGTGAATGAACCCGGCGGAATCACCACATCCAGGTGCTCGGAGACGGTCCGGCCGTCGTAACCGATGGTCAGGTCTCGGCCGGAAAGGACGTCTTCCATAGGATTCTCCTTGGTGGTCATGGTTACACCTGCTTGCTGCGGGTCAGGAGCCAGAGCAGGTACACGCCGCCCACCAGCCCGGTCATCAGGCCGATCGGCACCGCGGCCTGGATTGGCAGGCGCTGGGAGAGCAGGTCCGAGCCGGCCACCAGCACCGCGCCCATCAGGGCGCCGGTACCTATGTGGACGCCCGGGGAGCGGGTCAGCCGGCATGCAAGCTGCGGAGCCGCAAGGGCAACAAAGACGATCGGCCCTGCGGCTGCCGTGGCCACGGCAGTGAGTCCCACTGCCGCGGTCATGGCCAGGATCCGCGTCCGCTCGGTGCGGATCCCCAGCGCCCGTGCCGCGTCGTCGCCCATTTCCATCTGGTTCAGGTTCCGGGACAGCGCCAGCAGCACGGGCAGCAGAAGTACGACGGCGGCCAGTACCGGCACCGTGTGTCCCCAGTTGCGCGCCGCCAGGGATCCGGAAAGCCACAGATGTGCCTCGGCAGCGAGGTCCGAGTCCCCCTTGGCCAGCAGGATGGTGTTGACGGCGGTCAGCATGGCTCCCACGCCGATACCGATCAGGACGAGACGGTAGCCGCCGGTCACGCCGCCGCTGAGCGAGAGCAGGTAAACGATGCCGGCGGCCAGCAGGCCGCCCACCACCGCTGCGAGCGCAGTGGCGCCGGGGCCGGCGTCGAACAGGATGATCTGGGCCACCGCTCCGGTGGCCGCACCGGTGGTGAAGCCAATGATGTCCGGTGAGCCCAGCGCGTTGCGGGAGATGGACTGGAACGTGGCGCCGGCTGCGCCAAGGCATGCACCGACGCCCAGAGCGGTGAGTGTGCGCGGCAGCCTGATCTTCTGGATGACTTTGACACTGCGGTTCTCGCCTTGGCCAAACACAGCACCCAGCACGTCGCCTAAGGCCAGCGCGATGGTGCCGGTCTGCATGCCGGCAAGGCCCAGGACGACGGCGGCAGCTGCCAGTATTACGCCGGTCACCAGTGTCCGGCGGCGGTAGCGCAGGCGTAGGGGTCCAAGTGAAAGTGTGCGCGTTCCGGAGGGTATGGAGCGGATCACAGCTTTGCCAGCTTTCGCCGCCGGGCCAGGGCGATAAAGAAGGGGGCACCAACCAGTGCGCTCATGACTCCGGCGCCGATCTCAGTGGGTGCGGCCACCAGACGGCCGGCAACATCGGCGAACAACAGCAGCAGGGCCCCGAAGAGCATGGACAGCGGCAGCAGCCGCCGGTGGTTGGGTCCGGTAACCAGTCTTGCCACATGCGGCGCCGCCAGGCCCAGGAAAGCGATGGGACCTGCTGCGGCAGTGGCTGCACCTGCCAGCACAAGGATTGACAAGGCGCCGAGGATCCAGGTTCTGCGGATCCGCACGCCCAGCGTTCGGCCGAGGTCAGCGCCGAGTGACATTGAATCCAGGCTTTGGGAGAGCGGCAGGGACGCCAGCACGGCTGCCAGGCATGCCCCGAGGACCCAGGGGAGCACATCGTAGCCTCGGCCCTGAAGGGATCCGGAGGCCCAGGCGGCATAGGCAGTGATGGTTTCGTCCGGTCCGCCGATGAGGATGATCTTGGTGCCGGCGCCCAGCATGATGGAGAGCCCTGCACCGGCCAGCACCAGCCGAACGGGATTGGTTCCGGCGTCGTGCGCCCGTCCCAGCAGGTAAACCAGCACGGAGGAGGCCGCCGCACCGGCGAAGCCCAGCCACATGTACTCGTAGGGGGAACGCATATTGAAGAACCCCAGGCCGATGGCTACTGCGAAGGCAGCACCCGCGTTGACGCCGAGCAGTCCGGGTTCGGCGAGGGGGTTGCGGGTTAGCGCCTGCATCAGCGCGCCGGCCAGGCCGAGGGCCGCGCCGACCGTGATGGCCAGGAACGTGCGTGGCAGCCGCAGCTGGCGCACGAGCAGATGCGAATCCCGGGAAGGGTCAAAATCGGTCAGGGCTGCCCAGGTGTCGCTGAGGGCGATGGCACGGGACCCGGAGGCGAAACTGGCAAACGACAGCAGCACCAGCAGGACCAGGCCAAGGACCCAGACACTTGCCTGCCGGTGCTGCCTTCGTGGTGTTTGGAACACGGAATGATTTCGCTCTGGTACGGCTACTTGGCCGGGAAGGAGTCCTTGAACCACTCCACGATGTTGCTGGCGCTGAAGTAGTCAAGGCGGAAGGACTCCGGCCCCATTGAGTAAACCTCGCCTGCCTGGACGGAGGGCAGGTTTGCGAGCGTCGGGTCCGCGGTGAACGCTGCCACGGTGTCCTCCGTGGAGCTGATCAGGAAGGTGTAGTCCCCGGTTACAGAGGCAGAGAGGCCCTCGTACGAGGTGAAGGCAAAATCCTCACGCTTCTGGGCCGAGGTGTCGTACTGCTCATCCGGTTCCGCGACGGTGAAGCCCAGTGCGCTGAGCAGCTGGGCGTGCGGGCCGGTGCCCTTGCCTACCGGGGAGACGTCACCGGCGTTATAGCTGACGATCGACGCCGTCGTGCCCTGCTCGATGTTCAGCGCGTCGGCGGTTTCGGCAAGCGAAGAGTTGAAGTCCTCAACCACAGAGGCCGCCTTGTCCTCCAGTCCGGTGGCTTCACCCAGTTCCACGGCCAGGTCCTGCCAGGTCTGGTCGCCGTAGTTGACCACGATGGTCGGGGCTATGTCGCTCAGGGTGTCGTACTGGTCCAGCACTGAATCCGCGCCGGAGGTGGACACCACAATCAGGTCCGGATCTTCGGCGATCACGGCTTCCAGATCCAGTTCGCCAATGGTGTAGAGCGGCTCCACTCCGCGTTCGAGCGCAGTATCGGCCCACTGCGAGAAGAAGCCGTTTTCATCCGCGGTGCCGCTGCGCGCCTTGCTAACGGACGTCGCGGTGACCGGAGCGTCGATGGCCAGCAGGGTGCCGGTGACGGACAGCGAGGTGGAAACGATGGTCTCCGGCTGGGCGTCGATAACCGTTTCGCCGGCTTCGTGCGTGATGGTGCGCGGCCATTCGGCGGATGAGCTGCTGGCGGTGGGTTCGGCCTCGGCAGCGTCGCTGCTGCAGGCTCCGAGGGTGAGGGCCAGGGCGGCGGAGGCAGAGAGTGCCAGGGCCTTTTTGGGCAGGGGGTAGCGCAAGGGGTACTCCTAGGATGCTCGCCGCCACGGCGGGGTCGTGCGGCGTATGAAGGTGACGTATGCGGACCAAAATCCGCAGCAGGGTTAGCCTAACCTAACTTGGCACGAATTACGCAACGTTACTGTTCGCTAATGCTTTGACCAGGTGATTTATCGAGGCGGTCCCTGGGTCAGGAAGGGTGGCTCTGGTGCGGGCGGGGGAAATGCGCCTATGGTATTTCGCATGCGAAATATTGGGCTGCCGGGGGCGCCTCTAGAACACGTCAGCATAGGCGTGCGGACCACGGACAGCTTGAGTGGGATCCTGCGCCTGCCGCCAGGCGGCGACCCGCTGGCCGCCGTCGCCATCCATCCGGCCACCGCAGTTCCGCAGCGGCTGTACAGCGGTTTCGCCGAGTATCTGGCAACCCAGGGTTTTGCCGTCCTGACCTACGACTACCGCGGAACCGGGTCGTCCGGCAGCGCCCGGGAGAACCGGCGGCTGCGGATGCGGGACTGGATGGACGTGGACGTTCCGGCAGCCGCGGCGTGGCTGCGCGCACGGTATCCGGACCTGCCGCACGTCGCCGTCGGGCACAGCCTGGGCGGCCACGCACTCGCACTGGACAACGGAGGGGAAGGACTGCTCGGGTTTATGACCGTGGCCTCCCATGCCGGGGTCACCCGTTCAATTCCGGACCGGGCGGAGCGGGCACGGGTGGAACTGATCCTGCGGGTACTGGGTCCCGGTTCGGCACGCGTGCTGGGCTACGTTCCCGGGCGCCGGATGGGGCTCGGGGAGGACATGCCCGCGGCTGCGATGCTGGAGTGGAGCAAATGGTCCAGGACCCCCGGGTACTTCTTCGACGACCCCACCATGCATGCCCGGGAGCGGACGGCACGCGTGCGGACCAGCGTGCTGTGCGTGGGCCTGGATGACGACCCCTGGGCGACGCCCGCGCAGATCGGCGTGATTGCCCGCCAGCTGGTCAACGCGCAGGTCCAGACCCGGACCTACGCGCCGTCCGACGCCGGTGTGCCGGCAATCGGGCATATGGGGTACTTCCGCCGTGGTCCGGGGGCCGTGCTGTGGCCGGACGCGGCCGCCTGGCTGGCAGAGCGCGCGGGGATCACCGGGCCATGAAATCCGGCAAACCTCCCCGGCTGGTCTTCCTCACGCTGGAAGCCGAACGGCGGCTGGCACGGTGGATCAGCCGCCGGGGACGCAGCCGCGGCATCAGCGCTCCGGCCGCCGGCGTTCTGTTCCACGTCGCGGCCGCGCCCGGAACCACCACCGGCGAGGTGGCAGCCGCGCTGCACGGCTCCGCTGCGGGTACCTCCGGCCTGCTCGCACGGATGGAGCAGGCTGGGCTGATTCGCCGCGAGCCTGATCCGGAGGACCGCCGGACCATTCGGGTGAACCTGGCCGAAGCCGGTGAGGACGCCCTGGCAGATGTCCGGGACGCCATCACCGACCTCAACAACCTCATCACCGACGGATTCACCGAGGAGGAACTCGAGACCGTGAGCCGCTGGCTGCGGCACGTTTCCCGGTCCGTGGGGTAACTAGGGCGTGTCCACCGCAGCCGGGTGGGTCAGCATGCCGTCCCGCATCCGCACCACCACGTCCGCCAGGGGGAGGAACTCGACGTCGTGTGTCACCAGGATGGTGGCCACATTGAATTCCTCCGTGACCTCGCGGAGCAGCTTCATGATTGAGGCTGAGCGCTCATGGTCCAGGGCAGCGGTGGGCTCGTCCACCAGGAGCAGTGACGGGATCCCCATCAGGGCCCGGGCAATGTTCACGCGCTGCCGCTGGCCGCCGGAGAGCTGGTGCGGGCGCTGGTTCGCCTGTCCGCCCAGCCCAACGATGTCAAGCAGCTCCGCAGCTCGCTCCGCAGCGGGGCCGGTGGATTCGCCGCGCAGGTGCGCCACGGCAACGAGCTGTTCCACGGCGGTGAGGGAGGGCAGCAGGTTCGGCTGCTGGAAGACGATCCCAATTTGCTCCCGCCGAAGCCGGGCCCGGCCGGTGTCATCCAGCCCGCCGACGTCGGACCCGTTGACCTCCACTGTTCCGGAGGTAGGCGGGATCAGGGTTGCCGCGACCGCCAGCAGGCTTGACTTTCCGGAACCGGAGGGTCCCGCCAGCCCGGTGACGGTGCCGCGGACGGCGGACAGGCTGACGTTGTCCAGCGCCCGGACGGTGTTGTTCTGCCCGTCCGGGTATTCGAGGGTGACATCCTTCAGGACCAGGGCCGTGCTGGTGTTGTTCATGGGGGTGTTCCTGTCTGTAGCTGGTGGAGTGCCCGGGGGATCAGTTCCCGCCCAGGGCCAGGAGGGGGTCAACCTTGGTGACGCGGCGGACGGCGAGCGCTGCACCGGCCAGGCCAAGGATGAAGACGCCGGCAACGGGCAGCACCGTGGTGGCGGCGGTGGCGGCGAAGGGTGCAGCCGTGGCGGCCACGGCACCCGCAGCGGTCCCGAGCAGGCCTCCGGCTGCCGCCCCGGCGGCGAGGATGACGGCGGCCTGGACCAGCGCGTCCCGCAGCACGTAGGAACGGGTTGCGCCCAGTGCCCGCAGCACGGCGATGTCCCGGGTGCGCTGCAGCGTCCAGACGGTGAGGAAAGCCACGATCACCAGGGCGGAAATGCCGTACAGGAAGGCCTGCATCATGAGCAGGGATCCGTTCTCGGAGCTGTAGGCGGGCAGGGCCGTCAGGCTGTCCGAGCGTTCCAGGCTGGTGGTTCCTGCGGCGCTGTTCGCAGAGTCCATGGCGGCACCGTCCCGCGTGCCGCCGTCGTGATTCACGGCAAGGACCGTACCGGCAACATCCGGTTCGGTGTGGGCCACGTCCTTCCAGTCGGACAGCGAGATCCAGACGACAGGGGTGTGGCTGTACCACTGGTCTTCCACCACGGACGAAACGGTGAGCGGCTGGCCGTTGACGGACGCTTCCGAGCCGGGCTTCAGTCCAAGGTCGTCGGCGAATTGCCGGCTGACCACGGCTTTCCCCGGTGAAGCGCCCTCCGGCGCGATGCTGCCGCCGGGGTTCACGCCGAAGATCGCCGCGGAAGCCGTGCCTCCAGCCTGGATGCGTCCCTGGGCGATGCCCAGCGGTTCGGCCTTGCTGACTCCGGGCGCATCCTTCCACGCCTGCAGCTGTTCGGGCGTGACCGAGGACTCGGTGAAGGACGCTTTGGGTTCGGTGCCCGCAGGCGCGCCGAAGACCACCTCGTCAGCCGGGAGGAACTTGATGCTGGAGGTGGACTGGTCGGACAGGCCGGCCGTGAGGCCGGAGAGCATCACGAGCAGGAAGCTGATGAGCGCAACGACCGTTCCCATCAGGGCGAAACGGCCTTTCGCGAAGCGCATTTCTCGCAGGGCCAGGTACATGTGGATTTTCCTTTGATCGTGTAGACCGGTTTTCTCGGGATTTCCCCTGCTTCAACTCTTCCGGCGGGGAGGCTGCCCGGCATCGGTGGACCGTACGGTCCGGGCGCGTCAAAGGGTGCAGCGGGCGGTCAACCATTCGGTTGATGCGGTGCTGTGGCCCGGTGGCTAGGCTGGCGGTATGTCCGCTGAGTTGGGCCGGCCGCGGGCCGGCGAGCGGGTCCTGCGTGTGCTGCGCCTGGCCCTGCACGTCGGGTTTGCCCTGCTTCTGGCTGTTGCAGTTGGGCGAATGCTGCTGATGGCTCCGCTGTCCTGGAAATCCGCAGCAGCCCTGCTGCTTTCTGCCGTGCTGGCTGCGGTGTATGTGGTCGGCACGGTCGCCGAAAAACGGGCGTCCGACGGCGTGCGGCGGCGCCGGGGGCTGCGTTTCGATCCGGAGCGGCACGGATTGGCCTGGCTGGGGGTGGTCACCGGCCTCTGGGCACTGCTCATGCTGCTCAGCCCGGACTTTTCCTGGCTGGCCTTTCCGCTGTTCTTCCTGCAGCTGCATTTGCTGCCCCTGCGTCCGGCCCTCCTGACCGTTGCGGTGACCACTGCCGCCGTCGTCATTGCACAGTGGGCGCACGCCGGGGAGTTCCACGCGGCGATGCTGCTGGGGCCACTGATCGGAGCGGCATTCGCCGTCATCATGGCGCTCGCCTACCAGGCGCTGTATGCGGAGGTCACCAGCCAGGGAGAAGCCCTGGACGAACTGCGCCGCACCCGTGCAGAACTGGCGCGCAGCCAGCGGGAACAGGGAGTGCTGGAAGAACGTGAGCGCCTGGCCCGCGAGATCCATGACACCCTGGCCCAGGGACTGGCCAGCATCGTACTGATGAGCCGCTCTGCTCGCGGTGCCCTGGAGAGCGGGAACCTCGAAACCGTGCGGGGCAGGCTGGACACGGTCGAGGACACGGCTGCGGAGAACCTGTCCGAAGCCCGGCGTTTCGTCCGGGACCTGCGCGAACCGGAGGATGCCCGCGGCTCCCTGGCGGAACGCCTGGCCCGGGCCTGCCGATCCGGGCAGGAACGTGCCGCTGCGCAGGGCCGGGAGCTGGCCTGCAGTTTCCGGCTGGAAGGTGACCCTGTACCAATGCCGGCACCCTACGAAGTTGCCGTGCTGCGGGCAGTGCAGGCCACGCTTGCCAACGTCCTCCAGCATGCGGACGCCAGCCGGGCTGTGGTCACGCTGGCCTTCCTCGGCGGGGACATCACGCTGGACATTTTCGACGACGGGCGGGGATTCGATGCGGACGCTGAACGTGCCCGATCAGGCCCGCGCCGGGACGGCACCGGCTACGGGCTAATCTCCATAGCGGACCGGGTCCAAGCGCTGGGAGGCAGCCTGGATGTTGAGTCAGCTCCGGGGGAGGGGACGGCAGTGGGAATTAGGCTTCCGCTTCCCGAACCGCAGCAGGCCGGGGCGGCAGCCGAACCACAGGGATCCGTTCCAGGCACAGAAAAGAAAAGCCGTGGCTGACCTGCGGGTACTGCTGGTGGATGACCACCCCGTAGTGCGGGCCGGTCTGCGCGCCATGTTCTCCGGGTTTGAGGACGTGTCCGTCGCCGAGGAAGCGGCCAACGGGGATGAAGCTCTGCGGATCCTTGAACGTGAGTTCGCGGTAGGCCAGAAAATCGACCTGGTACTCATGGACCTGCAGATGGCGCCGGGCATGGACGGAGTCACGGCGACCCGGCGAATCAGGGAACGGTATCCGAACCTGCCGGTGCTGGTCCTGACTACGTACGACACGGACGCAGATATCCTCGCCGCGGTGGAAGCAGGTGCCAGCGGCTACATGCTCAAGGATGCTCCGCCGAACAGCATCCGGGATGCGGCCCGTTCAGCTGCGGCCGGGCAGACCGCCCTGGCGCCGGAAGTCGCTGCCAGACTGATGGGACGGATGCGCAATCCGGCTCCTTCCCTGAGCGTCCGTGAGATCGAACTGGTTGAGCTCCTCGCCACCGGTATGTCCAACCGCGCCATGTCCCGCCGGCTGTTCATCAGCGAAGCCACGGTCAAGACCCATCTGGTCCACATTTACGAGAAGCTCGGTGTGGACAACCGCACCGCTGCCATTGCCGCGGCGCGGGAGCGGAGGATTATCCGCTCCTAGCGGCCTTGAATCGGCCGCCCCTCTGGTGACACGGGAGACATGGGATTAGTCTCGGCGGCCAGGGTAGGAAACAAGGGTCCCAATTTCACCCCGGGAGCGTTTCCACCTCATTACTCGCACCTGAGGGGAACCATGAACACTGTGCAGTTTCCTGCCCGCCGTGGAACCACACGCCGCAAGCTGCACCGGCGGGTCCGGGGCCTTGCCGTCCTAGTGCTCTCATTCCTGCTGCTGCTTCCCTTCGCCGGCCCGGTCCAGGCGCGCATCGGCGAGCCGGTCCGGAACGACCCTGTGGGCACCTCCGACGAGACGGACATCGTCATCACGTCCCTGGGATTTGGGCAGGCCGTCAATGGGGCGCTTCCGCCGGTCGGCACCACCTGGCCCATCGATTCCTATCCCACGTCCATTCCCACTGGTTACGAAACTGAGAACGTTGAATTCGCGGGAATCATCGAGACCCAGGACGCCCAGGGCACCACCACCGCCCAGATGTACTGCATCGACCTGCGCACTTCTACCCGCGTGGGCATCGGCTATGTCAACGGCACCTGGTCCGAGGCCAATGTTCCCAACATCGGGTACGTGGAGCGGATCCTGAATACCTACTATCCGTCCTCCAACCTGCCCGCGGGCCTTACCAACAACCAGCGGGCGGCGGCAGTGCAGGCAGCCATCTGGTTCTTCACTGACGGCTACGTGGTCAGCCCAAGGTCCCCGCTGTACTCCGCCGTCGCCGGAATCGTGAACGCCACCATCGCCGCCGGGCCGCAGACGGAACCTCCCGCACCGGATATCTCCGTCACTCCTGCCACGGCAGAGGCCTCGGTGAACGGTGTGGCGGGCCCCTACACCGTGGAGGCGCAGGAAGGCGCCGAGATTACCGTCAGCGTGTCCGACGGGTTCACTCTGTATGCCGACGCCGCCGGCACTGTGCCCATCACGAATCCGGTTGAGTCCGGGACCCAGGTGTGGGTGAGAAGTGATGCCGGAGACACGGGGCCTGCCACCATCCTGGCGCAGGCGGCGGTATCGGTTCCGACTGGAAACGTGTACCTGTACGACGGCGCCACGTCAGGAACCACAACCGCCCAGAAGCTGATCCTCGCCGCCACCCGGACGCTGACCTCCAACGCCACCGCGCAGGCGGAGTTCTTCGAAGTCGGTTCCCTTGCCGTGACCAAGACGATCGATGGCGAGGCAGCCGGCGGCCAGGACGCCGTCGTCATCAGCATCGACTGCGGCGAGGGCTACCAGTTCACGTTCAGCATCGATGCGGGCACCACGGGATCTGTCAGCCAGACCTTCAACGAGATTCCTGTGGGGTCCACCTGCACTATCACCGAGCCCACGACCGGTGCCACCGCGACAGTCGCGGTGAGCACGGTCCTTCCCGATCCGGTGGCCATTACGGCCGGAACAGCCGCGACGGCCACTGTCACGGACACCTACACCTTCGTGCCCGGGACGCTCGCCGTGACCAAGACCATCGCCGGTGAAGCTGCCGGCGCCCAGGGCGAGATAGTTCTCACGGTGGTCTGCACTTCAGGCGAGACGCAGGTGGTCAATGACACCATCACCATTCCGGCCAACGCCACGGAGGTCACCCCCACCGAGTACGGAAACCTGCCGGCAGGCACAAGTTGCGATGTCACGGAAACCGGAACCGGAGAGACCACCAGCATTGCGGTGGAGACAACCGGAACGGGGACATACACCGTTCCTGCCGCCGGCAGCGTCGAAGCCGCCGTCACCAACACCTACACCTTCAGGACCGGTGTCCTGGCCGTCCGCAAGCTGATCGACGGCGCCGCCGCGGGCCAGCAGGGCGAAGTGACCCTGAACGTCGTCTGCACCGGCGGATCAACCCTGAACGAGACCGTCACCATTCCAGCGGGAGCGACCGAGACCGATCCGGTTGAATACACGGGACTGCTCGCCGGCACGAGCTGTACCGTCACCGAAACGGCCAACGGGTCCAGCACCGAGATCGGCGTCGAGACAGTGTTTGAACCGGCCACGGGTACGGTCACCATTCCTGCGGAGGACGGTGTGGAAGTCACCGTCACCAACACCTACTCGGTGAACCCGGGCTCATTGACTGTCTCCAAGGCCATCGCCGGAGCAGCGGCGGGACAGCAGGGTGAGGTACAGATAGACATCCTCTGCCGGCTCGACGACGTCACGACCTTCAGCACTTCGGTCACGATTCCGGCGGGGACTACCGCACCGGAACCGCAGACGTTCACGGACATCCCGGCCGGCAGCGCGTGCGCAGTGACGGAGTCGGCCACCGGTGAGACTGACGAGATCGCCGTCGTCGTCGACCTGCCGGACACCGCGACCATCCCGGCAGGAGGCACCGCAACTGCCGCGGTCACCAACACCTACACGGAGAAGCCCGGCATCATCACGGTGTACAAGAACTTCGCGGGCCCGGCTGCCGGCAGCCAGGAAGCCGTCACCGTTGAAGTCACCTGCACCCTGAACGGGGCGACCGTCCTGGAAGAGACCTTCCAGGGCCCGCCGCAGGCAGCCTCCCCGGTGTTCGGCCGCTTCCTGAATGTGCCGGCCGGGGCATCCTGCTCTGTGACGGAACTGGAAGACGGCAGCACCCCGGCCATCCTGGTGGAAACGGAGCTTCCGGATCCGTTCACGGTTCCGGCCGGAGGCGAGGCAGAAGGCACCGTCACGAACACCTATACCTTCGCTCCGGGTTCCATCTCCGTGAGCAAGGTCATCGACGGCGAAGCGGCCGGGAACCAGGGCGACATTGTCCTACAAACGGTCTGCACCCTGGACGGCGAAACGGTCCTCGACGAAACGTTCACCATCCCGGCAGGGTCCACCGGCACTGAATCCACCCAGTATGAGGACCTGGCAGTCGGCACCGAATGCACGGTCACCGAGACAGAGGATGGCTCAACCGAAACGGTTGGCGTCAGCACTGTGCTGCCGGAGACGGTCACAATTGCGGCCGGTGCCGGGGTGGAAGCTACGGTTACCAATACCTACACCTTCAACCCCGGTTCGCTGAGCGTCAGCAAGGTGATCGACGGCGAAGCGGCCGGCGCGCAGGAGGACATTGTCCTGGGCATCACCTGCGCTCTGAACGGCGAGACAGTGCTGGAGGAGACGGTGACGATCCCCGCCGGAACCACCGGTACCGAAACACAGGAGTTCGAAGATCTGCCGGTGGGTACCGAGTGCGCGGTCACCGAACCCAGGAGCGGTGCGACGGACGCCGTCGCGGTGACGACGGTCCTGCCGGAACCGGTGACCATAGCCTCGGCCACCGTCAGCGAAGCAACGGTGACGAACACCTACACCTTCAATCCCGGAACCCTCGTCGTCACCAAGGAGATTGCCGGCGCAGCTGCCGGAGATCAGGGCGAAGTGGTGCTGAACGTGGTCTGCACGCTGGATGGCGAAACAGTGCTGGATGAGACCGTGACCATACAGGCCGGTGCCACCGGTGAAGTGATGAACACCTACGGCGGCCTCACCCAGGGTTCCGAGTGTGCGGTGACAGAGGCAGCCACGGGTGCTACGGCGTCGGTCGAGGTCAGCACCACGCTTCCGGACCCGGTAGTCATCACCCCAGCCGCAGCGTCCGAGCTCCGCGTGGTCAACACCTACACCGCAGTTGAGCCAGCTCCGCGCCCGGCGCCGGACCGGCCGGGCAAGAAGCGTCTCCCGTCCACGGGGGCCGAGTTCGCCGGCAGCTTCCTGGCCCTCGGGGCCGGGCTGATCGCCGCGGGCGGGGCAGGCGTGGCAGCAGCTAAGCGCCGCCGTGGCAGCAGGAGCTAACCTGCGGTAAAAGGAAGGGGCGGCCGGGAAATGAACTGGTCCCCGAAAGTTGGACTGGCCAAATAAAAGTCTAGGCCGCGAGG
>JBELZL010000058.1:0-14051 GCA_040274025.1 Arthrobacter sp. | reverse complement strand
ACCGCTGGCGGGTGTTCACGCCGGTGGTGGTCTTGGACTTGACGGTGATTTCCGCGGGATCGTTCAGGTACTTCTTGGCGATCTTGCGGATGGCGCCCGGCATGGTGGCGGAGAACAGGGCAACCTGCTTCTCATCCGGAGTAGTGGAGAGGATCTGCTCAACGTCTTCAGCGAAGCCCATGCGCAGCATTTCGTCAGCTTCGTCCAGGACCAGGTACTGCAGGTTGGACAGGTCCAGGGAACCCTTGGAGATGTGGTCGATCACGCGGCCCGGGGTGCCAACAACAACCTGTGCACCGCGGCGCAGGCCGGCCAGCTGGGGGCCGTACGGGGAACCGCCGTAGACGGGCAGCACGGTGAAGTCGTCCATGTGCACGGCGTAGGAGGTGAAGGCCTCGGCTACCTGCAGGGCGAGTTCACGGGTCGGGGCCAGGACCAGGATCTGGGTGTCCTTGGTGGGTCCGTTGACCTCGGCCAGCTCAGCCATGCGGGAGAGGGCGGGAACAGCGAAGGCTGCGGTCTTGCCGGTGCCGGTCTGGGCCAGGCCCACGACGTCGCGGCCTTCGAGCAGAACGGGGATGGTGGCTGCCTGGATGGGCGACGGGGTCTTGTAGCCGACGTCGGTCAGTGCAGCGAGGATGCGTGCATCCAGGTTGAAATCGGAGAACAGCACCTGGGCTTCTTCCGCAACGGCTTCGGTGTTTTCTTCGAGAGTTTCTTGGGTGTTCTCAGGCAAGGGATATTCCTCATCAGTGGGGCCGGGCAGCCGGTTCAGACGGCTGCAAGTACATAAGTCCGGGCACTGTTGCAATCCCAGGCAGGACTCTCCGTCACAGCTGTGGGCCAGTATCACTGGGTTGCGACCGCGGCTCGGTGTGACGATTTCTTTGCCGGCGCTCCCAGGAGATGAATCTGCCCGCATGTTTCATGCGGGCCCCAACACAACGTACCTGCAATGGACTCTAGTCCGCAGGAAAATCAGGGAATACCGGAGTGGGGGATTCCTCCAGTGTACGGCATCGCGGCCGGTACTCCCGCAAAACAGGGCAGTGAGGTCCGGCACACGGCCTAAACTGCGTCTTGGGCAGCGGGCTGCCGACGCAGTACTTTGCGGATTTCGGGCGACAGGTACATGCCCTTCGAATGCGCGGCTGACAAGCGGGAATGCTGCTCGGCGGAGAGCCCTTCGAACACATCTGCCACAGTGACGCCGTGTTCCGGCCGGGAGATGATTTCCACCGTATCCCCGGCTTGGATTGAGCCCCGGGAGAGGACGCGCAGGTAGGTTCCCAGCCGTCCGGCCGCAGCGAACCGGGCCACCCAACGCGGCTGGCCCATGTACTGGGCAAAGTTGCGGCAGGGAGTGCGCGGGCAGGTCACTTCAAGCACAACGTCCGTCCCGATCCGCCACTGCTCCCCCACCACGGCGCGGGACGCGTCAATCCCGGCCACCCTGAGGTTTTCCCCGAAACGGCCCGGCTGCACCGGCTCGCCCAGTTCCGCGGCCCAGTAACCGGCGTCTTCCTGCGAGTAGGCGTAGACCGCCTTGGATTCGCCGCCGTGGTGCCGGCGGTCCGCCTGCACATCGCCGGTCAGCCCCAAGGCGTAGACCTTGACGGGTCCCTCAACGGCCCGCTTGTCGATAGCGCTTACGCCAACCGCGTCGGAGGTAGGCCGCAGCGTGTGCACACGGCAGATAGCCAGGAGGGATCCGGAAGTCATGGGCACCAGTCTAGGTGCGCGGTACACGGATATCGCGTGGGAGGTGCGCGGCGCGCCACCAGCGGCGCGGCCGGCCGGGCCAGAGCAGCACCAGGAACCAGACGAGCATCCCGGCACCGCAGAAGACCCCCGCACTGGCTGCCATCAGCCAGGGCTCCGGCGTCTGGGAGTCCAGGTTCTGCGCGCCGAGCAGGCCGCCTATCCCCTTGGGCGTGAGGTAGAAGGCCACCGCTGTTGCGGCGAGCAGCATCCATCCGGTGACCCGGAGCAGGCGCCGCTCCCGGGGCAGTCCCAGCACTGCGGCGCCGGCAAGCGGCAGGAAGAGGGCAACCCAGATCCAGTGGTGGGACCAGGAGACCGGCGAGGCGAGGAGCATCAGCAGGGCGGCGGTGCCGAGCGCCAGCAGGTCGGCACCGGCCAGGGTGGCAAGGCGGATGACGACGCCGGCGGCTGCCGCGGCGGCCAGGCACAGCAGCAGCCACGGAACGGTGACGTCCGCTTCCGGGCCGGTGAAGTGCAGCAGCGCACCTCGCAGGGACAGGTTGTCCACGTACCCTCCCCCGCCGACCCGTGAGGTATCCGGCAGCAGCTCCCCCCAGTAGATCTTCGATTCGCGGGGCAGGATCAGGAACCCCAGTCCGAAGGTCGCCAGGAACCCGAAGGCCATGTTCCGCAGCCCCTGCCAGTCGCCGCGGACCAGGAAGTAGAACGCGAATGCCAGCGGGGTCAGTTTCAGTCCGGCCGCCACTCCGGTGAGCAGCCCCCGGGGCCACTGTGTGTTCCGGTTCAGGAAGTCGAAAAGGATCAGGACGAACAGGATGATGTTGATCTGCCCCAGGGCGAGGGTGTCGCGCCAGGGTCCGAGCGCTGCGACCAGGCCGGTGACGATCAGGGCAGCCGGCCGAAGCCAGAAGCCCTTCAGCACTGCACGCACACTACCGGCACCACTGAAGCGGGAAACCAGCCACAGCGCGGTCAGGGCCGTGAGCAGCAGGGAGATTCCAAAGAAAATGTCGAAACCGATGACGTCCCCGAAGGGGGCCAGGACAGCGAACAGCAGTGCAGCGGCAGGCGGGTAGGTGAACATCAGCGGCGGGTTCGGCGGGTTCGGGATGCCCACTGAATACAGTTCACCGCTGGCTTTCAGGACCGTCTGGCCCCCGGCCACATAAACGCGGAAGTCGATGCCGTCCCGCGGAGCAAGGTCAAGCGCCAGGGCCAGCAGTCCTGCGCAGAGCGCAGCCGCGCCCAGTACCAGCACGGCACCCGCGGCCTGTGAACGCAGTCCCTGCGGCATCTGCTTCCCTCCTGCGCCGCTGCCGGTCGGCAAGCGGACGAGCCAGCCACACTCTACCTGCATGCTGTGGCGCAGACGGCTGAACAGCGGGATATCGATGCCAATGTCTCCGGATTGGAGGGCAGCATGACGCCCGGGACAGCCCGCACCGGCAGCAGTACGCGACTGCCGCTACCGTTGTCAGTGAAGCGCTTCCCAGCCCCCGGCGGCGGGATCCCTGATAAGGAGAACCAGCATTGAGCAACACACATCCCCGGACTCCGATGCCCGGAACCATGCGTCTGGCCGCGGCAGCGTGGCTGGTTGCCGCCGTCGTCCTGGTCCTGGCCGGCGGCTCATTCCTGTTCACGGCCCAGACACAGCGGCAGGATTCCCAGGGCCTGCTCACCCTTGGCATCCTGGGGATCGTACTGGGCGCCCTCACGGCCTTCTGCGCGCTGCGGCTCCGCGCAGGGAAGCGAAGCAGCCGCGAAACGCTCACCACGCTCGGACTGATTGCCGGCGTGCCGCTGCTGTTCCGCGGCCCTTCCCTTATGGCCCTGGGGGCACTGCTGCTGGTCTGTGCCGTGCTGCTCTGGCTGCCGCAGAGCACCCGGTTCTACGCCCAGACGGACCCCAAGGTCCGGCGGCGCCGCCTGGCCGGGCGCCGCTGATCCCGGGAGTCCGGCCTAGAGCTGCTTCAGTGCCTGATCCAGGTCAGCGATGAGGTCTTCAAGGTCCTCGATGCCCACGGAGAGCCGCAGCAGGTTCTCCGGCACGGCCAGCTCAGTTCCCTTCACGGAGGCGTGGGTCATTTCCGAGGGGTAGTTCATCAGGGACTCCACCCCTCCCAGCGACTCAGCGAGGGTAAAGACCTTCGTGGACTCGGCAACCTTGCGGGCTGCCGCCTCTCCGCCCTTGAAGCTCACGGAGACCATGCCCCCAAAGTCCTTCATCTGGGCCTTGGCCAGATCATGGCCGGGGTGGTCTTCCAGACCCGGGTAGAGCACCGATTCGACGGCGGGGTGCTCGCGCAGCCATTTGGCAACTGCCATGGCGTTGGAGGAATGCCGGTCCATCCGCACGCCCAGGGTCTTCAGGCCGCGGGTGGTGAGCCAGGCTTCCATCGGAGCTGAAACGGCGCCCACAGCGTACTGGATGAACCCGATCTTCTCCGCCGCGGCGTCGTCGTTCAGGATCACTGCGCCGCCAACCGCGTCGGAGTGTCCGCCAATGTACTTGGTGGTCGAATGCACCACGATGTCCGCGCCGAAGGCCAGCGGCTGCTGCAGGTACGGGGACGCAAAGGTATTGTCCACTACCAGGAGGGCACCGGCGTCGTGCGCGGCCTGCGCCACAGCTGCGATGTCGGAGATCTTCATCATCGGGTTCGACGGCGTTTCCAGCCACACGATTTTTGTGTTTCCGGCGGCGATGGCCGTTTCCAGGGCAGCAGGGTCGGACATGTCCACGGCCGCGTTGGTGATGCCCCAGGTGGAAAGTACCAGGTTGATCAGCCGGTACGTTCCGCCGTAGGCGTCGTTGCCCAGGACAATATGGTCACCTGGTGCCAGCAGTGCACGGATCAGGGCGTCTTCAGCCGCCAGACCGGAGCTGAAGGAGAACGCGTGGCGCCCGCCTTCCAGCGCTGCGAGCTGGGCCTGCAGTGAATCCCGGGTGGGGTTGGTCCCCCGGCCGTACTCGTAGCCGTTGCGGAGTCCGCCGATGCCGTCCTGCATGTAGGTAGTGCTCTGGTAAAGCGGCGGAATCACGGCGCCGGTAGTCGGGTCCGGGGTCTGCCCGGCGTGGATGGCGCGGGTGTTGAAGCCTTCGGTCATGGTTTTTCCTCCTGTGCCGGCTTAGGCGGCGGTCGGGGTTTGTCTCTGCGGGCCGCGCCTAGGCGCTGAGGTAGGAGAGCAGGTCGCGGCGGGTGAGGATGCCGTGCCAGGTTCCGCCGGAGGCGACCAGCAGGGTGTCTGCATCCGCCAGGCGTTCCATGGCGGCGGAGACGGATTCACCGGCGCCGATCTGCGGCAGCTTGGCCGAGAGGTGGTCGCTGACCGGGTCGCCGGGCTTGGCTTCGCCGCGGAAGAGCTTTTCGGTCAGCGAGCGCTCGTCCACAGAGCCGTGCACCTCCCCGAGGACGGCGGGCGGTTCGTGCGCGAGCACGGGAAGGCTGCTGCCGTGCCGGGCCAGCAGTTCAACTGCTTCCAGCACGGTGGCGGTCTTGGGCACGTACGGTGCGCTCTGACCGCCGCGGGCCGCCAGCACGTCAGCGACGGTGGCGTCCTGTTCCGTATCAGCCAGGAAACCGTGGGACTTCATCCAGCCATCGTTGAAGATCTTGCCAATGTAGCCGCGGCCGCTGTCCGGCAGCAGGACCACCACGACGTCGTCGGGACCCAGGTCCTTGGCTGCGCGCAGCGCGGCGACTACGGCCATACCCGAGGATCCGCCCACCAGCAGGCCTTCCTCGCGGGCCAGGCGGCGGGTCATGGCGAAGGACTCGGCGTCGTTGACGGCAATCACCTCGTCGGGAACAGAGGGATCGTAGTTGCCGGGCCACATGTCCTCACCCACGCCTTCGACGAAGTACGGGCGCCCGGTGCCGCCGGAGTACACGGATCCGTCGGGATCAGCAGCGATGATCTTCACCGGTCCGGAGGGGCGGTCTGCGGAGACTTCCTTCAGGTAGCGTCCGGTGCCCGTGATGGTTCCGCCGGTGCCTGCGCCGGCAACGAAGTGGGTGAGCTTTCCCTCGGTGTCGTTCCAGATTTCGGGTCCGGTGGACTCGTAGTGGCTGGCCGGTGCGGCCGGGTTGGAGAACTGGTCCGGTTTGTAGGCGCCGTCGATTTCCCGGACCAGGCGGTCGGAGACACCGTAGTAGGACTCGGGGCTTTCGGGAGCGACGGCGGTGGGCGTCACCACTACCTCGGCACCGTAGGCGCGCAGCACGTCACGCTTTTCAACGCCGACTTTGTCCGGGGTGACAAAGATGCAGCTGTAGCCCTTCTGCTGGGCCACCAGGGCCAGGCCGACGCCGGTGTTGCCGCTGGTCGGTTCAACCACCGTGCCGCCCGGGCGGAGTTTGCCTTCCGCTTCGGCCGCTTCGATCATCTTCACGGCGATGCGGTCCTTGATGGAACCGCCTGGATTGAGGTATTCCAGCTTCACCAGCACCGTGGCTTTAATGCCTTCGGTGACGTGGTGGAGTTTCACCAGCGGGGTGTTGCCGATCAGGTCCAGGACAGTGTTGGCATACTTCATGGGCACCACGTTACTGGCTGAGCCGCGAAGGAACAGGCCGGGCTGAACACGGCGTAGCAAACTTGCTTACAGTCCCCGTGGTTTTGGGGCAGAAGTTCATACCGGACGTGCGAGCATGGTGGCATGTCTTCCGGTTCGGCCTCCAGTCGCGGCGAGTTTGAATTCTCCCGCCCGCTGGAACTCGCCCGCACCCTGCGAACCGTGGCGCACGGGTCCGCCGATCCCACGGTACGGATCCTTCCTGCCGGCGCCTGGCTGGCCTTGCGCACCGGCTCCGGACCGGCCACGCTGTTCCTCTCCCAGCAGGCGGGGGCCCTGCGTTCGGCTGCGCGGGTGTCCGCCCAGGCCTGGGGTGCCGGCGCCGCGGAGGCGCTCGCCTCTGTTCCGGCGCTGCTCGGTGAATACGACGACTGGTCCTCCTTCGATGAACCCGCTTTCCTGGCGACCCTGCCGGCAGCGCTGCGGGAAGCACGGCGGCGCCATCCCGGCCTGCGGCTGCCCAGCACCGGACGCATGCTGCAGACGCTCGTGCCCGTGGTGCTGGGACAGAAAGTAACCCAGATGGAAGCCGTACATGCCTGGCGTTACCTGGTTCAGCGCTTCGGCGAACCTGCTCCCGGTCCCGTGCCTCCGGGCCTGATGCTTCCCCCGGATGCCGCGGGGTGGCGCAGGGTGCCCAGCTGGGAATGGCACCGGGCCGGCGTTGATTCGCACCGTTCGCGGACCATTCTGCGTGCCTGCGCATCGGCGTCGGGCCTGGAACGCCTGGCCGCCCTGCCCGCCGGGGAAGAAGTCAGTGCCAAGCTGCAGTCCCTGCCGGGCATTGGGCCGTGGAGCGCAGCGGAAATCCTGCAGCGCACGCACGGCGCTGCCGACCTCGTTGCCGTCGGGGACTTCCATCTGGCGGCCGAGGTCGGAGCCGCACTGACCGGAAAGCGGACAGACGACGCCGGTATGCTCGCACTCCTGGAACCCTGGCGCGGGCACCGGCAGCGGGTGGTGCGCCTGATCGGAATAACCGGGTTCCGCAAACAGGCCTGGGGTCCCCGGCTGACTCCGCAGGACCACCGCTGGCACTGACCGCTCCCAGGGGCGGCCGGTTCGCCTAAAGTTGGGTAGATGAGCGCACCCGTAGACCTGACAGCCGTATTCGTTCCCAACCCCGGGGAGTTCTTCCGGGTGAAACTGGCCCTGGAGATCGCCATCGAGCAGGTCCAGGCCGAGCCGGGCTGCCTCCGGTACGAAATTACCGAGGAATCCGAAGACCGGATTGTCCTGACCGAGCAGTGGGCTTCCGAGGAAGACCTGGCCCGGCACGCGGCGGGCTCCGCCAAACAGGACCTGGACGAATCCCTCAGCGCCCTGCTGGCCGAGCCGGTGGCGCTGCACCGCGGCTGACCTGCCATTCCCGGGCCGCACGCGGCGGCCCGGGAATGCGGAGAGCTACGGGCTGATTTCCAGGCGGTGGATCGATCCGGGCTCGGCTCCGAATCGGCGCAGTACCGCTGCCACTGCTTCCTCATGCTCGTCGTCGACCGCTGTGTACACGCGCATCCGGTCCTCGAAGTCCAGCTTCCGGATGTCGGAACGGAAGACCTCGGTATGGACCCGCCCGGTGTAGACCGTCGTTTCCATGAGTTCGATGGACCGGGCACCGGCCATCAGCAGTGCATCCCGCAGTCCGTCGATCCGTCCGGTGTTGACGATGGCGCTGATAACATGCCGGGCATCCCCCGGCTGGGCCGCGTCCTCGTCCCGCGGCGCATCGGCACCCCGGCCGCTGGTGGTGGGATGGGCAGTGACCCCGCTGAGTGAATAGGCTGCCTGGCCCTGCTGCACCTTGTCCAGGGAATCCTGTTCCGGGCCCGGTTCGCGCAGGCCGATGATCCTGCTGATCAGGGCTGCAGCCAGCCAGCTAAGCACAAACGAGAACACCACTACACAGACGATCGCCACGATCTGGTGCCACAGCAGGATCCCGCCGCCGCCGGCGAACAGGCCGTCCGCGCTGACCGGATTCACCTCGCTGTCCGCGAAGAACCCCAGCATGAACGTACCCGTCACGCCTCCCACAAAGTGCACGGCGACCACATCCAACGCGTCGTCATAGCGGAGCAGGTGCTTGAGCCGGACCGCGAAACAGCAGACACATCCTGCGATCAGCCCGATCAGCACTGCCGATCCCGTACTAACGAATCCGGCACAGGGAGTGATGGTGGCCAGACCTGCCACGCCTCCGGACACCGCACCAACGAGGGTGGAGTGCCCGCTGGTCAGCCGTTCGACGATCAGCCAGGTGAGCATGGCGGAGCTGCCGGCCACCTGGGTGTTCACCAGCGCCTGGGCGGCGATGCCGTTTGCCTGCAGGCCGTCTCCGGCGTTGAACCCAAACCAGCCGAACCACAGGATGCCGGCACCTGCCAGCATCAGGGGCAGGTTGTTGGGCGAGGTCTTGATGCTCGGCCAACCCCGGCGGCGTCCCACAACCAGCAGGACGGCCACGGCTGCTGCCCCCGCGGAGGCATGCACCACCAAGCCGCCGGCCCAGTCCTGGGCGCCGAGCTGCGCCAGCCAGCCCTTGGGATTCCAGAGCCAGCGTGCAACCTGCGGGTACACCACAATCGAGAAGACCACCAGGAACACCGTCCAGCCGGCAAACTTCAGCCTTCCGGCGGTGGCACCGGTGAGCAGCGCAGGCGTGATGATGGCGAACATCATCTGGTAAGCCACAAACGCCAGGGCAGGAATGGTCACTCCCGCCGCGACAGTGTGGAACTGGGGTGTATCCACATCGATCAGCGCGAAGGCATCAAACTCTCCCAGAACGGAGTTCCCCTGGTTGCTGAAGGCCAGCGTGTAGCCCACCAGCACCCAGGTGAGGGTGATGATGCCCAGCGGAATGATGTTCTGCATCATCATGGCCAGCACGTTCCGCACGGGAACCATCCCGCCGTAGAACAGCGCCAGCCCGGGCGTCATGAACAGCACCAGGCCGGCACAAACCAGCACCCAGGCGGTATCTGCCCCGTTCACTGGGCGGCTCCGGCGCTGAGGCGGTCCGCGGGTCTGCTGGCCACGGGCGGTGCAGACGTGTCCCTGCGGAGCGGGGTAAACCCGTCCCGGCGTGTGAGAAGTACGCGCATTTGATCCCCGCTTCCAACTCGTGTCCCGCATGAGTGGCGCCGTCGGAGGTCCATGAGTCTGCAGGGGTATCTCCGGCGCATCGAGTCTAGCGAGGCGAATCCGGCAGGCGGAAGATGCGGGCGCGCAAAGGGCCGCCGGAACGCAGATTGTGCTTCTGCCGTCCCGGCGGCCGCTTGCGGACGAAACCTAGTTGGCGTTGGCCCCCGTTACGCCGTGCGGGTCGATGACGTACTTCCTGGCCGCGCCGGAGTCGAACTCCCGGTAGGCTTCCGGCGCATCGTCGAGGCGAATGGCGGTGGCGTTCACCGCCTTGGCGATCTGCACCCGGTCATTGAGGATGGCCATCATCAGATCCCGGTTGTACTTCATGACCGGGCACTGGCCCGTGGTGAAGGACAGCGACTTCGCCCAGCCGGTTCCGAGGCTGAGGGACAGCGAACCAACCTTCGCCGCCTCGTCCACTCCGCCCGGATCACCGGTGACGTAAAGGCCGGGGATGCCCAGCGCGCCGCCGGCAGCGGTGATGTCCATCAGCGAGTTCAGCACCGTGGCGGGCGCCTCCTGGCCGGCACCATGCCCGTGTCCGCGGGCCTCAAAGCCCACCGCGTCCACGCCGCAATCCACCTCCGGTACACCCAGGATCTGCTCGATCTGGTCCCTGGGATCGCCTTTGGAAACGTCCACGGTTTCACAGCCGAAACTGCGCGCCTGCGCCAGCCGGTCCTCATTGAGGTCACCAACAATCACAACGGCGGCACCGAGCAGCTGCGCGCCTGCGGCGGCGGCAAGTCCCACCGGGCCTGCCCCGGCAATGTAGACCGTGGAGCCGGTGCGCACGCCTGCCGTGACTGCTCCGTGGTAGCCGGTGGGGAAGATGTCGGAGAGCATGGTCAGGTCCATGATCTTCTCCATCGCCTGGTCCGGGTCCGGGAACTTCAGCAGGTTCCAGTCCGCGTAGGGCACCAGCGCATACTCTGCCTGGCCGCCCACCCAGCCGCCCATGTCCACGTAGCCGTAGGCGCTGCCGGGACGGTCTGGATTCACGTTCAGGCAGATCCCGGTTTTGCGTTCCTTGCAGTTCCGGCAGCGGCCGCAGGAGATGTTGAAGGGCACGGAGACCACGTCGCCGACCTTGATGAATTCCACGTCGGGTCCGGTTTCCACTACCTCGCCGGTGATCTCGTGGCCCAGGATCAGGTTCGCCGGTGCCGTGGTGCGCCCGCGGACCATGTGCTGGTCGGAACCGCAGATGTTGGTGGTCAGGACCTTCAGGACGGCCGCGTGGGGCAGTTTCCGGCCCACGTTGGCCGGGTTGACGCCCGGGCCGTCCTTCAGCTCGAAGGTGGGATAGTCGATGTCCTGGACTTCCACAACACCGGGTTCGATATAAGCAACTGCTCGATTACCGCTCATTGGTATTCCTCGCCTTGTAACCTTGGTCGTCGTTGACTGGGTTCCCCGGCAGGCGGGCAGCCGGCGGCCGCGCAGCTCCCCCGGGTTGTCCGAGCCTACAACCCAAAAGTGCCCGCGGCTAGGGCGAATATTGGCCGGTGGAAGCTCTTTCAGTGCGCGGTCCGGCGGGTTAAAGCGCAGCAGGGAGCTCCTCCGCTTTGGAGGAGCTCCCTGCTGCGTGTCTAAGCTGCGGGGCGGCGGAGCGCTAGCTGACCTGTCCGTCCTGGCCTGCGGCAGACTGGCCCTGTTCCTGTGCGGCGATCTGCTCGTGGACAGCCTTCATATCCAGTCCCTTGACGGCCTCAACCAGTTCGCTGAACTGGTTGGCGTTGAGCGCGCCGGGCTGGGAGAACACCAGCACCTTCTCGCGGAATGCCATGAGGGTGGGAATGGAGGTGATCCCGGCTGCGGCAGCCAGGCCCTGTTCTGCCTCGGTATCCACCTTCGCGAAGGTGATGTCCTCGTGCTGCTGCGAGACGGCGTCGTAAACCGGTGCGAACTGCTTGCACGGGCCGCACCAGTCCGCCCAGAAGTCAACGAACACAATGTCGTTTTCCTCAATGGTCTCGGGGAACGTTGCCTCGGTGATGTCAATAGTTGCCATACAGGCCACGCTATAGCCCAAGGCCGGTGATGTCTGCAATTGTTCGCTCTGCGGTGAAGGGCGCCGTCAGCTCACAGTGGAGGATCCCATCTGGGTCACCTTCGCGATGACGGGGAGGGCTTCCCTGAGTTTCTCGCGGTCACCGGCGCCCAGCCGGGCGAGCAGATCGGAGAGCAGCGACTCCCGGCGCTCCGTTTCGACGGCCAGTTTCCGGCGCCCGTCGGGTGTCAGGCTGACCCGGACACCGCGTGAATCCTCCGGGTCGGGACTGCGGCGGACCAGGCCCGCGTGCTCCAGCCGGATGATCTGTTCGGTGGCGCTGGGAACCTTGACTCCCAGGTTCCGGGCTATGTCCGAGACCCGCATGCCGTCATCGGCGACCATCCGCAGGGTCCCCAGCTGATTGGAAGTAATGCCGAACTCCGTGTCCATGTGGCGTACGAGGAAGACGGCTTCGCGCAGCGCTTCCCGGAACTGTTCGGCAAGGCGGTCCAGAGCCAGGTCCTCTTTCATGCTTAGAGACACTAGACGCCCTAGCGACTTACTTCTTGGGGGCGGGCCCATAACGGGCACTTTTGCGGCGAAATTTTCATCCGGTGCGGTTCGGAGCCCCTGGGCGGACATCGCCGGGCAGCAAAAAAGCATCCCCGGTCCTCAGACCGGGGATGCTTTTCTTCGGTGGCAGATGAGGGATTCGAACCCCCGTAGGCATTGCCAGCTGATTTACAGTCAGCCCCCTTTGGCCGCTCGGGTAATCTGCCGAAGGCCTTCTTGCGAAGACTTTGTCCGCGGTAACCGCGGGCAAGACAACTTTACAGAACATTCGCCGAAGAATCGAATCGGGCCTCCGGGCTAGAGTCCGCGGGCAATCCGGGCGCTGATCTGAGAGTAGAAATGCTCCGCCTGCGCCGCCGTCACACTGCCCCACGCAACGGCGTTTGCGAGGTCCCGCCGCACACCCGCCAGGCGCTCGGAACTGTCCCGCGCCACGACTGCCGAGTCGGGCAGCGCTGACCTGGCGTCGCCGGCTTCGGCCGGGAGGAACCAAGCGGCATCCTGTGACTGACTCGCCGGCGCCGCCGCAGCGACCCCGGTCACCGATACAGCGGCGAGCATGGAGGACGCCGCCACCTGCCGCAGCCGGGTTCCTGCAGACCGCCTCGGTGCTGCGGCGGAGACCTGTGCCGATGCTCCGGGCGGCAACGGCAGACCCGGCTGGACCGGGGCCGGCCCATGGTCTTCAGCTGGATTCGGCACAGCTTCTCGCGGAGGTTCCTTTGGATCAGTGGGGTGCGGGCTCATGCCTCCAAGCCTTTCCCAGCCAGATGGGAGGACTGTCCACTGCGGCTGAGTACTTCCTGTGAGCAGGTGCGGCTGCCCGCCGGCGCTGCCCACCTATTAGGCTGGTGGGCAGGAGATTCCAACTACCAAAGCAGATCCTAAGGAGCGCACTATGGCCAGCGAGTCATCATTCGACGTCGTCAGCAAGATCGACAAGCAGGAAGTCGCCAACGCCCTGAACCAGGCCCAGAAGGAAATCGCCCAGCGGTACGACTTCAAGGGCGTGGGCGCCGAGGTCGATTTCAGCGGCGAAAAGATCCTGATGAAGGCCAATTCTGAAGAGCGCGTGAAGGCCGTCCTGGATGTCTTCCAGTCCAAGCTGGTCAAGCGCGGCATCTCGCTGAAGTCCCTCGATGACGGTGAGCCCTTCGCATCCGGCAAGGAGTACCGGATCGAGGCTTCCATGAAGGAAGGCATCGCCCAGGACCAGGCCAAGAAGATCAACAAGCTGATCCGCGACGAAGGCCCCAAGGGCGTCAAGTCCCAGATCCAGGGCGATGAGCTGCGCGTCAGCTCCAAGTCCCGGGACGACCTGCAGGCCACCATGGCGCTGCTGAAGGGTGCGGACCTGGACGTTGACCTGCAGTTCATCAACTTCCGCTAGGCCTTCGCCGGGCCAGCATGGCCGGCAAACGACGGCGGCGCTTCCCCCATTCGGGAAGCGCAGCCGTCGTTGTTCTGTTTGAGCTGCCCTTAGGGCGCCAGCTCGACGTCCTGGGCTGCAGGTCCGTCGGCGTCCGGATCTTCCAGTGCCGGACCGCCAACGGCTTCCCCCTGCCAGGTGAGCAGCTCCCAGGCATGCCCGTGTGCCTCGGGACGCGGCCGGGACTCAAGCACCACGATCCCGGTATTGCTCAGCGTGTTGTGGACAATGAAGTCCGGCCCCACGTTGCGGGCGCGGGAAGTGGCCCAGGCACGGATGATCGCGCCGTGGCTGAAGAGAACCGGTGTCTGCTGGCCGGTGCGCTGCAGTTCGGACACCACCTCGTCGAAGCGGCCCAGGGTCTCTGCGCCGTCCGGCCCGCCGGGCATCGCCACGGACATATCGCCCTGCACCCAGGCGTAGACGGTGCGCAGGTAGGCCTGGATGGACTCGCTGTCGCCGCGCATTTCCAAGCTGCCTGCAGAGATTTCGCGCAGCCCGTCCCGCACCTCGATGGGCTGAGCCAGGGCATCGGCCAGGGGCGTGGCAGTGAGCTGCGTCCGGATCAGGTTCGAGGCGTAGACGCCGCTGATCTGCTCATG
>JBELZL010000057.1:0-15087 GCA_040274025.1 Arthrobacter sp. | reverse complement strand
GGATCCGGTTGAAGCGTGCCATGTCCGCGTAGAGCTCGGCCTGCCAGTCGTGCGACTCGATCTGGGTGGTGAGCGGGTTCCAGGTCAGGCCCAGTCCCTCAACGAAGGATTTGGCGACCTGCTGCCAGTCGGCACCCGGAACGGAGGCATAGTGCGCGGCGTAGGTACCGGTGGCGCCGTTGATCTTGCCGAGGAATTCGGTGCCGGCCACGCGGTCCAGCTGGCGGGTCAGGCGGTGCACCGTGACGGCCAGTTCCTTGCCCAGCGTGGTGGGGGTGGCGGGCTGGCCGTGGGTGCGGGAGAGCATGGGCACGGCCCGGGTTTCTTCCGCCATGGCGGCGATCCGGGCCACCATCTTCCGGGCGGCAGGCAGCCAGACGTTCTCCACTGCACCCTTCACGCCCAGTGCGTAGGAAAGGTTGTTGATGTCCTCCGAGGTACAGCCGAAGTGCACCAGCGCGGTGAGGTTCTCAATGCCGATCGCGGCCAACCGCCGGCCAATGTAGTACTCAACGGCCTTCACATCGTGAACGGTGACCTGCTCGATTTCGGCCAGCTCGTTGACGGAGTTCCCGTCGAAGCCGGAGACGATCTCGCGCAGCTGCGCCTGCTGCTCGGCGGACAGCGGCGAGGTTCCGGGCAGGACCGAGTTTGAGGTGAGGTGGATCAGCCACTCGACCTCAACGTGCGTGCGGTCCCGGTTCAAGGCGGCTTCGGAGAGGTAGTCGACCAGCGGTGCGGTCGCGGAGCGGTACCTGCCGTCCAGGGGGCCCAGCGCGATTGCGGGGGTCACGGAGGCAAGGGACACGCGGGGTGCGGAAGAAGAATCGGCCATGGCCCAATTCTTCCACGGTCCCGCGCTGCGGCCGATTCATGACGGGACGCTGCCCGCTCCTCCACAAGGCAGCGGAAGGCGGTTCTGTGTCCCCGGATGCGGACGGCGCACGACGCCGGAGTCCGGGTGCCGGCCTACGGTTGCCTTTCCGGTGGAGCACGCGGGCAGACGGCAGGAACAGGACGTACTTGCCGGCTGCATAGAGGCAGGGAGCAAGTGTGGCAGGCGGGGAAGCGGCGGCTCAGGCACAGAAGGCAGGGGAAGCGGCGGCGGTGCTTGAGGCCCATGCCGAAGAGCTCGGCCGCCTGCAGCGTGAGCTCGCGGACACAGGAACCGAACAGTGGCGTTCCCCGGCCGGGCGCGCCTTCCAGGACCACCTGTATGCCTTGGCGATTGAGCTGGGAGCGTGCCGGGAGGCGCTGGAACGGGCGGCAGCGGCGCACCGGACGGTATGCGCAACGGAGCAGTTCGAGGTCTGGGGGTAATAGGAATGATTGGCGAATGTCCGCTGCCCGCGCCTGGCTATACGGTCCGCGGCGGACAGAACTCCATCCTGGTGGAGTTCGATGCCCTTGAGGCGCGGGCAGCCCGGCTGGATTCCGCCGCCGGGATCCTGCGGGAGATTGGCGCGGCACTTAAGCGGATCCGCGGGGAGCATGTGGGCTGGCTCCGAGTACAGCCTGCCCACGCCGCCGAAGCAGCCGGAGCCGAACTGGACCGCGCTGTATTCCTGCTCCGCGGATGCGTGGAATCGGCGGACGGCACCGCAAACGGACTCCGTTCTGCGGCGCAGAGGTACCGGGAAGCCGAGGGGCGCGCCGAACGTCTCTCCGGGCTGCCCGGACTGCTGCCGCTCGGCATGGTGCTCCTGGATCCCGGACCGGGAGGATTCCCTAAGCTGGGGCCGGTGGAGTCGCTGCCGCTGAGGTTCATCGACGTCGCAGCACTGCGCGTGCTGGCGTCCGTGCTCGGTGGTCCCAAGGCGCTCCGCGAGATCGAGGTGGAGAAGCTCGGGGCATCGGAGGGTGCAGGGAAAGTGATCCCGCTGTCCGGCAGCGCCGGCGGGCTACTCGAGAGAAGCGCGGTTCTGCTGCGGGAGAATGATCCGGGAGTGGTTGAGGTGCTGCGCGTGAAGCCGGCGCACGGCGGGCCGGATGTTTTCGTCGTGACACTGCCGGGAACCCAGCCGGGCGGCCGGATGGCAGGGGAGAACCCCTTCGACAATTACGGCATCGCCGAAGGCAGGGCTGCGGACAGCCGTTTCGTTTCCGTTGCCGTGGCAGAGGCCCTCCGGCAGGCCAAGGCCGAAGCCGGGGATGCAGTCATCCTGGTTGGCTACAGCCAGGGCGGCATCCACGCCGCCCATGCTGCCGGCTACCTGCGCGAATCCTCAGGGCTGGATGTCCGCTATGTGCTTACCGCCGCTGCGCCGACAGGGGACGCTGATATCCCGCCCGAGATCCAGGCGCTGCATCTGGAGCATGTACAGGACTGGGTGCCCGGCGCGGACGGCACGTCCAATCCAGACGCACTCAACCGCGTGACCATGACGCTGACGGATGACGCCCCGGTACTTCCGGGACCTGTCGGGCTGGGGCCGGCCCACAAGCTGCCCGTATATCTGGACGGAGCTGCAGCCGCGGATGCCAGCGGCGATCCTTCGCTGCGGGCGTCCCTGGCAGGCGTGGGTGCCGTGGTGGGTGCGGGAAGTCTTGCCACCCGGGAGCTGTACCGGTTCCGGCGGAAGAATTCCCGGCCGCCGATCCAGGTGGTGCCGAAGGGGCCGCCAAGCCATCTGCCTGAGCCGCCGCTGCCGCGGGAGCTGCGCTCGGCGGGAAACTAGCGGCGGGCGGAAACTAGCGCCGGGTACCGGCCAGGGAGCCGGCCACCAGCGAGACGAGGCTGATGATGATCGAGGCGAAGATCGCCGTCCAGAAGAAGGAATCGATCTCAAAATGCACGGGCGTGAAACTGGTCAGCCAGGCCGTGAGCATCAGCATGGCGGCGTTGATGATCACCGTGAACAGACCAAGGGTCAAGATGGTCAGCGGAAGGGCCAGCAGGCGGACGATCGGACGCACCAGGGCGTTCACCACGCCAAAGACCAGGCCAATAAAAAGGTACGCCAGCACAATGTCCACGGTGGTGTTGCCGGTGGCCGGAGTTCCGGTCTCCCCGACCACGATCCCGGGCAGCGCCCAGGCAGCTACCCAGAGGGCCAGGGCATTGATGAGGATTCTCAGCACCAGACGCATGCCCTAATGCTGGCACAGCATCCGCCGCACCCCAAGCACCCGCCGGTCCCATACCGGATCCGGCTGTGCACCACGTCACATCAGCACTCCTAAATCCGGACTAGTCTTAACCCATGACCACTACCGAGAATGACACCAAAGCTGTGGCTGATCCGGCGCCCGGCATTAGTCCGCGCCCGGTGGTTGACCGGCTGCCGCGTTACGCTGCCGGAAAACCGCCCGTGGCTATCGAAGGGCTCCAGAGCTACAAGCTCTCCTCAAATGAGAACCCCTTTCCGCCGCTGCCTTCAGTTCTGGAAGCAATTGCTGCCCACCCGAACGTGCACCGCTACCCCGATCCGCTGGCAACGGCGCTGCGGATGGAACTGGCGTCCTTCCTGAATGTCCCTGCTGAAGACATCGTCACCGGCGGCGGAAGCCTGGGGGCGCTGAACCAGCTGCTGGCCACCTTTGCCGGGCAGAATGAAGACGGCACCCAGGATGAGGTCATCTACCCCTGGCGTTCCTTCGAGGCGTACCCCATTTCAGTGGGACTTTCCGGTGCCCGCAACGTGCAGGTGCCGCTGCTCGCAGATGGGCGCCACGATCTGGACGCAATGGCCGCTGCGGTTACCGACCGCACCAAAATGGTCCTGCTGTGCACCCCCAACAATCCCACCGGCCCGGTGCTGAGCACCGAGGATGTCGAGGGTTTCCTGGCGAAGGTTCCCTCTGACGTGATCGTGGTGATCGACGAGGCCTATGAGGACTTTGTCCGGGATCCGGACGCGGTCAACGGTGTGGAGATTTACCGCCGCCACCAGAACGTAGTGGTCCTGAGGACCTTCTCCAAGGGCGCCGGCCTGGCGGGTCTCCGGGTGGGCTACTCCATTTCCCACCCGCACCTGACGCAGTTCCTCCGGGTTACCGCCGTGCCGTTTGCCGTGTCACAGATCGCGGAACAGGCAGCCATCGCTTCCCTGAAGCACCACGGTGAACTTGTGGAAAGAATACAAGCGCTGGTCGCGGAGCGGACCCGCGTAGTCGAGGGGCTGAAGGCCCTCGACTGGGACATTCCCCAGGCTGAAGGAAACTTCGTCTGGCTCGCACTGGGGGAGGACACCCCCGAGTTTGCAGTGCTGGCTGAGCAGCAGGCGCTGGCGGTGCGTGCCTTCGGTACCGAGGGTGTGCGGGTCACGATCGGCGAGGAAGATGCCAACAGCCGTTTCCTCGCTTTATGTGCAACCTATACAAAAGGGCCCCGGGTTTCCTAGCGTGTCCTAAGTGCTTTCACGGTCCGCGCCCTCGCTAGGCTGTGGGAAGTAACTTCCACATATATGCCACCACAGGTACATATTCCTGCTGCGGCATATTACTAGCGGGGGCCGGGCCCTGAGTCCGCCCCGGCGAGGAGAGGTATGGCCCTGGAGCACTTGCCCGCCACCGAATTTGATTCGACGGCGCTGAATGAGACGTTGGTGCCTGCCCCCGGCAGTGCACCGGACGGCATGGTTCAGTTGCTGACCCCGGAAGGGGAACGCACCGGACACGAGCTGTACGGCCGGTACGCCGAGGACGTCGACGACGAGGCCCTGCGCTCCTTCTACCGGGACATGTTCCTCATCCGCCGGTTCGACACCGAGGCCACCGCTTTGCAGCGCCAGGGCGAACTGGTGATGTGGGTTCCGCTCACCGGGCAGGAAGGCGCCCAGATCGGCTCAGGCCGTGCCCTGGCGGCCCAGGACTATGTTTTCCCGACTTACCGTGAGCACGGCGTCGCCCTGACCCGCGGCCTGAAACTATCCCACCTGCTCCGCCGCTTCCGCGGGATCTCGCACGGCGGCTGGGATCCGCGGGAATCTAACTTCCATCTCTACACACTGGTGCTGGCCGCCCAGGTTCCGCACGCCGTCGGCTACGCCATGGGCATGGCGCGGGACCACGCCGCAGATCCAAACCAGCCCGCCGGCGCGGCCGTTGTCTACTTTGGCGACGGGGCCAGTTCCGAGGGTGATGTCCACGAGTCCATGGTGTTCGCCGCGTCCTACGATGCCCCGGTGGTCTTTTTCTGCCAAAACAACCATTGGGCGATTTCTGTCCCCACCGAGGTCCAGTCCCGCATTCCGCTGGCCAACCGCGCGCAGGGTTACGGGTTCCCGGGTATCCGGGTGGACGGCAACGACGTCCTGGCGGTGCATGCCGTAACCCGCTGGGCACTGGAACACGCCCGCAGCGGCAAGGGCCCGGTGCTGATCGAAGCCTTTACCTACCGGATGAGTGCGCACACCACGGCAGACGACCCCACGAAATACCGTCTCTCCGCGGATGAGCAGGCCTGGATTGGCCGCGACCCGCTTACCCGCCTGGAAAAGCACCTCCGCTCCACCGGCGCCGGGGATGACGCCTTCTTCGCCTCCCTTACCGCCGAAGCAGACGAGTTGGCAGCACAGCTGCGCGCAGAGGTACAGGCCATGGAGCCGCCGTCGTTCACCGACTCCTTCGCGGACGTCTATGCCGAGCCGCACCCCCTCATCGCGGAGGAGCTGGCGTTCCACCAGGCCTACGAGGACGGGTTCGCCGACGCCAAGGAAGCCTCAGGCCCCACTGACACCGAAGAAGAGGTTGGCGCATGAGCACCATGACCATGGCCAAGGCCATCAACGCCGGGCTGCGCGCAGGCCTGGCAGCAGACCCCAAGACCCTGCTGATGGGCGAGGACATCGGCGCCCTCGGGGGCGTGTACCGCATTACCGAGGGGCTGCAGGCGGAGTTCGGCACGGACCGTGTCATGGATACCCCGCTCGCCGAGTCAGGCATCATCGGCACCGCTATCGGCCTGGCCCTGCGAGGCTACCGCCCGGTATGCGAAATCCAGTTTGACGGCTTCGTCTTCCCCGGGTTCAACCAGATCACCACCCAGCTGGCCAAGATGCACTCACGCAGCGAGGGTGCCCTGAGTGCGCCGGTTGTCATCCGGATTCCCTACGGCGGAGGCATCGGTTCGATCGAGCACCACTCGGAATCCCCCGAAGCTCTCTTCGCGCACACCGCCGGACTGCGTATCCTCGCCCCGTCCAGCCCGCAGGACGGCTACTGGATGATCCAGCAGGCCATGCAGGGCAAGGATCCGGTGATCGTCTTTGAGCCCAAGCGCCGCTACTGGCTCAAGGGTGAGGTGGACACCTCCGCGCCGTCTGGCGATCCGTACACCGCGCAGATCCTGCGCGCCGGAACTGACGCCACGATTGTGGCTTATGGGCCGCTGGTGCCCGTAGCGCTGGCGGCGGCCGTTGCCGCTGCCGAAGACGGGCGCAGCGTCGAGGTCATCGACCTGCGTTCCATTTCCCCGATCGACTTCGACACCGTGACCGAGTCGGTGCGCCGCACCGGCCGCCTGATTGTCACGCACGAGGCCCCCACCTTCGGCGGAATCGGCGGCGAAATCGCCTCCCGTGTAGCCGAGCGGGCGTTCCTGCATCTGGAAGCGCCCGTCCTGCGCGTGGGCGGCTTCCACATGCCCTACCCCGTCGCCGCCGTCGAGGAGCACTACCTGCCGGACATCGACCGGCTGCTCGACGCCCTCGACACTGTCTTCTCCTACTGACAGAGCCCTGTGAGTTGCTTCCGCCGCCGGTCCTCCGGCCCACGCCAGATCGAGATGCCATGACTGAGAAAACATTCAAACTGCCCGACGTCGGGGAAGGCCTCACCGAGGCCGAGATCGTCCAGTGGCGGGTCAAGGAAGGCGACACGGTCGCCATCAACGACGTGATCGTGGAAATCGAGACCGCGAAGTCACTGGTGGAACTTCCCTCGCCGTTCGCCGGCACCGTCAGCGGCATCCTGGTCGAGGAAGGCACCACGGTGGAGGTGGGCACACCAATCTTCCAGGTAAACCCTGCCGGCGGCCCCGGAAAGACCGCCCCGGCTAAGGCAGACAGGAGCGCCGCACAGCAGGAGACGACGACGGCGGCACCGGCTGCCGCCGACGGCCCGCCCTCGGCGTCACTCACCGGGACAGGCCCGAAGGCTGACGCCGTGCGCCGGCGTCCGCGCCGGAACCGTGCCGTACCCGCCCAGGATTCGGTGGCCCCGGCACGGCCGGAAAAGGCAGCGCAGCCCGCCCCGGAGTCACCGGCGCCGCGGACCGCCGCCCGGACCGATCCCCGCGGAGCCGCCGTGGCTGCCGCCGGCGCCGCGGTCCAGGACCGTTTCAACCGGCTCGTCCAGCGTGTGCTTGCCAAGCCTCCGGTCCGCAAGGCCGCAAAGGATCTGGGCATCAACCTCGCAGACGTCCCCGCTACCGGCGCCGGCGGTGAAGTCACCAAGCAGGACCTGATCAGCTACCAGGCCCAGCGCGAGTCCGAGGTCGACTCCGCGGACACCTTCTGGTCCTCCTCCAGCAAGCCGCAGGAGCGGCGGATTGAGCGGATCCCGGTCAAGGGCGTCCGCAAAGCCACTGCCAAGGCCATGGTGGACAGCGCCTTCAGCGCCCCGCACGTGAGCATCTTCGTGGATGTTGACGCCTCGCGGACCATGGAATTCGTCAAGCGGCTGAAAGCGTCACGGGATTTTGAAGGAATCAAAGTCTCGCCCCTGCTGATCCTGGCCAAGGCCGTCATTTGGGCCGCCGCACGGAACCCCTCCGTCAACGCCACCTGGGCCGGGGACGAGATCCACGTCAAGCACTTCATGAACCTCGGCATTGCCGCAGCCACGCCCCGGGGCCTCATGGTTCCGAACATCAAGGATGCCCAGGACCTTTCCCTCAAGGAACTGGCGGTAGCCCTCAACGAGCTCGCGACCACCGCCCGGGCCGGCAAGACTCCGCCTGCGGACATGCGCGGCGGGACACTCACCATCACCAATATCGGCGCCCTCGGGATCGACACCGGCACTCCGATCATCAACCCCGGTGAAGTGGCGATCGTCGCGTTCGGCACGATCAAACAGAAGCCGTGGGTGCTCGACGGCGAAGTCATTCCGCGCTGGATCACTACCCTTGGCGGCTCCTTCGACCACCGCGTGGTCGACGGGGACCTTTCGGCACGCTTTATGGCCGACGTCGCGGCCATCCTGGAGGAACCTGCCCTGCTTCTGGACTAGGCTCGATGAGGCAACCAACGATCGGAGCACCATGGCAATGAATCCCGGACCCGAAAACCGCGGGGGAGGACCGCAGATCGACTGGAAGCGGACGGCCTGGATCCTCGTCGGCGCCTTCATTGTTTCCAGCCTGCTGATTATCCTGTTCCCGAACCTGGGCATGCTCTGGCGGCTGGCCATCATGGCCGTGCTGTTCGTGATTGTGGTGCCCATCTTCGACCGCCGCCGGCGCAAGTAGGCCCGCTCCGGGGCCAGCCCGGCAGGCCGGGGCTAAACCGTACCGGCGGCGGCAACTGCCCGCCGGATTACCGGCGCCAGCCGCCGGACTCCTTCAGCAATGTCCTGTTCCGAGACGGCGCTGAACGCCAGCCGCAGCCTGGAGCTGGGCTCATCCCCGGGGGTGAAGGCCGTACCCGGAATGAACACCGTGCCCGCATCGATGGCTTCTGCCAGCAGCGGGTAGGTGTCGATGCCCTCAGGCAGGCTCACCCAGACAAAAAAGCCGCCGTCGGGCACCGTCCAGCTGACGCCGTCGGGCATTTCCTCCTGCAGTGCGCCCAGCATGGCTGCGCAGCGGTCCGCATACAGGCGGCGGGAGTCGCGGATGCGTCCCATCCAGTCGAAGTCCCGCAGGTAAGCCGCAGTGATCATTTGGGTCAGGGGGGAGGGGCAGAGCACCACGGCCTCGCAGGCCAGATAGAAGCGGCGGAAAAGATGCCTGGGAACCAGCGCCCAGCCCAGGCGCATCCCGGGGGAGAAGATCTTGGAGAAGGACCCCAGGTAGAGGACGTCCTCCGGGTGGGAAGCCCGCAGCGGGGCCAGCGGCTCGCCGTCGAACCGAAGCAGCCCGTAGGGGTTATCCTCCAGCACCAGGACGTTGTTCTCGCGGCAGATCCGCACCACTTCCGCCCGCCGCCGGGCGGAGAGCGTAATGCCGCTGGGGTTGTTGAAGCTGGGGATCGTGTAGAGCATCTTGACGGTCTTGCCGGCGGCGCGCAGCGAGCTGATCCGTTCCCGGAGGGCCTCGGGGATCAGTCCCTCTGCATCCATCGCGACGGGCTGGATATCCGCTTCGTAGGATTCGAAGGCGTTTAGGGCACCCACATAGGTGGGATCCTCACACAGCACTACGTCACCGGGATTGCAGAAGACCTTGGCTGCCACGTCCTGTCCGGACTGGGAACCGGTGGTGATGACGACGTCGGCCGGATCAGCGTCCAGGATTCCCTCTGCCGCCATGACTTCGCACGCCAGTTCGCGCAGTTCCTCAAGGCCCTGGCCGGGGCCGTACTGCAGTGCAGCGAGGCCGTGGTTCCGGATGATCGAAGCGGTGGTCTCCGCGAGCTCCTCCAGCGGCAGTTCCTGCAGGTAAGGACTGCCACCGGCCAGGGAGATGAGGCCCGGGCGGATTGAAATATCGAAGACGTCCCGGACGGCCGACTGCTTGATGTGGAACGCGCGGTCCGAAAGGAGTTCGTAGTGCCGGTGGGCGGAGCCGGCGGCCCTCTCGAGTGCCACCTGCGCTTCCGGGGTCAGCACCGACCCCGTTGTGTCCTCAAAAGTCATGCCACATCATGGCACTGAAGTTGACCGGTAAGCAACACAAGTTTTCTATATCCACCCAGCCTTGTGCGCCTTGATTCCCGCTTGGAAGCGGCTCTCGGCTTTGAGCTCCTCCAGCATCCAGGCAATGTGCCGGCGGCAGGTCCGGACACTGATCCCCACCCTTCGGGCGATGACCTCATCCGAGTGCCCGGCGGCCAGGCCGGCGAGCACAGAGCGCTGGGTGCTGTTGAGGCCCTGCTTGCCCGGGTCGTCCGCGAGGAAGGGTTCCGCCAGGCTCCAGGCGAACTCGAACAGCTTGGTAAAGAGGCCAATAAGGTTCGGATCCCGGATCACCAGCCCGGCCCGGTCATACGTGTGAAGCTGACGGGCCACCACCGCCACCTTGTCATCGAAAATGAGTGTGCGCAGCGGAACATAGGGCAGGGTGCGGAACTCTCCGCCGGCCTCGCTGATACGTTCCACAGCCTTGCAGGTGGGCACATGGTCCCGCGTGCTGGAGTGGTACAGGGTCTGGCGCTTTACCCCCGCCCGCAGCAGGTCCAGGTCCTTCTGCACGCTCTCTTCCTGGAAGTCCGCGTTGGACCCGTGCCCGGGCCTGGCGATCAGCACGCTCTCTGAAGCCGAACGGCCGTACTCGATGAGGACCCGCTGTACCTGCTCCGGATCCTCCAGGACTTCCACCGACGCGTCCGCGGCAACCTGACGGCGGGCCTCGGCAAAGGTGGGGACCAGGCTGGCCAGTTCGCGCCGCTTCGCTCCGATGCTGGCGCGCAGTTCCAGCATCGCCCGTTCGTCCGGATCTACCAGCTCTGCCAGTGCGACGTCGGGGGAGACAGCGGTGTAGACAGGGTTCTGTGCGCCTTCCGCGAAGAGCAGGCAGCGGGCCTGCAGTTCCTCCACGGCACGGTCAATGGCACGCGACGTGTAGCCGAGTGCGTCTGATGCCTCGGCAGGGGTCCAACCCGGGTGGGAGACCGCGTAGCGGTACACCTCAACCGACACCTGATCGAGCAAGTCTTCCTCCTCCAACTGCGGGGCCGGGTCCAGTCCCGGCGCGCCCCGCGCGGCACTGAATTCCGGTTCGCTGCCTGTCCCGGGGCCAAGGCGTTCCGGCCCAATATTGGAACCCGGAGAGAATGACATGGCAGCTTAATGCCATTCTCCACCCTCTTTAGGTAGTTCGGTACCCAAAAGCCCGGAATCCGCACGTTTTCAGCTGATCCGGGGTTTCAGCGAAGCAGGTCCGGCAGCTCTGGGGGCACCAACCGGACATGACAGGAAGCTGAAATTGGTAACGGTGGACAGGCCGTTCCGGCGCGGGGGAAGCTTTCGGAGTCAAACACGACCGGCTGTGCAACCAGCCGAACCAAAAAAGAGGGGATACGACCATGAAGAAGGCAACTGCACCGGTTTCCATCAAGAGCTGGGAATGGTTCTAAATTTGGCCCCTCTTTTTGGGGGGTGAACCAACCAGCAACACATCTAGACCCGCCCCAGCGGTGGTAACCAGACTTGAACCCGGAGGAAGAACGCCATGAGCCAGCTAACAGCAGTTCGAAACGCCTCGCGAACTAATGCAAGCACTCACTGGTGGACCCTATCCATCTATACCGGCGGCTTCGATGTAGCGGACGGCATCATTGGAGAACTGGTTACCCCGCTGGCGGCGCAGGCCCAGTTATGGGGGGCGCAGCGGTGGTTTTACACCCGCTGTTCTGAGCCCGCGAACGCCCATGTGCGCATGAAGGTCCTGGCACCCCAGGAGACCCTGGATCGGCTCAAGTCCCTGCTGGTGGCTCTTCAGGAGCAGGCGAGCGGCGTCATCGGGCACCTGACCGTAACGCACGCCTTCGGGGACCCGGCCTCTGACCGGCTGAGCCCGGGCGGAATGGAACAGCAGGATCCGCGGATCGAGGCGGATCTTGCCAAGTACGGCGGAGTTGAGGGACTGGCCCTCGCGGAAGAAGTCTTTGAGTTGTCCTCGGACCTGGGTACCTGGGCAACGGCCCGGTTCCCGAAGGTGCAGAACAGGTGGGCCCTTGGCTCTCTGCTGCTCTTCGATTCCGCACGCAGCATGATGAAGGGGCCGCGGGCTTCCAGCTGGCCCGACCGCCGCCGGCTTTCCTGGGACTACTACTGGGACAGCCACCTGCGCAGCTGCACTGCCGGCTTCGGCCCGCGGGCAGCGAGCGTCCGTCAGGCTATGACAGTCCAGGTGGGTGCAAAGGTGATGCCAACTCACCGGCTGATGGCAGCCACGGCAGCCGAATCGGCCGTGGAGAACTGGCGCCGCCGCTGGTTCCGCACCATGGACACCTACCTCTACCGGGCAGACAAGGCCCGCGTTAGCCGCAGTGCCCAGCACCTGACGGTTTACCAGGCGCACATGCTGCTGAACCGGCTCGGGCTCTCCCTTCGCGAAGAAGCCGCCATGGGGCTGTACGCCAGGACGTGGAGCACGGAGCGCGAAGCCATGCTCCTGGATAAGCACTAACTCTCCCGGATGGACCGGGGGGAGTCGTCAAGGAGAAGGAGGCGGTCACGGTGTCGCAACGTAATGAAGTAGTTCTGGCTGATGACGACAAGGATCTGGGTACGGTCCTGGGCTGCGACGAGGGAACTGTCGAGGATATGCGCGGCATGGGCTACGTCGAATCCCGTGGCGAGCTTTGGAGCGTAGGGCCGGCAAGGGACTACTTGAGGGACGCTGCCTGGGCCGACTGCCTGTGGGAGTAGCAGCCGCACTGCGGTGAAAGCCCGGCCAGAGCTGCCGGGGCCATGAATGTCCGTCTGAATGGCCGGTCCGCTGAGGGGCCGGGTGCTCGGACGGCATGGGGAGAAATCCCCATGAAGGACGGATCTGCCTGTGCTCCCCCCTACAGGCGGGTCCGTCCTTTGCGTTGCCCTCTTTTTGCGTAAGGCCACAGGCCCGCCGTAGGGTCGCATGTTAAGTACCCTTACTAATTTTTCGGTAGGCTCTACTTGGAGCTGCGCCCCCGGTGCAGCAATAAAGTTCCACTAGATGGAGGCCATATGTCAGATCACACATCAGCCAACGGACTTCCCATTCCAGGCGCTCCCGCACCGCAGGAACCTTCGCTCGCCGAGCCCACGGAGCCGCACGATCCGCTGCCGCCGAAGCCGGACCAGGACGCTCCGGAGACGGTCTCTCCCACCGGTGTTCCCACGGGAGCGCCCAAGACCTCCAACGCGCAGTCCGGGCGTTACCTGACAACGGCGCAGGGCGCACGGCTGCGGGACACGGACCACTCCCTCAAGGCCGGCCCGCGCGGCCCGGTACTTCTCCAGGACCACCACCTGCGTGAGAAGATCACGCACTTTGACCACGAGCGCATTCCCGAGCGTGTGGTCCACGCCCGAGGCGCAGCAGCACACGGCGTGTTCATTGCCAACGGAGCGGCGGAGGGCATAACCCGGGCGAGCTTCCTCGCCCGCGATGCGCAGACGCCGGTCTTCGTCCGCTTCTCCACCGTGCTGGGCTCCCGGGGATCCGCTGACACCGTGCGTGACACCCGCGGCTTCGCCACCAAGTTCTACACCGACGAGGGAACGTTCGACCTGGTTGGGAACAGCATCCCCGTTTTCTTCATCCAGGACGCCATCAAGTTCCCGGACGTCATCCACGCCGGCAAGCCGCATCCCGACCGGGAAATTCCCCAGGCGCAAAGCGCGCATGACACCTTCTGGGACTTCGTCTCGCTGCACACCGAAGCACAGCACCACACCATGTGGAACATGTCGGACCGCGGTATTCCGCGCTCCTATCGGACAATGGAGGGCTTCGGCGTCCACACCTTCCGCGTAGTCAACGCCAAGGGGGAGACCTCCCTGGTGAAGTTCCACTGGAAGCCGCGCCTCGGCGTGCACTCCCTGGTCTGGGAGGAAGCACAGATCATCAACGGCATGGATCCGGATTACCACCGCAGGGACCTCGCGGATGCCATTGAAGCCGGCGCCTATCCCGAATGGGACCTGGGCGTACAGGTCTTCCCGGACACCGAAGATGAGATGTTCGAGGGTATCGATCTGCTGGATCCGACCAAGATCGTGCCCGAGGAGCTGGCTCCGGTGCAGGTCATCGGCACCATGACGCTGAACAGGAACGTGACCAACTTCTTCGCCGAAACGGAACAGGTTGCCTTCCACCCCGGTCACCTTGTGCCGGGCATCGACGTCACCAATGATCCGCTGCTCCAGGGCCGGCTGTTCTCCTACATCGATACGCAGCTGACCCGCCTCGGCGGCCCGAACTTCGCGCAGATCCCCATCAACCGGCCCCACGCGCCGGTCAACGACATGCACCGCGACGGGTTCCACCAGGATGCCGTGCACAGCGGAGTTGCTCCATACCAGCCCAATTCCCTGGACGGCGGCTGCCCGTTCCTCGCCGGTGCGGACATGGGCGCCTTCATCGATGTGCCGGCGCCGGTGGCAAAATCCCGCAAGGTGAGGGAGAACCCGGCGACCTTCGACGACCACTACAGCCAGCCGCGGCAGTTCTTCCGTTCGCTGACCCCGGTGGAGCAGGACCACGTTATCCAGGCCTATACGTTCGAACTCGGCAAGTGCTACGAGGAGAACATCAAGCTCCGCCAGCTCCAGGCGCTCGCCAACATCGACGAACGGCTGGTTGCCGAGGTCGCAGCGGGCCTCGGCCTTCCGGCTCCGGGTCCCACGGTAAAGGTTGAGGATGCGGACCCGAGTCCTGCGCTGCAGCAGGTCGGCGGCACCTGGCCTGTGGACGGCCGGATCATCGGCATTCTCGCCGACGGCAGCACGGACCTTGCGGCCCTGGCCCGCATCCGCGCAGCCATCGACGCCGCGGACATGGTCCCGCTGGTCATCGCGCCGCAGGGCGGTATGCTGGGCGGCCAGATTCCGGTCCAGCGCACGTACCTGACCGCGCGCTCCACTGAGTTCGACGCCGTGATCGTCGCCGGCTCCGGTGAATACGGCACCGATGCGGTGGACAGCCTGGACGCCAAGGCCGGGAACCCGGCCGGACACCCGGCGGTCGATCCGCGGGTGGCCATCCTGCTTACGGAGGCCTACCGCCACTCGAAGGCGCTCGGCGCCTGGGGCAGCGGTGCCGGCGTGCTGGGAGCCTCCGGGATTCCGGAGGACGCTCCGGGCATCCTGGTCGAATCCCCGGACGAGCTGGTGCCCGGCCTGATCACCCTGCTTGGACAGCACCGCGTGTGGGAACGGTTCCCGGTGGCAGCCGCCTAGCGGCGGGCATCAGTTGACCAGGTAAGACGGCGGGGCCGGGCCCCCCAGGGGGGTGCCGGCCCCCCCCCGGCGAACAACCCCGCCCGCGCGCGGGGC
>JBELZL010000056.1:0-15291 GCA_040274025.1 Arthrobacter sp. | reverse complement strand
TGCCCTCCGGGATGCCGGAGCGCTGCAGCAGGTGCAGTGCGCCGCCGCCGCCGCCAATGAACACAAAGCGGGCCGAGACGGTCCGGGAGGTCTTCGTGGCACGGTTGCGGACCGTGACGTCCCAGCCGCCGCCGGAATTCCGGGTGAGGTTGGTGACTTCGTGGCCGAAGTTCAGTTCGGCGCCGTTTGCCCCAAGATAATTGACCAGTTCCCGGGTCAGGGCACCGAAGTCGACGTCGGTGCCGCCGGCAACGCGGGAGGCAGCCACCCGCTGGCCGGAATCGCGCCCCTGCATCAGCAGCGGGGCCCACTCGGCGATCTTGCTGTGGTCCTCGGAGAACTCCATGGTCTTGAACAGCGGCTGGGCGCTGAGGGATTCCCAGCGCTTGCGCAGGTACTCAGAGTGCGCGTCTCCCCAAACGAAGCTCATGTGGGGAAGCGGATTGATGAAGCCGCCGGAGATGTGGCCCTGGTCCACCAGGTGGGCCCAGAACTGCCGGGAGACCTGGAACTGCTCGTTGATGCCGATCGCCTTGGCGGGATCAACGGTGCCGTCCGGGCCGGCGGGGCTGTAGTTCAGCTCGCACAGTGCCGCATGGCCGGTGCCCGCGTTGTTCCAGGGGTCGGAACTCTCGGTCCCGGCGCGGTCCATCCGCTCATAAAGGGAAATGTCCCAGTCCGGTGCCAGCTGCTTCAGGAACGCCCCTAGGGTTGCGCTCATGATGCCGCCGCCGATCAGCAGTACATCAGTTCTGTTTGCGGACTTCTCCGCCGGGCTCTCAGCAGTCAACTTCATATCTCCAACTCACGTGGACGCTAGCCTTTGAAGCCTATCTCTCACAGCGGTGCTTACTAAAATTCGGCGGAGTCTGTCACGGGTCCGCCAGTTACACGCTAGTCCGTGAGGCGGATGTTGTTGAAGACTTCGTTCAGGACCGGAGAGGTGGGGTACTGCGCCACCCGGGCGGAGACCGTCAGGGTAGAGATGGGGAATGCCAGCGGTACCGCCGGAACCCGGGTGGAAATGCGGTCCGAAATGGACCGGTAGGCTTCGGCCCGTTCATCGGCGTCGGCAAGCGTGCGGGCCCGGTCAACCTTGGTGAAGAGCTGGGCGTCGTCGTAACCGAATTCCTCGGTGTAGGAGCCGAACAGGGTGCCCACGAAATTGTCCGCGTCCATATAGCTGCCGGACAGGCCTGACAGGTGGAGTGCACGGTCCCCGTTCTTCGAGACAGCTTCCAGATAGCCCTCGGACCATTCCATCGGCACCGGCCGGATGTTGAAACCGGCCGCAGTCAGCTGCCGGCTCAGCTCGGCGTACACCTTTTCCGGGTTGGGCAGGTACGCCCGGGTGACTCGGCGCGGGTAGTAGAAGGGCAGCTCTTCGCCGGCGTAGCCCGCCTCTTTGAGAAGTTCCTGCGCGCGCTCGGGATTGTGGCCGTAGTTGGTCACGTTCTCGGAGCGCAGTCCCAGCTTCTCCGGCAGGAACTGGTTGGCTGATTTGGTGCCGTTGAGGAACAGGCCGTCCATGAGGGCGGGCTTGTCGATGGCGTGGGCAATGGCCTGGCGCATCTTGGGCTCATCGAGCCCGGGGAAGTTCTGGTTGATTCCCAGGTAGAGGATTGAATACGGGTCGCGCTGCAGGATCTGCATGCCGGCTCGGGCCAGTTCTCCCACGTCGGAGACTGTCACCAGGTCGTAGCCGTCCACCTCACCGTTCTTCAGCGCGCGCAGCCGGGACTCGGGGCTGGTGATGGTGCGGAACACCAGGTCACGGATCTGGCCGCGGTCTCCCCAGTAGTCCGGGTTCGAAACCAGTGTCAGTTCATCCTCCACCCAGCTGGCGAACATAAACGGGCCGGTTCCCACCGGGTGCTGGCCGTAGGCGGAGAGCAGTGTGCCGTTCCGCTCCTGGTCGAGTTCGTCGGCGTTTCCGCGCTTCAGGGCCTGGGGAGAGGAGATGGCGAATTCGGGTGATGCCAGCGCGGGGATGAGTCCGGGCAGGCGGGTGTTCAGTTCCAGCCGGACGGTGTACTCGCCGGCAGGGGTGCAGGACTTGAAGGCGGACAGCTCCGGGGTGTCGGAGAAGCCCTTGAAGACGGAGTTGAACATCAGGACTTCAGGTCCCCGGGCCGACTCCGGCAGGTTGTACCAGCGCTCAAAGTTTGCGCACACGGCTTCCGCGTTGAAGGGTGTGCCGTCGTGGAAGGTGACGCCGCGGCGAAGGGTGAATTCGTACGTCCGGCCTTCTCCGGATTCTTTCCATTCCTGTGCCAGCGCGGGCACCGGAGCGGATGTGAGCGGATCGACGCCGACCAGTGTCTCGAGGATCTGGCGGGTCACGCGGTGCGATTCGGTGTCCACAGCCAGGAAGGGGTCAAGACCGGTGGGACGCGCTGCGGTGGCGAAGGTGAAAGCCGCAGCAGGTCCGGCCGGATCGGACGCGGAGGGCGATCCGCTGGGGGACACTTCTTCCGGCCGTGCAGCGGTGCACCCGGTCAGGGCGAGCGCGGCGGCAATGGCGGACGCTTTGATCACGGAGCGCCGCGTGGTGGAAGTAGTCACAGCTGCTGGGTTCTCCTTGAGGCACGCACCATCCCGGCCTGGGGCGGTGGATTTCTTAGTCTAAATGATAAAAAACCGGTAAAGGCGGGTGAGAGTTGCCTCACAATGGGGCTTTGGTAAGGCAGGATATGGAAATGACTGAAACCAGCCCTGAATCTCCGCTGCTCGAAGTGACCGATCTCGCCGTCGGCTTCCAGACCATGGATGGCCCCGTGCAGGCGGTACGCAAGGCCGGATTCAGCCTCGGTGCCGGGAAAACCCTGGCGATCGTGGGCGAATCCGGATCCGGAAAATCTACGACGGCGATGGCGGTGATCGGGCTTCTGCCGGGCAACGGCAAGGTCTCATCCGGCAGTATCCGGTTCGACGGCCAGGAGCTGGTGGGACTCCCGGAATCCAAGATGCGGGCGATCCGGGGAAGATCCATTGGGCTGGTGCCCCAGGACCCCATGTCCAACCTCAACCCGGTGACCAGGATCGGCACGCAGGTGGCGGAGACCCTGCTGGTGCACGGCATGGCTACTTCCAGGGACGTGGACAGCAAGGTGATCGAGGTCCTGACGGCCGCGGGCCTTCCCGATGCCGCCGAGCGGGCCAAGCAGTATCCGCATGAGTTTTCCGGCGGTATGCGCCAGCGGGCCCTGATTGCCATTGGGCTGGCCTGCCGCCCGCGCCTGCTGATCGCTGATGAACCGACAAGCGCACTGGATGTCACGGTGCAGCGGACGATCCTGGACCAGATCGGCCGGATGACTGACGAGCTTGGCACCTCGGTCCTGCTCATCACCCACGACCTGGGTCTCGCCGCCGAACGTGCCTCCGAGCTGGTGGTTATGCACCGCGGCGAAGTGGTGGAAACCGGCCCGGCCCGGCAGCTGCTCGAAGACCCGCAGCATCCCTACACCCAGTCCCTTGTCAGCGCCGCGCCGAGTGTCGCCGCGGTCCGGCTCCGTCCGGGGGCCTTCGCTGCTCCCGCTGCCGAACGGCTTTCCGTAGTGGAGGACACGCCGTCGTCCGCTGACGCCCCGGCAGGAACCGGGCCACAGACGGCAACGGATAACATCGTCGAAATCCGGGACCTGAACAAGGTGTACAAGATCCGCGGCAAGTCCGGGGACTTCCATGCCGTGAAGAACGTAAGCCTGGAGATTCCGCGCGGCCGCACGGTCGCCATTGTGGGGGAGTCCGGGTCGGGGAAGACCACCACGGCACGGATGCTGCTGAAGCTGGTTGAACCCACCAGCGGGTCCATGACGTTCGACGGCGTGGACATCGCCACCCTGCAGAAGGGCAGGCTCAGCGATTTCCGCCAGCGCGTCCAGCCCATTTTCCAGGACCCGTATTCCTCGCTGGACCCCATGTTCACCATTGAGCGGATCCTGGAAGAGCCGCTGAAGACCTACAATCGCGGCAACCGCTCCGAGCGGTCTGCCCGGGTCCGCGAACTGATGGAGCAGGTGGCCCTTCCGGCTTCGATGCTGCGCCGGTATCCGGCAGAGCTTTCCGGCGGGCAGCGGCAGCGCGTCGCGATCGCCAGGGCACTGGCCCTGAAACCGGAACTGATCATCTGTGACGAGCCCGTCTCCGCGCTCGATGTGCTGGTGCAGGCGCAGATCCTCAAGCTGCTCGGAGACCTGCAGCGGGACCTGGGACTGAGCTACCTCTTTATCAGCCATGACCTGGCCGTGGTACGGCTCATTTCGGACTATGTGTGCGTGATGAAGGACGGCGAACTCGTGGAGGCAGCGACGTCGGAGGAAGTGTTCCAGAATCCGCGGCACCCCTACACCCGCAAACTGCTGGCCTCGATCCCGGGTAACGAGCTGAACATCCAGGACGAGCTGGCTTCCTAGCCTGCAAGCGAATGGGCCCGCATCCTGGGGATGCGGGCCCATTCTGTTCCGGCTGGCTTACTTGCGACGGGTCTTGGGATCCAGGGCTTCACGCAGGGACTCGCCCAGCAGCGTGAATCCAAGAGCCGTAATGGCGATGCAGATGCCCGGCAGGAACGCCAGCTGCGGTGCCACGGACAGCTCGTTCTGCGCGGAGGTCAGCATGCGGCCCCATTCGGCGCTTTCCGGGCGTCCGCCGCCGAGCCCCAGGAAGGACAGCGCCGCGGCGTCGATCACCGCGGTGGCCAGGGTCAGCGTCGCCTGGACGATGACGGGCCCAACGCTGTTGGGCAGCAGGTGGCTCATGGTGATGGTCCGGGTGCTTAGGCCCAGCGCCTGCGCGGACAGGATGTAATCCGCTCCGCGCTGGCTGATCATCGAGGAGCGCAGGAGCCTCGCAAAGATGGGCACCTGGGATACGCCGATGGCGATCATCACCGCAGTCGGTGTCTGCCCCAGCACCGCTGCGATGCTTACTGCCAGCAGCAGGTTCGGGACAGAGAGCAGGATGTCGACAAACCGCATGATTACGTTGTCGATCCAGCCGCCGAAACCGCCGGCGATGACGCCGAGCAGCATGCCGCCCAGCAGGCCCAGGGCCGTGGAGATGACACCGATCAGGAGCGAAGCGCGTGCTCCCCAGATGAGCTTGGAGAGGACGTCTCCGCCGAACCTGTCGAGGCCGAGGGGATAACCTTCCACCTCGCCCGGGCCGGGAATCGACGTCGGCGTGATTTGGGTGCGCCCGGGCAGTTCCTCGCCGCCGTAGGGAGCAAGGACTGGCGCGAAGATGGCAACCAGGATGAACAGGCCCACGATGACTGCGCCCGCGATTGCAGCCGGGTTGCGGCGCAGCCGCCGGAAGGCGTCCTGCCACATTCCGCTCCCGCGCGTGTCCGGGGCTGAGGGTTCATCGGGGCGGACTGCCCCGCCGGAAGGAGGGGGAAGAACTGTACTCATTGCACCCTCACCCTCGGGTCGATGAAGCCGTAGGACACATCAACCAGCAGGTTGATCAGTGAATACGCTACGGCGATGAAAATGATGAAGCCCTGCAGCACGGGGTAGTCCAGGTTGAAGATGGCATCCCGCAGGAATCTGCCAACCCCGCTGAAGGCGAAGACTGTTTCTGTCAGCACCGCACCCGAGATGAGCAGCCCGGTTTGCAGGCCGATCGTCGTCGTAACGGGAAGCATGGCGTTGCGCAGCACGAACCGGTTGCGGATGGTGCGCTCCATCAGGCCCTTCGCCCGGGCGGTGCGGACGTAGTCCGCGCCCTGGACCTCCAGGACGGAGGCCCGGGTGATGCGCACGATGATTGCCAGCGGAATGGTGCCCAGGGCGATGCCGGGCAGGATCAGGTGCATCAGGGCATCCCATGATGCGTCCCATTCCCGGGTCAGTAATCCGTCAAGGACATAGAAGTCCGTCACGTGCGTGGCATTGATTCTGGGGTCCTGCCGCCCGTCCGTGGGGAAGAGCGGAATCTGGATGGCCAAAAGCCACTTCAGGATAAAGGCCAGGAAGAACACCGGAACCGTGATGCCGATCAGGGACAGCACCACGGAGGAGTGGTCCCAGAACCTGCCATAGTGCCGGGCTGCCAGGTAGCCGAGGGGGATGCCAATGCCGATCGCGAAGATGAGGGCGACGGCAGCGAGTTCCAGGGTGGCCGGGAACCGGGTGGCGAATTCTTCCAGCACCGGGCGGCCGGTGACGGTGGAGACGCCGAAGTCGCCCTGCAGCAGTTTGCCTACATAGGTGAAGTACTGCTCGATGAGCGGCCGGTCGAAGCCGTAGGCCTCGTTGATCCGTGCGATGGCCTCAGGGGTGGCCTTGTCGCCCAGGAGAGCGGTGGCTGGGCCGCCGGGAAGGCTGCGGACCCAGATGAACAGAAGGATGGACAAGCCGATCAGGGTCGGGATCAGCATTAACAGGCGCTTGCCTATAACTCGCAGCACGAGTGTCCTTTCTCAGCCGGTTGTGCGGCTGCGGAAAAGGTAAGGACAGAACGGACCGGGACCCAGCCAAGCTGGATCCCGGTCCGGTTCGCCGCTACTTGTTGAGCTTGATCTGGTTGAACACTTCGTCGTTCACGGGGGAGGCGGGGTATGACTCCACGCGGTCCGAGAAGGCGAGCGACGGCGCCGGGTGGGCCAGCGGCACAGCCGGGACGAACTTGGCGATGTCGTCGTTGATCTTCTCGTACATCGGGGTCTGCTCCTCCAGGCTGCTCACCTGGCGGGCGGCCTCGAGCTGGTCAAAGATCTCCTGGTTGGTGAAGCCGAATTCGGGCTTCTCCTGACCGAAGAACACACCCACGAAGTTGTCCGTGTCGTTGTAGTCGCCGGTCCAGCCCAGCAGGTGGATGCCGTGGTCTTCGGTGGCCTGGACGCGGTCGAGGTAGTCCGGGGACCACTTGCTCGGCTGCGGGTTGACCTTGATGCCCACTTCCTCCAGCTGTGCGGAGATGTTGGAGAACACCTGCTCCGGAGTCGGCATGTACGGGCGCGAGACGCCGGTGGGGTAGTTGAAGTCCACGGTGAAGCCGTCCGGGTAGCCTGCCTCCGCGAGCAGTTCCTTGGCCTTCTCGGTGTCGTACTCGTACGTGGTGACGTCCTCGTTGTAGCCATTGACGACGTCCGGAATGAACTGCGTAGCAACCTTGGTGCCCTCGGGAAGGGTCTGGTTGACCAGTGCTTCCTTGTCGATCGCGTGCGCGATCGCCTGCCGGACCAGCGGATCGGCAAGCTGCTCGACCTTCTGGTTCATGCCCAGGTACAGGATGGTGAACGGGTCACGAGGAATCACCTTGAAGCCGGCGTCGGCCAGTGCCTGGGTATCGGCCGGGGCCACCAGATCGTAACCGTCAATGTCGCCGGACTGCAGGGACTGGCGGCGGGAGTTGGGATCATCAATGACGCGGAAGATGATGTCCGTGACCTGTCCCTGGTCGCCCCAGTAATCCTCGTAGGCCGACAGGGTGATCTGATTGCCGACCTCCCAGCCCTCGAACTTGAAGGGGCCGGTGCCGGTGGGGTGTTCCTTGGCGTAGGTGGTCAGCGTGGGGGCCTCGGCAGTGCCGGACGCCTCGTCTGCTGCGTACTCTTCCATGGCGGTCGGACTCTGCATGGAGAAGGCCGGCAGCGAGAGGGCTGCGATGAAGCCGGCGAAGGGCTTGGCCAGGGTGATGACTGCTTGGTTCTCGGCCGGAGCCTCGCACGACTCGTACGTGGCGGTCTCCGGGCTGTCAGCGAAGCCCTTGAACAGTTTGCTGTAGTAGTAGGCAAGGCTCTCTGCCTGCTGGATGCCGGTGAAGTTGTACCAGCGGTCGAAGTTGGCGCAGACGGCCTCGGCGTTGAACGGCGTTCCGTCGTGGAAGGTGACGCCCTCTTCAAGGTCGAACGTGTAGGTCAGGGCGTCCTCGGACGTTTCCCATGACTTGGCCAACAGCGGTGCGGGATCGGCGGTGCCGGGTTCCACGCCCACAAGGCCTTCGAAGATCTGGCGGCTGACCCGGAAGGATTCGCCGTCGGAGGCGAATGCGGGGTCAAGGGTCTTGGGATCGGAGGACGCGGCGAAGACGAAGGTGCCGTCAACCTCGGAGGCTGTTGCGCCGTCGTCTGCTGCGTCCCGGTTGCTTTCGGCGCAGCCTGAGAGCACGAGCGCGCTCATGGCCAGTCCGGCAGTGAGGGCGGCAGCCCGTCGCCGGGTCTGCCGGCTGAGAGTGAATCTGCCAGCAAGGGTCATTTTTCTATCTCCTCTGGGCGTGAGGTCCGTTACCCGCCGGTTGGCCGGAAACGTCCATTGTGTTGTGGAACACACGTGTAGTCCCAGAGCCTAGCGGCACGGGCGGGATGGTTTGGGACGCTAACCGTGTCCTGTCCGGTCACAATTCGGTTACACAGTTGCCGGCGGATTTGCCGGTATTGGATGGACAGCCGCCCGGCCCGGCCGTAGCGTCGAATAGTGGGATCATCCTCTGGCGGTAACGGACGTCCCGCCCTGACAGCGCTGGCTGCCGGGGCGGCGGTTGGTTTGACCGCGGCAGCGGCGGCGGCCGTGATGGAGAGGCTGCGCAGGAACCCGGTGCTTACCCGGGGCGGACGGTTCTTCCCTGACGCGAGGCCAGGCGCCAATGCCGTTCCCGTTGGTGCCCGCAAGGACCCGAACCTTCCCGGCTGGAAACAGGGGATGCCCGGTTCGGCGGAGCGGGTGAGGGTGGAGGTCAGCTCACTCGACGCCGGAACGGGGAGCCCGCGCCGTACCTGGATTGTCCATAATGGACCCGAATGGCAGTCACAGCCCGGGGAACTTATGGTGCCGCCGGAGCATACCCGGGAGGCGGATTGAGCCGGCATGCTGTGAATCAGCTCTCACTTGGCTGTTTTGGTTTTTTCCAGCCCGAAAGTGCTGGTAGAGTTTCATGTCGTTGCCGAGCGCAAAGAGCTGGTTCACCAGCACGAATGCTCTCAGCAGCTGCCAGCACCTCTAGCTCAATTGGCAGAGCAATTGACTCTTAATCAATGGGTTCCGGGTTCAAGTCCCGGGGGGTGCACAGCCAAGACCCGCTGTTCCGGTTCGCCGGAACAGCGGGTCTTTTTGTGTTCTAGTGTGCAGCGCACCGGCTGGGCGCCCGCTTGCCGGCCCCTTTGGCCTGCCGGCCGCGGCCGGCAGGGGCGGGGATCCCTGAGGCTGCCGGCGGACTCCGTTTAGGAGTGCGGGTGAAAGGATGGTAGAGTATTTTCCCGGTGCTGATCGTTCGGCAAGTTCGCCGGAGTGAATCGCCACCACGCACCTCTAGCTCAATTGGCAGAGCAATTGACTCTTAATCAATGGGTTCCGGGTTCAAGTCCCGGGGGGTGCACAGTTGAGGAAAGCCCCGTTCGGCAGGCAACAGGCCCGGCCGAACGGGGCTTTTCGTTTACCCTGTGCCAGGCTGGGACTGCCCCTGGAGCCTTCCGGCGGCGAGCCGGTCTCCCGTAGCATCGCTGGGAGTAAGGAGCCGCTTTCCGGCGGTTCAGCATGCCGCTAGTTACGGGAGCCTGCCATGAGCGGTGAAGTCCGAATCGAAAATCCTGCGGAGGACACTTATGTGCTCCGCAACACCAGCGGCGGAGCCCTGGAAGAGGTGATGGTGGACCTGGCGCGGACAGGAGCAACGTCCCAGGATCTACCGGCCGGAATGGACCTGGCGCCGGAAGAAGGGGTTGAATTCCACCTGCACCACCACGGTGGGTACCATCCGCCGGCAAGCATGCATGTGCGGTGGCGGGGCGGACCGGAATGGGTCGAGGTGCCCGTCACCTAGCCTCACATCCTGCCCCAGCGGGCACGCACAAGGGCAAAGAATCCGTAGCAGATAAGCCCCGCTGCAATCGCCAGGATCAGGGGAGCACCAAAGGAATACCCGAGCAGCGCCTGCAGGCTGCCGTCCAGTCCGGTTGATTCTTCGGGCCGGTGGTTTACGGCAGCGGCCAGAAAGAGCAGCCCCACCAGGAACAGCGCAACTCCCTTCCCGATGTGCCCAGCCACGCCCAGCAGATTGAGCAGGTGGCCCCGGCGGGTGTCCTCGAAGTACTTCAGTTCAGGCCTAAACCGCCGGGCGGACCCCTTGAAGACGAAGTACGCTCCAATGCCCAGGACCAGGGTGCCAACCGCACCCAGGGCCCAGGCACCGGCCGGGGAGGCCAGCACCGCCGCGCTGAAGTCGGAGGTCCTGTCCCCGGAATCCTTGCCGGTGCCGGCGGCAAAAGCGGCAAACGTCACTGCGACGCTGCCGTAAATGAGGACCAGCGATCCCGAGGATACGCCCTTGGCCAGCCTTTCCCGCAGCGGCCTGCGGCGCACGCGCACCGTGGCTTCCGCAGGCTGCCACAGCGCCAGGGACGCGCAGGCAACGCACCCCGCCCACATCAGCAGGGGACCGAACGGTTCCGACCGGGCAACAGGCCCGATTGCTCCGCTGGTCTCCGCCTGACCGTAGCCGCCAAAGGCAACACCTACCGCAATGGAGCCAATGAGAATGTGCAGCAGGGCCAGCACCGCAAACCCGGACCGTGCCAGCATGTCCAGTCCAGGACTGTCAGCGGCTTCTTCCAGTGCCTCTGCAGTCTCGCTGCCGGCTGTTTCCCCGCCAGGTGCGGCAGTCATCGCCATATCCTTTCGCGGACTTCATCGTGAGTGTGGATCCAGCGTAGTGCCCTCAGGGCCCCGGGAGCAGCGTGTGCTTAAATGCCGGAAGGGCGCACCTGCGCGGTGCGCCCTTCCGGGTTTGCGCTCTGTATCCTGCAGCCGCTATGCGGTCCTGGAAGCGGTATCCAGGGGGGCCTCCAGCGGTGCATCCAGCGGTACCGGAAGGCCCGGTACATCCACGGCCATGTGCCAGCGGGGATTGCCCAATTCACGGATGACGGTGCGCAGCTGGCTGCGGAGGTCTTCCGAGAGCAGTTCCCCGCCGTCGAGCAGCGTGCGCTCGATGTCCTGGGCCTCGTGCAGGGCGTCAACGCCGGCAGGAGTAATCGACACCATGTGGCTGCGCTTGTCCAGGTCGTTTCGGACACGGGTTACGTGCCCGTGTGCTTCGAGGCGCGCAAGTGTCTTGCCCATCGTCTGTGCTTGAACGCGAACCAGCTGCGCAAGATGTGCCTGCGTCATGGGGCCCTGGGAATCCAGGACTCCAAGGGCGATAACGCCCGCGTGGGTCACTCCTATTCGTACCAACCGCTCATTCCAGGCATGTTCAACCAGGCGGGCGGCTGTTGATAAGAGGCGACCGGTGGGCCAGTGCTCCATATCCGGCATAAAACTGAACTCTTCCTTTCGAGTGCGGATTCACGCGGCCTGATCGGATAGCCTACAAATCCAGTGTCTAGGATAGCCAACCGCAAGCCTGCTGTCCTCCTGTGACGCAGCCTTTGCTCAATTGATACCTAAGGAGCCCCGTCTCTTATGTCGAAACTCACCCCCGGTGACCCGGCGCCCGATTTCACCCTGACGGCTTCGGACTCCTCTTCCCAGTCCCTGGCGGACCTGCGCGGCCGCAGCGTCATTGTTTATTTTTACCCGGCTGCAGCAACTCCGGGATGCACCAAGGAAGCCTGCGACTTCCGGGACAACCTGAATTCACTTGCCGCTTCCGGCTACGCCGTCCTCGGCATCTCGCCGGACAAGGTGGAGAAACTGGCGAAGTTTGCCGCAGATGAAGCCCTCAACTTCCCGTTGCTCTCCGACCCGGACCACGCAGTGGCTGAGGCCTACGGGGCCTGGGGCGAGAAGAAGAACTACGGCAAGACCTACGAAGGGCTTATCCGTTCCACCGTCGTTGTCGATCCCGAGGGCAAGGTATCCCTCGCCCAGTACAACGTCCGGGCAACCGGCCATGTTGCCAAACTGCGCCGTGATCTCGGTCTCGACTAAAGCTCGGGTACACTAAAGGCTGGCTTTGGCCGGGGAACCGGCCAGCTTGCCGCGCGCGAGTGGCGGAATTGGCAGACGCGCTGGATTTAGGTTCCAGTGTCTTCGGACGTGTGGGTTCAAGTCCCTCCTCGCGCACCATGGAAAAACACCCCGGCCGCCGGCCGGGGTGTTTTTCCTTTCCCGGCCGGCACCGGAGCTAGGCTATGGAAGCATGTCAGCCGAACCAATAGTGCGCACCATCACCGTGCCCACGCGCCAGCTCCTTGATGCTCTCTCACCGCTTCCTGCCGGAATCCGTGCCGCGCTCTGGGATTTCGACGGCGATCCCGACGGTATTGCCTACGCGGACATCGACGCCGTCGTTGCCCCTTATGCAGCCGGCGATTCCTGGCAGCAGGGCATTGCCCGGGTGCCGAACCTCAAGCTGCTTCAGGCGCAGACAACCGGTTACGACGGCCTGCCGGAACTCGCCGGTGAGGCAACTGCGGTGGCAAGTGCCGCCGGCGTGCATGCCGCGGCCACAGCGGAACTGGCGGTAGGGCTGATGCTGGCTTCACTGCGGGGGATCGACGCTGCTGTGCGGGACCAGCAGCAGGGCCGGTGGAACCCGAACCGGCACCCCGGCCTCGCGGACCGCAAGGTCACGCTGGTGGGCGTGGGCGGAATCGGCAGGGAGATTGCCGCGCGGCTGGAACCCTTCGAAGTCCGGCTCACCAGGGTAGGAAGCACAGCACGGAACGACGACGCCGGCCGCGTCCACGGCGTTGATGAGCTGGTAGAGCTCGCCGCGGATACCGAGGTGCTGGTGGTGATCACTCCCCTTACCGAACAGACATGGGGACTCATTGACGCGCGGGTCCTGGGCGCACTTCCCGACGGCGCGCTGGTGGTCAATGTGGCCCGGGGGCCCGTAGTGGACACGGACGCGCTGACAAAGGAGGCACTTTCCGGCAGGCTCCGTGCGGCCCTGGACGTGGTGGACCCTGAGCCGCTGCCGGCAGGCCATCCGCTCTGGAACTGCCCCAATGTGATCATCACGCCCCATGTGGGCGGGAACTCCGGAGCTTTCACTCCGCGGATCGAGGCGTTCCTCCGCCGCCAGGTGCAACGGCTCGCGGCGGGGGAAGAGCCCCTGAACCTGGTCCAGGCAGGTCCCTGGCGCCAGGACGCCTAAGCCAGGTCCAGGAACACGTCCAGGAAAGAGTGGAAATCGGTACGGTCACCATCCTGGCGGAGCAGGCGCCGGGTGCCACCCGCAACGGCCGGGAGCTCGGCCTCTGCCTCGACCCCGAACCGGAAGACGCGCCCGGTGCTGGTGCCCACTTCATAACTGCCCGGGAACAGCTCATCCGTATGCGAGAGGTTTGTGGTGTTTACCGCCGTCGGCGGTTCCAGGCCCTGCAGCGATTCCGCATCAAAGGGAGCGAACACGAGCTCTGGCGGGCTCCAGCGGTACCCCAGCACAAACCAGCCTGAGGAGTCCGGCAGGGGAGTGGCACAGACCAGGTTGTAGTCGCCGTAGTTGGGCATCTGTGAATCGAAGACCCGGCGGAGGGAGGATTTCAGCTCATCGCTGGAGTGGGCGTTTTCCGGTCCTGTTTCCGCTGTCATGCTCCCCAGTGTATGGACACGCACCCGCATCGGGGGAAGGCCCCGGGGGCCGCGGGCAAAGTTCATCCGGCTGTGCAGCGGACGTAACCCGGACGTAACACGGCCCCGGAGGTACGGGCAGATGCGCGGGCCCGGTCGGGAAAGGAATAGGATTTTGCTATGACCACGGAGAGCACCCCTGACATCAAACCCCGCAGCCGAGTCGTCACCGACGGTATTCATGCAGCCCCCGCGCGCGGCATGTTCCGTGCGGTGGGAATGGGTGATGACGATTTCGCCAAGCCCCAGATCGGCATTGCCAGTTCCTGGAATGAGATCACTCCCTGCAACCTCTCCCTGAACCGGCTGGCCCAGGGCGCCAAGGAGGGTGTGCACGCCGGCGGCGGCTTCCCCATGCAGTTCGGCACCATTTCCGTCTCGGACGGTATTTCAATGGGCCACGAAGGCATGCACTTCTCTCTTGTGTCCCGCGAAGTCATTGCTGACTCCGTGGAAACCGTCATGATGGCCGAGCGCCTGGACGGCTCCGTCCTCCTGGCAGGCTGTGACAAGTCGCTGCCCGGTATGCTGATGGCCGCTGCCCGCCTGGACCTCTCCAGTGTCTTCCTCTACGCCGGATCGATCATGCCCGGTTTCGCGAAAATGGAAGACGGCACTGAGCGCGAGGTCACGCTCATCGACGCCTTCGAAGCGGTCGGTGCATGCGCGGCAGGCAAGATGAGCCTCAAGGACCTGGACACGATCGAACGTGCCATCTGCCCCGGCGAAGGTGCCTGCGGCGGCATGTACACCGCCAACACCATGGCCTGCATCGGTGAAGCTCTCGGCATGTCCCTGCCCGGCTCGGCCGCACCGCCCTCAGCAGACCGCCGCCGCGACGAGTTTGCCCGCAAGTCCGGCGAGGCAGTCGTGAACCTGCTGCGCAAGGGCATCACCGCCCGCGACATCATGACCAAGAAGGCCTTCGAGAACGCCATTGCCGTGACCATGGCATTCGGCGGCTCCACCAACGCCGTCCTGCACCTGCTGGCCATCGCCCGCGAAGCCGAAGTGGACCTCACGCTGGAGGACTTCAACCGCATCGGTGACAAAATTCCGCACCTGGGTGACCTGAAGCCGTTCGGCCGTTACGTGATGTTCGACGTCGACAAGATCGGCGGCGTGCCCGTCATCATGCGTGCCCTGCTCGACGCGGGCCTGCTGCACGGCGACTGCCTCACCGTGACGGGCAAGACCGTCGCTGAGAACCTCGAAGCCATCAACCCGCCGGATCCCGACGGCAAGGTGCTCCGCGCCCTGGACAACCCGATCCACAAGACCGGAGGCATCACCGTCCTGAAGGGCTCGCTGGCTCCGGAAGGCGCCGTCGTGAAGTCCGCAGGCTTCGACGCTGACGTCTTCGAGGGCACGGCGCGCGTCTTCGAACGTGAGCAGGGTGCCCTGGACGCGCTCGACGCCGGCCAGATCCACGCAGGCGACGTCGTCGTCATCCGCTACGAAGGACCCAAGGGCGGCCCCGGCATGCGCGAGATGCTCGCGATCACCGGCGCCATCAAGGGTGCCGGCCTGGGCAAGGACGTCCTGCTGCTGACCGACGGCCGGTTCTCCGGCGGCACCACCGGCCTGTGCATCGGCCATGTGGCACCGGAAGCCGTCGACGGCGGTCCCATTGCCTTCGTCAAGGACGGCGACCGCATCCGTGTAGACATCGCAGCCCGCACGTTCGACCTGTTGGTGGAGCCCGAAGAACTCGAAGCCCGCAAGGTGGGCTGGGAGCCGCTGCCGGCCAAGTTCACCAAGGGTG
>JBELZL010000055.1:0-15368 GCA_040274025.1 Arthrobacter sp. | reverse complement strand
AGCCCACAACCTTGATTTTGTCAGCCACACGGTCTCCTTGTGGAATGGGGGTCCGCGGACATGGCTTTAGACATGCGGGGACCCGGCTTTTTGGGTCTGGTTTCTGTGTCCAACTATGCCACAGCGCAGATGCGCTCCCTAAACTGCGGGCCGCACGCGCTCGTCATGCGTGCGGCCCGCAGCGGAGAATTGCCGGGCTTTTCCTAGTGAAAGAAGTGCCGTGCGCCGGTGAAGTACATGGGCACGCCTGCCGCGTTCGCGGCAGCAATTACCTCTTCGTCACGCACTGAACCGCCGGGCTGGACGACGGCGCGGACGCCAGCGTTCAGCAGGATTTCGAGGCCGTCTGCAAACGGGAAGAACGCGTCCGACGCCGCTACGGCGCCGCGGGCGCGCTCGTCGTCTGCTCCTGCGAGCGTGTTGGCACGCTCGACGGCGAGCTTGCAGGAATCGACGCGGTTGACCTGCCCCATGCCCACGCCGACGGAGGCGCCGTCGCGGGCGAGCAGGATCGCATTCGACTTGGCGGCACGGACGGCACGCCAGGCGAAAACGAGGTCCGCGAGCGTTTTTTCGTCGGCGGCTTCACCGGTGACGAGGGTCCAGTTGGCCGGATCGTCGCCCTCAGCTTCAACCGTGTCCGGCTGCTGCATCAGCACGCCGCCGGAGACCTGGCGGAACTCCAGCGGGTTGCGCCCGTAGCCGTCCGGGAGGGTGAGCAGGCGGATGTTCTTCTTGCGGGAGAGGATCTCCACGGCTTCCGGCTCGAAGTCCGGTGCGATGACAACCTCGGTGAAGATGTCCTTGACCGTCTCCGCCATGCCGGCTGTCACGGTGCGGTTCGCGGCAATCACACCGCCGTAGGCGGAAACCGGGTCGCAGGCATGCGCTTTCAGGTGCGCGTTGGCAATCGGATCCGAGGCGCCCGGGGACGCCACAGCCACACCGCACGGGTTGGCGTGCTTGACGACGGCGACGGCCGGCTCGGCGAAGTCGAAGGCGGCGCGCAGGGCGGCGTCGGCGTCGACGTAGTTGTTGTAGGACATGGCCTTGCCGTGCAGCTGGTCTGCCTGTGCGACGCCGGGCATGGAGTCCTGGTCTGCGTAAAGAGCTGCTGCCTGGTGCGGGTTTTCGCCGTAACGCAGCACCTCGGAGCGTTCCAGCGCCATGCCGGTGTAAGCAGGCCAGGTTGCTCCGGCTTCGGTGCCGTCGCCGAACTGCGCGGCAGTCCACTTGGCCACGGCGGTGTCGTACGCAGCGGTGTGGGCGAATGCTTCGGCAGCCAGGCGGCGTCGGTCGTTAAGGTCAAAGCCGCCGGCAGCGGCAGCTGCGGTCACAGCGGCGTACTTGGAGGGGTCGACGACGACGGCAACGGAGGGGTGGTTCTTCGCGGCGGCACGGACCATGGAGGGGCCGCCGATGTCGATCTGCTCGACGACGTCGTCCTGCGCGGCTCCGGACTTCACGGTCTCGACGAACGGGTACAGGTTCACCACCACCAGATCAAAGGCCTCGATGCCGAGCTCTTCGAGCTGGTCCAGGTGGTCCTGGCGGCGGCGGTCGGCCAGGATGCCGGCGTGCACGCGGGGATGGAGTGTCTTGACGCGGCCGTCCAGGCACTCGGCGAAGCCGGTGACTTCGGCAACCTCGGTCACCTCAACGCCTGCCGCGGCGATCTGCTTGGCGGTAGAGCCGGTGGAGACAATGCTGACGCCGGCGGCGGAGAGGCCCTGAGCCAGTTCCGTCAGGCCGGTCTTGTCATAGACCGAGATGAGGGCCCGGCGGATGGGTACACGGTCAAGGGGGGTGTTGCTCACGGAAGTCACTCCAACTGGGTATTGGTGAACGATGCACGCGGGCCCTCGGCGGGCCCAAGGTTGAGTTTATGCCTTGGGCTCCGCGGGAGCAGGGCCGCTGGGTAATACTCACCGCCGGAGCCGTCACCCTTTTGACTCTGCCGCTCCCAGGGCTTCGCGCGTCCGGAAGATTACGCGCCCCGGCGGGCTGCCCGGCGTCGTGCGTTGTAGAGTTTCCCCAGTTAGTGCATTTATGACTATAAGTGTCGGCGGAAGGCCAGCCCTAAATGAGAACGACCCATACCCTGCCTGCGGGCGACGAGGTAGTGCAGGACCTGCCCTGGCGCTGGCGGGTCCAGGGCAAGATCTTCCTGATCGGCGGGCTGGGCTTTATGTTCGACGCCTGGGACGTCACTCTCAACGGCGTCCTCATTCCCCTGCTCTCCGAGGAGTGGAACCTGGTGCCAGCGCAGGCCGCGTGGATCGGTACCGCGAACCTGCTGGGAATGGCCATCGGTGCGTTCCTGTGGGGTTCGATTGCGGATGCGATCGGCCGCAAGCAGGCCTTTACCGCGACGCTGCTGATCTTCTCCATCTTCACCGTGGCGGGGGCTTTCGCACCGGACATCGCCTGGTTCTGCGTCTTTCGGTTCCTTGCCGGTGTGGGGCTTGGCGGCTGTGTACCGGTGGACTACGCCCTGGTGGGTGAGTTCACGCCGCGGAAACAGCGCGGCCGGGTGCTGACTGCAATGGATGGCTGGTGGCCCGTGGGTGCTGCGCTGTGCGGCGTCACTTCCGCCGTCATTATGGCGACTGTTGCGGACTGGCGCTGGACCATGCTGGTGATGGTTATCCCCGCGCTGCTGGTCTTCTGGGTCCGCCGCTCAGTACCCGAGTCTCCACTGTTCCTGGTCCGCAAGGGCCGCGCTGAGGAAGCCAGAGCAGTAATCGACGACCTGATTCGCCGTACCGGAGGAACCCAGACCGAGTGGCGTCTTCCGGAGCCGGATCCGGCACAGAAGTTCTCGCTGAAGACCACCGGCAGCCAGCTTGCCGAGCTGTGGAGGAGCAATCCGAAGTCGACTGTGACTGCATGGTCGCTGTTTGTGTCGGTGCTGCTGGTCTATTACCTGGCACTGCAGTGGATGCCGAAGATCCTCGTGGATGCCGGATATGCCGAGTACAAGGCCTTCCTGACGACGTCCGGCATGGCTGCGGTGGGCCTGCTGGGTGTTGTTACTGCGGCCCTGCTGGTGGAGCGGGTAGGCCGCAAGTGGCTGCTGGGTATTACCGGGCCTGCGGCTGCGGCGTCCCTGGTTGTGGTGGCCCTGGTGGTTGATGTTCCGGCTGCTGCAACTACCTGGCTGCTGGTCTACGGCTTTGTGGTGCAGGTGGCGATTCCGGTGCTCTACACCTATGTATCGGAGCTCTACCCCACCCGGCTGCGTGCCAGCGGGTTTGGCTGGGCGTCTACGGCGTCCCGGGTTGGTGCAGGTTTTGGACCGCTGCTTTTTGTTTCAGTGCTGTGGCCGTACTTGGGGCTGCCGCTGTCCTTTGCCGTGGCCGGGCTGCTGGTGCTGGGTGCTGTGCTGTGGATGGCGAGGTTCTCCCCCGAGACCAGGGGTGCTGCGCTGGATTAGGTTCCAGGGGCTGGGGGCTGGGGGCTGGGGGCACCCGCTAGAGCGCCGGGATTCCTTCTTTGCTCATCCTGGCCAGCGTCTCGATCAGCAGGCGGCGTTCCTGCACCTTGATGCGTTCGTGCAGGGTCTCCTCCGTGTCGCCGTCGAGCACCTCAACGGCGGCCTGGGCCAGGATCGGGCCCGTGTCCACACCGGCGTCGGCAATGTGGACCGTGCAGCCAGTGACCTTCACACCGTATGCGAGTGCGTCGCGGACTCCGTGCGCACCGGGGAAGGACGGCAGCAGGGCGGGGTGGGTGTTAACGTAGCGGCCCTCGAAGGTATCGATGAAGTGCTCGTCCACAATCCGCATAAAACCCGAAGAGAGCACGATCTCGGGTTCGTAGGATGCAACCTTCTCTGTCAGGGCACGGTTCCAGTCCGCACGGACCGCATAGTCCTTGAAGTTCACTACGAATGTTTCGTATCCGGCTGCGGCAGCGCGTTCGACGCCGTACGTTCCGTTCCTGTCGGCACCTACTGCTGCAATTTCGACGTCGAGCTCTCCCGCTGCCACCGCATCGAGGACGGCCTGGAGGTTGGAGCCGGTGCCGGAAACCAGAACAACAATTCGCATGTGTCAACCTTAAGTCCAAGCGTCGCCTAGGCTTAATCCATGAATAACGACGGCCCTGATGTACGCCCGCGACCGCCGTTTCCGCCGGCAACACGCAAACCGGAGCCCACGCCGGCCCAGTCGAAGGAAGCCCGGTCCTACCTGTGGGTGTTTATTGCCCTGCTGCTGGGAATGCTGATCAGTTCCGAGCTTGCCCTTCCCTGGAAGCTGCTCCCGCTTGCCCTGGGTATTGCGGCTCTGGTGGTTGGCATCATGACTCTGGTCAAGGTGGTCCGCTACGGCCTGCACGGCGCCCTGCGTGTGATTATTTCGATGGGTCTTGCCGCTACAGCCTTTATGACTCTTGGCCTTGCTGCCATGGTGGCTCTGTGGCCGTTTACTGCTGAGTACGAGTCCTGCATGCAGTCGGCGCTGACTGTCCAGGCTACGGAGACCTGCACCAAGGACTACCTGACCTTCGGCGGTCTGCTCCCTCAGCCGTAGGGTTTTGCGGGTGGCTTGAGGCTGGCACTTGTCGGTTTGGCCGCACCGGGGGGCGAGCAGCACCCATCACCCGGTGTAGCCAGCGTGGTGTCCCGGTACAGCTAGCGGCTTGATCCCGCTGAGACGGCGGACGGGCGCCGGTTCCGTTCGCGCTCCAGCCATGGCCCAACGGCGTAGCCGATCACTACTCCGACGGCGACTTCTGCTGCAATCCAGATGCCGGTCCAAAGCGGATCCGGGCCGATTTCAACAAACCGTCCAATACCGAGCGAACCGCGTGCAATGAGTGCAGCTGCGGCTGCCAGCAGTCCGGCTACCACTGCGATGACTGCTCCGAGACAGATGGTGGACACGGTTGCTGTGAACCATCGGGCGCGGATCTTGATGGACAGCCATTCATCAAAGTGGTTTTCGCCCTCTCGCAGGAACCACCAGCCCGCCAGCACTCCTGCCGTCACCGGAATCAGCAGAGCGGCATAGGCGTATTCGGATTGTCCGCTTGGCAGCGCTGCCAGCAGCGGAACAGCCGGCAGCGGGCCGACCGTTGTTTCCAGCGGGCTGATCATGCTTCCGGTTCCAATGCTGAAGCCAGCTCCGGATGCCCAGGCCAGTGTCCAGACCACAAGGTTCGGCAGCAGTCCCAGCTGTGCGACGGTGAGGACAACGCCTCCAATGATTCCGGCGTCGAGCTTCTGGTACACAGTTGCGATTTCCGCCCAGCCCAGAGCCAGCGCCACAACCAGCAGGACTGCCGAGAGTCCGATTGCTGCAGCGATTCCCACGACTGCGGCGCGGATGGCTGCCCACAGGTATGAGCCGGCCCAGCGTGAATGCTGGCTGGTACGGGCGATCCAGTCTGTGAGGTCGACGCCGATCAGCCGGACCCAGGATCCTGCTTCAACTCTGGCTCCGATGATCACTCCGAAACCGGCAGCTATCAGCGGTATGAGTGCCCCGGCGACAAGTGAAATACTCACATCCTCATTCGCGGAGAAGTATGCCGCTGCTGTTCCGAGCAGGGCGTAGGTGCCCAGTGCTCCGAGCAGGGCCTGCCAGAGCTGGTCTGTGTAGCAGGCACGTGCCAGTCTGCGTCCTGCCCTCCAGCAGAGGAAGAACGGGATGAGTGTCAGTCCCAGAGGAATGAGTGACAGCAGTCCTCCTGAGGCTTCTGTTCCTACCGTTCCTCCCGGGTGGGTGAGCGAGAGAGGAACTCCGTGCAGCAGTAGCCAGGCCTGTCCGCTGAGCCTTGCCAGTGATGCGTAGTCGCGGTCTGAGAACCCGTTTGCAGCCCACACTCCTGTGAGCGGCAGGATGACGGCCAGGGCTGACAGCACTGCTGCCTGACCGAGTTCGAACATTCCCTGCAGCCAGAGAGGCATGGGCAGCACACCCGGTTTCTTCGGGCGTTTAAAGAGTTTCATCGCCTTCTATCGTGCCATTGTGAATGGTCGCAGCTCTTCAGGGTGCGGGTGTGAGTCGAGGGTTGGGTTGTGTTGCTCGCGGTTTCCGGGCGCTCTGGCGGACCGGCCATTTGTTCCTGCGGGCCTCGGGAGACCGAGTCCAACGGCTTCGGTGTGGTTGGGCCCCCGTGTCTCGCCGCCCACGCCGAACGTGGCGCTTGAGAACCGGACCTAGAACGGCGGCGGATCATCGTCCGGTTGCTGCGGTTGCGATGGCACTCGTTGTTCCGGTGCCCGCACGGTCTGCATGTATGCCAGGGCTGGGTCTGTTGTGTAGGTCCGGCCGGTCGGTGAGTTCCATTCGATGGTTCCGGCCTGCGGTTGGCGTGCTTTCCAGTGACCGAGGGTCTTGAACCGGTGGTGTTTTGGGCAGAGGTGTTCCAGGTTCGCGTGGTCTGTTGGCCCGCCGTGGGAGAACGGTGTGGTGTGGTCGATCTCGGCATGGGTGACACTCACTGAGCAGCCGGGGAACCTGCAGGTTCCATCCCGTGCCTGGAGCCAGCGTTTAAGCCCGGCCGGGATACGCCGGGTTCGTCCGACATTCAGGATCTCTCCGGTAGCTGGGTCCTGGAGCAAGGGTGTCCAGTGCAGAGCGTCGAGGAACATGGCCCGTGCGGTCTCTGCGCTGATGGGTCCGTAGCCGTTGAGTTCAGCAGGATTCTCGTCGAGTCCGGCAAGGGTATCCGCGTCGATCAGGACCATGACCTCGGTGCGGACCTTGGACCGGTTTTGGTTTCGATGCCGTTCTGCCCGGCGCGGACGCTTGCTCGTACGGGCGCCGGTGCGTGAAGCCGCTGAGGTGTCCGAGGGATCTCCTGTGCCAGTGCCAGAGCCAGAGCCCTTGGAACCAGGACCAGCGGCAGACCCGGAGCCACAGCCGGTGCCGGAGTCAGTTCCGTTGGCGGCGCCGAAAACTGTGCTCGTATCTGTTCCGGTACCGGGAGTATGCTCAGCTGCTGGTTCGCCTTCGAGCAGCAGATCGGTGAGGATATCGGCACGGAGCTGGTCCATGGTCCGGGGGTCACCGGCGCGTTTGCCGGCCTTGGCGGCACCGGTGAGGGCAGCGAACATGGCCTGGCCCTTCTCCGCAGCGATGATGGCACTGAGGCAGGACATACCGTCCGGCAGGGGCTGGAACGTCACCCGCCGTTTGTCCTTCGCCTGACGGTGACGGACCGGAATCAGATCCGGAAACCTTGATTCGCGGAGCCTGCGGGCACGCCTGCCGAACCCGGCAGCGGTCCGTCCCTCAGCCGCCGCAAGCAAATCCCGCTCGAACGCAGCACGCACACTCAGCGCACCGGTGGCGACCGTCGTGTCCTCGGCTCCCGTCCCGGCCCCGTCTCCCGGCGCTGGTCCAGTGCAGGCTGATCCCCTAGCTCCGTCCTCAGTTCCGTCCTCAGTTCCGTCACCGGGGCCCCCGTCGAGTCCGAGGTCCAGCTGGCCCGAATCCGGCTGGCTGTCACAGGTGCTCCCCGCAGCCGGGTTGCCGATGACATCCTGGGTTTCGGGCGGTTCCGGGATATCGGTGGGAAGGTTATGGGTTTCCTCGAGGATGATCCGGGCGTGCTGGATTGCGATCCTGCCCTCGGCCAGACGGCCCAGGGTCTCAGGCGCATCAGCACACAGCCGGGAGGATTCGCTGATGAGCTGCATTGCAGTCATATGGGGAATGTTCAAGACGGCCGAGGCTTCCGCAGCGGCCAAGCTCAGGGCCAACGCGGGCTCTTCGTGTCCGGCAGCCTCGGAAATGTCGCGGGCGAACAACACTTCCAAACGAGCGGCTACACGTGCCTGCTGAGCCATAGCCCAGGAGACGAGCATGCCCAGACGCTGCAAAGCGGAAACTGTTTCCTCATACCCCAGGGTCCCGGCATTACGCAGGGACAAACGGCCCGCGAAACCCTCCGGCAGAGACGATGCCGGCCGCTCATTAGCCAGCGCAGGATCGGCGCAGAACACGGCACCGGCTGGAGCATCGAACCCGGCGTCCGCACCGGTTGACGGTGAAGAAGAAGCACCCCGTTCCGCACCTGGCACACGGGCCTTCTCCCGGTCAGCTGACCGGGAGAAGGTGGCGTCCGAGAAGTGGTTCATACCTCTAACTCTGTCAGCTGCCACTGACATTTCGGGGCCGAAATCGGCCCTTTCCGGCACGTTCAATTACCGGTGATTTACCCGCTTTTCCAGCATGCCTGCGACGCATCTACGGGTCTGCGAGAAGAGGGCGAACATGGCCCAACGCACGATGCATCGGCACCGGCCCAGCGCACCGCCGTCGAACTCCGACACCGCCCGGCGTGCCGCCGTCGGGTCCCAGCGCACCGCCGTGGGGCACTAACGCCGCCCCGGCGCGCCGCCGTCCCGCCAAGGCCCGCCCGCTGACTAGGCCATCAGGTCGACGATGCCCTTGACCATCGCCGCACCGGCACCAAGGAAGGCGATTACGATGACTGCAAAGCGGACGTGATCGTCGCGGATGTGCTTCTGCAGCCGCTCCCCCGCATAAATGCCGCCAATGATCATCAGGCCGATCAGCACCCAGGCGACAACACTGAACGGAGGCATCTGGCCTGGGTCAACAGCAAGTTTCACAGCCAGCGTCACCGTAGCGATGGTGACGAAAAAGGGCTGCAAGGTAGCGGCGAACGGCCGCTGCGGCCATCGCGCCATCACGGCATAGGCACTGACAGCGGGTCCGCCAACACCGGCAATAGCGTTGGTCACGCCCGAGGCGAAACCGGCGATAGCCTTGGCAGGATTACCGGTGACCACAACCGAATTGCGCGCCAGAATGAGCGAGGCTGCCAGAGCCACCAGGACGATTGCTCCGACGATCACTGCCATCGGCGCGGCCGGCAAATACACGGCAGCGATGGACGCCGGAACGCTTCCGATCGCGGCAGGAATCACCAGCCAGCGGTACATGCTCCAGTCCACGTCTTTCCAGACCCGGAACATAATCAGCAGCGACGAAACCAGCCCGCACACATTCACCATCAGCACGCCGGCATGGGCGCCGAGAATGATCACCAGGAACGGTGAAATCAGAAGTGCGAACCCAAGTCCGGCGATCCGCTGGGCCAGCGCCCCAACAAAGATCGAAGCCAGCACAACAATCAGCAGTCCCGTAGTCACCCGAACACACTACGCTGGGGTCATGGTTTCCCCCGATTCGGCACTCCGGACGGCTGACTGGCGCCGTCGTATATTCGACATATACGCACAGGTGCGCCGGGAAGCGGAGGCGGGCTCGCCGTCGTCGGCCCATGACCTTTGGCGCCGCGAACGCGACGCATTGTTCGGTTCCCACCCCGCCTCACCGCTGAGTGAGGACGCCAAACAGGGTTTCCAAGGACTCGCCGTCGCTCCCTATGATCCGGACCTGCGCGGCGAGGCTCCAATTGACGACGACGGCGCCGGCCAGAAGCTCGAAGTCCCCACCGGCACGGATGGAACGGTGTACTTCGAACGCCTGGGAACAGTTTCGACGCCAATCGGGAGACTCGCGCTGTGGCGCCTGGCCACGTATGGAGGCGGACTGTTCCTTCCGCTCCGGGACGGGCTGGCCGGCAAACCGGATGGAACCTACGGCGGCGGCCGCTACCTTCTGGACACGATCAAGGGTGCGCATCTCGGCGAAGGCGCGGGTGATTCGCTGCTGCTGGACTTCAATTTCCTGTACAACCCTTCGTGTGCCTATGACGAACGCTGGGCATGTCCTCTGCCGGGTGCCGATAACCGGATTGCGGAACCCGTGTATGCAGGGGAACTGTATGCCGAGTACTAACTCCGTCCGCGGAGGCTGACAGTGCAGACGTTTCTCCCCTACGAGGATTTCCGCCGTTGTGCCGAGGTGCTCGATTCCCCGCGCCTGGGCAAGCAGCGGGTAGAAACACTCCAGATTCTGCGCGCACTGGTCGTGCCTGACTATGGCTGGCAGAGTCATCCGGTTACCCGGATGTGGATGGGATATGTTCCGGCCCTGACGCTGTATGGTCTGGCGATGACGGATGCCTGGGTGCAGCGCGGGTATGCGGATACGGTGCGTGATCAGCTGGTTGAATTCGCTCCTGGAACGGAACTCGACGGGGCCCCCTTGCCGCCCTGGCTGGGGAATCCTGAGCTGCACAGGAGCCACCGGTCGAACTTGCTGGCCAAAGATCCGGCGTTCTACGGCGATCTGTTTCCCGGCACTCCCCCGGACCTGCCCTATCTCTGGCCGGAACCGAAGACTCTGCTGCTTCCCACGGAGCCGGAGAAGGATGCGCTCTGGGTTGCCCGGCCGGTTACCGGAAGTGATGTGCCCATGATCGAACTCCCGATGCTCACAGCCCGCGGCACACCGGTGACGGGTAAGAAGGCTCGGGAACTCGAGCGCTTCCTGGATGTGATGGACGACGGCGACACGGTGGCGCTGCTCGGGCCGGACCGGTCGGTTCTGGCGCTGGGAACAGTTGGAGAAGCTTCTCTGACGAACGACACTGCCCAGCGGACCGTTCAACTCACGGGAAGTGTCCGGCGGTCGGATTTCTCGTACCCCGCTTTGCTGCAGGACCCGCGGACGCTCTTTGTGGTGCCACGCCCGGGCCGCCTCTAGCCCGGCCATCCGGTCAGTACGGCGGTATCCACGTACCAGCCGTCTCCGGTGAAGGTCGCCTCCAGGAGCATGTGATTGGAGTGAAGGCTCCCGGCAACCACGTCCACTGATTTGCCTGAGCTGTCACGGAAGACCATCACCTTCTGCCTAACCGACATGGTTGCCTGGCGCCTGTTTTCCGGTGTCAGGACAAAAGCCGATTCGAGCTTCTCCATGTCCACAAGTCCGCCTTCAACCCAGCCCCCGTTGGCGTACGTCTCCGGGATCCTTCCGCACATACCTCCGCAGACCCCGCACTCTGGCGTGGTCACTGCTTTGAGCGGTTCGGCATCTCCGGTCTGGTACGTGTAGTCCACGAGTTCGACCCAATACTCGGCGAATGCCATCAGCCCTTCCTTGGTGTCCTGGCGGGCCGCTTCCGGAAGCACTGGCAGTTCCACGTTGGCTGCCGGACCGGCTCCCGAGGCCTGGCTGTAGGAAGGAGCGGGGGCAGGCGTGGGGCTTTGTTCGGCCGCTTCAGTGGCGGAGAAGCCCGGAGACTGAGTACCCGCGGTCTGGGTAGCCGGCTCGAAACTGATTTGCGAACATCCGCTAAGCAGGGCTGCCACTACGAATACTGCGGCCAGGGCGACCCTTGGTCTGGTTGTATTCGATCCTCTGTTGCTGTCTCGAGACTTCTTGTCCTTCACGTCGGCCTCCGCTTGTCCACTGGATGTTGTGGTCCGAGGCTACGGTCAGTTCTTCGGGTAGTTACGGTTATCCACAGGGAAGATCGAAGGGAACTAGCAGCCAACGCCTGCCGGGTTCACGAGGCAGTTATCGGCGACGTTTCGTGATTCAGAGCGCCAGACGCTTAGGACCTGGGATGCGGAGGAAACTTCGGCCCGTCCGTCCATGGGAATCATCGGTCCGCCGTTGACTGAATACTGGCCCGAGAAGAAGGTTGTTGCCGTTACCGGGAAATCACCGGTCTGCGAGTAGACGTGGCTTGTGGCCGTTTGTTCTCCCCAGCGTGCTTCCGGCAACGGCCCTCCGGGTGTCGAGACCGGGCCGTAGCTAGTCCCGTCACCGTAGTCGAAGGTGTATTCCGTTGGCTCCACCTCGATCCGGATGGATTGGCCCAAGAGCTCCATCTCGAAAACCTGGGGTTGCGCTTCCACGTAGACGTTTGTGTTCGCGCCGATCAGGGTGTGTGGACTGGGCTGCAGAGTCATGGTTCCAGGTGCGATCGGGGCTTCTTGGAAGGCGCTCAGTACCGCTTCGCGGAGGCGTTCTTCGAAAGCAGCGGGATCTTCGGAGTAGATGCATGTCGGCCCGCCCACATATTCCCATACTGGGGCTGTGCTGGTGCGGAGAGCTCTCTCCCATTGAACCACCGCACCATCAGGGGCACTTCGACATTCAGGCAGGGAAGGTAGACATGCTATATCACCATTGTTCTCGTCGAAGCACAGGAGCATGTAGCGGAAGATGTACTTACTTTCAGCGAATGGTATGTCAGCACTCGTCCATTTCCCAGATTCCGGGTCTTGCACCCATTTAGTTTCACCCCGCACGCTCCCATCACCCCATTCAATAATGGGTGGTTCGTTAGCAGAGGGCACTTGGAGTGCCTGAGCTCCCGAACCGGCGATCACAGCCACGAGAAGGAACCCTTTGAGCCACGCTCCAAGTATCGATGACATTTCACTCGCCGGTTGATTCCGCGATATGAACGTACCATCCGTCACTTGTGAATGAAATTTCCATTATTTGGAGAAATGATATCTCGTCGCCGGGCCGTCGATCTGCGTTACCTACTTCGTCCCAATAGATCATGTCCCCTTGTTTGACAGAAGCGAGCACCTGGCGACGCCCTTCGGAAGTCAACAGATACTCAGAATCCAGGGCGATTATTTCGATGTCCCCGCCTTCAATCCACCCTCCAGTTCCATAGACGTCGCTCATACCCTTGTAGAAGCTCTGGCAGGCAAAACAGTCCGGCCCGCTTACCGCCTTAACCGGCTCCACATCCCCAGTCTCATACCCGTAATTCACCAGCTCATACCAATACCGGGCGAAAGCAATAAGCCCTTCCTTGGACTCGGCCTTCGCTTCCTCCGGCATCACAGGCAAAGGAACATTCTCCGCAGGGCCCTCAGCCGAAGCAGGCTTGTACGTCGCAGTAGGAGAAGCTGATGGAGACGGACTCGACGAGGCAGTAGGACTCGGAGACTGGGCAGCATCAGCACCAGGATCATCAGACCCGGAGCACGCAGTCAAAACCACCAAAGCACCAGCCACAGCAAGAGAAACCGCAGCAAACCGGCGTCGAACACCAAGACTGGACATCTAAACCCCCGTGGTAGGCAAGGCAGCGTGCGGTAGATCCTAGTCAAACTGCCGCAAAGCATACTTACTTATCCACAGGACACCACAGCAGAAGAGCAACAAGCCTAAAAAAGATCAGTCAGTACTGCGCAAGGACGCAAGCATCCGCTTCACATCGCGGAACTCGTCCGAGTCGGCATAAGCCGCAGCCTTCTCCAAGTGCGCCGGCATATCAGAACCCTCATCAGGAGGGAGCACACCGGCAAACCGCCCACCACTGGACTCAGTCAAAGTGAAGAAATCAAAAAGTCCGCAGGCAGCCTGCTCCTGAGACGGAGGAGGGGCGCTGACAACCGCATAGGTAACCATCGCTTCGCCGGCTGACGGAGCAACAGAGTGATAGACAAAACGCTGGGAAGTGCCCTGGGCTGATTCCAGTTCCGGCATGGGCTGGGAATCGTACTCCGTATAGGTCACCGGCTCCTGCATCCCGGTACAAACCTGATCCGTAATGATCCCGGTATCGAGCCAGGCAATCACATCACCATCGGCGTCGCGCACCTCATAGGAAACACCACCGGCAGGATCGTTCGCCAGCGCAGAAACCTGCTCGACAGTCCACTCAGAAGGGTGTTCGAATTCGAGGGAAGCGGAGTCGATTTCATACACAGACCAAGCCGGAACCGACGGCTCAGGGGCGGCACAGGACTGCACAGCCAAGGCAGCCATTACAGCCCCTGCGATCAGGGTGTTACGGTATCTCACATCGGCTCCCGGAGGTTTCCGCGTGTTAGGCATCAATGCTACGCAGCCCCGCCAGCGCCGCCCATAGCACCCCTCGGTTTCCAGACACCGGCACGGCACTAAACCTGCCAGAGCCACCGGGGGTCCAGCTACCCGTGCAGCGTCGCACGCTTCCCCATTCAGCGCCTTAACGGCCCGACCCCTCGGAGGCTCCAATTACCGACATCACAGCAGAGCACGACGTCTACTTCGGCACGCCCGAAGAAGCTGCAGAGACAGAAGACCTCCAGACAGCGTCACTGGCAGTCATCGAACGGGTGGAACACCGGCCGAACGTCAGCAAAATCAAGGGCCGGCTGACTCTCATGGACACCGGTCTGACTCCCCATCAGGCCATGGTGGAAGACCTGCTGTTCGTGCGCCGGGTGCTGGACGACGCAGGAATCGACTACCTGCTGGTCCGCGGCAATGATGAGCGCCCCGTAATCGCAATCGACGTGCAGCTGCGCGAGGACCTGCGCCGGGCCCTGGTCGAGGCCTGCAGGGACGAACCCTTTTACTCACGCAGCGTGGATACTGACAAATCCCGGACTGTGCTGGTAGCCGACGGCGATCTCACCCCGAATCAGAAAACCCGCATCATCCGCCTCTTCCGCCCGCGCGGAACCAGCGGAACCAACCTCGTCTTCGGGCCCTCCGCCGGCGTGCAGGTGGAGCTTTGGGAGCTTGGCGAAACCCAGATCACCCTGCCGGTGGAAAACTCCCTGACCCGCCGTACCCTGCCCGCCTCGGAAGTGGTCCGCGGCAGCGTAGACAAACACGGCCTGATCTGGCCCACCATCGAGAACATGTTCGCCGACCACGCCACGGACATCCGGTTCGACGTCGATCTGGTCTTCTCCTGGGTGGACGGCAGCTCCCCGGAATACCGCGCCCGCCGGGCAGCACTGATGCAGGATGCGGTTATCGGCGAAGGCGACGACCATGAAGCCCGCTACCGGCAGATCAATGAACTGAAGTATGCCCTGCGCTCCGTCTACATGTTCGCGCCCTGGATCCGCCGCATCTTCATCGCCTCTGATTCCCCGCGTCCGGACTGGCTGGCAGACCATCCGTCCGTCACCTTCGTGCCGGCAACCGAACATTTCCGTGACCCGTCCGTGCTGCCCACCTTCAATTCGCAGGCCGTTGAATCCCAGCTGCAGCACATTCCCGGCCTTTCCGAGCACTTCCTGTATTCAAATGACGACATGTTCTTTGGCCGCCCGGTGGGACCGGACCTGTTCTTCTCCCCCGGCGGGATCACCAAGTTCATTGAGGCAAGCACCCGCATCGGCCTCGGAGCCAACGATCCCGAACGCAGCGGCTTCGAAAACGCCGCACGCGTGAACCGCAGGCTGCTCTGGGAACGCTTCGGCCGGATCACCACACGCCACCTCGAACACACGGCGGCGCCCCTGCGCAAAAGCGTGCTGGTGGAGATGGAAGCGGTGTTCCCTGAAGAGTTCGCCGCCACGGCCGCCAGCAAATTCCGCGCGAAGGACAACATCTCCGTAACCAACTCGCTCTACCATTACTACGCGCTGCTCACCGGCCGTGCCGTCACGCAGGAAACCGCCAAGGTGAAGTACGTGGACACCACCTCCTACCGTGGACTGAAGGATATGGACCGGCTGCTGGCGAAGCGGAACAAGGACCTCTTCTGCCTCAACGACGGGT
>JBELZL010000054.1:0-17109 GCA_040274025.1 Arthrobacter sp. | reverse complement strand
CTTCTCCTGCTGGGCGCCGGTGTCAGGCCCTGTCCATGAGCCTAGTTGAATCGCGCCGGGTGCGCCTGCGCATGACGAGCGAGGCAGCCAGCCGGGGCAGGAGCAGGAACACGCCGAGGACGCCGAATGTGACCAGCTGGAAACTGAACGCGGTGCCTCCGCCGGCCAGGGCGCGCAGGGCCAGGCCTCCTGCTGCGGTCAGCAGCCAGAGGATTACGCCGTGGGGCCACAGGGAAGCCGGACGGTGCCAGAGCCGCAGCAGTGCCCAGCCTGCCAGTGCGGCGGTGATAAAGGGGGATGCGGTCAGCAGGACTCCCGCGGGATCAACGCCGTGCGCGTGCGTATCCCGTCCCAGTGCGGCAAAGACAACAATGAGTACGACGTCGGCGCCCAGCAGGGCGGGCCAGAACCCTGCCCCGCGGTTCACGGCTCCGTCCTTTCGGCACTGCCGCCGTGTTCGCGGACGTAGGGTCCGAGCAGCTCGCGGACAAGGCGTCCCACCTGTTCCTGGTCCGTGCCGGATTCAAGCAGACGGGTTCCGGTGTGCACGATCGCATTGATGAGCTCGGCGGTGCTGCGCGGGTCCTCGGTGCCGAGATCCTTCAATGCACCGACCAGCGGATCCAGGATTGCCTGATGCATGCGGGCGCTCTGCGCGTCTAGTTCCTCACTCGGTGCCACGGAGGCAAGGGCGCTGCCCACGGCATGCTCCCCCTCGGCGACCAGTGCGATGTTGGTCAGGACGTAGGCGAGGATCCGGTCTGCCGGTTCCTTTTCGGCACGCATGGCGTCCTCCACGCGCTGTGCCCAGCGCGGAAAGACGTCCATTACCAGTGCGTTCAGCAGGTCGGTGCGGGACTTGTAGTACTGGTAGGCGCTGGGTCTTGCCAGCCCCGCGAGGGCTGCTACCTCAGCCATGCTGGGCGCTTCGCCGGTGCGGGCCAGGAGCGTCCTTGCAGCGTCCAGGAGGGCCCTTTGCTGTGCGGCACGGTGTTCAGCCACCGTCGGCGCGGTAATGCGGGGCAAAGAGCCCTCCTGTTCGTGCAGTGTCTAGCTTGCGAGCCTGCCGTCGACCATCTCAACAACACGGTCGCAGTGATGGAGGACGTCGTGGTCGTGGGTAACCATAACAGTAGCAACCCCGAACTCATGTGTTTCACGGGCAAGGAGCTCCACAACGTCCTGGCTGCGTTTGCGGTCCAGGGCAGCGGTGGGCTCATCCACCAGCAGCAGTGTCGGCTTTGTAACCAGTGCGCGCGCGATGCCTACGCGCTGGCGTTCGCCGCCGGAGAGCTGGTCGGGGCGGCTGTCCGCCTTGTGGCCCATTCCGACGGCGTCGAGCAGCTCCCTGGCGCTGAACTTCCCCTTCAGCTTTGCCATCCGGTGAATGAGTTCAAGCTGTTCGGAGGCGGTCAAGGCGGGGATCAGGTTCCCGGACTGGAACACAAAACCGATGTTCTCCAGGCGGAACCGGGCCTTGGCAGCCTTGCTGAGGGTGGAGATGTCCGTGCCGTTCACGCTTACCAGTCCGCTGTCCGGTGTAGCGAGCGCACCGGCGACTGCGAGCAGTGAGGACTTGCCGGCGCCGGAGGGGCCAACGACGGCGACGAGTTCACCGGGCTCTACCGCCAGGGACACATTGTCCAGGGCCTGGACGGTGCTTTCACCGTCGCCAAGGGCCAGACTGGCGTTTTCAATGCGCAGGCCGCGGGTGCTGACCTTTGCGCCGGAAGTGCTGGCTTGGGTGCTCATCGCTGTCCTCCTAGGGCAGCCAGGGGATCGACCCGGGATATACGGACAATGGCTATGGCAGCGCCCAGGACACCCATGAGGATGGTCACTGCGGTGGCGGTCGTGATGGGGCCGGCTTCAAGGGCGAACGGCATCGCGCTTCCGGAGAGCCATGCACCCATGCCGAGGCCGGCCGCAACGCCGACTGCGGTGGAGAGCGCCAGGATGACGACGGCCTGGAAGATGCCGTCGCGCAGCAGGTAGCCGGTGGAGGCTCCGACGGCGCGGAGTACTGCCAGCTCATGCTTGCGCTGGATCGTCCACACGGTGAAGAACGCTCCGACAACCAGGGCGCAGATTGCGTAGAGGAAGATCTGGATCATTTCCAGCGTCATCGTCTCGGCGGTGTAGCCGGGGGAAGCGTCGAAGGAGTCTTCGAGGGTGGAGGTGACGGTGCCTGCGGCGGCGTCACCTGCAGCGAAGTCCAGGTCTGCGCCGTCTTCAGCCTTGATGGCGAGGGCGCTGGCGGTGTCGAAGTCCAGGGCGGCGATGTCGGCCTCGGCCGGTGCGCCGGGCTTGGACTGTCCGCTTGCAATGTACTGCCAGGTTTCGAGCGGCAGGTAGGCCATATCGACGTGGCCGAAGGTGGCCTGGCTGTCGGTGTAACCGACAACGGTGAGTTCAACGTCGAGGCGGTCCAGGGTGATTACGGAACCGGGTTCGATGCCTGCGTCTTCCGCGGTGGGGGAGACAACGATTTCATTGACGGCCTGGACGGCCCGTCCGTCGCCCACAGTGGGGGCGAGGAAGGAGCCGGTGTCGATACCGAAGAGGGACAGGTCAACCTGCGTGCCGTCCTCGGTGACGCCGTTGACGATCGTGGAACCCAGCATGGTGACTTCCTCTACACCCTCCTGGGTGCTCCAGGCATCGGCCTGGGAAGGATCGACGATGCTGCGGGAGAAGGCATTGTCGGTTTTGGTGCCCTCGTTGAAGGCAATCGCCGATGCCGGCATGGCCTTAAGGCCGGAGACTCCGTCATTTACGAGCCCGGAGGACAGGCCGGAGAGAAGGACCATCAGAACGGCAATGAGGGCGATGACGCCGCCCATTAGTCCGAACCGGGCCCGAGCGAAACGCAGTTCGCGCAGCGCTAGGAACATGTGAAACCCCTTGATTGTTTGGGTATGTAAGTTGCCGACACTCAGTCGGGAACATACCAACATGATGTCACTATGCTCTGCCAGCACCAAACGGCCTAAGCCTTCCAGGCTCCGGAAGGACGAGGGCGGCTATCGGGAGGGCGCCCTGCTCTGGTCTGCTTGGAGAATGACTCAGGTGCGGGAGGCCTGGCACCGGCTGCGCCGCTCAAGGGTGCTGCGCTGGATCAGTCTTGCCGTTCTGATGCTGCTCATTGTCGAGTACGTGGTGCTGCCCCAGCTGCTCGACTCGGACAATGTCTTCGATGCCCTGAGGCGTCTGCCGCCTGTGGTGCTTGCCGCAGCCGCAGCGCTGGAGGCACTCTCGCTCTGCTGTTACAGCGCACTGACCCGTCAGGTGCTGCCGGGTTCACGCATCCCGCGGTACTTCACCCTGCTGCGGATCGACCTCAGCGACCTCGCCGTTAACCATGTGGTTCCCGGCGGGGGAACGACGTCGGCAGCGCTGCGCTACGAACTGCTAACCCGGTCGGGGGTACGCCCGCAGGATGCGCTGAGCGCGGCCATGGTGCAGGTGGTCGGGGCAAACCTGGTGCTCGGGGTGCTGTTTGCGGTTGGCTTGCTCTCCTCCCTAGGCCAGGTGCAGGTCAACCGGTATTTCGTTATTGCGGGCGTTGTTGTGGTGATGCTGCTGGTCATGAGCCTGCTGGTCCTCTCGGTTCTGGACCGCCACCTCAAGGGGGCCGTTCGGGCGGCCCGCAGGACGGCCCGCCTGCTGAGGTTCATCCAGCCGGACTCGGCGGAGAGATTCGTGCGGACGATGGCGGCGGAAACTTCCATGTTCCGCAGTGATCCGCGGCGCCTGGTCCGGGCGCTTGCACTGTCGGTCTGCTACTGGGGCTTCGATGCAGCTTGTCTCTGGACCTTCCTGGCAGCGTTCGGGCACACGCTGGGACCAGCTGAGCTCCTCATCGCCTACTCACTGGCCAACCTGGTGGCTATGGCTCCGCTGACACCGGGAGGGGTGGGCCTGGTGGAGGGGGTGCTGGTTCCCACCCTGGCCGGGTTCGGGACTCCGGGCGGAACAGCAGTCCTGGCGGTGTTGTCCTGGCGGATCCTGAACTTCTGGCTTCCCATCCCGGTGGGCGGGCTGGCCTGGCTCTCACTGCGGCTGGGTGTGCTGAGGGGGACCGGCCGGACGCATGGCACCGGACCGGCGCCTGCGGGCCGGCGTCCCCCGCTGCGCTGAGAGAGCTAGTGCAGCAGGCCCATCCAGTCCGCAGGGACGCGGCCGGCCGGGCCGGGTACCGGCTGGGATGACGGGTGGGCCAGCGGAGGTGCCAGCTGCGGGCCTTCAAAGACCGCTTCTTCCAGGTAGCTGTAGAACCAGTCCTCGCCCGGTTCGTAGCTGCGGATCACCGGATGTCCGGTGGCCTGTCCGTGTGCGGTGGCGTGCTGGCCGGGGGAAGTGTCGCAGCAGCCTATATGGCCGCATTCTGCACACCGCCTCAGATGGAACCACCACCCTTCGGCCTCGGTGCACTCCACACAGCCTGGACCGGTTGGTGGAACAGCCGGATCGATGCCTGGTACGGATTCCATGGCGGCCTCCTCTGACGCGCGGCTTGAGTTCCACCACAGTAACCATGTAGGGCAGCACCCAGAAGCGGCTCCGGGAAATCCGGTGCACCAGCGCGGGCCGTCAGGGCTGGGCGCACCCGGCAAGCACCCAGCGCCCGTACTAGGCTGCCGGCTCCCCGGCGGCGTCGGGCGCCTCACCCGAATAGCCAATGGTGAGTGTGTCCAGGACCGTCTGGCGGGTAAACACCCCGCTGCCGGGTTCCGTTTCGGTCAGCAGGTCGAAGGTGAACAGAACGGTAGTGCTTGCTGCCGAGGGGTTGGCGGGGAGCGCAAAGCCGGACGTGTAGGCATACGGCGGTTCCAGCGCGAAGCTTCCCTGGTCATTCGTGAGTTCCACGCCCAGCGCATCCACCCGGGCATTGAAGCGGGTGACCCGGACGGCTCCCGTACCCGGTGCACCGTCGATCTTCATGCTGACATTGATGATCGGAGTGGATTCCGGTGTCCAGCTGGCCGGGTTCTCGTTGGTCCAGTAGTCCAGCACTAGAGTGTGTGAGGCCGCCCCAAGGCGGTGGCTGGTGGAGCCTGCTGCCAGATCGTTTTCGGCTACGGGACCCGGTTCCTCGATTCCTTCGGAGCTTTCCTTTGCTTCACTGCTGCCGGGAAACCCGGGGACTGAACACGCCTGCAGTCCCAGCATCAGTGCCAGGGCGGCCGTAAGGCCAATGATGCGGCGTGAGCTGGATGCTGGTCGGTTTACGGCGGTCATACTTTGAACCCCCGGTGGCGCCGAAGTGCCTTGCGCAGCATAAAAAGGGTCTGGACAAGGGTGGTGATGTACAGGATCGGCCAGCCGATGGCCAGCACGGCGGACTGCAGGCTGTCAGGAAGGTTCAGCCATGCGAAGGTGAGTCCCGCGATGATGACCAGGGCCACCAGGGCGGGCATCAGGAATCCGTATCCTGCGCCCCGCTCCGCCCGGGCCTGTGCGGCCCAGTTGTCGGTTTGCTGGCTGGAAAAGAACTTCGCCCAGGCCCGGACGAAGTGTCCGATCCGCAGCCAGAGATAGATTTCCGCCGGGATGGCTAAGAGCGCGAAGGCGATATCACGTGCACTCCGGTCCTGGATGGACATCGCGATACGCAGGTTGAGGATCACGGCAACCAGGGGCGGGATGAGCCAGAACCAGTAGAACACGTAGGCACCTATGCTGAGCGCGGCGGCGAGCAGCAGGATGAAACCCATTCGGGTGACGATGTTAAAGAGCATCGAGACGTTCTCGCTCCAGCGCAGCCGCAGGTTGGGGTGCAGCGGCTGGCCCGGTGTATTGCTCCGCTGTCCCGGCCACATCAGGTCGATCGCCCCGTAGTTCCACTTCACCTGCTGGCCGTCAAGCGCGCGTAAGGTCTCCATGCCGCCCACTGATGCCCGGGCGCGGGCAGAGATCTTGGTGGCGTACCCGATGCTCTTGATCTGGAGCGAGAGCAGGGAGTCCTCAACTTCTGAGTCCTTGACCCACGGCGTGGCCTGGCGGTTGTCCACCATGACGTTCTTCAGGGCTTCGATCGAAAGAATGGAGCACTGGCCGCCAAGAACCGCCATGTTCCGGCCGCGGAGCAGATTATCCATATTGAACGCGGCAAACTGTGCCCGCTGGCCAGTCGTGAGGAATTTGGCGATAAATCCCTTCTTCGGTTCGGCGACCGTGTAAATTGCCGAGACGCCTCCGACCCGGGGATCGCTGAGGATTTCTTTTTCAAGATGCTCTACGGCGTGTTTGTCCAGGATTGTGTCGCCATCCACGCCAAGGAAATAGTCATAGTCATCGCAGACCTGGCTGAAGCCGTAATTCAGGGCTCCGACCTTCTTGTCGGTGTTGACGCCGATATCGTGGACAAAGACCTCAGTCTGGTAAGTAAGGTCCTGATAGGTGTGTTCATGGGGCCCGGCGAACTCTCTGGCAAGGTAGAACGTCTCATCATCAGTGTTGTTGATTACCACATGAATGACGTCCGGAAGCCGGGTCTGCTTCAGGATTGCGTTGAGGACATCCACTATGGTGTCCTCTTCGTTATAGGCCGGAATTACGCAGGCAATGGTTGCCCGAGCCGACGATTTCTCTACAGTTTTCCGCTGCACTACTTTCAAGTAGTCGGCGTGGGGTATTTCCCTGTCCGTGATCATGGAGCCTTCCTCCAGGCATCTATAGCCTCACCGCTTTGCAGTGGCAATCCTTACAGTCGAAATACTCGAGTAGTCGAAAGTTTCCCGCAGGAATTGCTCAATATGCTCTCTGTCTGGAGTCCGGGAGTGCAGTCGGGGTGGTCAGGGCGGCGGAGTTGGGCTATATGGATGCACGGTGCTCAACGCCGGGGCAGGCGGGCAGTGTCAGAGCAGCTGTGCCAGGACCGCAGCCGCGCCCAGCAGCGCCAGCAGAGTTCCCTGCACCGGTCCGGAGAGCCGTGCGGTCTTACCAAGCAGTCCGTCCGGGACCTGGTGCATCAGCCAGTTGCGGCTGGAATTGATCTTGCGCATGACGCCTGTTCCTTCTCCTCAGCAGGATGCCCAGCTGTGCCGTGGGTAGTTTTAGTCTGCTTCGCTGAGGTCCGGCGAAGCCAACCGGCAGCCCGTGATTTTCACTGCGTGCTGCTGTGGCGAATGCAATACAGGTGCCTGCAGCGGTGCTGGCAGACGTGTCAGGAGCGGCACAGCCGGTGGTGAATCTGCCCACGGCACCACCCCGGAAGGCCCGGGATGGTGCGGGTGCGTGCCGGGAGCGGTTCAGGGGCGCGTCCTACCCTGAAAAAATGAAAATTCTGCCCCTCGCGGCAGCAGGGTTCATGGCTTCAGCCGTAGCCGCAGCCGGAACACTGGCCGCAACTGCTATCCAAAAAGACCCAAGACCTTCCGCCCTGTTTATCCGCGGGGTGTTCTCCAGCGGAGGAAAGGTGCAGCTGCACAAACTCCGCAAGCACGTTCCGTCCGGGGGAGTGCTGGCCCACCGTTCCCTTCCCTACCTCGGAAGGTCCTCGCGCCAGTCCATGGACGTGTTCCTGCCAACCGAATCCGGGAACGGCCCGCGCCCCGTTGTGGTGTGGGTGCACGGCGGTGCCTGGATTTCCGGGTCGAAGGAGAACGTCGCTCCGTACCTCGAAATCCTGGCCGGCCACGGCTACGCGGTGGTGGGCGCCGGTTACTCCATCTCTCCTGAGGCCAGTTATCCGCAGGCGGTCACCGAACTGAACCAGGCACTGGGTTATCTGCGCGAACATGCGGGGGAGTACGGTATCGATCCGAACCGCATTATTCTCGCCGGAGACTCGGCTGGAGCCCAGCTCGCCTCCCAGCTGGCACTCATCATCACCGATTCTGAGTACGCGGCCCGTACCGGCGTAACACCCGCTGCAGCTCCCGGACACCTGTGCGGAACACTGTTGTTCTGCGGAGTGTATGACCTCAAGACGATGGCCAAGCTTACGGGTCCGCTGGGGTGGGGTTTCCGCACGGTCCTGTGGGCCTACACCGGCTCTAAGGACTGGGCGTCGACGCCGGCAGCTGAACACATGTCCATCCTTGAGCATGTGGGGGAGCACTTCCCGCCCACGTTCATTTCCGGCGGGAACGCTGACTACCTCACCGACCAGCAGTCCAGGCCACTGGCGGACAGGCTCGAGGAGCTTGGCGTGCCGGTTGTCCGGCGGTTCTGGCCCAAGGACCACAAACCCGCGCTGGGGCACGAATTCCAGTTCAAGCTGCAGCTCAAGGACGCCCGGATGGTCCTGGCAGACACACTCAACTTCCTGGACACGGTGACCGGAGCCGGCCCGGTACCGGTGCGCTCGGATTTCCAGGCCACAGCCTAGCCAAGCCCCACAAGGGCACCCTCGAATCCCGGTAGCCAAAACGCCGGCCCGCTTCCCATGGAGCGGGCCGGCGTTCTTAGTTGCCGGCTGGAAAGCCTGGCGCTAGGACTGCCAGATGTCGTCGCCGCGCAGGGTAGCGTCAGCGCCGCCGTCGCAGTAGATGGTCTGGCCGGCAAGGTGGGAGTTCTCTTCGCTCGCGAGCCAGGCCAGGATCCGGGCGATGACAACCGGCTCGGAGTGGCCGTTCAGCGGCATCGGAACGTTCTCATCTACCATCTTCACGCCCTCCGGCGTGGACAGGAGCTCCTTGGTCATGGCGGTCAGGACGGTGCCCGGAGCAACGGCGTTCAGCGGAATCCCGTTGCCGGCGTAGAGGTCGCTGATGGAGGCCCGGCGGACCCAGCGGCTGAGCGCACGCTTTGAGGACGGGTAGTTGAGGTAGCCGATCTGCGGACCCTGGTCAGCCAGCTTCTGGCCAAGCTGGCGCGCAAGCGCCTCATCGCCGGCCAGCATGGCGTCGACCAGCTCGGGGGAGTTGGGCTGCAGTGACGCCATGGAACTGACGACGACGGCGCGCGGTGCCTCGCTGTGTGCCAGCACCGGAGCGAGCCGGTCCAGGAATTCAGTGACGCCAAAAAAGTTCACGGAGACGGTCAGCGGAACCGGTGCAGAGATTCCGGCGCAGGCAATTACAGCGTCAACGGTGCCGCCGGCGAGTTCAACCGCGCGGTCGGCAGCGATCTGGCGTCCCTCGGGGGTGCTGAGGTCGGCTTCCACCTCGGCATTGCGCAGGTCAACACCGATTACAGTGTTGCCGCGTTCTTTGAGCAGCTGCACTGTTGCTGCACCAATGCCGGAAGCGGATCCTGTGACGATATAAGTACGTGTTGTCATACTTCGAGATTACTCCCGCTCGGGGCGTGGTAAACCGTCCCTGAGCCGATGCCGGCCCAAGCGTCGGCACAATCATTTTCGCCGGGGCTGCAAACCGTCCGAAAGGTCTGCTACCTGAGCATGCGGACGCTCGTGAGTCCGGGAACCGGGGTGTCGGAGAGCTCGGTTCCGTCGGCCTGGAACCCGTTGCGCCGGTAAAAGGCCTGGGCGCGCGGGTTGTCCCTGGCGACCCAGAGAAAGGCCGCACGCTGGGGGAGTACCGTGTCCAGAAGAGCCTGGCCTGCGCCGTTGCCGTGGCTGGCCTGTTCCACGTAGAGCATGTTCAGTTCAGTGGGCCTCGGAGCGGTTTCCTCCGCTGTGCCGCCGGCCGCGGCAAAACCGATTATCCGGCCTTCGGCTGCGGCACTTCCTCCGACCCCGCCCACAGCGACCGCCACCGCAACGGTGACACCCCTGGGACGGTCCCGGCAGATCCGGGTCCACATTGCTTTCCGCTGATCCAGGAAACGCGGCGTGAAGAATCCGGCCGGAAGCTGGTCCGCGTACGTCTGCCGCCAGGAAGCAACGTGGAGGTAAGCCAGCGCCGGCGCGTCAGCTTCACGAAGCTCCCGGATGCAGAAGGCTGCCGTTTCCATGGTGGGCACCCTAGCGTGGCGGAGACATCCCGTACAGGGGGACCGCTTCCGAAGGGTTAGTTGACATAATGTAGATTATCGGCGCACGGAAACCTCCGCGGGGAGGGTCCCCCAATGCGGTTTGTACCAAGCCCCGGCCGGCGCTCTCCGCCGTTGGCTGGGCGCTGCCGGCAGTCCTTGCCGCGATCTTTCCGCACCGTCAGGATGTTCCACCTGAGCTTCAGGCGGCGCGGAGCCCGATGTTCGAAAAGGTACCTCACGTGTTTTTGCTCATGTTTAGCCGGATCGCCTGGGCCGTTTTGGGTTGACATAATCTCCCCCGCGGCCTGGAGTGCCGCAGATCCAGCTTTACATAACGCCGCCGCGCTGCGCCGGGAACATTTGTGCAGGGTGTGTCGTTGTACCGGGCGTTGACCTGCAGGAAGGCGGGGATGCGCGGAATTCGCGGGCACCAGGCCGCCTGTATGGGCTGCCGGAAGCGGGCCGGGAAGTCCCCGGGCATCCTCGGACGGCCGGAAAGAACCTGCAGGGTTCTGCGGTTTAGGCCACAGAAAGACCTATTCAGATGCCGTTTGGTGTGTTACGCGGCTTCACCTATATGATCTACGCTCGAACCCCCCACAATTTCAGGAGATAAGCACTACAAATGGCTACCGATTACGATGCACCGCGCGTCAAAGAAGAAGACCAGCCCACGGACTCTTTGGAGGGGCTGAAGGCCCAGCAGCGCGGCGGAGCGATGACGGCGGTTATCGACGTCGAGGAATCCGACGCTATCGACGGGTTCGACCTTCCGGGTGCGGACCTTTCCGGTGAAGAACTGCTGATCAAGGTTGTTCCGGCGCAGGCTGACGAGTTCACCTGCATGTCCTGCTTCCTGGTCCGGCACCGTTCCCAGATTGCACTGGAAAAGAACGGCGACAAGTACTGCGTGGACTGCGAAGGCTAAGAGCTCTCCTCCGTATTGAAACAACCAGGCAGGTCCCGGGCAGTGATGCCCGGGACCTGCCTTTGGGTTTAACGGCCCGCGGACCAGCCGGCCCGGGCTGCCGCACGCAGCACGGCACTAAGATGGACCCGTGATCTACGAACCCGGCGCCGCGGAGTCCCCCGCCGACATCCGCTCCCTGGTCCTTCCAATGCTGGAGAAGGACCTCGTTCCCATCGTCCAGCTGGGGCACCCGGTACTGCGGCAGTCCGCCGCCCCCTACACGGGACAGCTGAATGAAGACGAACTCCAGAGCCTCATCGAGCTGATGCGCCGGGTCATGCACCATGCCCCCGGCGTGGGGCTGGCCGCACCGCAGATCGGCATACCGCTGCGCATCGCCGTGCTGGAAGACGCCTACGCTCCGGACCCGGAAACGGCGGAAGTGCGCGAACGCACTCCGCTTGAATTCTTCACGATCATCAATCCGCGCTACGAGGCCCTGGACAGACAAACTGCCGCGTTCTACGAGGGCTGCCTGTCCTTTGAGGGCTACCAGGGAGTGGTAGAGAGGCACCGCTCAGTCCGCCTGGATTACGACGACGAGCACGGCACATCCCGCCAGCGCACTTTCAGCGGCTGGCCGGCGCGGATCGTGCAGCACGAAACAGACCACCTGAACGGGACCGTTTACGTGGACAAGGTCATTACCCGGTCGCTGAGCTCCAACGCCGAGTACCCGCGCTGGGCTTCCCCTGATATCGAAGAAGCCCGGCGCGGGCTGGGGTTCTAGGGAGTCCGGCTAGACTCCTGCCGCGGCGGGCTCGCTGTCTTTCGCGGCGGTTTCCGGGCCCGGATTCGCCGGCGTGGGCAGCCACTTGGCCCACCAGTTCAGGATGTGCTCAAACCGCTGGCGGCGGTGCCACGGCGTGCCGGTCCGGGACAGCTCATGGTTCTCACCCGGGAAGAGCAGCAGTTCCGTGGGCACACCCCGCAGCTTCAGCGCCGTGTAGTACCGCTGGGCCTGCTCCACCGGGCAGCGCAGATCCTCTTCGGAGTGAAGAACCAGCGCCGGGGTGCGGACCTTGTCCACCTGGGCAAACGGGCTCTGCGCAGCCACCTTGGCGGGATCGGATCCGGTGTAGGCCGCGGAGAAGAACCAGCCGATATCCGAGGAGCCGATGAAGGACAGCGGGTCCAGGAAGCCCCGTTCAACGATCGAGGCGGTGAACCGGTGGTCCTGGGAGATGGTCCAGGCGGTCAGGTATCCGCCGTAGGATCCGCCCATCACGCCAAGCCGGGCGCCGTCGAGCTCCGGATGTGCGGCAAGAGCACCCTCGAGGAACCCGAGCACGTCCTGCAGGTCAAGTGTTCCCATCGCTTCCTTGATGGCCCGCCCGTGTTCCTGGCCGTAGCCGGAAGATCCGCGCGGGTTGCACATCATGACGGCGTACCCTGCGGCGGCGTAGGCCTGCGCTTCGTCGAAAAGACCCCACCCGTACTGGGAGAAGGGGCCGCCGTGGATGTTCAGCAGCACCGGGTGCGGGCCTTCGCCTTCGGGCAGGACAACCCAGCCGTGGACGGGGTAGCCGTCTGCTGACGGGTGGGTCTCCTCCAGCAGCGGCAGCACACCTGCTTTGGCGCGGAAGGCGGCGGAGAAGTCCGTCAGGACCCGCAGCTGCTCCGGCGCTGAGGGATCCACCAGCGCGACGTCGCCGCTGGTGTGCTGGTCGGTAAAGGTGACTGCGACGGCGCCGGAGGACTCGGCGGCACCGGTAACCACCCGCGGACCGGACACCAGCGTGCTGAGCCTACCCGTCCGGTCCGCCCGCAGCAGTTCGCAGGCACCGCGGCTGAGGTTGAAGACCAGCACCCCGTCGTCTCCGGCGGGGAGGATTCCGCCGCCGGCAAGATCCATGCCCTCCGGATCGGTCAGCCGCACGGCAGCGGCAGGATCAGCCATCGGCGCGGCAAACAGGGCCGTGTTGCGTGCCACGAAGTCCAGCCCGGACTCGGAAACATCCTGGCCAAGGTAGTACAGCCATTCACCGTCGGCGCTTTGCAGCGGATGGGACACACTCAGCCGGGCTCCGGCGAGGTTGGTCAGCCGGCGCGGCTCCCCCGTGCCGTCGGCACGCAGCTCATAGACGTCAGTCACCAGGTCTGTATCGGCCTCTTCGTGCAGTGCAGCGCTGAACAGAACCGAGGCGCCGTCGGCGCTGAAGACCGGGTTCTGGATGTTCGCATCCCAGCTGGTCAGCTGGACTGCCTCTGGAAGACCGGAGGGAGCCTGCTCCCCGTCCGGGATGTTCCCTGCGGCCCGGCCCACGGGCGGAATGAACGGTTCGGCTGCAAGATCCGGCAGCGTCAGGACAAACGCCTGGACGAACTTGTCCCGCGTGTAACCCGCACCGTTCATGCGGTAGTTCAGGGTGGTGATCAGGCGCGGGTCTTCTGCGCCGGCGCAGACGCCGTCGAGCGTTCCGTACCGGCCCTGCTCGGGAACGCGTGAGGAAAAGACGAGCCGGGCGGAGTCCGGTGAGAAACGGAACCAGGACACACCCAGATGCCGGTCCGTAAGCTGAACGGGCTCCCCGCCTTCAGCAGGAACAGCGTAAAGCTGGGGACGTCCGCCCGGTGCCGAACGCAGGAAAGCGATCACAGATCCATCCGGGGAAAACCGGGGAGCGGAGTCACTGCATCCGCGGGTCAGCCGGCGCGGAGCTGATCCGTCCAGGCTGACACTCCACAGCTGGCCAACGTAGGAGTCTGCCGCGAAGTCGGGGCGTTGGACGGAGACCACGGCCCGGGTGCCGTCAGGGCTGAGGGAGGGTTCGGAGACGGAGTTCAGGAGATCCAAATCACTGGGTTTCATGGAACCGAGCCTAGCAATACCCGGTTCCTGCCGCCGTGCACAGGCAGGAGCTGTGCCGGGACTGCGGCGGCCTAAGATTGGGGTATGCCCACCGGAGAACGCCGCCTTCTGATTTGCCCGAACTGCGGCGGTGACCTGCAGCCGGATCCTGGACGCACCCGGCTCAGCTGCCCCTCAAGGCACCGGTACGACGCCGCCAAGCAGGGTTACTTCAACCTGCTCACCGGTGCGGGCACCAAATTCCAGGCAGACACCGCGCAGATGGTGCAGGCACGGGCCGACTTCCTTGCGGCCGGGCATTATGGGCCGCTGGCCCGAAGGCTCGCCGTTCTGGCATCCGGAGCCGCTGCGGGCTCCGGGGCTGAAGCAGGTCCCGTAGTGCTCGACGCCGGAGCCGGGACCGGCTACTACCTGCGCGAGGTGCAGCAGGCCACAGAGGCCTGCGCATCCGTTGCGCTGGATATCTCGAAGTTTGCACTCCGCCGCGCCGCACGGGCGCTGCCGAAGGGATATGCGCTGGTCTGGGATGTGTGGCGCCCGCTGCCGCTGGCTGACGGTGCGGCCGATGTTCTGCTCAACGTCTTTGCGCCGCGGAACGCGGCTGAGTTCCGCCGGGTGCTGGCGCCGGGAGGGAGCCTTCTGGTGGTCACTCCCCTGCCCGGCCACCTGCAGGAAATCCGCGGCGTGGCCGGCATGCTGGAGATCGGCGGCGAAAAGGAAACCCGGGTAGCCCAGTCACTGGAGGCTGACTTCGTGGCAGGACCCGCCGAGCATCTTGAGTACCGGATGCAGCTCGACCGGACCGACGTCGAAAATGTGGTCCTGATGGGTCCGTCGGCACACCACGTCGATGCGGACGCCCTCTCGGACACGCTTGCACGTATTGACTTTCCCCTGCAGGTCAGCGCGGCGTTTACGCTGCAGGAGTTCCGGGCAGCCGGCCCGGACCGGGACTGATTCAAGGACACCGGTACGCCCGCTGCGCGGAATCGTGCCACACCCGTAACCGGGTGCGCCTAGGTAAACCCGCGTTTATCAGGCAGAATGAGCCACAAAGCCCGCAACTAACCACTCCGCCCGGCGCTGGACGGCTCTGCAGCACCCGGCACCGGGGTAGACGGAGCCGGAGGGAAGATCATGCAGGAACTGTACAACTGGCTTGTCGACTACGGCTGGGTTCTCTGGCTCGTGCTCTTTCTAGGCTTCGCGGCTATTGAGACCCTCACACTGGACCTCTTCTTCGCCATGCTCTCCGTGGGTGCGCTGGCTGCCATGCTTGCCGCAGTCCTGTCCGCGCCCCTCTTCCTCCAGGTTGTTGTCTTCTGCGTCGTGGCGCTGCTGATGATTGTCCTGGTCCGGCCGGCTGCCCTGAAACACCTCAAGACCGGAAGCAAGGAACAGCGTTCAAACATTGAGCGTCTCATCGGTGACACCGCGGTGACCCTTGAACCCGTCGGTTCGCGTACCGGGACCGTAAAAATCGGCGGCGATACCTGGACGGCCCGCACCGGAGACGGCTCGCTGCTTCCCGCCGGAGAGCAGGTAGCTGTCACACGCATTGAAGGCGCGACCGCGGTGGTTGAGCCGCTGCACTCCACCGGGAGCCTGCCTGCCGATGAGCAGAACGACGGCGGCCCGGCCGGGCTCCGGTAACGGCGGCGGACAGCACCGCCAGACAGACCACAACGGGACGCCCGGCCAGCCGGCCGGGCCCCCGAAGGCTCCGCGGCACGGAGCAAGAAACAGGCTGGACCACAACCACGGACCGGCCGCAATGCAAGGGGGAATATGGAAACCACCGTCCTGTTAGTCATCCTGGCTGTCCTGGTCATTTTTGTCCTGGTCGTCCTCGTCAAATCCATCCGGATCATTCCGCAGGCGCGTGCCGGCGTCGTCGAACGCCTCGGCAAGTACCTCCGGACCCTGAATCCGGGCCTGAACATCCTGATCCCGTTCGTGGACCGCCTGCTTCCGCTGCTCGACCTGCGTGAACAGGTAGTCTCCTTCCCGCCGCAGCAGGTAATCACCGAGGACAGCCTGGTGGTCTCCATCGACACCGTGGTCTACTTCCAGGTCACCGACGCGCGCGCCGCAACGTATGAGATCGCCAACTACATCCACGCCGTCGAACAGCTCACCACCACAACGCTGCGCAACGTGGTTGGCGGGCTGAACCTCGAAGAGGCGCTGACCTCCCGCGACCGGATCAACGGACAGCTCCGCGGCGTCCTGGACGAAGCGACGGGCCGCTGGGGCATCCGTGTCTCGCGCGTTGAACTGAAGGCAATCGAGCCGCCCCTGTCCATCCAGGATTCGATGGAAAAGCAGATGCGGGCCGAGCGTGAACGCCGCGCCACCATCCTTACCGCCGAAGGCACCAAGCAGTCCCAGATCCTCACCGCGGAAGGCCGCCGACAGGCAGCCATTCTGGCAGCCGAAGGTGACGCCAAGGCGGCTATCCTCCGGGCAGACGGCGAGGCCCAGGCCATCCAGAAGGTCTTCGACGCCATCCACAAGGGCAACCCGGACCAAAAGCTCCTCGCCTACCAGTACCTGCAGACGCTGCCCAAGCTCGCAGAGGGTGATTCGAACAAGCTGTGGATCATCCCCAGCGAACTGGGTGAAGCCCTGCGCGGTGTTGGTTCCGCGCTCGGCGACTACCTGCCGGATGTCCGGAATACCGGCGCAGCGGGCAGCAACGGAAGCAATGGCAGCACCGCTGCCGCAGGCACGGAACCCGGAGCGCCGATAACCCCCAGGGACTCCGCCTCCGGGCTCCGGCTGGGATCCGGGGACGCTGTGCCCTAACCTGCCGGTCGCCGACGTGCCCGGCGGCCGCTATAATTGACTGTTTGCCGGGGAACAGGGCTTTGCCGGGAACAGGATTAGCGGTTGCCACGTTGAACCGGAAGAGATATCCGGTGCGCAGCCGGCATGAGCTTTAGCGGCTGCCCTGCTGGGCAGCGGGCATTACTGATGGACCCGCCGGGGTCTTTCGAAACTGATGAGGGAGAAAAAATGAGCGATCGTAGCCTGCGGGGTATGCGACTGGGTGCGCAGAGCATGGAGACGGAATCCGGTGTAGAGCCGGCTCCCCGCCAGCGCGTCGAGTACCGCTGCGAGGACGGCGAACGCGTGTTCGTAACCTTCGCCGCCGAGGCAGAGGTTCCCCCGGTCTGGGTTTCCAAGACCGGCAAGGAGGCTCTGCTGGTCGACGGCGAGAAGCCGGACACCAGCAACGAGAAGCCGGTGCGTACGCACTGGGACATGCTGCTCGAGCGCCGCAGCATTGAAGAGCTCGAAGTAATTCTCCAGGACCGTCTGGACAAGCTCCGTGAGCGCCGCGGGGAACGCACCGCGTCCTAGACCCAAGCGGTTTGAAGTAAACGGCGAAGGCCGGCCGCCCAGGGCTGCCGGCCGTCGCCGGTTACTTCTAGCTTCG
>JBELZL010000053.1:0-17278 GCA_040274025.1 Arthrobacter sp. | reverse complement strand
CGTATGCAGTAGTCACGCCTTGCAGTCTATAGGTGGCGCGCAGCGGCCCGGGGCAAGGCAGGGCGGGTAAGGTCTTTTCCACAATCTCTGCCAGCGGCGTCGGAACCTGTCCGTGGCGGCTGGAATAGTGGACGGTATGGAACCTGCATCCGACCAGAACACTTCAGCCCCCATGGCTTCATCCGACGACGCCGCCGCCCTGCGCGCGGAGGCGACCGGCCTGCTGCGCGCCCTGGTAGGCCGGGACGACGCCGAGTTCCACGAAGGCCAGTACGAGGCCATTGAGGCCCTGGTGCGCGGCGGAAGGCGTGCGCTGGTAGTCCAGCGCACGGGCTGGGGCAAGTCCGCTGTGTACTTTGTGGCCAGCCTGCTGCTGCGCGCCCGCGGCGCGGGACCCACGCTCATCGTTTCGCCCCTGCTGGCCCTGATGCGGGACCAGGTTGCCGCCGCTGCCCGGGCCGGAGTCCGCGCCGCAGCCATTAACTCAGCCAACCAGCTCGAGTGGCAGGACATCTCTGCGCGGCTGGAAGCGGACAGCGTCGATGTGCTCCTTGTCTCCCCGGAACGCCTGAATAATCCCGGTTTCCGCGAGAACCACCTGCCGGAACTGGTGCGGCGTTCCGGCCTCCTGGTGATCGACGAAGCGCACTGCATTTCCGACTGGGGCCACGACTTCCGGCCGGATTACCGCCGGATCCGGCACCTGATTGAGCAGCTGCCGCATTCGGTTCCGGTGCTGGCCACCACGGCCACAGCGAACTCCCGCGTGGTCAAGGACGTGGAAGAGCAGCTCGCTGCCGGCGGGGAAGAGGTCTTCACCATCCGCGGCGCGCTTGCCCGGGACTCCCTGCGGCTGGGGGTACTCCGGCTGCCCAGCCCGCGCAGCCGGCTGGCCTGGCTGCTGACCCACATCAACGAACTGCCCGGCAGCGGCATCATCTACGCCCTGACGGTCTCTGCAGCGGAAGACACCGCCCGGCTGCTGCAGAAGGCCGGGCACCCGGTGCTGGCGTACACCGGCAGGACCGACCCGGCAGACCGGGAACAGGCCGAAGCCGCCCTGAAGAACAATGAGGTCAAGGCACTGGTTGCCACCAGTGCACTCGGCATGGGGTTCGACAAGCCGGACCTGGGCTTTGTTGTCCACCTGGGAGCGCCGTCCTCACCCGTGGCCTACTACCAGCAGGTTGGCCGTGCCGGACGCGGCACCCCGAACGCTGACGTCCTGCTGCTCCCGGGAACGGAGGACCGGGATATCTGGGAGTACTTTGCAACGTCCTCAATGCCCTCCGAAGGACCGGCCAACGCTGTGCTGCGCGAACTCGTCGATGGATCCGTACTCTCCACCGGGGCGCTTGAAACCCTCGTGAACCTCAAGCGTTCTCCGCTGGAGCTGCTGCTGAAGGTACTGGCCGTGGACGGCGCCGTCGAACGCGTCACCGGAGGCTGGCGGGGAACCGGACGGCCCTGGACCTACGACCGGGAACGCTATGAACGGATCGCCGCCGCCCGGGTTCGGGAACAGCAGGCGATGCTGGACTACGAGAACACCGACGGCTGCCGGATGGAGTTCCTGTCCCGGCAGCTGGATGACCCGGCAGCGGCACCGTGCGGGCGCTGCGACAACTGCGCCGGACGCTGGTATTCAGACGACGTTGCCACCGAGGCCGCTGACAGTGCCGGGCAGGCCCTGTCCCGGGTGGGCGTGGACATCGATCCGCGCGGCATGTACCCGACGGGCATGGACCGGTTGGGCGTGCCGGTAAAGGGGAAGATCAAGCCGGACGCTGCAGTTTCAACAGGCCGGGCGCTGGCGCGCCTGACGGATCTGGGCTGGGGCGGACGGCTGCGGGAGATCTTTGGGTCCGGTGCCGTGGACGCCCCGGTGGACCAGTCGCTGCTGAACGGCTGCGTCCAGGTGCTGGCGCAGTGGGGCTGGGCGCAGCGGCCCGTAGCGATCGTGTCCGTGCCGAGCCGGTCCCGTCCGCAGCTTGTGGGTTCACTGGCCCAGGGGCTCTCCGAGCTTGGCCGGATCCCGTACCTTGGTGCCCTGCAGCTGCCGCACGGAGGCCCCGCCGGAGGTCCGGGCGGCAACAGTGCCTTCCGGCTCGCATCCGTCTGGGAGCAGTTCGCGGTGCCGGCCGAGGGTGCAGCGTGGTTCGCGGCGAATCCCGGGCCGGTGCTGCTGGTGGACGACTTCGCGGACAGCCGCTGGACACTCACGGAAGCCGGCCGCACCCTGCGGCTGGCCGGTGCGGAGTCCGTGCTGCCGTTTGTGCTGGCGCTGAAGGCCTAGGCAGCTGACGGCCTAAAACGGAGCCCGCGGCCTCTGCAGGAACGGTGGCCGTAACCCGGGTCTGACGACTTCGAGTTCTAAGTGGACGAATGTGCGAAATGTGTGAGTATTTTCACTCGTCAGAGCGCTAAACCCGATATAAATGGACCATGTCCAATTTTAAGTCTTCTACTGCTCGCGGCCTTCGTCGCCTCGGCGCTGTTGCGATGGTCAGCGCCCTCTTTGCCGGAGGCGCGGTGCTCACAGCACCCGCCGCCCAGGCTGCACCTCTGTCCCAGCATGTATTCACTTTCAGCCAGCCCAAGGGCGAGGACTGGGTCGTGCCATACGGTGTCACCGAGGTCCTCGTCGGTCTGCGCGGCGGCGACGGAGGGTACATCAACACCTCGAGCCCTGGCGGCAGGGGCCAGACGTACCTGCTGCAGCTCGACGTGACACCCGGAGACACCCTGACGCTCTACGCCGGGAAATCGGGCGAGGGGTTCGGCCGGGCGGCCGGCCTCGGATTCATCGACGGCGGCAAGGGCGGCGACAAGAGCAGGAGCGGAACTGTAGGAAACGGCGGCGGCGGCGCTTCCGCGCTCAAGCTCAACGGCGAGCTGCTCGCTGTGGCGGGCGGTGGTGGTGGTGCCGGCGGAGACGGCGGAGACCGTGATTTCCGGCTAGACGTCTACGATTTCGACCGCGGCGGCACGGGCGGCGACGCGGTCTCGGGTGAGCAACCGGGCTGGGGCCGGGGCAAGCACGCCGGCAACCCCGGCAAGAACGGCGTGGACGATCCCGCGTTCGCGCGCTACGGCAAGGCGGGCGAGGACGGCAAGAGCGCCGGCTTTCTGACCTCGGGCGGCGGCGGTGGAGCCGGCGGCGGAGGGTGGCCGGCCAGCGGCACCGCGGGCGGCGCAGGCAAGAAACGCCTGGGCTTCGGCGCGGGCAGTGGCGGCGGCGCCGGTATGAGCTGGGTCGCAGACGTCCCGCAGCTCACTGTGCTGGAGCAGGGCACCCGGCCTTACTACGACTGGACTGGCCGCGGCCCGATGGCCGACGAAAACACCGTGAAAGTGACCATCCCGCTGCAGGCTGACACTGAGCTGTATGGACCAACCGAGGTTGCCCCCGGCGAGGCTTTTGATCTGCGGGCGGTGGGCAAGGACCTGGGACTGGGCCAGACACCTGTTGACGGCACCTACACTCTCGAGCAGGACGGTACGGTCATTGCCTCCGGGGACACCGACGGCGATATCACAATCCCTATTGAGGGGCTCAGTGAAGGCGAGCATACCTTCGCTTTTAACTTCACGGCCAAGCACCGCATGGGCGTGTACTGGGAGGAGCGCGCCCAGGCTCGTTCAGAGCTCACAGTAGTCGTCACGCCGGCGCCGTCTGAGGACTCCGAGCGCGGCCACGATCATCTGCCCTACGACAAGCAGAATGACGATGACGGTGTAGCCGACTCGAAGGGCGCTGACTCGAAGGGCGCAGATAAGCGCAAGGCGGATGCGGATGAAGCAGATACCGAGGCGCCGCTGGAGGACACAATCGAGCGGCCGTAGAGGGACTGCCGAAGCCAGGTCTCCACGCCGCTGACGTGGACGGTCATGAGGGCCCGTGCCAGCTCGGCGTCACCGCGGGAGAGTGCCGCTGCAAGGGCGTTGTGTTCGGCGAGGGTAGCCGTGACCGCCATGTCCTGGGCCAGTCCCCGCCATACGCGGGCCCGGACGGTGCTGCTGGAAAGCCCGTCCAGGAGGCTCTCGAGATAGGAGTTGCCGGAAGCCTTGGCGATCAGGCTGTGGAACGCCAGATCATGGGCCACCAGGTCTTCGACGGACGTGTCTTCCTGCACCGTCTCGATCATTGCGTTCAGTTCTGCCAGCTGCGGTTCCGTGATCCGCTGGGCGGCGAGAGACGCCGAGCCGGGTTCGAGGATGCGCCGGACCTCGAACAGCTCCAGCACGGACTTGTCCTGGTGGAGGTCCACTACAAAGGCCATGGCTTCGGTGAGCAGCTGCGGTTCGAGGCTGGTTACATATGTACCGTCACCCCGGCGGACGTCGAGCACCCGGATCAGTTCAAGTGCCTTGACCGCCTCCCGCAGTGAACTGCGGGAGAGTCCAAGGCGTTCGCTGAGGTCCTTCTCTGGAGGAAGCCGGTCACCGGCCTTCAACTCACCGCTGATGAGCATTGCCTTGATCTTGGTGATCGCCTCGTCCGTTACTGCCATGCCCCAAGTCTAGTTCCGGGCAGCCCGTCCCGTTCCCCTTCCTTCCCCTCCATCGAGAGGCCAGTTACGGCTCATTTCAGCCCTGAAAGGACCCCTAACTGCCCTCTCGGCGGGGTAGGGGAGGGACGAGAGGATTAGTCGCCGGTGAAGACGGCGGGACGGTGCTCGGCGAAGGCCCTGCCTGCTTCGGCGAAGTCACGGCTGGGCAGGAACGCCGTGTTCCATACCTGCACGTAATCCAGCCCGGCCTGCGCTGCCGCCTCGCTGCCCTGGTTCAGAACCTGTTTGACGCCTTGCACCACCAGCGGCGGGTTCGCCGCGATCTGCGCGGCCAGTTCACGGCCCCGGCCGACGACGTCGTCCGCCAGCTCCGTGACCAGGCCCAGTTCCCGGGCGCGGACCGCATCAAAGTCCTCGCCGGTGAGTGCCAGATGGCGGGTGGCTCCGGAGCCGATGATGGCTGGAAGCCGCTGGAGCGAACCGAGGTCCGCCACGATGCCGACGCGGACTTCCCGGATGCTGAACCGGGCGCTGGGGGCTGCGATCCGCACGTCGGCAGCGGTGATGACATCAATCCCGCCGCCGATGCACCATCCCTGCACAGCCGCAACCACGGGTTTGCTGCACTGGGCCAGCGAACTCACGGCGTCCTGAAGGGCCTTGACCTGCAACCGGAATCCCGCACGCAGCCGGGCATCGGTTCCCCGGGACTGCAGGAGCGGACGGAACACCGGTTCCATCCCCGGCAGGTCCAGGCCATAGCTGAAATTGTCCCCGGAACCGTAGAGCAGGACGGCGCGGACTTCCTCGTTCGCGTCCAGCTCAGTGAAGACTTCCGGCAGCTCGGACCAGAAATCCGGGCCCATGGCATTGCCCTTCGACGGGCCGAGCAGCTGCACTTCGGCCACCGGGCCGTTGAGTGTGACGCGCAGGGAACGCAGGTCGGATTCGGTTTTCATGGCGTCCTTACGTGGTTGGCGGGCAGCGGCGCATGTGTCCTGCGCGCCAATATACCGGCGGCGCTCCTTGGGCTACCGGGAAAAAGCTAGGATCAAGGTATGGAGTTTGTGGTCATTGTCCTGTTCGTCGCTGCGATCGTGCTCGTGAACTTTATCGTCGGACGCGCCCAGCGCAGGCGCGCCGGCCGCCCGGCAGCTGAAAAGCCGAAGCAGTCCAGTACCGGCAACGCCGCAAAACCCCTTCGCACCCCGGCGGGAACATCTCTTGAGGCGGCGCGGGAAGCAGTGGCCCAACTGGACGAAAAGGGCCACCAGCAGGTCTACGCCGCGATCGCGCAGGGACAGCCGATCCGCGCGATCCAGATCTACGCCCAGAACACCGGCTGCGGCCTGCGTGCCGCGAGTGCCGCAGTAGCCTCCATGGCCTCGCACCCGGTTCCGTTCACCCGCCCGCAGCCCCGGCAGGAACAGCCTCCGGTGCCGGATGCTGCTGACGCCGCTCCTGCAAAGCCCGCTCCCGCCGAAGCCGCTCCCGCTGAACCCGCTCCCGCCGAAGCCACGCCTGCCGGCGCAGATGACGCGGAGCCCGCGGAAGAAGCCGCCCCGGAAGACCAGTCCGCCGCCGGGCGGGAAACTGCCGCCCCGGATGCCGCGTCCCGCAGCGCCTCAGCATCCGGCCTTCCCGGCGCAGCCGGGAAGGACAAGCCGCAGGAGAAGGCCAAGGACAAGGAGCCTGCCGCCCCCGACGACGCCGAGATCAGCCGCTGGGCGCAGAACCTGCGCCCCGAGGATTTCTAGAGCGTCCGGGCGCGCTGGTTCCGGCCGTCGTGCCCGTAGGGATAGTTGCCCACGGCAGGTGCGCTGGCATCATTCAGCCGCCGGATCTCCGCCGGGGTAAGTTCCAGCTGCGCTGCCTGCAGGTTGCCCTCCAGCTGGTCCGGCGTCCGGGCACCCAGAATCACTGAAGTCACCCCTGGACGCCCAGCAAGCCAGGCCAGGGACACCTGCGCCGGCGTCGCGCCGTGGGCCGAGGCGATCTGGTGTACGGCATCCAGGACTTCCCACGTCTGCGGATTGGAGCTGCGCAGGTCCCAGCCCTGGAACTGCCGTGCCGGGTTCTCACCCACACGCGTGTTGCCGGACGGAACGGTCTCACGGTGGTATTTGCCCGTCAGCCAGCCGCCGGCCAAGGGTGACCAGGGGAGCAGGCCCAGTCCGGCGTCGAGCGCTGCCGGCACAATCTCGGACTCGATTTCCCGCTCCAGCAGGTTGTACTGCGGCTGCAGGGTGACCGGCGCCGGCCAGTTGTGCAGCTTCGCCGTCCAGACGGCCTTGGTGAGCTGCCAGCCGGTGAAGTTGGAGAAGCCGTAGTAGCTGATGAGCCCGGAAGTGACCGCATCCTGCAGGAAGCCGAGGCTCTCCTCCAGCGGGGTCAGCGGGTCCCAGGAGTGCAGCTGGTACAGGTCGATATGGTCCACGCCGAGCCGCCGCAGCGACGCCTCAAGGGCGCGGCGCAGATGCCGGCGCGAGTTGCCGGCGTCGTTCGTGTCCTCACCTGTGGGGAAGCGGGCCTTGGTGGCCAGCACCATGGTGTTGCGGGCGCTCTGGTTGGCATGCAGCCACTTGCCGACGATTTCTTCCGAGGCGCCCTCGTTGTAAATGTCTGCCGTGTCGATGAAGTTCCCTCCGGCTGCCAGGTAATCCTCCAGCATCCGGTGAGAGGTTTTTTCATCGGTCTCATTGCCGAACGTCATGGTGCCTAGGGCGTAGTTGCTGACAATCGTGCCGCTGTTGCCCAGCAGGCGCATCTCCATGGGTGTTTCCTTCCGGCCGGTTCGTGGTGGTGCGCTCCAGCCTAAGCCCCATCCGGCGCCACGGAACAGGCGGCGTGCCGGCCGGGGTTCAGGCTCCCGGGGCCAGATAGTTCCCGATCAGATAGTCGGCAATGGCCAGGGACGACGTCGCTGCAGGCGAGGGGGCATTGCGCAGCAGCGTCACCGGTCCGCGCCGGTCCACAGCGAAATCATCAACCAGGGACCCGTCGCGGCCCCATGCCTGGGCGCGGACACCGGCTGCCGTCTTTGCGGTGAGATCGGCGGGCCTCAGTTCGGGAATGAACCGGCGGGCGCGGGAGAAGTAGACGGGCTTCAGCAGCGATTCGCCCACCGAGTCCAGGCCCATCTTCCAGTAGCGCCTCGCCAGCGACAGCGCCCCGGGCCAGCGCAGCGACTCAAGGGTGTCCCGGACCGAAATGCTCCCCCAGCTGTAGCCCTCGCGGGCCAGTGCGGGGACTGCGTTGGGTCCCACGTGGATGTCGTCATAGACGCCGCGGGTGAAGTGCACGCCCAGGAAGGGGAACGCCGGATCCGGCACCGGATAGATCATGCCCTTGACCAGGTGGTTCTTCCCGGGACTGAGTTCCCAGTATTCGCCCCGGAACGGCAGGATTCTGGGCGACGGATCCGCTCCTGCCAGCCCGGCAACGACGTCGGACTGCAGCCCTGCGCAGGCGATGACCTGGTCGAAGACCTGCTCGGAGACCGCTGTCCGGACACGCACCCGGGCGCCTTCCAAGCGGAGTCCGGTGACTTCCTGGCCCAGCAGGATGGTGCCGCCGGAGGCACGAACGTCCTGTGCCATGGCTTCGGTGATGGCGGCGTAATCGACGACGGCGGTGCGCGGTGAGTGGACGGCGGCGATGCCAGCCACGTGGGGCTCGATTTCGCGCAGTTTGGCCGGGTCATCAATCCTTGCCAGCCCGGGAACGCCGCTAGCCAGGGAACGGGACTCGATGTCCGCCAGGGCCGGCAGGTCCGCCTCATCCACGGCCACCACCAGCTTGCCCACCTCACGGTAGGGCAGGGATTTCTCCAGGCAGTAGTCCCGGATCCGCTGCCGCCCCTCGGTGCAGAGCTGCGCCTTCAGTGAGCCCGGTTTGTAGTATAGCCCGGCGTGGACCACTCCGGAGTTGTGTCCGGTCTGGTGGGTGGCCAGCCGGGCTTCCTTTTCGAAGACGGTGACCTCCCCTAGACCACGCATGGCCAGTGCCCGGGCAAGGGCAATGCCCACGATTCCGCCGCCGATAATGCCGATCTTCTGCTCGCCCACCTACGGGTCCTATCGCTCAGGGTTTTCCCCAGAGTGTAGGCCGGGCAAAGAAAAACACCCCGGTCCGAAGACCGGGGTGTCCAAGGTGTTCACACACCACAACGCGGAGACGGGGGGATTTGAACCCCCGGTGGGCTTTAGGCCCACACTTCATTAGCAGTGAAGCCCATTCGGCCGCTCTGGCACGTCTCCAATTGCCCTGGCGAACTCACGCTGCCAGCCTGTCAAGACTACCCATAACGGGGTGCTTTCGGCAAAACAGGTTCAGGACAGGCGCCCGGTCAGCGCTTCCCAGAGGAACTCGTAGGACATTGCGTGCATGCGGGCCGACTGGCGGTTGTCCGCAGCCCCCGCATGGCCGCCCTCCAGCGCTTCGTGGAACCAGACCCGGTCCACGCCAAGCGCCTTCATCCGGGCTGCCATTTTCCGGGCCTGTACGGGGCCAACCCGGTCGTCGCTGGTGGCAGTCCAGATCAGTGCCGGCGGATACTGCACGTCTTCGCGGAGCAGGTGGTAGGGGGAGAAGGTCTTGATGAACTCCCACTGTTCCGGGTCATCCGGGTCTCCGTACTCAGCGATCCACGACGCACCTGCGGAGAGCTTGGTGTACCGGCGCATGTCCAGCAGCGGAACACCGCAGGACACGGCGCCGAACAGCTCCGGGTAGAGGGTGAGCATGTTGCCCACCAGCAGACCGCCGTTGCTGCGGCCGGTGCAGCCCAGATGCTCGCGGGAGGTGACTCCGCGTGAGGTGAGGTCCCGGGCGACGGCGGCGAAGTCCTCGTAGGCCCGGTGCCGGTTCTGCTGCAGGGCTGCCCGGTGCCAGTCCGGCCCGTATTCGCCGCCGCCGCGGATGTTGGCCAGCACGTAGACACCGCGCCGCAGGGCGCCGGAATCGTCCGTATAGCTGCGTTCGAGCCAGCCGCGTCCCACTATGCCGGAGTACGCCGGGGTGAGCGCCTGCTCGAACCCGCCGTAGCCGGAGAGGACGGTGGGGTTCCCGCCGTCGAGCGGCATGCCTTTGTGGCCCACCTGGAAGTACGGGACGCGGGTGCCGTCCTTGGACACGGCGAAGTGCTGCTCCACCGTGCAGTCGGAGGCATCGAAGAACGACGGCGATGCCTTGACCGGGGCGGCCGGTTCGCCCGGTGTGCCCAGGGTGCCGCGGGATAGGGTGGACGGAGTGGTGAAACCGGTGCTGACGAGCCAGTAGTCGTTTCCGGCTGCCTCGTCTTCGTCGTCCACGGCGTAGGCGTCCACGGAGTGCAGGGGCGGGCAGGCGTCGAGTTCCGCTGCAGCCCAGTCCGCCGCGGGGTCCAGCACCTGGATCTCGGAGGAGACATCGCGCAGCAGGTTCAGCAGCAGGTAGTCCCGGGTCCAGCTCCAGGACTGCAGGGACACTGACGGCTCCGGTGTGAAGAGGGTACGCAGGTTGCGTCCGCCAGCCAGATAATCCTCCAGATCCGCGGCCAGGAGGGAACCGGCCTTGTGCAGGGTTTCACCCACCAGCCAGTCGGTGCGCGGGCGCATTACCAGCCACTGCCGGTGCAGGTCGACGCTGACATCCAGGGGCACCTCGATCCGCGTCCAGTCCCCGTCCCGGCGCAGGTAGGTGATGCTGTCGTAGAAATCGATGATGTCCACGGCTATGTCCCGCTCGAAGCCCGGGGTCTGGTCATGGTGGACGTAGCCCATCATGTGGTCCTCGGGGACCTCGAAGTACAGTTCGGCGGCAGCGGGTTCCTCCCCGCGGTGCAGGGTACGGACCGTGCGGGGGTAGGAGGAGGTGGTCATGCTGCCCGGGCCGAAATCCGAGGCGACGTACAGGGTGTCCGGTCCGGCCCAGGATACCTGGGTCTTGGCTACGGGCAGGTCGAAGCCGCCGGGCACGAAGGCGCGGTTCACGACGTCGTACTCCCGGTAGCGGGAGGCATCCCCGCCGTCCGGGGAGAGGATCACCAGGGCGCGGCGGTAGGACGTGCCGTCCTCCGGGCGCAGGAACCGTGCCCCTCCCCAGACCCAGTCCGTGCCTTCTTCGGTGCTGAGGGCGTCTACGTCCAGCAGGACTTCCCACGCGGTGGCGGCACTGGTGTAGCTCTCCCAGGTGGTGCGACGCCAGAGACCCTTGGGATGCTCTGCGTCGCGCCAGAAGTTGTAGTACCAGTCCCCGCGCTTGACCACCATGGGGATGCGGTCGGTGGAGTCCAGGACTTCGAGCAGCCGTTCTTCGGTCTGTTCAAAGCCGGTGGCGGAAAGCAGCGCCTGGGTTTCGGCATTCTGTGCCCGGACCCAGTTCAGCTGCCTGTCCCCGTAGATGTCTTCCAGCCAGAGGAATTCGTCCTCGGTGTCCTGCGGGGTTTCTGCGCTCGCTGAAGTCATTAGCCCATCCTAGGGGTGCGGGGCGACAGCGTCTTGTGAGCCGCGGCACACGGTGGGTGCGGTACTGGCTACTCGCCCACCTCTTCACCTATCAGCGCCCGCACTTCCACGGTTTTCGCTGTCCGTGGGGGTGCCAGCTCCGCAGTATGGATAATCGTGGCTCCGACTGCCCCAACCGTCAATTTTCGTGCCGCCGGCCAGCCGGGACGGCGGGGCTGGCAGGATAGTACGCGGTATCCCCTAGCGGCCGGAGACCCGCCATGACACTGATGATCCTCGACCTCGTCGGCATTTTCTTTTTTGCCGTGTCCGGTTCGCTGCTCGCCGCCCGGCGGGACTTCGACGTCGTTGGGTCGCTCCTGCTTGGTTCCCTCGCCGGACTTGGGGGAGGCGTGGCGCGGGACCTGATTATCAACCAGGGCGTTCCACGGGCATTCGCCGATCCCATCTACCTGCTGCCCCCGCTCCTGGCAGCCGTCCTGGTGTTCACCCACGTCCTGGGCGTCCAGCGGTACCGGCGCACTCTGCTGGTGTTCGACGCCGCCGGTCTGGCTCTGTTCAGCGTTACCGGAACGCTCACCGCGCTCGCAGCGGGTTTACACCCGGTCTCGGCGGCCCTTCTGGGGGTGGCGACCGCCGTCGGCGGCGGCCTGCTGCGCGACGTCGTTGCCAACGAAGTGCCGCAGCTGTTCAACCCGCGGGGTGTCTATGCAGTGCCGGCCATGTTTGGTGCCGGCCTAACCTCAGTTCTCTCCGTCTCAGGTTTGTTGAACCCGGTAGTTGGAATTGGGGTAGCCGTGCTGGTCTTCACGCTGCGGATCCTCTCCCTGCGTTACGGGTGGCGGATCCCGCTGGCCGGGCGAAGGGAAACCAACAGCGCCGAGCCTGCGCCCGGGATGGACTAGCTTAGGTAGTCTGCTGGTCACACGAGCCGGGAGGATCCGTGATTCGTTCTCTGATGAAGGCTGCGCCTGTACTGGGCCTGCTCGCCGTACTGCCCGCCTGCGGCGGAGACGGTTCCGGTCCCCCGGGCGCAGGCCGCGCCGCGGAGCTGTTCCATGCCGCCGTCCAGGCGGGTGACTACGCGCAGGCCTGCAGCATGCTGGCGCCGGCTACCCTCGAGTCAGCCCAGCGGTCAGGCAACGGTGAAGCGCAGCCATGTACCGATCAGCTTAGAGCGGTATCCCTCGCGGCGCCGGGCAAACCGGTGTCTGCTCAGGCCTTCGGCCGGAACGCCCAGGTTGTGTTCGAAGCGGACACGGTTTTCCTGACGTTGTCAGACGGCACCTGGAAAGTGATGGCCGCCGGCTGCACTTCCCGCGGTGAACGGCCCTACAGCTGCCTGGTGGAAGGAGACTGACATGCGCGAACGGTGGGCCTTTGTTCTCTGCCTGGCCTTTATCGGTGCGGGGCTCGCCTATCTGATAACAGTGGGGGTGCTTGGGCGGTGAGAACCTTGAAGCACAACGGCCTCTTCCTCGTTTTCTTTGCCCTTTTCCTGCTTTCGCTGGCAGGCCAGGCATTCGCTGGGGTAGCCCTGTTCAACGAACAGCAGGTTGCCAACGGACTGGAACAGGTCAGCATCTGGCAGTACGCCACCACGTCCAGCTTCGCGGTTGATGTGGCCGAAAACTGGCAATCCGAGTTCCTGCAGTTCCTGCTCCTGATCGTTGCGGCGGTGTGGTTCGTGCAAAAGGGATCCCCCGAGTCCAAGAAGCTCGACCGGCAGGGACTGGAAACGGAGGAGGAACAGATGCTCGGCAGGCACGCTTCCCCGGACTCGCCCGCCTGGGCCCGGGCAGGCGGCTGGCGGAGGCGGCTGTATTCGAACTCCCTGGCCCTGGTGATGGGGGTTATCTTCCTGCTCTCCTGGTTTGCCCAGTCGGTAGCGGGATTCAGTGCGTTTGCGGAGGAGCAACTGGCCAACCTGCAGGATCCCGGGACTTGGGGTGAATACGTCCTGTCGCCGGAGTTTTGGAGCAGAACCCTGCAGAACTGGCAGTCCGAATTCCTCGCCGTTGCCTCAATGGTGATCCTTGCCGTGTTTCTGCGCCAGCGAGGGTCCCCGGAATCAAAGCCGGTCGGCGCGCCGCACATGGAGACTGACGTCGAGGGCTAGCGGGCCGCGCGCAATACCCGTCACTTCCATGCATCAGCGAAGAAGTCATGCTCCCACTGCACCGATGCAGCGAATGCTTCCTCGGCCACCCTCCGCTGTTCATCGTCCCCGGCCAGCACGCCCTCCAGGATCCCGACGGCATGGACGGCGGACTCCCTGAAGACAGGGTCAGCGTAGGTGTCCAGCCACTCGCGGTAGGGGTGGGAAACGTGGTTCCCGGGGGCCAGCGCGGCGCCGGCCTCCGCATAGACCCAGAAACAGGGCAGCACAGCGCCGACCAGCCGCGCGTACTCCACCCGGCCATCCTCATGCCGTTCCGTCCCCAGCAGGTGGTCCAGATAGCCGCGGGTCACCGGCGCCGCGACCAGGCCTTCGGCGGGATCCGCCGGAGACTGCCCGCTGCCGAACCCGACGCCGACGCAGAGGCCGTCCTGAGAGTTGCCGCCGCGTTCAGCATTGGGTGTGAGCCAATCCCGATGCAGCTCCAGCTCAGCCTCAAGGGCACCACGGGCGCTGTCTGCCCAGAACAGCTGCTCCTGGAGCGTAGGAGCCAGCTCGCTGGCACGGGCCAGGGCACGGGCATATCCCCGCAGGTAGATTGCGTCCTGGGCCAGATAGCGGGAGAAGGCCCCGCGGTCCAGGCTTCCGTCGCCCAAGCCGCGCACAAAGTCCAGGGCGTCAATACGGGACCGCACATCCGCGGTCCGGGACCAAAGCCCTGCCGTGCGTTCCCCGGCTGGAGGGACACCTGCCCCGGACGGGACGGGAAGCGGAGCGAGTCCGCGCTGCCAGACCCCGGCGAAATGATTCACCGGACCGTGCCCGCCTCCCACCTCCAGCTCATCCGCAGTCTCCAGGGCTTCCTGCAGCCAGGCCTTCGCGCCCTCAAGCGCGACCACCCAGTTTCCGGTCCGGGCATAAAGGGTGGCCACCGCGGAAGAGAGTGAGCAGCCGGTGCCGTGGGTGTTTTTGGTGCTGACCCGCACTGAACTGAACTCAGAAACCGCAAACCCTCCGGCGCCGTCGGGCATCAGCAGCGCATCCGGTGCCGCAGCTCCGGCGAGATGCCCGCCCTTGACCAGCACTGCGGTGTCATACGTGCCGGCCAGGCGGCGTCCCTGGTCCAACGCCTGCTCCCAGCTTTGCGCCGGTTCGTCCTCCAGCAGCGCACCCAGCTCGGGAAGGTTCGGAGTGACCAGGTCAACGCAGTGCAGCAGTCCGCGGAGGGCGTCTTCGGCATCTGGGCTCAGCAGGCGGTCACCGCTGCTGGCCACCATCACCGGATCGAGCACCACGGCCGGGGGCCGGACGTCGGCCAGCCAGGCATAAACGGTCCGGGCCACTCCGATGCTGCCCAGCATGCCGATTTTCACTGCGTCAAGAACGACGTCGTCGCTCACCGCGTCCAACTGTTCCCGCAGGAATTCGGGCGGCGGCGTATGCACCGAGCGGACCCCATGCGTGTTCTGGGCAACCAGGGCGGTGGTGACGGCCATGCCGTAGCCGCCGTTGGCAGCGATGGACTTCAGGTCGGCCTGGATGCCGGCACCGCCGGTGGGATCCGTTCCGGCGATACTCAGGATCCGTGGGACGTTCCAGACGCTCAGCTCTCCCACGCCGCCACCAGTGCCTCGGCGCTGCGCCGCGGATCGGCGGCGGTGCAGATGGCGGAAACGACGGCGGCTCCGGAAGCACCGGCGGCCCGCAGGCCACGGATATCGGACAACCCAATCCCGCCGATTGCCACACACGGGACCGGAGCCGCAGACGCTAGAGCCCGGAACCCGTCCACACCGAGCGGGGCAGGATGATCCGGTTTGGTGCTGGTGGGATGGATGACCCCCGCACCGAGATAGTCCACGGTTCCCGGTGCCAGTAAGCGCACGGCGTCGAGGTGCGCGGGCGTGTTGGCGGTCAGACCTACGACGGCGTCCGGGCCAACCAGCGAGCGCACGGACGTGACCGGCAGATCGCTTTGGCCCACGTGGACGCCGTGCACCTGGGCGCCGGCTGCCCGGGCAGCCAGGTAAATGTCCACCCGGTCATCAACCAGTACCAGGGCGCGGTCACCGACGGCGTCCGCCACTGCGAGCACCAGGGCATGGAAGTCCGCGGCGGAGGCATGTTTTTCCCGCACCTGGACCGTCCGTACACCGCCGGCCACCGCAGCTGCAGCCACCGCGGCAACGCCCCGTTCCCCGCACTGGACGGTATCGGTGACCAGATAGATCCCGGTGTTCCTGGCCAGGGCCCGGGGCCGCCGGAGCAGCTCGGACTGCACGTCGGCGCTCATGCCGCCACCAGCAGGTTATCAATGTCCTCGGCGGAGAGGCCGGCCAGGGCGTCCAGGAATGCCTGGGCAAAGGAACCCGGCCCGGCTGCACCGGCTGCGGCTTGCTGGGCAGCGATGGTGTAGGCAGCCGTGGCTGCCGCAGCGGCGGTGAGCTCTCCGCCGTCGTCCGCTGCGGCCAGGAACGCGGCCGTCACTGCACCCAGGGCACAGCCGCCTCCGGTCACCTTGGTCAGCAGCACATCTCCGTTGCTGATCCGCAGGGTGGATTCGCCGTCGGTGACGATGTCCGTGGGCCCGGAGACGGCCACGACGGCCCCGTATTTCACCGCGATCAGCTCGGCCGCGGGAAGGGCATCTTCGGGATTGTCCGTGGCGTCCACCCCGCGCCCGCCCGCGCCGAGGCCGGCCAGCGCCATGATTTCGGAGGCGTTGGCTCGTACGGCGGTGGGGCGCAGTGCCAGCAGTTCCGCGGCCAGGGCGGTGCGGACCGGGAGGCTGCCCACTGCCACGGGGTCCAGGACCCAGGGCGTGCCGGCGTCGTTCGCCGCTGCGGCGGCCTCCAGCATGGCCGTGCGCTGCTCGGCATGCGGGGTGCCCAGATTGATCAGCACCCCGGAGGCGATGCGGGCAAAAGGCCCAGCTTCACCCGGAATATCCGTCATGGCCGGGGCTGCGCCGAGGGCGAGGAGGACGTTGGCGGTGAAGTTGGTGACCACGGTGTTGGTCAGGCACTGCACCAGCGGCGGTTCGCTGCGCACGCGGGAAAGGAGGGTGGATACAGAAAATGGTGTCAGGCCAATAGTCATCGGCGACATCCCTTCGCTAGTTCTAACTAGATCAGGTTCGACGGGTCTCATCTCAGCCTTGCGGCACCCCGTGTCACTACCAGCCGACTCTACGAAACCGGCGGGCAAATGGCCAGCCGGGACGGACTAGGCGTCGTCCATGGCCGCGCAGGGATTTAGGCCCGACGCCGGCTGGTGGGCCTGGCTGGCCAGCCGGTGCAGAAGGACGCGGAGCAGCTCCGATTCGGAGGGCTCAAGCCCGGCGAGGAAGTCCGCCTCGGCAGCGGCAACCCGTTCCTCGCGGGACGCCAGGCGTGCGCGGCCGGCCTTGGTAGCGACCACTTTGCGGGCCCGGCGGTCCGCAGGATCGGGGATGCGTTCTACGTCCCCGGCTTCCGCGAGTGCGTCGATCAAGTAGGTCAGCACAGTACGGTCGATGCCAAGATGGACGCCCAGGGCCTGCTGGTTTGGGGGCTCAAAGTGAACCACCGTTGAGAGAACCTGGAAGCCGCGCAGCCCTCCGGCTGTGCCTTCCAGCGCGGATTCCATTCTGGACTGGTAGCAGCCCGCCAGCATGCCCAGAGCCCAGCCGAGACCTCCGGGGATAATGGCAGGGCTGTCCGCTGTAGTGCTGCCTTTGGTCATGATTCATCATATTCCCGCAATGCGGGCGCAGAGATGTTCTCGGGTGCAAATGTTCTGCATGTCCGCCTAGTGTGGCGGCTGGACTGCCCTGGACGGAATCATGCAGATTTGCCCAGGAATTCGTTCGTGCTCCCGCCCCGGTCCGGCAGAAGGGCGCGCTTCGGGCGCCGTGACGAGTAACGGGGGCTGGCCGAGCAATAACGGAAACCAGCAGTTGCGTCCTGCCTGCGGCCATCGGGGCGGGCACCGTTCCGCCGTTCCCGGGCGGCGCGTAGTGTTCTGGGCACGCAGACCCCACCGCGAGAGGAACCCTGCCGTGTCGATCCTCGCTCCGGTGCTTTCGCTGGCCGGCATCATTGCCGCAGTCATCCTGATTGTGCTTATTTTCCGCGGATCCCGAATCCCGGTGGAGGACGTCGCGCGCCGGAAGCGGGTGAACCGCTGGTTCTGGATCCTGGGGATCTTCGTGGCGGCCG
>JBELZL010000052.1:0-17316 GCA_040274025.1 Arthrobacter sp. | reverse complement strand
AGCTGGAGCCCAGGGACATGTTGACCACCTGGGCGCGGTCGGAGAAGTCGCCGTCACCGTTGGGGTCCAGCACGTAGTCGAGGGCCTGGCCCACAACTTCGGATGAACCGTCGCAGCCGAAGACGCGCAGGGCAACGATCTTGGCTTCGGGAGCGGTTCCCGGGCCGATGCCCATCTTGTTGACGTCTTCAGCCGTCAGGGAACCGTAGTCGCCGTCGAACGTGCTGCCGTCCGCGTTGGTTCCGTAGCCCGCGGCGGTGCCGGCGACGTGCGAGCCGTGGCTCTGGCAGTCCAGTGGGTTGGCGTCGGGCTTGGGGATGGGGCTGTACAGCTCCGGAACCGAGGGGTCGGCGTTGTATTCGTCTCCCACGAGGTCCCAGCCGCCGGCAAACTTCTCGGGATCCCACAAGCCCGAATCGGCGGCAGGCATCTCGTCCAGTGCCTGCGCCTCGGCGAAGGCTTCCAGTGTGCCGGGACCGCCGAAGTTGGAGTGTGTGTAGTCGAGGCCGGTGTCCAGAACGGCGATGGTTACGCCTTCACCGGTCTGGTCCCGCTGTACCCACGAATCGAGGGCGCGGACGTCGATGTCCCCGCCCTTGTTGTCATACGTCTTGGGCACGATGCCCGTGATCTTGGCGACGTCGCCGCGTGCGGCCAGTGCCCGGATTGCCTCAGCATCGCCGTTGATGGCGACACCGGGGACGGTGTTGGTGGTGGTGTAGATAATGCTCGACGACGCCTGGGCAGCAACTTCCGCCGCCTGGGCTTCGATGGCCGAACGGATCTGCTGCACCTCAGGTGCCTTGTTCAGCGGAGCCGCCAGGCCTTCACGGACTTCCCGCGGCTGCGTCTGTTCAAAGGCTCCCTTGCCGGCGAACTGAACGAAGACCGAGACCGGCCCCTGCTTGTCCTTCAGGCCGGATGAGACTTTAAGATCCGGCGATACCTGGGCCAGGCCCTGCGCCGTCGGATCATCCTGGGTGTTCCCCTCGACAGCCGAAGCCGGGGTCCACATGCTGGAGACCAAAGCGACGCCTGCAATGGATGCCAGCACCGCCCTCGTTGATCTCCGGTGGTTTGGACTGTTCATTCTTCTCCTTAGTGAAAGAGGTGCCGCAGTCCGGAACCGCAAACTTGTGGTTTGCGTCCCCCCGACCTAGACCAGGCATAGAGTATCGAGCAAAGCAGAGCTTGGCTGGTTCCGCGATTTCGGTCAGAATCCACCGCGGCGCTCCCTGTACCCTTGTGCCTGGAGTTACTTATGTCAACAGTGCGGTTCGATTCTTTTTGTTCATGCCTCCCGGCTCTTTACGCCCTCAACAATTCTGGTAATGGAACGTATTTCAGAGCGCGGCCTGAGTGGTTTTTCAGGTATCAGGAACGCTCCGGACCAAGTGGCTAATGCCGGATTGGCTGGGAGGAACACTGGTGTAGGGCTGCCTGTGTCGGCGTCCTTCCAGACACTGAGCCGGTGATCCGGAAATCAACCAGCATTGGACGGGGGAATGTACCCGTGCGATGGCAGTTCCGGTTCCTGCAGTAGAAAAGCGCCTCTAGCACTGAAATGCTCTTAATGGGACGTTTTCGATCTTTGGTGACCTAATTGTTATCTGCAGGGAAATCTTTTGTCCGGCACAGCAAAAGCGGGCGGCAGCACCGAAGGTGCAGCCGCCCGCTTTTGCGGTTTAGCCGGGAGGTTAGAGGCTCGGGCCGCTGGCGGCGCCGCCCTGCCACAGGGCGTCGAACGGGGTATTGGAGGAGACCCGGTTGCGGATACCCTCAGTGACGAACGCCTTGGCCGTGCGGGCCGCTTCGAGCGGGCTCGCCCCCTTGGCAAGTTCCGCGGTGATGGCGGCAGCCAGGGTGCACCCGGCACCGCTGACGGCGACCTCACCCACCTTCGGTGCACGGAGCACTTCCATGGTCTCGCCGTCGTAGAAGACGTCGACGGCGTCATCACCTTCCAGGCGGACGCCTCCCTTGGCCAGTACGACGGCGCCGGAAGCTTCGTGGATGCGCTTCGCCGCTTCCTTCAGGTCTTCCACCGACTCGATCGCGTCCATTCCAGCCAGGGACATGGACTCGAAGTGGTTCGGCGTGACGAAGGTGGCCAGCGGCAGAATCTGTGCCTTCAGTGCCTGGTCCGTGTCCAGGGCTGCTCCGGGTTCCTGTCCCTTGCAGATCAGCACCGGGTCCAGCACGATGTTGGTCCACTCCTGGCTCTGCAGCGCCTTGGCAACGGTGTCGATGGTTGCCGGGGTTCCAAGCATGCCGATCTTTACGGTGCCCAAATCATAAGCGGTCTGGATTGCCTCGAGCTGGTCTGCGATGACCTGCGGATCCACCGGGACAAAGCGGTGGTTCCAGTTGTCCTTGGGGTCAAAAGAGACGATGCAGGTCAGGGCGGTGATGCCGTAGGTCCCCAGTTCCTGGAAGGTCTTGAGGTCTGCCTGGGCGCCCGCCCCGCCGGTGGCTTCGGAACCGGCGATCGTGAGCGTGACGGGAGGATGTGTTGTTGAAGACATGGGTACATCTTCTACCCAACGCAGTGCCCCCCGCCACCCGGTTCCGCTCCGGAGTCAAGGGTTAGTAACGCACGTCCATCAGCCGCCAGACGGCAAGGCGTCCCACAGCGGCGGAAACCCCGATGGCCAGGGCCATCAGCAGGGGCACCCCAATGGATCCGGCAAGGAGTCCGATGACCAGCCAAGCCAGCAGCGTGGGCACCAGGAAGAACGCCAGGACGTGCAGCCACTGGTTCGGGACGTCCCGCAGCAGCAGGCCAAGGGCCAGGCCAACGGGAGCTGCTGTCAGCAGCCCGATGCCGGCCGCGTAGAAAGCCGCGATCACGATAATCCAGAGGTAACCCCAGAAATCCCGGGAGGTGCCCCAGCCGATGGCAACGGTGGCGATTGCGGCCGCCAGCATGCAGGCGACGGCGTATCCGGTGACGAAGGCGGTGGGTCCGAATGTGACCCGGGGGGCCAGGAGGAGGGGGGCGCCCGCGCCGGAGACAGGGGCGTCGGCACCCGCCGGGGCGACGCCGTCGTCGTCCGCGTTTTCAGTCATCGGCTCGTGCTCCTCGCAGCAGCTTCACCACATCTTCCACGATATTGCGCACAACGGGTAGGCGGGAGAGGATCACCAGTTTGGCCACCAGGGGAGCGGTGTTGGTCACCAGGCGCCGGGAGCGCACCTGCCCGGGCGAGGAATCGTAGACCCAGAAGAGAGTCACGCCCATCTGGACAAGCCACAGCAGTTCCGGCAGGTCATCGCGGACGGCCAGCGGAGGCTGCGGCCGGGCGGCCTGCACCGCCTGGCGGTAGACCGCGATCGACTTTCCCCGCCCCACTTGCTCGGCGTCTGCCGGGGTTGAGGATTTTCGGGTGCCGGGAGGTACGGGCAGGGCCGCAGTCTTCAGGAACTGGTGCCCCAGCGAGTGGTACGGAGCCAGTACATCAAGGTTCGTCTGCAGGATGACCCTCAGGTGTTCACCGAGGTTGTGGCCCTCACGCAGCTGCGGAAGCGCGGCGGAGCGGTGCTGGTCCTGCAGCGAGCGGTACAGCTCGGCGACTATCGCATCCTTGGAAGAGAAGTAGTAGTAGGCGTTGCCGACGGATACGCCGGCTGCCGCGGCGATGCCCCGCATGGTCGTCCGATCGAACCCCTGGTCGCGGAACTGCTCGGTTGCAGCCTCTACCAGCCGCCGCCGGGTGGCTTCACTTTTTGACCCCGCGGCCATCGAACCCCTGTTCCAAGTTGTGTACGGAGGAAATTAGAGCACATTTTTGAACACGTTCAGAAATGTGACGCCGGAAAAAACGTGGCAGAATTGACGCTGGTCCTTCAGGACCGCCCGGGACAGCGGGCAAGTGCTAATACAGCCGGGCAGATGCCCAGGCGAACCACTAACCGAACGGGAAATCCATGTCTTCACCAACCCCGGCCGCTGCCCGCGAGGCGCGCCAGGCCCCCAGCTACGCTTCCCGGGGCAGCTCGCATTACGACCTGATCCTCACCCTCATGTGCGTGGTGATCATCATTTCCAACATCGGTGCCTCCAAAGGCGTGGTGCTGGGTCCGGTCTTCGGCGACTTCAGCCTCATCACCGACGGCGGTTTCTTCCTTTTCCCCCTCGCGTACATCCTGGGTGACGTCATCAGCGAGGTTTACGGCTTCAAGGCCGCGCGGCGTGCCATCTTCATGGGCTTTGCCATGGCGGCCTTCGCGGTGCTGTCCTTTGCAGTGATCATCGCGCTGCCCGGCTTCGACGACGCCTACGGGCTGGAGAAACAGGCGGCGCTGGAGGCAGCACTGGGTCCGGTATGGCAGATCGTGGCGGCGTCGCTGTTTGGTTTCCTGGCCGGGCAGCTGCTCAATGCCATGGTGCTCACCCGGATGAAGGCGCGCTTCAAGGAACGTGCGCTGGTGGGCCGGCTGATGGCCTCGACGGGAGTCGGCGAGTTCGCGGACACCCTGATCTTCTGTGCAATTGCCGCACCAGTGATTGGAATTACCGGTGCCGGCCAGTTCGTGAACTACGTAATCTTCGGCTTTGTCTACAAGACCGCCGTTGAGTTCCTCTTTGTGCCCGTCACCTCAGCCGTGATCAAGGCAATCAAGAAGCGCGAGCCGACCTACGGCGCGGCGGCCCCCGAGGAGGCATAGGCCTCCAGCGCAGCCCTAGCTGTAGTACTTGCCCAGGACCTCGTCCTTAAACTCGAAGAACGTGCCGTCCTCAATGGCCAGGCGGGCGTCGTCGACAAGCTTTACGGTGAAGCGCTCATTGTGGATGGAGATCAGTGTGTGGCTGACCATCTCATTGGCCTTGAACAGGTGCTGAATGTACGCGCGTGAATAGTTGCTGCAGGCATAGCAGTCACAGCCGTCAACCAGCGGACCGAAATCGCGCTTGAACTTGGCGTTTGAGAGGTTCTTCCGCCCGTACGGGGTGTAGAACGCCGAGTTACGGGCCACACGGGTGGGGGAGACACAGTCGAAGGTGTCCGCGCCGTTCTCGATCGCCGTGAAGATGTCATCCGGCTCGGAGATGCCCAGCAGATGCCGCGGCTTGTCCTCGGGAAGCTCCTCGGTGCACCAGCGGACAATCGTGCCCAGGTTCTCCTTCTCCAGTGCGCCGCCGATGCCAAAGCCGTCGAAGCCCATGGCTCCCAGGTCCCGGGACGCTTTGCGGCGCAGGTCCTCATACTGGGCTCCCTGCAGGACGCCGAACAGGGCCTGGTAGGGGCGGTGTGAACGCTCCTCGGTGAGCCTGCGGTGCTCAACCAGGCAGCGTTCGGCCCACAGCCGGGTGCGTTCCAGGGACCGTTCCTGATAGCCGCGGGAGTTGAGCAGAGTAGTGAGCTCATCGAACGCGAACATAATGTCCGCGCCCAGCTGGTGCTGGACCTGCATGGAGATTTCCGGGGTGAAGCGGTGCTTGTCTCCGTTGAGGTGGGACTTGAACCAGACGCCGTCGTCATCGATGTGGGCCAGGCGCTCCTTGCCGGGCGCGACGTCGTCGTCCGCTCCGGTGGCGTGGGTAGTGCCGTCGGCGTTCATGTTGATGACCTTCTTGAAGCCGGCGCCCAGGCTCATAACCTGGAATCCGCCGGAGTCGGTGAAGGTGGGGCCGGGCCAGTTCATGAACTTGCCCAGCCCGCCGGCCTCGTCGAGGATGTCCGCGCCGGGCTGCAGGTAGAGGTGGTAGGCGTTGGCCAGCACTGCCTGGGCACCGAGCTGCGCGACGGACTCCGGAAGCACGGCCTTCACGGTGGCTTTGGTGCCGACGGCGATAAACGCGGGAGTCTGAATCTCACCGTGCGGGGTGCTGATTACGCCCGTGCGGCCTTGGAACTCGCCGCCGTTCTCCTTGGCGCGGGACGCGGAGTCGGGAGCGGTTTCACGCAGGCGCTTACCGAGGGCAAAGGAAAAACCGGAGCTGGACACTCTTCCATTTTGCCTTACATCCGGTGGGGGCCCTCCGCACCCGGTATCCGCGCGGGCCGGGAGAGAGCCAGTGCACAGAACCCGGGTCGTTTCGGCCGCCAAGCGTAAGGTGAAGAAGGCGGGCCGCCGGAAGTCCCGCCGCCGGAAATGCTTGAAAGGCCCCCGAAGTTCCCTTGAACCACCTGCGTGAAATGTTTGTCCTTGCCCCTGCCCACAATGACCACCGTGTGGGCATCCGATGCGGCATCGGCATAGGCGTCCCGCTCGCCGTCCTGCTGGTCCTGGGCAGGGTCGATCTGGCGATCTTCGTGGCCTTCGGCGCGTTCACCAGCATCTACGGCCGCAATGAGCCGCACCGCCAGCGGCTGGGACACCAGGTGCGCGCCGGGGTGCTGATGTTCGCCGTGATTTTGGCCGGCGCGCTGTCCTCCCTGCTGGACCTGGATGCCTGGGGCATCGTTGCCGGCACTACGGCCGTTGCCGGGCTGGCGACCGTGGTTACAGGTTACTGGCGCCTGCGCCCGGCGGGATCGCTTTTTCACATCTTCGCCTACGCCGCCATCGCCTCCGTGCCCGCGCATCCTCCGTTGTGGCAGGGCATGCTCGCGGCCGGTGCCACCATCGCCTTTGCCATCCTGCTGGGTATGTCCGGAATGCTCCTGCAGCGGTACCGGACTCCGTGGGACAAACCGCTGCGTCCCGGATTCACCGCCGCACAGCAAACGGCGCTCTGGGCCGACGGCGCGCTGTATGCAGTGGCTGCCTCAGCCGCGGGCAGCATCGCCACCTGGCTGGGCATTGGGCACAACTACTGGGCCATGGTCGCAGCAACGGTTCCGCTGGTCGGGGCGACTTTCCGCCACCGGATCCACCGGGGCCTCAACCGTATGCTGGGAACCTTCGGCGGGCTGGGGATCACCGCAGTGATTCTGTTCGCCGGACTGGCACCCTGGCAGCTGGTCCTGGTCATCGCTGTGCTGCAGTGCGGAGCGGAGCTGTTCATTGCCCGCAACTACGCGCTGGCACAGGTAGTCGTTACTCCCTTGGCGCTGCTCAGCACGGAACTGTCCCGCCCCAGCGACCCGGCTGTGCTCATTCAGGACCGGGCGGTGGAAACCGTCATCGGAGCGCTGGTGGGCATGGCGCTGGTTCTGCTGCTGCAGCTGAAGGCCCGCCGGGGCAGCCGGGCTAAGCAGGCCGGCCGGGCAAACCCGGCCCCGGCCTAAAGATCCAGGTTCAAACCCCGCACCGCACTGAGCTCAGTGCGGATACGGCGCTGGAGCTCGGCGTCGGAATAGGTCTGCGAGCCGCCGTGCGCCCGGAGGTAGAGCAGGGTGTTCAGGCGCAGGATGCGCCAGTCCCGTTCGCTGTGCTCATCCCCGGCCTCGGCCGCCCGCTGGATTTCACGGTCATACAGGTTCGGTTCGTTGAGCTGGCGCTGCAGCAGCTCTGCGGAGAGCTTGGCCTTCAGCGGATCGGACTCCGCGTTATCCCCGGCCCGGACCGCCTGTGCGAAGGCCACGGAGGTCTCAAGCTCTCCGGACTCGTGGGTGATGTGGGCCGCCAGGGCGAGGGCTCCCTGGATCCAGTTCCAGCGGCCGTAGTTGCCGTCGAAGCCCAGGCCGGTGATGAGGGAGCAGACGGCCAGGGCGTTCTCGGCGTCTCCCAGATCCACATACAGGGTGTGGGCCAGGTCCCGGACATCCTGCAGGTTGCTGCCGGCCTTGACGTTGAGTCCGCGGCTGAGCCGGGAGGTGAGTTCCTTTACCGCGCGGTCATTGGGGTGGGCGGCGGCAGCGGCAGCCAGGACGGCGGCGTAGGTTTCCTCTTCGGTGGGGATGCTGCGGACGGCTTCCGAGGCATTCTTCTCCGGCGCGGGGGCGGCTACGCGCACCGCTGCCCCGTAGGCGATCCGCAGGGTTTCCCCGTCTTCGAGTTCGGCAACCACGAGGGCCGGGTTGCCGAGGTCGTCTTCCTCGACGTGGACGGCTGCCAGCGGTGCCAGGGTCAGCTCATCCAGGACAAGCCGCTGTCCTGGTACAAGCAGTTCGGCATTGACCCGGAAGGCATACTTATCCGGCACACTCATCGACATGGCTGTTCCTTAGCGCTCGAAGCTCGGCCCCAGTATATAAACGTAGGGTAACGGGTTACCGGCCCCAGCCGGCGGACGCCAGCGCCTGGCGCAGCAGGTCGCCGCGGCCGCCGGAGAACTCCGAGTAGATGGCAGGGCTGAGCGCCTCTTCGGGGGTAAGCCAGGACAGTTCGAGTGCGTCCTGCCGCGGATCGCATTCGCCCGTTACCGGAATCAGGTAGGCCAGCGCGACGGCGTGCTGGCGTTCATCGGTCAGTCCCGTCTGGGACGGGGACGGGAAATACTCGGCGACGGCGAACGGGGCCAGGCTGGGAGGCAGCTGCGGCAGGGCCATGGGGCCAAGGTCCTTTTCAAGGTGCCGCAGCAGTGCGGCGCGGATGGTCTCCCGGTACATCACCCGGCCGGACACGAACGTACGGACCATCTTGCCCTCCGGTGTGGCCTGCAGCAGCAAGCCCACCTCGGTTACGTATCCCAGCGGATCGCACCGCACCGGAACAGCCTCCACGTAGACCATGGGAAGCCGCTGCCGTGCTTCATGGAGGTCCTCCTCCGAAAGCCAGCCGGGATACGGGTCAGGAGTACGTACGTTCATAGCAGTGTTCTACCCCAAAGCCGGCAGCCGAGTCATACGGCGCGCTCGGCTTCGGCCAAGGGCTGAACTGCCGCCGGACCTTCCAGCCCCTGTGTCCGGAGCCTACGATTGAGCGCATGAAGACCGAGCTGTCGGAGCTGCTGCTGCCGGACGCGGCGGCATGGCGGGCCTGGCTTGAAGAGCATCATCTGCTCTCCGGGGGCGTTTGGCTGGTCCTTGGAAAGAAGGGCGGAAGCGCTACTGCCCTGACTTACCAGAGCGCCCTGGACGAGGCTCTGTGCTTTGGCTGGATTGACGGCCAGGCAGCACGCAGGGACGAGGAAACCTACCTGCAGCGCTACACCCGCCGCGGCCGCAGGAGTGCCTGGTCGCTGCGCAACGTGGGGCACATCGCCCGGCTGGAAGCAGCTGGCCGGCTGCACCCTTCCGGACGCGACGCCGTTGAGTCCGCCAAAGCGGACGGCCGCTGGGATGCGGCCTACGCCGGTCCAGCTGCGGCGGAGGTTCCGCAGGACCTGCTCGACGCGGTCGCCGCTAATGAGAGCGCCCAGGCAATGTTCGATGTGCTCAGTTCACAAAACCGCTTTGCCTTTGCCTACCGGCTGGGCCAGCTCAAGACGGAAGCTGCCCGGGAGCGGAACATTGCCCGTTTCGTGGACATGCTCAGCCGCCGCGAGACCTTTTATCCGCAGAAGCGGTTCCCCGACTAGGAGTCCACATGTGCCGGCTTTTCGGAATGCATGCAGGTCCCAATCCCGTCCGGGCCACGTTCTGGCTGCTCACCGCGCCGGACAGCCTGGCCGAGCAGAGCCGCAGGATGGCGGACGGCTTCGGGATCGGCGTCTTTGATTCCGCCGGCAGGCCCGTGGTGGACAAGGCACCGATGCCCGCTTATGAGGACAGAGCCTACGCCTCCGCGGCCCGGACGCTGGAGGGCCGCACCTTCATAGCCCACGTCCGGTATGCCAGTACCGGGGGAAACACCATGGAGAACACCCATCCGTTCCAGCAGGATGGCCGGCTGCTGGCACACAACGGGGTGGTGGAAGACCTCGACGTGCTGGATGACCGGCTGCGTTCCCTGGGAGTGATGCACCTGGTGCAGGGACAGACCGACAGCGAACGGGTGTTCGCGCTGATCACCGGCTTGGCCCGGCAAAACGGGGGCAATCTGGCAGAAGCCATTCCGGCGGCAGTCACCTGGATCGCGGAGAACCTGCGGCTCTACGCGGTGAACCTGGTGATCACCACCGAGTCGGAGCTGTGGGCGGTGCGCTACCCGGACACGCATCCACTGTACGTCCTGCAGGAAGGCGCAGAGGACCCGCACCACGGCAAGCACACCGCCCGGATCAGTATGAAGAGTGATGACATGGAACAGAACCGGACCCCTGCAGTGCTCATCGCCACAGAACGGATGGATGAGAATCCGAATTGGCGGATGATGGACTCCGGTGAAATCCTCCGCGTGGACCGAAACCTGAACGCCGAGCGGACCTTCCCGCTTCCGCAGCACCCTCAGCATTTGCTCACCCTGGCGGATCTTGACCCGCATGCCGCGGCGTCGCAGCATCCGCTCAAGGCAGCGGGAACCTGAGTGGGCGAGTCGTCACCCCTCCTGCGGATCGGTTTCCAGCCGCAGAACGCGCAGGGCAGCCTCCAGCACCATCCATGCCTGGAGCTGGGTGGAGAGCTCGACGCCGGCGCCCGGGGGATAGTCCTCATCGGACGTGCTGCGCGGGTCCGAGGGAAACACGGCCAGGTTGTTGCGGACCGCCCGGCCCTTCCAGAGCCGGTCCGCCAGCTCGGTCACCATGGCTCTGGCCGTCCGGCGTGAACCTGTGTCCAGTGTGGGGGCGGCAGCAGCTTCGGCCAGGTAGCGGCACAGGATGCCGGTGAACAGGCCGCCGTCGCCACCGCCGTGGGTGCGCAGGCCGCCGCCCTGCACCAGATGCCGGGACGTGGCATGGATCAGTTCTGCCGCCCGGTTCAGATTTGCCGGGCCGCCCAGTTCCAGCAGCGCTCCGAGCACCGGCCCCTGGTTGTACGTGAAGTGAGCCCGCTCAAGGGCCGTCCCTGCAGCATTCTGCCGCACGCCGTCGTAATAGAGTCCGGTGGCGGGGTCGAGAAGCACCGCGCCGAGCCAGTCCACCAGCTCCTGCGCCCGCTCGCGCTCGCCGGTGCGGGCAAAGTAGAGGGCGGCCGGGGATGTGGCGGGAGTGTTCTTGAAGTTCCTGGCGCGGTTCCACCACACCCCGCCGCCCAGATCTACTGTGTGTCCTGACCGCAGTGCGCGTCCCAGCGAGTCGCGCAGGCCGGAGTGGCGTGGTTTGTTGCCGCGCGGCGGGCCGGGCAGGGAATCCAGGCGCAGCGCAGCCAGTGCCAGCCAAGCCATGTCATCAAAGTAGTGGTTGGTGAACCGTCCGCCGTTGCGGATCCGGATGGTCCGCACCACCTGCTCCGCCAGCGTGATCGGATCTTCGCCGGCCACCGGAGCCCGGCTCCGCAGCCCGGTGTCTACCAGGACGTCAACATAGTGCGCCTGCCACCAGTAATGCCACGGCCCGACGCCGCGGGGCAGTGGCTGCGGCGCCCGGACCGCGCCAATGTGGGTGCCCGGCAGGCCCAGCAGCCTGCCGCCAAAGGCGCTGGTGACGCTGTGGGCGGCGGCGTCGGCACGCTGTTCGGCGTGGCGTACGGTCTGTGCTGCGGGCATGCGACCCACCATAGCCCCGGGCGGCAGGCAGCGTCACGGGCGCCTGAACTGAATTGGGCCCCGCAGGATGCGGTGTGCTGCGAGTCACAGTAGGCTCGTGGGACCGCACGCGCCCCGGCGCACACCAAGACCCCTGATCCAGGAGGACACACATGCAGTTATCCGGCGCTTCGGCCATCGTTACGGGAGCCGCTTCGGGGCTGGGACGGGCAACCGCCCGCAGGCTCATCGATGCCGGTGCAGACGTGGTCCTGGTGGATCTGCCCTCCTCAGGCGGACTTGCCTACGCGGGTGAACTCGGCGACTACGCGCACTTCGTGCCGGGAGACGTGACCGACCCCGAACAGATGCAGGGTGCGGTGGAAGCCGCGATGGCCGCGGCCCCGCTGCGGGTGGCTGTGAACTGCGCCGGGATCGGCACTCCCGGGAAGGTGCTGGGCCGCAACGGTGTGCTGCCGCTGGAAGACTTCAACCGGGTCATCCAGGTAAACCTCGTGGGCACGTTCAACGTGACCCGGCTGGCCGCGGCAGCCATGGCGGAGACGGATCCGGTAACGGACGACGGCGGCACATCCGAGCGCGGCGTCATCATCAACACCGCATCGGTGGCGGCCTTTGACGGGCAGATCGGACAGCCTGCCTACTCGGCGTCGAAAGGCGGGGTGGCCGCCATGACCCTTCCGCTTGCACGGGAACTGGCCCGCCACCTCATCCGCGTGGTGACGATCGCTCCCGGCATTTTTGAAACCCCTATGGTGGCTGGACTGCCGCAGGATGCCCAGGACTCGCTCGCGGCGCAGATCCCGCATCCCTCCCGGCTGGGCAGGCCGGATGAGTACGCCTCGCTGGTGGACCACATCATTGGCAATTCGATGCTGAACGGTGAAACCATCCGGCTTGACGGAGCGATTCGGATGGGACCGAAATAGGGCGTGCCGATGCTCCCCGACGCCGACTTTTTTCTTTTCGAACAGCTTCTCAGTCCCGAGGAGAGCGCCAAACTGGCTGAACTGCGCTCCTTCCTGGCCGGCGAGGTGCTTCCGCACGCCGGCGGCTGGTGGGACGAAGCCCGGTTCCCGGTGGAACTGCTGCCCGGGCTGGCCGCCCTGGGGCTGTCCACCCCGGTGCAGCGCGGTTACAGCCCGCTGTTCGCCGGACTGGTTATCGCCGAGATGACCCGGGCCGACACCTCAATTGCCACGTTCTTTATGGTCCACCACGACCTGTTCGTGGAGGGACTCCATGCTTTCGGATCCGAGGAGCAGAAGGCCCGGCTGCTCGAGGACGCCCAGTCGCTGAAGATCACCGGCGCGTTCGCCCTGACCGAGCCGGACCACGGATCCGACGTTGCCGGCGGTATGGCCACCACCGCGGTGCGTGACGGCGATGCCTGGGTCCTGAACGGAACCAAACGCTGGATCGGGAACGGTACGTTCTGCGACTGGATGCTGTTCTGGGCATGGGAGCCTGCCACGGGCAAGGTGCGCGGTTTCCTGCTGGATGCGTCCCTGCCAGGGATTAAGCGCACCCGGATCGAGAACAAGACGGCGCTGCGCACCGTGCAGAATGCGGACATCGAACTGACCGATGTGCGGGTTCCGGAAGCGGACCGGCTGGCCGGAATCGAGAGCTTCGAGGACGCCAAGCACCTGCTGCGCGGGTCACGGATCATGGTGGGCTGGCAGGCGGTGGGCCAGCAGCTGGCCGCGTTCGACGTCGCCCGTGCCTACGCCGTCGAACGCCGCCAGTTTGGGCGCCCCTTGGCTTCCTTCCAGCTGGTGCAGCAGCAGCTGGTGCGGATGCAGGGCAACGCCGTGGCATCGACTGCCATGCTGGCCCGGGTCAGCGACCTGGAACAGGGAGGGTACGGCGCTGTGTCCGACGACGGAACAGCCCGCGGGGACATGGCCCGTGCCGCACTGGCGAAGTCCTATGCCAGTGCCCTGATGCGGGAGACCGTCTCGCTGGGCCGGAGCCTGCTGGGCGGCAACGGAATCGTCACCGACTACCGGATGGCAAAAATCTTCGCCGACGCTGAAGCGATCTACACGTACGAGGGGACGTATGAGATCAACTCGCTGATCGCGGGGCGGGAGATCACGGGGGTCTCGGCGCTGCGCTGAGCGGCAGGCCCGGGGGCCTGCCGCTCCCGCTGGCTAGATCTCCCAGCTTTCCGAATATTCCCAGAGGTTGATCCGTGCGGCCACTTTGAAGATGGTCAGGTTCAGCAGTTCCCACTTAAGCAGGGTGAGTTTCGCCGAACCGACGAGTCCCAGTTCCAGGAAGACGCTGGCCTCTATCTCGGCTTGTTTGGGAGGCCCTGCGGAGACCACCAGCTTCCCGTCCAGCCCGGACTTGCCATAAAGGCTGATATCCGGACCGGCAAAGGTGTAGATACGGCTCTGGTAGGACACCTGCGGACCGGCCGCCAGCTCGCCTTCAAGCGTGAAGGACGTTCCGTCGGCAACCTGCCTGGGTTTGGGAAGCACGTACTTTGTGGGAGCATCGTTCTTGATCCGTTCCAGCCCCTTGTCGCTGGAATAAACGAAGCCGAAGTTGTCTTCCCGCTCAATTCCGAGGGCCGGTATTTCGACCTCCGCCTTGAGCGAGCCGCTGAAGACCATGGCGAAGTTCAGCTGGTTCGTAATTGCCACGGGTACCGGCCCCGCCATGAACGTGGTGGTGGGCAACGCCACGTCGGCGACCCTTAGGGTGGCATTCCAGCGGCTTGCCACCTGCACCCAGGCCTTGACTGAGGCGGAGGCTTTCAGTTTCGAGTTGAATTCGATCCTGAACTCTTCAATGCTGACTCCTCTGGGAATGACCTTCCATTTGAATTTGAACTTTGTCTTGAGGACAAAGGCGAAGCCCAGATTGACTTCACCGCCCCCGCGGATGGCGATGCCGGCCTCGTTACCGCGCTCCTTGACGGACCAGGCATCGAACTCCCACGGTTCCATCGGCTTGCCGGCCGCCTTGATCTTGGCGGTACCGTCCTTGGCGATAACAACGAGGCCAGCTTCGATGGTGGCTGTCCAGTCAGCGGAGAGGGATGCCTGCAGCGGTCCTCCGCAGTTTCCGTCCCCCGCTGCCGGCACTGCGGGCGCAACCCATTCACCGTTTTCATCGATGTCCTCGCCCCGCGGTTCCTGTCCGTCTGTTCCGGGCAGGCGGCAGGCCAGTTTGAGGTCACCGGGAGTATCGAGGTTGAATTCGTCGCTGCTGAGTTCCAGGTCAACGTCGTCACCGGTCATGACTCCGGTATAGGTTCCCGGCACGGGTTCGTGCAGGTTTCCGGCCTCGTCGAGGATATCGACCTGGCTAACCGCAACCTCCGGCCCGGATGTTCCATCCTCGTGCAGGGCCGCGTACGTTCCGCTGATGACATCCAGCGGATTACCGGCTTCCGCGATCAGGTCCCTGGACGCTACGCCTTCACCTTCGCCGAAATCTTGCTCCTCATCGACGTCCACCTGAAGGAAGAGGTCTTCCAGGGGAACCTCAACAGCTGAAACCTCCCAGGACCCGCTCACGAGGTCCATGGAGGACATCCGGCCCAAGAACCCGGATGGAGCCGATGGGACGGGAGCGCTGACAATGATGTCTCCCGGGTCCAGCTCCGGCCGCTCAGCGAAGCGCAGGGAGAATTCGTCCAGCACCTCGAATTCGAGCTCAGTGGTATCCAGGTGGAAGACGCTGGCCTCAGGGGAAACGACCGTGTCCCCTTCCTCGGCCACGTCCAGAGTCAGCCTCACGCGGTCCGACGCGCGGGCGGTTCCGGGATCGGAACGGTCAAATACAGTCGCCACGTAGTCGAAATCACCGTCTTCCGGGGCCAGAGCCCGGAAACTCCAGTTGAGTTCATCCCCGGCGGGATTGAGCTCGGCCAGACCGATAAAACCGACGTCCGGTGAACTGATGGCTACACGGTCCACGGAGTTGGCGCCGGCGGACACAGTTCCTTCGAGAGTGAACCAGCCGGTTTCGGTGAGGTCCAGGCTCTGCCGGTCCACGGGGGAGGTGATGGTGATGGCGGCCGGGTCGGATGCGTCATAGGGCACCGGATCGCCGAGGAAGCTGCCCAGCGGCTGGAGGGACACAGTGGCGCTGCCGCGGCGGATTGAAAGCTGCGCCCCACCCGTGTCCACCGGCACCAGTGCCAGCTGCGGCTGCGCACCCGCGGCCCGGTCTACGGTAACGCCGGCAGACCGGCCGCGGACTTCTGGCCCCCAGGCGAGCGTGGTGGTGTCTCCTCCGGCCACGTCTGCAGCCTGGACAAGCGCCAGTGCGTACGCGCTGTCATGATCATCCGCCAGCCGGACCTCCTGCGGGGCGGCCCCGGCGGAAACTTCCAGCCTGGTTGCCGGCCGGTGCTCGGTGTTCACCACATAGCTGCCGCGGTGGTTCGCCCGCGAGCTGTCTTCCGCTGCTTCGGCGACCCAGCCGGTTACGGTGGCCCGCAGTGTTCCGGTGTTTCCGCTCCGGCCCAGGCCGACGGTCACTCCTCCCTGATCCTCGGCGTCCACGATGGTGGCAACAACGGATCTGCCTGCCGGAAGGGCCATCCGCTGGCCGTCCCCTAGGATGACGTCGTCCGCTTCCGCGAGCGTCACGTCCAGCAGGACATGGACGCTGCGCGCCAGTGTTGCGGAGACCCCGCCCTCTCCGGTGAGTCCGATCCACAACGGGCTGGAGGTCAGGGCGCTGCCGGCAAGGCCGGTTGCGGTGTCAGCCTGGACCACCGGTTCCGGCAGGGCGATGGTGGCACCGCCGGAGGCCTGTGTTCCCTTGAAATAGGCAAGCGGCTCGACCCGGATGTCTGCTTCAGCGTTGGTCCACAGCGTCACTGAACCCGCGGTAAGAGGCAGGAGGACGGTAGTGGACGTGGTGATTCCCGCCCGGGCATGCAGCACAGCCGTTTCGGCTGTGGTGTAAACCGTTTGGCTGGTGCCGGGCTCGAACACTGTCAGGCGGATCAGGGCGGCGGACTGTCCTTCCGCAGCGGTTCCCAGGAATACCGCTCCGGAGGCATCCTTGGACAGGCGGGAACCGATCCCGACGGCGCTGTCCACCGCGGGCAGGCTGGCTGGAACCGGGGTAAAGCCGGGCTCCGGAGCGGGCAGGACGGCGCTGAGGTTCTCGATTGCGTCGCTGGACACGGCTGCGGCGGGCGGCGGAACCGCGGCCATGGTCAGGGTGAGGGCGAGCGCTGAGGCGACACCGATGCGGACTGCGTCAGTGGTGCGCACGCCGCGGAGCCGCTGCAGTGCGGCTGTGATTCGGCGGCGGTTCATCGGGTTCCTCCCTGCTGTTCGGCATGCCGTGCGGCAACGGCCTGCAGGCGTCGCTGCCGCAGCACCAGGGCGGTGCCGGTTCCGGCGGCCAGGACGCCGACGGCGAGGATGCCGGTCAGCAGAGGGCCGGGAGCGCCGGTTGCGCCCAGTGCCTCCGCCGCGTTGCGGGACGTGGTCCCGGTGCTTGCCGGGACGGGGCCCTCGTGACTATTGGGCTGCTTGCCGGGATTACCGCCGGGGGCCGGAGACGGTACATGCCCTGTGGCTAGGTCGTCCCAGGTGATCCAACCATCGAGCGTGCGGGCCGGATCGAAGGGCGCGTCACGGAGGCGGTGTTCCGCGAGGATGGTGCCGGCAGCGTCAGTGAAGGAGACTACGACGTCGGCGGAGAACCGTTCGGCTGGAGAAATCCGCAGCTCGTGCTTACCCGGGGAGACCGCTGTGAATCCAGTGACGCCAAAGACTGTGGGGGAGAGGCCGGTGACTGCCCAGGTGCTGCTGCCCGCGCGCCAGGAAATGGACTCGATGCCGGTCCGTGCGGCCTGGGATTCGACGTCGACCCACATCTGCGTGGTGCCTTCAGGGGCTTGGAGCCCGCCCGGTGCGGCGGAGGCCGGAGGAACGGGAAGCCATGCTGCGGCAACCAGCAGGTTCAGGACAAGGAGTA
>JBELZL010000051.1:0-18911 GCA_040274025.1 Arthrobacter sp. | reverse complement strand
CTCCCCGTAAGTCAGAACTGATTTCTCAGTCCAACTTTCGGGGAGCAGTTCAAAAAAAGCGTGCCTCCCTTTGTGCTGGTTCGCCTGCCCGGCGAAGAAGCTAGCCGACCGTCGCTGCTGTCTGGACGCTCAGGCCCGGATCTGCCAGCTCGTCGCCCATGCCCTCGGGGCGGTCCACAAGGACGGTGTCTCCGTCGGAGATCCGTCCGGCCAGGATGCCCTTGGCCAGTTTGTCGCCGATCTCGCGCTGCACCAGGCGGCGCAGCGGACGGGCACCGTAGGCCGGGTCGTAACCGGTCAGGGCCAGCCATTCCCGTGCGGCGTCGGTGACGTCCAGTGTCAGGCGGCGGTCCCGCAGCCGGGCAGCCAGCGCCTTGACCTGCAGGTCCACGATCTCGGAGAGTTCTTCCAGGTTCAGCGGATCGAAGAGGATCACGTCGTCCAGGCGGTTCAGGAACTCCGGCTTGAAGTTGGCGTTGACCATGGACATTACCGACTCGCGCTTCTGTTCCTCCGTGAGTCCCGGATCCACCAGGAACTGCGAACCGAGGTTTGAGGTGAGGATCAGGATCACGTTGCGGAAGTCCACGGTGCGGCCCTGCCCGTCGGTGAGCCGGCCGTCGTCGAGGACCTGCAGCAGGATGTCGAAGACGTCCGGGTGGGCCTTTTCAACTTCATCGAGCAGGATCACCGAGTACGGGCGCCGCCGGACGGCTTCCGTAAGCTGGCCGCCCTCCTCGTAGCCAACGTATCCCGGAGGGGCACCGACCAGGCGGGAGACCGTGTGCTTCTCCGCGTATTCACTCATGTCCAGCCGGACCATGGCGCGCTCATCGTCAAAGATGAACTCTGCGAGCGCCTTGGCCAGCTCGGTCTTGCCGACGCCGGTGGGACCCAGGAAGAGGAAGGAGCCCGTGGGACGGTCGGGGTCGGAAACCCCGGCACGGGACCGGCGGACGGCGTCGGAGACGGCCTGCACTGCCTTGGTCTGTCCGATCAGCCGCGACCCGATGACGGACTCCATGTCCAGCAGCTTCTGGGATTCGCCCTGCAGCATCCGGCCGGCCGGAATACCGGTCCAGGAGGACACCACCTCAGCGATGTCGTCCGCAGTGACCTCCTCCGAGACCATCAGCTCCCGCGCTCCGTCGCCGTACTTGTCTTCCTCGGCCTCCTGGGCGGCGTCGAGTTCCTTCTGCATCGCAGGGATCTCGCCGTAGAGGATGCGGGAGGCTTCGGCCAGGTCGCCGTCGCGCTGTGCCTTTTCAGCCAGCGAACGCAGTTCGTCGATGCGGGCCTTGATATCACCCACGCGGTTGAGTCCGGCCTTTTCCGCTTCCCAGCGGGCGTTCAGTGCGGCGAGCTGTTCCTTCTTGTTCGCCATGTCCTCCCGCAGGACTTCGAGGCGTTCCAGCGAGGCTTCATCCGTTTCGCCGCTGATGGCCAGCTCTTCCATGGTGAGCCGGTCGACGGCGCGGCGCAGCTCATCGATTTCCTCCGGTGCGGAATCAATTTCCATCCGCAGCCGGGACGCTGCCTCATCCACCAGGTCGATGGCTTTGTCCGGAAGCTGGCGGCCGGTGATGTACCGGTTGGACAGCGTGGCGGCGGCAACCAGGGCGGAGTCCGCGATGGCCACCTTGTGATGGGCCTCGTAGCGTTCTTTCAGTCCGCGCAGGATGCCGATCGTGTCCGGAACGCTGGGCTCACCCACGAACACCTGCTGGAACCGGCGTTCCAGCGCGGCGTCCTTCTCGATGTTCTCCCGGTATTCGTTCAAAGTCGTGGCACCAATAAGGCGCAGTTCGCCGCGGGCGAGCATGGGCTTGAGCATATTGCCCGCATCCATGGAGCCCTCCGCCGCGCCGGCGCCGACGACGGTGTGCAGCTCATCAATGAACGTGACCACCTGGCCCTCTGAGTTGGCGATCTCCTCCAGAACGGCCTTGAAACGCTCCTCAAACTCACCGCGGTACTTGGCACCGGCAACCATGGAACCCAGGTCCAGGGAGAGCAGCGTCTTCCCGCTCAGGCTCTCCGGGACGTCCCCGGCAACGATCCGCTGGGCCAGCCCCTCGACCACTGCGGTCTTGCCGACACCGGGCTCACCAATCAGCACGGGGTTGTTCTTGGTGCGCCGGCTCAGGACCTGGATGACGCGGCGGATTTCCGAGTCACGGCCGATCACCGGATCCAGCTTGCCGGCGCGCGCCATCTCGGTCAGGTCCGTGCTGAACTTCTCCAGCGCCTGAAGGGTATTTTCCGGATCGGCATTGGTCACTTTGCGGTCTCCTCGCACACTTGGAAGGGCGCCAGCCAGGACATCATGGCCGGCATTGTTGTCCCGCAGGGCCTTCCCGGCGGGACCGCTGTCCACTGAGAGGGCAAGCAGCAGATGCTCAGTGGAAACGTAGGCGTCACCCAGCTGGGCTGCCTCCTGCTGCGCGGTGTTGATCACCTGCAGCAGCGGCCGGGAAAACTGCGGCTGCTGGACGGAGGAACCGGAGCTGGAGGGAAGATCATGGATGGCGTTGCTGGCGGCAGCGCTGACCGCGTCAGGGTTGGCTCCGGCCGCCTTGAGAAGCGCGACCGCCACGCCCTGGCGCTGGTCCATCAGCGCCTTCAGCAGGTGCGCAGGTTCAATCTGCGGATTGCCGGCGGTGGTTGCGTTCATGGCCGCAGCCTGAAGCGCTTCCTGGCTCTTGTTGGTGAACTTAGTCTCCACGGCGGGCTCCTTTTCTGGCTCAGGTAAACCGTTCAAGCTCCCGGCGGACTGGCCAGCACCTGCGGGAACAGGCCATGCGGCCCAGCTCCCCCGCTCCTGTCGGAGCCTACTGAGCCTGCTCGCTTCATCCGACCGTACTCAACTAACTTGAGTGTACTTCACTCAACCTCGTCTGTAAAGTTTTCCACAGGCGTCAAACCAGTGTTGACCTGCGGTTATTGAGGTCCGGGCTGCGGCGCGTGCTGCCGCTCAAACTCATCCCGGATCCGTTCCCATTCCGCATTGCGCGCGTGGTACAGCTCCTGCTCCGCATCCTCCATCTGAGCCCAGCTGGCAACCTTCGGGCCCGCCTCCCTCCCATGGATGTGCGCGTCCAGCCGGTCCAGGAAAAACTCCCAGCCCGGCCCAGCTGCCCACGCGGCAACTTCGGGATCAATGACCGCGAACCTCTTGCGGACCGACGCATAAAGCAGCTCCACGCGGGTCGAACCTTCCACGTCAGCCAGATGGACCTCCAGCTCGCCCGGATTGCCGTGGGGCGGGAGCCAGGTAACCGTCAGCAGGCGCGGAGGATCGCAGCGCAGGATCGTTCCCGTGGAGATACCTTCGATTTCATAGTCGCCGCCGCGCCGCAGTTCTCCGCTGGGCTCGGCGAAGTAGGCAGCTATCCGTGCAGGTTCGGACAGCGCATTCCAGACTTCCCCGATCGGCTGGTGGAGGTCACGGCCGATGACCAGCATCCGCGCATGGCCGGCCTGGATCTGGCGGAGGCCAAAAGACCGCTCTGTTTCGGATAGCAACGCGTCCAACTCGGACATTCCCGCTCCTTCAGCTTGCCGTCATCACGGTCCCAAAGGAGGCTTCCGGATCGATCCAGCGGTCCGGCCGGAGTTCCCGGAACCGGTAAATGTGAGGTGCGCCACGTAATCTGCACCTTCTTGGAGGTTAGCAGGACAGGGCCCGCACAGGACAGGCCGGCATGGCTACCCGTCCCCGCAGGCGGGATTCCGCACGGCGCGCACAAACGCCGGAATTGGCCCAGGTCACAAATATCCCCGGACGATAAGGGTACTTGCTAGGCTGAAGGCCACGACTAAGGGACCTTACTTTTTATTCGCCCAGCCTTGAAGGACGTCATGACCAAGACTGCAGAATCCGAAACGCTGCCCGCGGCCGTGGACAAAACCCGGACAAACAAGGTGGTTTTTACCGGCTCGGCCGTAGGGATCACCGCCATCGCACTCTGGGCCATGATCTCCACCGAGTCCGCCGAGCGAGTCATCGGGGCCATGGTCGGCTGGGTCTCCACCAACATGGGCTGGTACTACTTCCTGGTAGTGACCATGGTTGTGGTTTTTGTCCTGGTGCTCGCGCTTTCAAACGTCGGCAAGACCAAACTCGGGCCTGACCACTCCAAGCCCCAGTTCGGCCTGTTCACCTGGGGAGCCATGCTTTTCGCAGCAGGCATCGGCATCGACCTGATGTTCTTCTCGGTCTCCGAACCGGTCACCCAGTACCTCGCTCCTCCCACCGGCGACGGCTCCACCGCAGAAGCTGCACGTCAGGCGCTGGTGTGGACCCTCTTCCACTACGGCATCACCGGCTGGGCGCTCTACGCGCTGATGGGGCTGGCCCTGGGCTACTTTGCCTACCGGCACAACCTGCCGCTGAGCATCCGCTCCGCGCTCTACCCAATCTTCGGAAAGAAAATCGATGGCCCGCTGGGGCATGGCGTGGACATCGCCGCCCTGCTGGGCACCATCTTCGGCATCGCCACCTCGCTCGGCATCGGCGTCGTGCAGCTGAACTACGGCCTGAGCTTTATGTTCGGGCTCCCCGAAAACCTCACGGTGCAGATCGCGCTGATCGCCCTCTCCGTGCTCATGGCAACCGTTTCCGTGGTCTCCGGCGTCGAAAAGGGCATCCGCCGGCTCTCCGAACTCAACGTCATCCTGGCCCTGGGGCTGATGCTCTTTATCCTCATCGCCGGAAAGACGAGCTTCCTGTTCGACGGGATCGTGCAGAACATCGGCGACGTGCTCAGCCGCTTCCCGGGAATGACGCTGGACACCATGGCCTACGACCGGCCGGATGAATGGCTCTCCGGCTGGACTCTGTTCTTCTGGGCCTGGTGGATCGCCTGGGCGCCGTTCGTGGGCCTGTTCCTGGCCCGCATCTCCCGCGGCCGCACCATCCGCCAGTTCGTGCTCGGCGTTATGATCGTGCCGTTCGCCTTCATCCTGCTGTGGATCTCCATCTTCGGCAACAGCGCCCTGGACCTGGTCATGGGCGGCAACGCGGCCTTCGGCGACGTGGCAATGAACCAGCCGGAACGGGCCTTTTACGGATTGCTGGAACAGTTCCCCTGGCTGCCTGCCACCGCCGCAATCGCCACCTTCACCGGCCTGCTGTTCTACGTGACCTCCGCCGATTCCGGCGCTCTGGTGATGGCCAACTTCACCTCCCATCTCAAGGACGCCGACTCGGACGCACCAAAGTGGATGCGCGTTTTCTGGGCCGTGATCACCGGTGTGCTCACCCTCGCCATGCTGATGGTCGGCGGTGTGACCACGCTCCAAAATGCCACGATCATCATGGGCCTGCCACTGTCCATCCTGCTGCTGTTCATCATGCTTGGGGTCTACAAGGCACTCAGGGTGGAGAACTCGCTGGCCGCCAGCTTCCGTGCCTCCCTGCCGAGCATGATCGCCGGCCGCAGCCCGGATCCGCGCGGCGGCCGCACCTGGCGCCAGCGCCTGACCCGGGCCATGTCCTATCCGGGACGCCGGCAGGCAGCACGCTTCGTGGAAACCGTGGCCTGCCCGGCCCTGGCCGAGGTCCACGACGAGCTTGAAGCGAAGGGCGCCGAGGTCTCCCTTAGCCAGACGGAGGCAGGCAGCGGCATCCTGACCGCTGACCTGACCGTGGGCCTGGGCGAGGAACGCCCCTTCAAATACCAGATCTACCCCGTGGAATATGAGACCCCCTCCTACGCGCTGCGCAGCGCCTCCGCCGAGACGAAGTACTTCCGCATGGAGGTGTTCTCCCTGGAGGGCAGCCACGGCTACGACGTCATGGGCTACACCAAGGACCAGCTGATCACCGACGTCCTGGACCACTACGAACGCCACCTCGAATTCCTGCACCTCAACCGTGAGGCGCCCGGAAACACCGCAATCACCGAAGACCCCTTTGTCAAAGACAACTGGGACGCCGACTTTGTCGGCGGGGAGGAGAAACGATGAGTACACCGGCAACACTTTTCATCGACGGGGCGTGGGTGCCCGCGTCCGACGGCGGCAGCAGGGAAATCCGCAACCCCGCCGACGGCGAACTGGTCGCCGTCGTTTCCGAAGCCACCTCACAGGACACGGAGAAAGCCATTGCCTCTGCCCGGTCTGCGTTTGACCGCGGCGAGTGGGCGGCCGTTCCGGCTCCTGAACGCGGCGACTTCCTGCTCCGGGTCGCAGCCGAACTGAAGGCCCGCAAGGCGGAGTTCGCCCACGCCGAAACGATGGACACCGGCAAGCGGCTCGCCGAAAGCGAAATCGACATGGACGACATCGCTGCCTGCTTCACCTACTTCGGCAAAATCGCCGGCCAGAACGCCGGGCGGATCGTGGACGCGGGGAACCCAGACGTCGTCTCCCGCATTGAGTACGAGCCGGTTGGTGTATGCGGACTGATTGCTCCCTGGAATTACCCCCTACTGCAGGCCGCCTGGAAGATCGCCCCGGCGCTGGCCGCAGGCTGCACCTTCGTGCTTAAGCCTTCGGAGCTGACGCCGTCCAGCTCCATCCTGATGATGCGGGTCCTCGAGGATCTGGGCCTGCCCCGCGGCACGGCAAACCTGGTGCTTGGCGCCGGTGCTGTCGCCGGAGCACCGCTGGCCGAGTCGCCCGACGTCGATCTGGTCTCTTTCACCGGCGGCGTCGCCACCGGCAAGACCATCGCCGCCGCCGCTGCAGGGACCGTTAAGAAGGTGGCCCTTGAACTTGGCGGCAAGAACCCGAACGTTGTCTTCGCGGACGCCGACTTCGACGCCGCCCTGGACAACGCCCTGAATGCCGCCTTCGTCCACTCCGGCCAGGTTTGTTCCGCAGGTGCCCGCCTGATCGTCGAAGAACCGATCGCCGAACGCTTCGTTGCCGAACTGGTCCGACGTGCCGAACAGATCCGCATGGGCGGTCCGTTCGACGAAAACACCGAGACCGGTCCCCTGATCTCCGCCGCGCACCGGGACAAGGTCACCGCCTATGTACAGAAGGCCCGGGAAGAGGGCGCCCGGGTCCGCTGCGGCGGCACCTGGGGAACCGGCGAGCTGGAAAAGGGCTATTACTACGCCCCGACGGTGCTGGACAACGTCCAGCGCGGAAGCTCCGCCCTACTGGACGAAGCCTTCGGACCAGTGGTCACGGTAGAGACCTTCAACGGCGAAGACGAAGCCGTCGCCCTCGCGAATGACACCGCCTACGGCCTTGCCGGAGCTGTCTGGTCCGCCGACGCCGGCAAGACCCAGCGCGTTGCCCGCCGCCTGCGCCACGGCACCATCTGGATCAACGACTTCCACCCCTACCTCCCCCAGGCCGAATGGGGCGGCTTCGGGGTCTCCGGGGTCGGCCGGGAACTCGGCCCCACCGGCCTGGGCGAATACCAGGAAGCCAAGCACATCTACCAGAACATCAATCCCCAGGTGACCGGCTGGTTCACGGACCACGGAAAGGCCAGCTGAGTTTCATGACTGATCTGCACAAACGCGAGTTCGACTACATCGTCATTGGCGGCGGCTCCGCCGGTGCCGCCGTCGCTTCCCGGCTCAGTGAAGACCCCACTGTGGAGGTGGCCCTGGTCGAGGCCGGGCCGGATGACCGCGGCCTGGAGGAAATCCTGCAGCTTGACCGCTGGATGGAGCTGCTCGAATCCGGCTACGACTGGGACTACCCGATCGAACCGCAGGAAAACGGCAACTCCTTTATGCGCCAGGCCCGCGCCAAGGTGATGGGCGGGTGCTCCAGCCACAACTCCTGCATCGCTTTCTGGGCGCCGCGGGAGGACATCGACGAGTGGGAAACCAGGTTCGGTGCCGAAGGCTGGAACTCCGAACTGGCGTTCCGGCTTTTCAAGAAGCTCGAAACAAATGAGGACGCCGGACCTGACGCACCGCACCACGGCACCGACGGACCCGTGCACCTGATGAACATTCCGCCGAATGACCCCTGCGGCGTGGCGCTGCTGGACGCCTGCGAGCAGGCCGGGATTCCGCGCGTGAAGTTCAATACCGGGGAGACTGTCATTAACGGCGCGAACTTCTTCCAGATCAACCGCCGCGCGGACGGCACCCGCTCGTCGTCGTCGGTCTCCTACGTGCACCCGATCATGGAACGGCCCAACTTCACGCTGCTGACCAACCTCCGCGCCCGTGAGCTGAAGTTCGATGACAACAACCGCTGCACCGGCGTCGACGTGGTGGACGGACAGTTCGCCCGCACCCACACCCTCACGGCACGCACCGAAGTGATTCTCTCCGCCGGTGCGATCGACTCCCCCAAGCTGCTGATGCTCTCCGGCATCGGCCCCGCCGCGCACCTGGCACAGCACGGCATCGACGTCCGTGTGGACTCCCCCGGCGTGGGCGAGAATCTGCAGGATCACCCGGAGGGTGTCATCCAGTGGGAAGCAAAGAAGCCCATGCCGGAAACCTCCACCCAGTGGTGGGAGATCGGCATCTTCACGCCGACCGAAGAGGGCCTGGACCGGCCTGACCTCATGTTCCACTACGGTTCGGTGCCCTTCGACATGCACACCCTCCGACAGGGCTACCCCACCACCGAGAACGGCTTCTGCCTCACCCCGAACGTCACCCACGCCCGCTCCCGCGGCACGGTACGGCTGCGCAGCCGGGACTTCCGTGACAAGCCCATGGTTGACCCGCGGTACTTCACCGATCCGCATGACATGCGCGTAATGATCTGCGGCATCAGGAAAGCCCGCGAGATAGTTGCGTCTCCGGCGATGGCCGAGTGGGCGGGCCGGGAGCTCTATCCCGGCCCTGAGGTGCAGACGGATGAGGAGATCACCGAGTACATCAGGAAGACACACAACACGGTCTACCACCCGGCCGGGACGGTGCGGATGGGAGCCGCCGACGACGCCATGTCACCGCTTGATCCGCAGCTGCGGGTCAAGGGCGTCACCGGGCTGCGTGTCGCGGACGCCTCCGTGATGCCGGAGCTCACCACGGTGAATCCGAACATCACCACCATGATGATCGGTGAACGCTGCGCCGAACTTGTGCGGCAGGACCGCCCAGGTGGGGGTGTTGCTGCCGCTGCGGAGACCGCCGCTGCATAGAATCCCCTGGCCCCGCGGGCCCCTGCAGAGAAACTGAAAGAAGCGGACACGGGTGCCGGCCGGTACCCGTGTCCGCCTTTTATACCGGGTTTTTAGACCGGCGCCGGTACTGTGAGCGCATGGGGAAACACCGCTTGCTCGCGTCCGTTCTGTCTGTCGCCGTCCTGGGACTCTCGCTGAGCGCCTGCTCGGCGGACGGCCCGACACCGGAAGAAGCAGCCAGGGCTCTTGCCGACGGCCTGGCCGAACTGGACGTTTCGGACAGCGCTTTCGTTGACTCCACCCCCGAGGAGGCTAACTCCCAGCTGGCCGACTGGACCTCCGGCATGGCACCGCTGAAACCAGCCGTCAGCGTCGCTTCGGTGGAAGAAACCGGCGACGGCGAGGCCGTAGCCACCCTGAACTACGTCTGGGACGTCAACGCCTCGGAGAATGACTACAGTTACGACACAACGGTGGCGCTGCAGCGCAGCGACGACAACCAGTGGCAGGTCAGGCTCACCTCCGAAGCAGTCCACCCGGATTTGGCTCCGGAAGACTCCCTGCTGCTCCAGAGCGGGGCACCGCAGCGCGGGGAGATCCTCGGAGCCGGCGGCCAGGTGCTGGTCACGGACCGGCCCGTGTGGCGGGTCGGAATCGATAAGACCCGTATTCCGGCGGAGCAGCTCGAAGCGTCCGCCACAGCCCTGGCGTCCTTCCTGGAACTGAACCCTGCTCCGTTCGCGGAGCAGGTGTTGGCCGCCGGCCCGGAAGCTTTCGTTGAAGCCATTACCCTGCGCCAGGACGCCGTGAGCCCGCCGCCGGTGTTCCTGGAAGAAATCGCCGGGATATCGGGGGCGGCGGCATTGCCTTCCACCCTGTCCCTGGCCCCAACGCGTACGTTCGCCAGGGCGCTGCTCGGTTCCGCCGGGGAAGCGACGGCAGAACTGATTGAAGAGTCCGAGGGCAGGCTTTCCCCCGGTGACATCACTGGGCTGTCCGGGCTGCAGCGTGAATATGACGAACTGCTGCGCGGCGCTGATTTCGTGAGTGTCCGCACCGTCACGGCCGATGGCGTCCCCTCCGCGGTGCTCTTCGAGGAGCCCGGTGAACGGGGAGAGCTGCGCACCACCCTGGATCCCGGGATGCAGTCGCTGGCCGAATCCATCCTGGCGGATGAGCCTTCGGCTTCTGCCCTCGTAGCGATCCAGCCTTCCACCGGCAACGTGCTTGCCGTAGCCAACGGACCCGGCAGCCAGGGGCAGCAGACGGCGCTGCTGGGACAGTATGCGCCCGGCTCCACCTTCAAGCTCGCCACGACCCTGGCCATGCTCCGCACCGGAAGCACTCCACAGACCACCGTGTCCTGCCCCGCGGAACTGAACGTGGACGGACGGAATTTCAACAACGCCAGCACCTATCCCGCACAGTTCCTGGGCGAGATTCCCCTGATCCAGGCTTTCGCCCAGTCCTGTAACACGGCATTCATCAATGCCCGCGGGGAAATCTCCCAGGCTGCCCTGGCCGCGGCGGCCGGAAGCCTGGGCATAGGAGTGGAAGTGCCGATTGGCACAGGAGCCTACTTCGGGTCCGTGCCGGACACCGCGGAAGGCACCGCGCACGCTGCGTCGATGATTGGCCAGGGGCAGGTACTGGTCTCCCCCTTCGCGCTGGCCGTCGCAGCGGCCTCCATCGGAAACGGCAGCCGGGTCTCCCCTGTGCTGGTCGAGGACCCGGCCGGTGAAGCACAGCCGTCCGCGTCTGCCTCGCCTTCTGCGCCGGACGAAACGCCCCTGAGCGCTGGCGAAACCGCGGCTCTGCAGGAAATGATGCGCGCCGTGGTGACCGACGGCGGCGTGCAGCTGCTGGGGGACGTGCCGGGAGAGCCGGTGAGGGCCAAAACCGGGACGGCGGAGTTCGGCTCCGACGTTCCGCCGCGCACCCATGCGTGGGTCGTGGCACTGCAGGGTGACCTAGCCGTCGCCCTGTTCATTGAAGAAGGCGAACTCGGTTCCACTTCCGGCGGCCCGGTCATGAAGGCATTCCTGGACGGGCTGTCCGGAAGCGTTCAATAGGCCGCGCGGGCACCTCACTTTGGCGCATTCGTGTGCCCTTTTCCGAGGTGCGCAGCTAGCCTTCCCGCATGGGGAAGAACCGTCTGACCGCTGTCATCCTAGCCGTCTCGTTCCTGGGCCTGCCGCTGGCGGGATGTTCTGCGCAGGAGCGCCCCGGACCGGAGGAATCTGCTGCCTCACTGGCCAGCGGACTCTCCCGCCTGGATGTCACCGGAAACGAGTTTGCCGGCTCAACCGTCGAAGCCGTGAACGGCATGCTGGATTACCAGGTCTCCGGCATGAACATCAGGCCTTCCGTCGCGGTCGCCAAAATCGAGGAGGTCTCCGCCAACGAGGCGGTTGCCACCCTGAAGTACGTGTGGGACGTCAACGCCTCCCCGGAGGACTACAGCTACGAGACCACCGTGACGCTGGAACACGGCCCGGACAGCGGCTGGCAAACGCGTTTCCGGTCCACAACGGTGCATCCTGACCTGCTCCCCGGCCAGCGGCTGGTTCGCAAGGCCAGCCCGCCGCCGCGGGCGGATATCCTCGGTTCCGGCGGATCGGTGCTGATGCGGCACTGGCCGGTGTGGCGTGTGGGCCTGGATAAATCAGTGCTGGGCGGACACGAGTACGCTTCCTCCGTCTTTTACCTTTCCCTCTACCTGGGGCTGGACGCGGACGCGCTTGCGGCGAAGGTCCAGGCAGCCGGACCGGATGCGTTCGTCGAAGCCGTAACCGTGCGGCAGGACAAGGCATCACCGGCGTTCGAATCTGACATCGCCACCATTCCCGGTGCCGCAGCCCTATCGGAAAGACGGGTGCTGGGCCCAAGTCCCGGCTTCGCGGCCGAGCTGCTGGGAAGTGTGGGCCCGGCAACCGAGGAGATGGCCGCAGACGGACCACTTGCTCCCGGAGACCTGGCCGGCCTGTCCGGACTGCAGCTTGAGTACGATTCACAGCTGCGCGGCTCGGACGCGGTAACCGTTCGCGTAATGGGCACGGATAACGCCCTTTCCCCGCCCCTCTTCGAAGCGCCGTCGGAACCCGGCACTGCACTGCAGACCACTCTTGACCTGCGGGTCCAGTCGCAGGCGGATGCCGTGCTGGCGGATGAACCCGGTGCCGCGCTGGTGGCAGTGCAGCCATCCACGGGCAACGTCCTGGCTGTGGCAAACTCGCCCGGTGGCAAGGGAACCCAGGACGCACTGCTCGGCGAGTATTCCCTGGGCAGCTCATTCCAGCCGGTCACGGAGCTCGCCCGGCTGCGCTCCGGCGAAGCCGATATAGCCGATACAACTGACGAAGGAACGCAAGATGGCAGCGTTCCAACCGATGCCGACCTCGCGGCCGCTGCCCAAACGCTGGGTTTGGGGGTTACCGGCGCCCTGGGGATCCGCGCGTTCCACGGCGGTGTGCCGGACGGTTCCGACGATGCGCAGCCCGCAGCGGCCTGGGACGGTCCGGGAACGGTGCTCGCCTCGCCTTTTGCTGCCGCAGCCGCTGCGGCAACGGTGGCCCGGGGTGAGCGGATTCTTCCCGCCCTGGTCCTGAACCCCGCTGAGCCCTCCGAGGCAGGGCAAACGGATTCAGCGGAGCCAGCCGGGGAGGACGTCCCGGCGCTGACCTCGAAAGAGGCGGAGGAACTGCGCTCCGCGCTGCGTGCCAACGTTGCCGGAGGACGTGCGGAGACGGGACTGGAGATGCTGGCGTCCGTGCCCGGAAAACCTGTCCTCGCCGCGGCAGGCCCTGCCCGGTCCGGCGGAGACAAGCCCGACCATGCCTGGGTAACCGCGATCCAGGGCGACCTGGCAGTAGCCGTCTTCCTCCCGGCCAGCGGCGCGGACCCGGCTGCCGTGGCAGCCGCGTTCCTGGAGGGGCTGGCGGGTTAGCGGTAGGGACCGGGATACGTTCCGTACGGAGCGTTCCGGGTGTACGGCACCAGACCGGGGCCCGACGTCGGCACGATCCGCTTGCCCAGCGGTGTCAGGGAAATGGGAATCATCTTCAGGTTCGCGATGCCCAGCGGAATCCCGATGATGCTCAGGAACATGGGGATGGCCGTGGCGATATGCCCAAAGGCGATCCAGATGCCGGCGACGATCACCCAGATAACATTCCCCAGAGTGGCCATCGCTCCGGTCCCCCGGCCGTTGTCCACCACGGTGCGGCCGAAGGGCCACAGGGCGTAGGAAGCGATTCGGAAGGATGCGATGCCGAACGGGATGGTCACGATCAGCAGGCAGCACACGATGCCGGCCACAACGTAGCCAAGTGCCAGCCAGATCCCGCCGAACAGTAGCCAGATGACGTTCAGGATTGCCTTCATGAGCCCATTGTTCTCCATTTGGCCTGCGGAGTCACGGCTGGCTGCTTACCGGCCGGGCTTCGGTTATGCCTAGACTGGGGACATGCCGCCAACCAATGATGCAGGGGTACCCGTCGAACTCGGATCCAGTGACTGCTGGGAATACATCCGCCAGGCCTCCGTGGGACGGCTGGCGGTGGTGGTTGACGGACATCCGGAGATCTTCCCCATCAACTTCGCCGTAGACCACGGTTCGCTCGTCTTCCGCACGGCAGAAGGCACCAAGCTCTCCGCAGCGCTGGATGATTCCGCTGTGGCATTTGAAGTCGACGGCTATGACGACCGGCTCGGCTACGCCTGGAGCGTCGTCGTCAAGGGCTCTGCGTCCCAGCTGGAGTCCATCGAAGATGTCCTGGACTCCGCAGAGCTGGAGCTCTTCCCCTGGCAGGCCGGGGAGAAGAACCACTTCATCCGGATCGTCCCCGCGCAGACCACCGGGCGGCGTTTTTTGATCAGCAACGCCGCACGCCGGCACGTTCTCGAAGCGCGCCGCCGCCAGGCTCTCATCGAATAGGCATGGCAACTACCCTGATGCGGTTCGCATCCCTCCCGTCCCGGTCCTGGGGCAGCAATTCCGGCCGCGCCAAGGACCTGGCCACCGGACCGGCCGGACCCTCGGGCAGCCCCGGCTGGCGCCTGTCCGCCGCGACCATCGAGAAGTCCGGCCCGTTCACGTCCTTCGAGGGTGTTGACCGGATCACGGTCCCGGTGGAGGGCGAACTGCTGATCCTGAATGTGGACGGCACCGAGCACGCCATGGAACGGCTGCGGCCGCTGCGCTATCCCGGCGACGTACCGGTTCAGGCGTCGCTGCCCACCGGTGAGGTGACGGTACTGAATACCTTCGTGGACCGGAACAGCTACGGAGCCGCCGTCATGGTGGTGGAACTGTCGAAGAAGAATCCGCCGTCCCTCGGTCCGGACCAGTTCCTGGTCCTCCTCCAGGGCTCGGCGAAGGTTATGCTCGACGCCGGAAGCCGCGCCGAAGACCTGGAACTGCTGGACACCGTTCACGGCAGCGGCGACCGCCCCCAGGTGCTCGGCCGCGGCTTCGCCGCCGTCGTCAGTTTCTACCCGCTGGACTAAGCCCGGAACTTACGCAAACAGCGAAGGCCCTGCACCCGCAAACGGGTACAGGGCCTTCGCTGTTTGCGTTTTGGCTAGCGGCCGCGGCGCTCGTTCGAGGCCGGAGCAGTAGCTCGCCGGGGACCGGCGGAGCGTGCCGAACGGCCGCTGCCTGCCGGAGCTGCCGAGCGGGTGCCGCCGGAGCGGTGCGTGCCGGTTGCTGCAACGTCACCGGCACGCTGGCCGGTGGCAGGACGGCGGTTGCGTCCCTGCGAGGTGGCTGCGGCAGCCGAGCCGCGCCGGCCCTCGGGGCTGCGCTGGGCGCGGGGCGCGTCAGCCGAAGCCGTGCGCTCCGAGGACACGCGGCCGCGGCCGCCTGCACCGCCGCGTCCGCCTGCACGGGTTCCGGTACCGGACCCTGAACGGGCTGCGCGCTTGCGCTGGGCGTTGGCTCCGGTGGAGCGGCCTGCACCCTGCTGCGGGGACTTGGCCGCCAGCTGGGCTGCGCGGACGTGCGGCTCCACCACGGCCGCGCGCTCACCGATGAGCTTGGCGATGGACGGGGAGTTGTGCGAAACCTTCTCGATCGAGACATCGACGCCGGCAGCCTTCATCAGCTTGGACACCTCGCCCTTCTGCTCGGGCAGGGTCACCGTGACAACGGTTCCGTCCGATCCGGCACGTGCGGTGCGGCCGGAGCGGTGCAGGTAGGCCTTGTGCTCCGTGGGCGGGTCGATGTGGACAACCAGCTCGACGTCGTTCACGTGGACGCCGCGGGCGGCGACGTCGGTGGCGACGAGGACGCGGACATCACCGGAGGCGAACTCGGCCAGGTTCCGGTCACGGGCATTCTGCGAAAGGTTGCCGTGCAGGTCAACGGCGGGGATGCCGCTGTCCGTGAGGAACTTGGCCATCTTGCGGGCGTGGTGCTTGGTGCGCATGAACATGATGCGGCGGCCCTGGCCGGACGCCAGTTCCTTCACCAGCAGCTTCTTGGCCGTCTGGTCCTGGACCAGCAGCACGTGGTGTTCCATGGTGGACACCGCTGCCTGCGGCTCGTCCACGGAGTGGGTCAGCGGGTTGGACAGGTAACGGCGAACCAGCTTGTCCACGCCGTTGTCCAGGGTGGCGGAGAAGAGCATGCGCTGGCCCTTTTCCGGAGTGCGGTCCAGCAGGCGCTGCACTACCGGGAGGAAGCCGAGGTCGGCCATGTGGTCGGCCTCGTCCAGCACGGTGATCTCAACTGACTCCAGGCTGATGACCTTCTGCTTCATCAGGTCCTCGAGGCGGCCGGGGCAGGCGATGACAATATCGACGCCGGCGCCGAGTGCCTTTTCCTGGCGCTGCTGGGAAACGCCGCCGTAGATCACGGTGGTGTTCAGGCCCAGCTCGGCAGCGAGCGGCTCAATCACGTTGTTGATCTGCGTCGCAAGTTCACGGGTCGGTGCCAGCACCAGCCCGAGCGGGCGGTTGGGCCGGCGGCGGTAGGCCGCTTCGGCCTCAGCCAGCCGGGTGACCAGCGGCAGCGAGAACGCGAGGGTCTTGCCGGAGCCGGTGCGGCCCCGGCCCAGGACGTCCCGGCCCTTGAGGGTGTCGGGGAGGGTTTCCACCTGAATGGGGAACGGTTCTGCGATTCCCTGGGCGGAGAGGTTGGAGACAAGTGCCTTGGGTACGCCAAGGGCAGCAAAAGTGGTCATGAAAAGACAGGCAACTTTCGGTAAGTGGCCCCCTATGCCGTGTGGCGCAGAGGGTTCGCCGAAGAAAAGTCAGACAGTGTCCACCGCCCCGTAGCTAACGGGCGGGACAAAAGAAAGCGTTCATCGACGCAGGTTGCGCTGCTTACACACGCGGCTTTTAGGCGCGGCAGTCGCAACAACTTCCCCCAGTTTACCGGATCGGTCCCAGTTACCTAATTAGGGGCGCTTAGGACGGACACAGTCCGGTGCCGGCACGCGGTTAGCATTAACGGTGATGACTACTGACCCAGCCCTGCCCGTTTCCGATGCTGCCGACGGGTCTGAGAACCCTGATTCCGTGCATTTCCGGGCCCCGGTGTCCTTTGTCCGCAGGGGTTCACGCCTGCAGGGACGGCGCCAGCAGGCGTGGGATGAGCTTTCGGATGTCTTCGTCATCGACGTTCCGCGGGTGCATTCGGACACTTCGGTGGACCCGGAGTACGTGTTCGACGCCGAGGCGGCCTTCGGGCGCAAGGCGCCCCTCGTCGTCGAGATCGGTTCCGGCCTCGGCGAAGCCATCACCCACGCCGCGGAGCAGAACCCGGAGAAGAACTACCTTGCCGTTGAGGTCTACCTTCCCGGACTGGCCCAGACACTGCAGCGCATTGGCCAGAAGAACCTGACCAACGTACGCGTGGTCCAGGCGAACGCCCCCGAAGTCCTCACCACCATGCTGCCCGCCGGTTCCGTGGATGAGCTCTGGGTCTTCTTCCCCGACCCCTGGCACAAGACACGCCATCACAAGCGCCGCATGGTCAAGGACACCTTCGCCGAGCTCGCGGCCCGCGCTCTGGCCCCCGGCGGCCTCTGGCGGCTGGCCACCGACTGGTCAGACTACGCCGTCCAGATGCGCGAAGTCCTGGACGCCTCCCCTGCCTTCGAGAACCTGCACCCCGGCGAGCGCGCCGGAGTGCAGAGCCCGCTGACCCAGGTCCGCGCCCAGGGCCTGGAAGGCAAGGAAGCCAGCGACGACCCCGACACCCGCGGCGGCTGGGCGCCGCGTTTCGAGGGCAGGACCCTCACCAGCTTCGAGAACAAGGCCCACCAGGCCGGCCGGCTCATTTTTGATCTCGCCTACAGGCGCCTGTAACCGTCCACGAATCCGAACCCCGCGCCGCCAGTTGGCGCGGGGTTTCGTTGTTTACAGGGTGTCCAGCGACGGAAACCTGACGAAATAGTTTGAAAAAAACACATAAACGAAACATCTGCGGACTAGGTTTCTGCCATGACGGCAGATCTCATCATCCACAACGCCCTGGTCAGCACCATGGAACACGCTTCGCCGGAAGAAGCCGGGGCCGGCTTCGGCCCCACCGCCGTGGCGGTCACCGGGGACCGGATCACCGCGGCAGGCTCCGATGCGGAAGTGCTGGCCCTGGCAGGCCCGGATACCCGGGTCATCGACGCCGGCGGCGCGGCCCTGGTTCCGGGCCTGATCGACTCCCACATGCACCCCATCTGGGGCATCGAGCTGACCCGCGGCGTGGACTTGTACGGCCTGGACTTTGAGGGCATCCGGGACGCGCTGGCGAAGGAAGCTGCCCGGCTTCCGGAGGACGCCTGGGTGTGCGGCTGGAACCTTGACCACAACGCCTTCGACGGGCCGCTTCGCGGCGACCTCTTCGATGATGTGCTCGGCGGCCGGCCCCTCGCCGTCGTGCTCTACGACCTCCACACTGCGCTGGGGAACCCCGCAGCGCTGGCAGCCGCCGGCATCACCGGGCGCGAAGTATTCGACGACGCCAGCCTGGTGGTCGTGGACGAGTTTGGCGTGCCTACGGGCGAACTCCGGGAAATCCCCGCCTATCTGCTGCTCCTGGACGCTGTTCCACCGATTCCGCAGGACGAGTACATCCAGCGGCTCCAGGCGCTTTTCTCGACGCTGAATGGTGTGGGTATTACCTCCGCAGTCGTCATGGACGGCCGGGACAAACACCTCGATCTGCTCGCCGACATGGAAAAAGCGGGCGACCTGACAGTTCAGCTGCACGTCGCAATGTGGCACCAGCCCGGCGACGGCGATGAGAGGGTCTCGCAGATCATCTCCCAGCTGGGGCGCAGCGGCCGCGGGTACCGCGTGCAGCTGATCAAGATGTTCCTGGACGGTGTGATCGAATCCGGGACCGCCTGGCTGAACGAGCCGGACACCTGCGGCACCGGCACCCACTCCTTCTGGAAGGACCTGGACCGGTACGAGGAAGTCACCGGCCGGTACATCAAAGCCGGCTACCAGATTGCCACCCATTCGGTGGGCGACGCCGGCGTAGGACAGATCCTGGCGGCCTACAAGCGGGTTGGCACAGCCTCGCCCTCGGGTGCCCCCAACCGGATTGAGCACCTGGAGGTCCTGACGGACCCGGACATTTCGAATCTGGCGGAGACCGGCGTCGTTGCCTCGATGCAGCCGCTGCACATGCAGTGGCGGGCCGGCGACGGCAGCGACGCATGGGCCTCCCGGCTCGGACCGCACCGCTCACACCACGGGGCGTTCCGGGTCAAGGACGTGCTGCAGGCCGGCGGGCGCGTTGCCCTGGGCTCCGACTGGCCGGTGGCGCAGTACGATCCGCGGCTGGGTATGGCCTGGGCGCGGCTGCGCCGCACACCGGGCAGCCCCGGCGCACCGGTCTTCG
>JBELZL010000050.1:0-18995 GCA_040274025.1 Arthrobacter sp. | reverse complement strand
TCGGCTTGCGGCTGAAGACCGGGAAGATCTCCGAGACGATGCCGAAGAACGGCAGCGCAATGATGTAGACCTCGGGGTGGCCGAAGAACCAGAACAGGTGCTGCCAGAGAACGGCGCCGCCGTTTTCCGGATCGAAGATGTGCGCACCGAAGCGGCGGTCAGCGCCGAGCGCGAACAGTGCGGCGGCCAGCGGCGGGAAGGCCATCAGGATCAGGATGGCGGTCACCAGGGTGTTCCAGGTGAAGATCGGCATGCGCCACATGGTCATGCCGGGGGCGCGCATGCAGATGATGGTGGTGATGAAGTTAACCGCACCGAGGATGGTGCCGAAGCCCGAGAGCGCAAGGCCGAAGACCCAGAGGTCACCGCCAACACCTGGCGAGAACGTTGTATTGGACAACGGTGCATAGGCAAACCAGCCAAAGGACGCGGCGCCCTGCGGGGTGATGAACCCGGACACGGCGATGGTGCTGCCGAAAAGGAAGAACCAGAAGGCCAGCGCGTTCAGCCGCGGGAAGGCGACGTCGGGAGCACCGATCTGCAGCGGCATCATCACGTTGGCGAAACCTGCAAAGAGCGGGGTCGCGAACATCAGCAGCATGACAGTGCCATGCATGGTGAACAGCTGGTTGTACTGTTCCTTGGTCTGCAGGATCTGCATACCGGGTTCAAACAGCTCGGCACGGATGACCAGGGCCATCACGCCGCCGAGGCAGAAGAAAATGAATGACGCAATCAGGTACATGTACCCGATGGTCTTGTGGTCAGTGGAGGTGATCCAGTTGACGACAATGCGTCCCTTGGAGACCGGCACGACGCGCGGGGCGACCCGGGTGCCTGATTCCTCCGAAGTGTATTCCAGGGTAGTCATAGCTTTCCTCCTACCTCCTTACTTCGTCGGATTCAGGTTGGTGTTGCGGTCGTATTCTGCACCCAGCTGGCCATCGTCCAGCGTGGCGAGGTAGGCCTCGTACTCGGCCTCGGAGACGACCTTCACGTTGAAGAGCATTTCAGAGTGGTACTCACCGCAGAGTTCGGCACACTTGCCTTCGAAGGTGCCCTCCTGCTGCGGGGTGAGGGTGATGTAGTTGGTGCGGCCCGGGATCATATCGCGCTTCTGCAGGAACGCCGGCACCCAGAAGGAGTGGATGACGTCGCGGGCATTCAGCTGCAGTTCAACGGACTTGTTGACCGGCAGGTACAGGGTCGGGAACTCGTCCTGGGACTTTTCCTCGCCGTCCAGGTTCACCTGGACACCGCTGTAGTACTTGTCTTCCTTGACGTAGTTGAAGTCCCACGCCCACTGCTTGCCGCGGACGTCCACAATGACGTCCGGATCATCAACGCGGGCATCGAGGGCCCGGATGTCGCGGTCGGTGAAGAAGAAGAGCACCAGGACCATGAACAGCGGGATCGCCGTGTAGAAGATTTCCAGCGGCAGGTTGTAGCTGAGCTGGCGGGGGTAGCCGGTCTCGTTCTTCCGGCGCCGGTAGGCGATGATGCACCACAGGATCAGTCCCCAGGTGAGGATACCAACGGCCAGCGCGGCAATCCATGAATTGACCCAGAGGTCCATGATGCGGCCGGTGTGGTTGGTGGTGTCCCGTTCCGTGGGCAGCCAGCCCTTTTGGACATCTGATGAACAACCCGATAAAAACAACGCGCCGGCCGACGTTACGGCTGAGATCTTTAAGATCCTGGCGCGTCGGCTGCTGGTTCGGTCCTGCGAACTCACAGACGGCCCTTCCTCTTGTTACGTGCAAGTGCGGCACAGCGGACAGAAAAATCCCCCAGCTGCGCACGATCAGTTTTACTACTACGTGTAGAGCTTACCCCGGACGCGGTGCTGTCCAGTGACAGACCGCACCGCGTGCCGGGCAGAATACCCTCTATTACGGCTTGAAAGCCGCGGTTTCTGGCCTAGTGGAAGGAGTCTCCACAGGCGCAGGAGCCACCGGCATTTGGGTTGTCGATGGTGAAACCCTGCTTGGAAATCGTATCTTCGAAGTCGATCGAGGCTCCGGCCAGGTACGGCACGCTCATCTTGTCGACGATGACCTCAACGCCGTCGAAGTCACGCACCGCGTCTCCGTCGAGCACACGCTCGTCGAAGTAGAGCTGGTAGATCAGCCCCGAGCAGCCTCCGGGCTGAACGGCAACCCGCAGCCGCAGGTCGGTGCGGCCCTCCTGCTCAAGGAGGGAGCGGACCTTGCCGGCAGCTACCTCGGACAGCATCACGTCATGCGTGGGCAGTTCTTCGGCGGCTTCGGTTCCAACCAGGCCAGCGTTCTCACTCGTGGAAGTGCTCATTGCTTCTCTCTTTCCGTCCGGGCGGCCGGACCGCTCACAGCTTGCCGCTAAGCGGTCCGGTGCCAGTTCACTCAATGGTACGTCGGCGCACCCCTTCAGCAGTAACGGCCTAAGGGGTTTCCTGCATTCCCAGACGTGCCAAAAGAAGGGCTTCGGCGAGGATCGCATTTTCGAAGTCGCCAAGGTGCAGGGATTCGTTGGCCGAGTGCGCCCGGGAATCCGGATCCTCCACACCGGTGATCAGGATGGAGGCCTGCGGGAAGACCTCCACGAGGTCCGCGATGAACGGAATAGAGCCGCCGACACCCATTTCCACCGGGGTGGTCCCCCAGGCTGTTTCCAGTGCCCACAGGGCGGTCTGGGCTGCGGGGGCGGAGGTGTCCGTGGCGAAAGCGTTGCCCCGCTCCCCCGGGGTAAAGGTGACTTCGGCACCGAAGGGAGCGTTGGCCGCCAGATGGCGGGCCATGGCGTCCATTGCAGCTTCCGGATCCTGTCCCGGGGCCAGCCGCATGGAGAACTTCGCCCGGGCGGAGGGCTGGATGGTGTTGGAGGACATCGCAACCGTTGGGACGTCAATGCCGATGATCGACAGCGCCGGCTTGGTCCAGAGCCGGGAGGCAATGGAACCCTCCCCCGCGAGCTGCACCGAATCCAGGACTGACGAATCCTGCCGGAAATCCTCCTCCGGGTAGTCCACCGCGGCGTCGTCGAATCCTTCCAGGCCTTCGATCGCGAGGTTGCCGCGCTCGTCGTGGAACGTGGCGATCAGCCGGGCCAGGAGCGTAGGGGCGTCAAGCACCGGTCCTCCGAACATGCCCGAGTGCACGGCGTGCCCGAGGACCCGCACCTCGAAGGTGCCGTCGACAAGGCCGCGCAGGCTGGTGGTCAGTGCCGGCGTGCCGACCTTCCAGTTACCCGAGTCTGCGACCACAATCACATCGGCTCGAAGCAGGTCGCGGTGCGTTTCAAGGAATTTGCGGAAGGTAGGTGACCCGGCTTCCTCCTCGCCTTCGATGAAGAACGTGATGCCAACCCCCGGTTCCTCACCGAGGACGTCGTTCAGGGCACGAAGCGCCGCGGCGTGCACCATGATGCCCGCCTTGTCATCCGCAGCGCCGCGCCCATACAGGCGGCCATTGCGTTCGGTGGCAGTAAACGGTTCAGTCTCCCAGAGCGCCGGGTCCCCCGGCGGCTGGACATCATGGTGGGCGTACAGGAGGACGGTGGGCTTTCCGGCTGCCGCGGGCCGGCGAGCGACGACGGCGGGGCCGCCCGGTTTGCCGTTGTTGTCCACGCGGAGGATCTGCACGTCGTCCAGGCCGGCGCCGCGGAGCAGTTCGGCTACTGCCTCCGCAGAGCGGTCCAGGTTCGCGGGATCAAAGGAATCCCAAGCGATGCCGGGAATGGCTACAAGCCGGGTCAGGTCTTCGAGCGTGCCCGGGAACGCCGCCGCCACGCTGGCGCGCAGCGCTGCTTCATCCGGGACCGTGCTTGAGGTGTGGGAAGAGGAAGTCATAGGCCACACCCTACAACTGCGCCCCGGGCGGTTCGAGGCGCAGGGCCTGTGGCGATGCCGGAAACGGCCAGTGTCCCGCCGTGCTGCAACTGCCGCACATGCCACCTGCGGTTCAGGTATCCTTGATGAGTGTTCGGACGAAAGAAAGAAGCGCCCACCGCGCAGGAAACTGTGGATCAGGCAGCTGCAGCCCAAGCCGGGTCACCGAAGCCGGGCGGCTCCGCCGGCAAGGGTGCTCCCACGCCGCGGCGCAAGGACCAGGTCGCTGCGCGCAAGCGCCCGCTGGTCCCTAATGACCGCAAGGCTGCCCGCGAGGCAAGCCGTGTCGCCATGCGCGAGGAACGCCTCAAGACGCGTGCCGCCCTGGATACCGGCGATGAGCGCTACCTGCCCCTCCGCGACAAGGGCCCCAACCGCCGCTTCGTCCGCGATGTAGTGGATGCCCGCTGGAACGTCGGCGAATTTGTCATGATCGCCGCGGCTGTGTTTGTAGTAGCGAGCTTCATCCAGAACCTCACGGTGCAGAGCTTCATCCTTATGGCCTTCTGGGCACTGATCGTCCTGGTGATCGTGGACAGCATCCGCATCCGCTTCCTGCTGCGCCGCCGCCTCACTGAAAAGTTCGGCTCCCCCAACCAGGGTGATGTCTGGTACGGAATCTCCCGCGCCCTGCAGCTGCGCCGCTTCCGCCTGCCGAAGCCGCTGGTGCGCCGCGGCGAGAAGGTTTCCTAGCAGAACCTGTGGCCTGTTCGGCATAGATAACTACGCGAAAAGAAGGGACCGGGTAACCGGTCCCTTCTTTTCTGTCTCTGCATATCCCGGCTGCCGGGCCGGCCGGGATCAGCTCCGGCGCTGGAGCTTCTGCAGCCTCCGGTTGATCCGGGCTGCCCAGAAGGGCCCCTCATAGAGGAACGCGGTGTAGCCCTGCACCAGGTTGGCTCCAGCGTCCAGCCGCTCCTTGACGTCGTCACCGGTCTCCACCCCGCCCACCGAGATGATTACCGGTTCCGGGCCCAGCGCCGTGCGCAGGCGCCGCAGAACTTCGCGTGAACGCTGCTTCAGGGGTGCGCCGCTGAGTCCGCCGACCCCGGCAGCGATAACCGTCTCGGGATCGGTCACCAGCCCGGCGCGTTCGATCGTGGTGTTGGTTGCCACCACGCCGTCCAGCTTGAGGTCCAGGGCCAGGCGCGCAACGTCGTCGATGTCCTCGTCGGTGAGGTCCGGGGCAATCTTGACCAGCAGCGGCACATGCCTGCCGGCGGTCTCGTCAGCAGTCTGTCCGACTGCGGTGAGCAGCGGGCGCAGCGAGTCGATGCTCTGCAGCTGCCGCAGGCCCGGGGTATTCGGTGAGCTGACATTAACCACCAGGTAGTCGGCATCGGCGGCAAGCAGCCGCGTGCTGGCAAGATAGTCTTCGACCGCGTCTTCGAGTCCGACCTTCTTGGTCTTACCGATGTTCACGCCAACAATCGGGCGGTTGCGCCCCCAGCGGCGGTACAGGCCGTCGACAGCTTTCCGGACCCGGGGCGCTACGGCGGCGGCGCCGTCGTTGTTGAAGCCCATGCGGTTGATGACGGCGCGGTCCTCGACCAGGCGGAACAGCCGCGGCTTCGCGTTTCCGGGCTGGGCCTGTGCCGTCACGGTTCCCAGTTCAACGTGCCCGAAGCCGAGGTTTGCAAGCGCCACGACGGCGGAGCCTTCCTTATCGAAGCCTGCTGCCAGGCCAAAGGGAGAAGGGAAGGTCAAGCCCAGGGCGTGTGTTTCCTGGTCCCGGCCGGGGCGGGTGAGGGCACGCAGGACGGGCGCCGCCGGCGTACAGCCGATGGCACGGATGGCTTCGTAGCCGATCTTGTGGGCTTTTTCAGGGTCTATTCCGGCGAAGACGATCCGGAAGAACGTGGGGTAAACGCGCATAGTTTAATGCTTCCACTCGCGGTGTCCTGCACCAAATCGCGGTCAGGAAGGGCCGAAAGGTTCGTGTATTTTCGATATATGGGGCAGAACTGGCAACCGGACAGGCTGGGCGGCGGGTATCGTGCCCTGACACTGGATCTGGGCGAAGATGATGAAGGGCCGGTTGTAGCAACTCTGGTGTCCTACACCCCCCAGCCTCCCCCGCCGCCTACCTTCACCGGGCGGGTGCGGGCGCGGCTTTCCCGGTTCCGCGGCCCCGTGGATCCGGCACCGGTGCATGCCGTGGTGTACATCCATGGCTGGGCGGACTACTTTTTCCAGACTGAGCTGGCGGATTTCTGGGCCGAGCGCGGCGTCGCCTTTTATGCCCTGGACCTGCGCAAGTACGGCCGCAGCCTCCGCCCGGGCCAGTCCGAGGGTTTTATCACCGACCTCTCCGACTATGACGCGGATATTGAGGCGGCACTGGCAGCTGCGGAGGCAGACGTCAAGGCAAGCCGCGGGGAACAGACGCCAGTGCGGCTGTCGCTGATGGCGCATTCGACGGGAGGCCTGGTGGCTTCACTCTGGGCACACCGCAACCCGGGCCGGATCGCAGCGCTGATCCTGAACAGTCCCTGGCTGGAACTGCGCGGCAGCTCACTGGCGCGCAACGCCGCGGCGGGGCTGCTCGAGCCGATTGCGCGCACGCGCCCCAAGACCAGGCTCAAGATTCCCGAGCTGGACTTCTACTGGCGGTCGCTGAGCGCCGAAGCCGACGGCGAATGGGAACTTGACCCGGTCTGGAAGCCCCCGGGAAGCTGGCCGGTGCGCGCCGGCTGGATCACCGCGGTGCTCGCCGGACATTCACAGGTCGCCAAAGGACTGGACATAACGTGCCCCGTGCTGGTGCTGGCCTCTGCCCGCTCAACAATTGGTGCCACCTGGAACGAGACCATGAAGACCACGGACAGTGTGCTGGACGTCAACCTGATGGTCCAGCGGGCCCTGCTGCTGGGCCCGGTGGTGACAGTACTGCGCTTTGACGGTGCCCTGCATGACGTGCTGCTTTCGGCCAAGCCGGTCCGGCGCCTGGTCTACAGCCGGCTGGACAGGTGGGCGGGCACCTACCTGCTGGGGCAGAAGCCGGGTTAGGCTCCCGCAGCCGCCTGGTCCACCGCTCCCCCGTAGCGCCGGTCGCGCCGCGCATAGATCTCCACGGCTTCCCACAGCGTCCGGCGGTCCACGTCAGGCCAGAGCGTGTTCATAAAAACCATCTCCGCGTAGGCGGACTGCCACAGCATAAAGTTCGAGAGCCGCTGCTCGCCCGAAGTGCGCAGGAACAGATCGACGTCGGGCAGGTCCGGTTCGTCGAGGTAGCGCTGGATCGTCTTCTCCGAAATGCTGCCCGGACGCAGCTTGCCGCTCTTCACGTCCTCGGCGATCGCGCTGACGGCATCGGTGATTTCAGCCCGGCCGCCGTAGTTCACACACATGTTCAGGGTGCACGTGGTGTTGCTCCGGGTCTGTTCCTCGGCAACCTCCAGTTCCTTGATCACGGATCCCCAGAGCCGCGGCCGGCGGCCGGACCACCGGATACGTACACCCCATTCGTCCAGCTGGTCCCGCTGGCGGCGCAGCACATCACGGCTGAAACCCATCAGAAAGCGCACCTCCTCAGGCGACCGCTTCCAGTTCTCAGTGGAGAATGCGTAGACAGAGACGTGCTGGATGCCAATCTCCACTGCCCCGGCCATGACGTCGAGCAGGGCAGCCTCACCCGCACGGTGCCCTTCAGTGCGCGGCAGTCCCCGCTGGTTGGCCCACCGTCCGTTGCCGTCCATCACGATCGCCACGTGAGCGGGCACCAGGTCGCGGGGAACCGGCGGCGGAACGGCGCCGGAGGGGTGCGGCCAAGGTGCGGCCGGAGACTTGCGGGGAGAAACCAAAGCTATACACGCTCCACATGTTGAAGGGACTTCACGACTCGTTCCAGATGCCACTGCAGGTAGCTGGCTACCAGGCCGGCAGATTCACGCCGGGGCTGCGCACCGGAAGCGTCTGCGTATTCCCAGTCACCGGTGAGCAGCGCCGCCAGCAGCAGCATGGTTTCAGGTGACGGCGATGCGGATCCGGGTGGCCGGCACACCGGGCAGACGGCCCCGCCGAGCGGAGCTGAAAAAGCAGTGTGCGGACCCGGCGCTCCACAGCGGGCGCAGTCGGTAAAGGAAGGTGCCCAGCCGGCGGTTGCCAGGGCGCGAAGCAGGTATGAATCAAGGATCAGTTCCGGCGGGTGCGCTCCGCGGCCCAGCGCCGCCATGGCCCCAATCACCAGGTGGTAGTGGGCGTTCGCAGACTCGCCGTCGACGTCCGTGAGGCGTTCCGCGGTTTCGGCGACGGCGGCGGCGGCTGTATAGCGGGCGTAGTCGGCTGCGATTCCAGCCCCGTAGGCGCCCTTCGTCTGTACCTGGGTCACGATGTCCAGGCTGCGGCCGTGGGAAAGCTGCAGGTCCACCACCATAAAGGGTTCCAGCCGGGCGCCGAATTTGCTGGAGGTGCGGCGTACGCCCTTGGCGACGGCGCGGACCTGGCCGTGGTTGCGCGTCAGCAGGATGACGATCCGGTCCGCTTCACCCAGCTTGTGCGTGCGCAGGACCACGCCCTCGTCACGGTAGGTCCGTGAAGCGAATGATTTATTGGCCACGGACCCATTTTCCCACGCAGAAGGCGCGCCTGGTGCGCAGCTGCACACCGGGCGCGCCTTGGGCCGGCTTAGCGCCGGCTGGAAGGCTAGTCGCCCGAAGCGTCGCGGATCGCCCGGTTCACGGCAGAGATAACGGCCTTCAGAGCTGAGAGCGTGGTGTTCGAATCGATGCCCACACCCCAGAGGACCCGTTCCCCAACGGCGAGTTCGACGTAGGCGGCGGCCATTGCGTTGCCGCTGGCAGAGAGTGCGTGTTCGGAGTAGTCCAGCAGCCGCACGTCAACGCCGTCCTGGCTCAGGATCTGAAGCAGGGCGTCGATGGGGCCGGTACCGGAAGCCACACGCCGCTGCTGCACTCCGCCGGCACGCAGGCTGGCTGTCAGCAGGAACGAACCGTTTTCAGCCGTGTCCGCGGTGACTGAGGAGAGTGCGTAGTGGCCCCAGGGCTCAGCACCTGAATCCGGTGTGGACGGCAGGTACTCGTCCTGGAAGACGCGCCAGAGTTCCGCGCCGGTCACTTCGCCGCCGACGGTATCCGTGCGGCGCTGGATGACTCCGGAGAATTCGATCTGTGCGCGGCGCGGCAGGTCCAGGTTGTGTTCGCTCTTGAGCAGGTAAGCCACACCGCCCTTGCCGGACTGCGAGTTGACCCGGATCACCGCTTCGTAGCTGCGGCCGATGTCCTTCGGATCGATGGGCAGGTACGGTACACCCCATTCCAGCTCGTCCACGGACTTGCCGGCGGCTGCGGCTTCCTTCTCCATGGACTCGAAGCCCTTCTTGATGGCGTCCTGATGGGAGCCGGAGAAGGCAGTGAAGACCAGGTCGCCGCCGTAGGGGGAACGCTCGGGTACGGGCAGCTGGTTGCAGTATTCGACCGTCCGCCGGATTTCATCCATGTTGGAGAAGTCGATCTGCGGGTCAATGCCCTGGCTGAACATGTTCATGCCCAGGGTGATCAGGTCTACGTTTCCGGTACGCTCACCGTTGCCAAAGAGGCAGCCTTCAATCCGGTCGGCGCCGGCCAGGTAGCCCAGTTCGGCGGCGGCAACTCCGGTTCCGCGGTCGTTGTGCGGGTGCAGGGAGAGAATGATCGCCTCCCGGTTGGCGAGGTTGCGGTGCATCCATTCAATGGAGTCCGCGTACACATTCGGCGTCGCCATCTCAACAGTGGCCGGCAGGTTAAGGATCATCTGCCGGTCGGTGGAAGCCTCCAGGACTTCGGCGACGGCATTGGAGATCCGCAGCGCGAAGTCCAGCTCGGTGCCCGTGTAGGACTCCGGGGAGTATTCGTACGTGACGTCGATGCCGCGCAGCTGTTCCTCATACTTCTTGCACAGCCGCGCCCCGGTCAGCGCGATGTCCACGATTCCGTCCTGGTCCGTGTTGAAGACGACCTTGCGCTGCAGTACGGAGGTGGAGTTGTACAGGTGGACAATCGCCCGGTCTGCACCCTCAAGGGCCTCATAAGTGCGTTCGATCAGGTGCTCACGGGACTGGGTGAGAACCTGGATGGTGACGTCGTCCGGGATCCGGTCACCTTCGATCAGCTGCCGGACAAAGTCGAAGTCCAGCTGTGAGGCGGACGGGAAGCCAACCTCAATTTCCTTGTACCCCATGTTCACCAGCAGGTCGAACATCTTGTGCTTGCGTTCGGGGGTCATGGGGTCGATGAGCGCCTGGTTGCCGTCGCGGAGGTCAACGGCACACCAGCGGGGAGCCTTGGTAATGACCTTGTCCGGCCAGGTGCGGTCCGGCAGATCCACGCTGATCTGGTCCTGGAACGGAACATATTTGTGGATCGGCATGCCGGAGGGCTGCTGTGCGTTTCGCATAATGTCTGGGGTGGCCTTTTCTTGTTAGATCTTTAGAAATGGTGGCCGGGCAACACAAACTCCGCAGCGAGGGTTCGGCCTAAACAGTTGTTTGCGTGGCCTCGCCGCGGCAGCTAAGAAGGAGGATCTCTGCGCGCACGTGCCCAGACTAGCACGCACGTTCAGGGGGTACTGAAAACTCAGTAACCGAACGCCGACTGGCACGTAACCTGCGCCGCGGTCTGTCCGGTGAGCCCGCCCAGATCCCCGGTATCCTCCATGACGTTGCCTTCGGTGAAGTCGGCGCCAACCTGCACGACGACGCCGCTGACCACGGAGCTGGCACTCACCTGGGAGGCGGGAATGTTCAGCGCTTCGGCAACCTGCAGTGCCATGGCATCGTAGCCGGGCGTGAAGAAGACCTGCGTTCCGGGCGTCGTGGACTCGGAGAGGCCACCGGCAATCGCCTGGGTGAAGCCCTCACTGAGCAGGTACTCGGCCAGCTCGGCGTCACGGCCGCTGGCGGATCCGCTGATCCCGTCCAGGAGCGTAACGGGGATGGCCGCCGGGTCGATGGCTGGTTCGACCGGTTCGGGTGCGGGGGTCTCGGAACCGGGAGTCCCGGTGCCCGGAGCATCGGGTTCCTCAGCGGCCACGCCAATGGGCTGGTCGGCCACCAGTGCGTCGAAGAGCGGCTGTGCTGCTGCTTCATCCAGGACAAGACGGTTGGGGTCAAGCTCGTAGGGAACCACCGGAACGGTTACGAAAGCAACGCTGCCAAGGTCAACGTCCTTCAGCCGGCCGGCCATCGCGATCAGCGTGGGGATGTCGGTGAGGCCCTCATCAACGGTGAGGTTCTTCGTGACCGTGTCCGCAATGGAGTACAGGCGCGGCAGGTTGTTTAGCGTTCCCTCGCCCTGGACCTTGCGGACCATGGAGGCAAGGAAGCTCTGCTGTGCCTTGATGCGGCCCTCGTCGCCGCCGTTTCCGAAACCGTGGCGCGTGCGCAGGAAGGCCAGGGCCTGGTCACCCTGGATGCTTGAAACACCGGCAGGAATGTTCAGCCCGGACAGCGGGTCATCCACCGGCTGGTTCACGCAGACTTCCACCCCGCCGAGGGTGTTGGAAAGTTCCTTGACGGCATTGAAGTCAGCCATCATAAAGTGGTCAATGCTCAGGCCGGTAAGTTCGTTGATTGCCGCCACGGTGCAGCCTGGCCCGCCGTTACCGAGGGCGCCGTTCAGCTGGGCCAGGTCCATGGCCTGGTACTGCAGCCCGGATTCCGGGTCTGTACACGCAGGCAGTGCCACCAGCAGGTCACGCGGGAAGCTGACCACTGTCACATGGGAGCGGTCCGCGGCCATGTTGACCAGCATCATGACGTCCGAGTTGTTGGAGTCCTGGCCCTCGCGGTTGTCCGTGCCCAGCACCAGGATCTGCATAGAGTCCGTGTTGGTATCAGCCGGGAGCTCATTCTGGCCCTGGCCGATGTTCAGCGGTTTTGTGTCGAAGTTGCTCTGCAGCCTCAGCAGCTGCACGCCGGCGAAAACCAGTCCGGAGACCAGGGTCAGGGAGAGCAGCACCGCAATCGAGGCAAGCACGGGGTGTCCGCCGCGGGCAGCTCCGTTGCCCAGGTGACGGCCCCCTGGTGCGGTGGCCGTCCGTCGTCGGCTTGGTGCGGCAGATCCGGAGGGACCATGACCTGTAGCGGCACGGCGTGATGGCATAGCCGTTCCCTCCCCTGGATCTGATACTGATGGCTTGCGAAAATGGATGAACAAAGTGTACGGGCCGCTGCTGTGAAGAAGCTTATGGCCCGCGGGTGTGCAGCACGGGCGGCTAGAATCCCAGCTTTACCAGCTGCTTTGGATCCCGCTGCCAGTCCTTGGCGATCTTGACGTGCAGGTCCAGGTAAACCCGGGTTCCCAGCAGAGCCTCGATGCCTCGGCGCGCGTTTGTTCCCACTTCACGCAGGCGTGAACCGCCCCGGCCAATAATAATCGCTTTCTGCGACGGACGTTCAACGTAGAGGTTCACGCGGACATCCAGCAGCGAGTTGTCCTCGCTTCGGCCTTCGCGCGGCACAATCTCTTCAACCACCACGGCCAGTGAGTGGGGCAGTTCATCCCGGACGCCTTCAAGGGCCGCTTCCCGGACCAGTTCGGCGACCATGACGGCCTCGGGCTCGTCCGTCAGTTCGCCGTCCGGATAGAGCGGCGGGGAAGCCGGCATGTGCGAGGCCAGGACGTCCGCAACAGTGTCCACCTGGAAGCCGTCCGCAGCGGAGACGGGAACGACGTCGGCCCAGCCGTCTGCGCCCAGGACTTCCGAGCCCAGCGCGGTCACGGACATAAGCTGCTTGGCCAGTGCCGCACGGTCCACCAGGTCGGTCTTGGTGACGAGGGCAATGACCGGCTTCTTCTTCAGCGCTGCGAGCTGGTTGGCGATGTAGCGGTCGCCGGGTCCTACTGCTTCGTTGGCAGGCAGGCAGAAGCCGATGGCATCCACCTCAGCGAGGGTGTCAGCCACGAGGTCGTTGAGCCGCTGCCCCAGCAGTGTGCGCGGACGGTGCAGCCCGGGGGTGTCCACGAGGATGAGCTGCGAGGTTTCCCGGTGCACGATTCCGCGGATGGTGTGGCGGGTGGTCTGCGGCTTTGCCGAGGTGATGGCCACCTTCTGGCCCACCAGGGCATTGGTCAGGGTGGACTTGCCGGCGTTGGGCCGGCCCACCAGGGACACGAATCCGGCGCGGAACGTGGGTTCAGTCATTTCGGGGTACCAATTCTGTTGTTTTCGGGCGGTCCGGGTGGGCCGCCGCCGTAGTGTTGGGTTCGCCGTCTTCCGGCTGCCGCCAGGCGAGAACGTGGGAGACGCGGTTGCGCCGTCCTTCCAGCCGCTCAGCATGGAGGACGATCGATTCGACAACCACTTCGCTGCCCACGATGGGCACGCGTCCGAGCGCCTTGGCCAACAGCCCGCCCACGGTGTCCACCTCATCGTCTTCGAGGCTGAGGTCGAAAAGTTCGCCCAGGTCATCGATGCCGGCTTTGGAACTGAGCCGGTAGCGGCCGTCGCCCAGGTCTTCGATGTCCGGGCGCTCGGAGTCATACTCGTCAACAATCTCGCCGACGATCTCTTCAATCAGGTCTTCGAGGGTAACCAGGCCGGCCGTTCCACCGTATTCGTCGATTACCACCGCCACATGCGTGGATTCGCGCTGCAGCTCCTGCAGCAGTTCCCCCACCGCCTTGGACTCAGGCACATAGCGGACCGGACGGCAGAAGCCGTCGACTGCCTGGCTCCCGGCTTCCGGGGACCGCCCATGCAGCTGGGCCGCCACGTCCTTCAGGTACAGGATGCCGATGATCTGGTCGGCACTGTCCTCGATGACCGGAACCCGTGAGTAACCTGAGCGCAGGAACAGGGACATCGCCTGGCGGAGGGTGGAACCGGAGTCGATGCAGACCATGTCGGTCCGCGGGACCATCACGGAACGCACCTTGGTATCACCAAGTTCAAACACGGAGTGAATGAGTTCGGCTTCAGTGTTTTCGATCATGTCCGCTTCGGAGGCACGGTCAAGCAGTTCACGGAACTCCTCCTCCGTGAAGAACGCCGCATCCGGGCCCTGGGTCCCCGGAGCGACGGCGGAGCCGATCTTCACGAGCCAGCCGGGGATGGGACCGAGGACGGTACGCAGCAGGCTCACCAGTCCGGCAGTGAGGACAACGATGCCGGTAACGTGGCGCCGGCCGATCTGGCGCGGGGATACCCCAACCAGCACGAACCCGACGCCGGCCATGGTCACCGTGGCCAGGAGCCCTGCAAGCCAGAGGTTTTCCACCACCAGCTGGAAGGCCATGGCAACGGAGACCGCCGTCGCCATTTCAAACCAGACGCGCCAAAACCGCAGCGCGTGCATGTGGGCAACGGGGTGCTGCAGGATTCGCTTGAGGGGTTTTCCGGCGCGGCCGCTGAGCAGCGCTTCTGCTTCATGTCGCGGGAGGTAGCCGTAAGCTGCCTCGGCGGCGGTAAGGAGTCCGGCCAGCACCACAAAGGCAATGGCCATGACCACTAGGACGCCTACGCTCAACTGCGTGTCTCCTTCGGGGCTTCCTTGCCCGTGTAGTCCGAGAGCAGACGCCGCTGAAGGCCGAACATTTCAGCTTCTTCCTCGGGTTCAGCGTGGTCGTAGCCAAGCAGGTGAAGGATTCCATGGGTGGTCAGGAGGAGCAGTTCATCCTCCAGGCCGTGCCCGGCGGTTTCCGCCTGGCGTGCCGCGACCTGCGGGCACAGGACAATGTCTCCGAGGACTCCCGCGGGGGTCGGCCGGCCGGGCGATCCGGGGCGCAGCTCATCCATCGGGAAGGAAAGCACGTCGGTGGGTCCGGGAAGGTCCATCCATTCGATGTGCAGCTTCTCGATCGCGTCCTCGTCCACCAGGATGATGGACAGTTCTGCCTCCGGGTGGACGTACATGGCGTCGAGGACAAAACGGCCCAGCCGGGACAGCGCTTCCTCGTCTGCCTGCATGGCGGACTCGTTGTTGACTTCGATGCTCATCGTTTCTTCTCCTGCCCGGCACTGTGGGAACCGGTGCGGGAACGGCGTTCTTCATCCCATTCGCTGTAAGCGGTCACGATGTCGCTGACCAGGCGGTGGCGAACGACGTCGGTCGCGGTGAGTTCGGAGAAATGAACGTCTTCGATTCCGTCCAGAATCTCGTGGACGATCCGCAGGCCGGAGGTGGTGGAGCCGGGAAGGTCAACCTGGGTGACGTCACCGGTGACAACCATCTTGGATCCAAAACCCAGGCGGGTCAGGAACATCTTCATCTGTTCGGGCGTGGTGTTCTGCGCCTCGTCCAGGATGATAAAGGCGTCATTGAGGGTCCGGCCCCGCATATAGGCCAGCGGGGCTACCTCAATGGTTCCCGCTGCCATCAGGCGGGGAATCGATTCCGGGTCCATCATGTCATGCAGCGCATCATAGAGCGGGCGCAGGTAGGGGTCGATCTTGTCGTTCAGCGTGCCGGGAAGGAATCCCAGCCGCTCCCCTGCCTCCACGGCCGGACGCGTCAGGATAATCCGGTTGACTTCCTTCTGCTGCAGGGCCTGCACAGCCTTGGCCATGGCCAGGTAGGTCTTGCCGGTACCGGCCGGGCCAATCCCAAAGACGACTGTGTTGCGGTCGATCGCATCAACGTAGTTCTTCTGGTTCAGGGTCTTGGGCCGGATGGTTCGCCCGCGGGTGGAGAGGATGTTCTGCGTCAGCACTTCGGCCGGACGTTCTGCGCTCTGGTCGCGCAGCATGGTAATCAGCTGCTCCAGCACCTGCGGCGTCACCCGGGTCTGGTGCCGGGCAAGCACCCGGACTTCGTTCACAAGGCGGACGGTCCGGTCCACAGCGGGCGCCGGACCAGAGACTGAGAGCTCGTTGCCGCGAACATGGAGGTTCACCTCCGGGAAGGCGTTCTCGATTACTTTGAGGGCTTCATCGTTGGCGCCCAAAGACTGGACCATGTGCTCTGTTGAGTCGAAGACAATCGTCTGCTGGTCCTCACGGATGGTGCCGATTCCTGCTGAAGATTCGGTCATATATGCGGCCCCTCGGCCTCTCATCGCCCCTTTAGGAAAGCTGGATTGGAAGTCTGCTGAAAATCATGGTGCGCGCAGGCTCCTTAATTCTACTGGATAGGCGCCTGCACGCATCTTCCGGTTTTGCCGCGGGCTGCATGGCGAAATCCCGCCGGCACCCGTGACGGACTGTGTGAGCTGTATTACGGGGTTTGTCTCGGGTTGGCATCGTCTGGGTCTCAATCAGGTTTCAGTCCCGCCACAGAACCGTCAACCCCGGCTTTGGGGGTGTTTCGCTGTGCCAAGCTGGATGGCATGCTCCGGCCGGGATCCGCCCCGGCAGGACCCCCCACGCATCGCCCGGTCTACGGACTGCGGGCACAAAACACGGAAGGCAGGGATAGTCATGACCAGGCAGCACAAGCGCCTCACCGGCCGGACCCGCCTCCTGATGGCCGCTGCAGCAGCCCCGCTGCTGCTGGGCTCCTGCGGTGTGGTTGCGGAACTTCCCACCACCAGCATGCCCAGCTCCTTCAGCGCCGCGACCTCCCCCGAATCCCACCCGATGGCGGTGTCCGCTCCGGCAGAGGCTACCGCTTCCAAGGTAGTCATGCCGGTGTACTGGCTGGGCCTGAACGGATCCGACGTCCAGCTCTACCGGGAGTTCCTTCCCTCAAAGAACACGGGCGACCCGATTGGTGAGGCCGTGATGGCGATGACCGCCGATACTCCCCGCGATGACGACTACTTCACTCCGTGGGCGCCCGCCTCAAAGGTCTCGGCGTCCATTTCCAGCAAGAACATCATCACCGTGGATATCACTGCGGATGCGTTCAAACCCTCCCTCGACGCAGGCATGGCCCACCGGGCCGTGCAGCAGCTTGTCTATACTGCCACCGCGGCAGCAGCCAACGCGGGACTGACCACCGCAGGCTACAACACCAGCGTGGTTGTGCTGGTGGACGGCAAAGCCGGCTACAAGGCCTTTGGGCACGAGGATCTTGAGCCTGCCCTGGAACGGGACAAGACACTTCCGGCACCGATCTGGATCATCAGCCCCCAGGAAGAGGACGGCACAGAAACTTCCCTTGCCGTCACGGGGACTGCCGTTGTCCGCGAGGACCAGCTCGGCTGGAGCGTAGAACGCGTACTCAACGGACGCCCGGAGACCACGCCCGTCAAGTCCGGAAAGATCCAGCTGGAAGCGGAGGCCGGGGAGACAGCGGAGTTCGAAGTTCCCCTTGAGCTGGAACCCGGTGAGTACAACCTGCGGGTCTTCCACGGCGAAGGCAACAACCAGGACTCCAAGCGCTTCACGGTCTACTAAACCGGGCCCGTCGGGCGCCAGCGGCCCAGCGGCAGAACACCGTCAGCCGGTCAGCTCCAGCGGCCCAGCAGGTAGTTCAGCAGCACAAGGGCAGCCGGCCCTGCACTCGAGGACCGCAGGACGTGCGGGCCCAGTCGCACGGGCACGGCTCCTGCGGCACCGAGTGCCTGCAGTTCCGCAGGGCTGATACCGCCTTCCGGACCAACCACGACGGCGATGGACCGGATTCCGTGCTCCGCACCTGGGGCCACAGACCTTGCCAGTGCCAGTTCCACTGCTGCAGCCAGCGGGACCTGGGCTTCTTCGTGCAGGAGAAGGACCAGGTCCGTTTCCGCCAGCCGTGCCGGCAGCGCCTTGCTGTCAGCCACGTCCAGCACCCGGGGAATCCGTGACCGCCGGGACTGCTTGGCGGCAGAGGTAACTACCGCCCGCCATTTTACCTGGCCCTTTGCTGCCTTTTCAGCCTTCCACCGCACGATGCTTCGTTCAGACTGCCAGGGCAGGACAGCGTCCACGCCAAGTTCGGTGGCTGCCTCGATGGCCTGCTCGTCCCGGTCGCCCTTGGCCAGCGCCTGCACCAGCGTGAACTCACAGTCCACACCCGGCTCCGCCTCAACCTCAAGCACATCGATTTCCAGCAGCGTGGACTCGGCGGACCGGACGGTTCCGCGCAGCCGCGTTCCCGCGCCGTCGACAATATCCACGTCCTCCCCCGGTGCCAGCCGCTTCACTGTCACTGCGTGGCGGGCCTCGGGACCGGTCAGCGCAAAGACACTGCCCGGAGCCGCTGCCGCTACCAGTTCGGGGTCGCCGAAGAAGATGGGGTTGGTCACGGTAAGAGCCGGCTCCTAGTGGTTGCCGAGGCGGTCGCGCAGTTTCGCGAAGACGCCGCCGTTGGTGTTACCGCTGACCCGCCCCTCGGCGAATTCCTCACCGCGCAGTTCAGCCAGGCGGCGCAACAGCTCTTCCTGCGCAGCGTCCAGCTTCTGCGGGGTCTCCACCTGGACGTGGACCATCAGGTCGCCGCGGCCGTAGCCGCGCAGGTGCGTGACGCCAAGGCCCTTCAGCGTGGTGACTTCACCGGACTGGGTACCGGCCTTGATGTTGATTTCGCGTTCGCCGTCGAACGTCTCCATGTTGATGACCGTGCCCAGCGCAGCTGCCGTCATCGGTACTGTGAGCGTGGCGTGCAGGTCATCGCCGTCGCGAATGAACACCGGATCCGCATTGACGCGGATCTCAACGTACAGGTCTCCCTGCGGGCCGCCGGCGGTACCGGCCTCACCCTGGCCGCTGAGCTGGATCCGGGTTCCGGTCGCAACGCCCGCGGGCACCTTGATGGTCAGGGTGCGGCGGCTGCGGACACGGCCTTCACCGGCACATTCATGGCACGGGTCCGGAATGACGGTGCCAAAGCCCTGGCACGAACCGCAGGGCGCCGTCGTCATGACCTGGCCGAGGATTGAACGCACTGCGCGCTGAACCTGGCCGCTGCCGTGGCAGATGTCGCAGGTGCGCGGGGACGTGCCGGGCTGGCAGCAGGAACCCTCACAGGTGGGGCAGAGAACCGCAGTCTCGACGTCGATCTTCTTGTTGGTGCCGAAGACGGCATCCTTCAGGTCGATCCGGACGTTGATGAGTGCGTCCTGGCCCCGCCGGGTGCGCGACGCCGGTCCGCGGCCGCCGCCGGGGGCGCCGCCTCCGAAGAAGGTGTCGAAGATGTCCTGGAAACCGAAGCCCTGGCCGCCAAAGCCGCCGCCGAACCCATTGTCCGTGCCGTTTTCCTGGCCGGTGGTGTCATAGACGCGCCGCTTCTGCGGATCGGACAGGACTTCGTAGGCATGGGTCACGGCTT
>JBELZL010000049.1:0-19721 GCA_040274025.1 Arthrobacter sp. | reverse complement strand
GGGCCTGCACCGCCGCAGCAGCCGACTTCAACTCCTCCAACACCCGCATCAAATCCACCAGATCGGGGTCGGTCCAGGCATCGGAGAGGTCATCGCCAATCGCTGGGTCCCGAAGGCTGCAGAGCCAAGCGCTCAGGGTGTCCAAGAGCCCGGGGGCCGCGGGGGCCAAATCGTGGGCGGCTGGGGACGAGCCCTCATGGTCGCTAGGCCCCGAAGCAACAGGAAAAGACCGGCGAACCTGGGGTGATGCTGAGGTGGAAAAGGAGGTGTGTTCTCCAGTAGGAGTGCCTGAAACTGCCAGGATTGCAGGTCTGTGACCTCCAGCAAAGGGCAAGCAGCCAGCACCCGGATCAGGTCGAGCGCCGTTGACAGCGCGGTCAGATCCCGGCGCCCCGCGTACTACAGGCGGAGACAGCGGCCGGGGCGGCGGCATGAGGGGTGCTGATTCCATTTCCAACATGCTCAGAGGCTACAAATGTGTCTCCGGACCGGGACCAGTATGAAGCCCAGATGTGGATAAAGAGTTCCATGCGCGGCGCGATGCGGGTGTTGGGGAGGATGAGTGCAGTGGGTGCTCGGTCGGGGCGCTGTGCATTGGAGCCTCACCGTGGTTGCCGCGCTTCGCCCGCTGCGCCGTCGCGCCCGCTGCGCCCCGCCCGCGCTGCGCCGTCGCGCCCGCTGCGCCCCGCCCGCGCTGCGCCGTCGCGCCCGCTGCGCCGTCGCGCCCGCTGCCGTCGCCCGTGGCGCTGCCGCCCCGCCCGTGCTGCCGCCCGTCCCGCCCGCCCGCGCTGCGCTTCGCTGGCGACGCGTCCAACAACTACGCCTCCACAGCCCCTGGACGCTCCGGGGGAGTGAAGATACGCGGCTCCTCGCTCCAGACGCCCTCGACTTCGGACTTGGTCCGGCGCATGATCTGGTCCATTGCTTCGCGCGCGGCATCAGGGTTGCCCGCTTGTATGGCGTTGGCGACGTCGACGTGCCACTGCAGCGCTTCCTCATGCGGACGCGACGGCATCAGCCCGTAGTCCGTCCGTCCGCGCAGGACCTCGGCGATCATTGACTGCATCTGGCCGAACATCTCGTTCCCCGACGCAGCGAGAACCAGTGCGTGATAGTGAATGTCCAGCTCCAGGAACTGCTGCAGATCCCCGGCCCGGCCCACAGCCCGCATCTTTGCGGCAACAGCCATCAGCTCAGCGGCCATGTCTTCCGGAGCGTACTGCGCTGCGAGTTCGGCGGCGGCGGGCTCGACGGCGGAACGCAGCTCGGTCAGCGAACGGAGCTGGGCACCTTTGCCCGACTTCGCAGCTAGACGCCAGCGGACAATGTATGGATCGAATACGTTCCACGAGGTCTCCGGCAGCACCCGAATACCGATTCGCTTGACGGTCTCCACCAGCCCCAGGGACTGCAGCACCCGGACGGCCTCACGGGCCACGGAACGGGAGACGTTCAGCTCGGTCTCAAGATGCTCCGAGAGCATCGTGTCTCCGGCTTGGAGCTCACCGGAAACAATCCGCCGCCCCAACGATTCGATGACAAGGCTGTGCAGACGCGAACTCATGCGGGTTCCGGGGTGGCAGTCACTTTTTCATTCTAGGCAAAGCCGGCTCAGGACTGGGGTTTGACTACCGGAAACAGTCCGTCGGGCTCCTCGCCTTCCTCGTAGTGGCTGGCGGCGGGGCCAACAATCAGCGGATCCGGAGCGCGCGCCACATTCGGGTCCTTATTCGGGTAATCAACCCCGAACAATACAAAACGCATGGCCTCAAGGCGGGCACGCTTCTTGTCATTCGACTTCACCACGGTCCAAGGCGCATCCCCCGTGTCCGTGTAGAAGAACATTGCTTCTTTTGCCTGGGTGTAGTCGTCCCACTTATCCAGGCTGGCCAGGTCAGTGGGGGAGAGCTTCCACTGCTTCACCGGGTCCGTCTCCCGCGCCGCAAACCGGGCCAGCTGCTCGGCTCGTCCCACAGAGAACCACAGCTTGTGCAGCAGCACCCCGGAATTCACGAGCATCCGCTCCAGCTCGGGAACCTCCCGCATGAACTCAAGGTACTGGGCCGGGGTGCAGTAGTTCATGACGCGCTCGACGCCGGCACGGTTGTACCAGGAGCGGTCCATCATCACGATCTCCCCGCCACTGGGCAGACGTGCAATGTAGCGCTGGAAGTACCATTGCGTGCGTTCCTGGTCCGAGGGTTTCTCCAGCGCCACAACGCGTGAACCGCGGGGATTCAGGTGCTCATTAAAACGCTTGATCGCACCGCCCTTACCGGCGGCGTCGCGGCCCTCGAAGATGATGAGCATCTTCTGGCCGGTCTCCTTTACCCAGAGCTGCATTTTGAGCAGCTCGATCTGCAGCTGCCGCTTCTGCCGCTCGTAGCTGCGCCGGCTCAGCTTCTTGTCGTAGGGGTAGTTGTGCCGCCAGGCGTCGTCGTCGCCCTTCTCCCGGACCTTGGCGTTCTTCGCTTCAAGTTCGCCGAGCTCATCAAGCTCCGCGGCATAATCCTCGGCGGTCGAGACCCGGCTGCCGTCGCCGTCGGACGCGGCGGGCTTCTCCTCGGCCTTCGTGCCGGACCCGGAACCGTTCTTGCCCGTGGCCATACGAATCTCCTTGCGCGTGGTGTCTTCCTGAAAATCTACGCGGCTCACGGGCGGCAGCGGAAGGGCAGCCAGCGAGCCTGCGCGGGATTGCTGCATGCGGCCCGGATAATTGAGGGCGATGAAATACCTTCGCTCCGCCCTGCTCTCCGCTGCCACCCTTCCCCTGCTTCTCTTCGGCACCGCCTGCGTTCCGCAGGACACCGAATCCGCAGCTGCTCCGCCGGCGGAGGTACAGACCCAACAGCCCCGGGCCGGAACGGCGCTGGAACAGCTCGACAGCATCCCCATCAAGGGCCGGGCACCGAAAACCGGTTACAGCCGCGAGGAATTCGGGCCGGCATGGGCCGACGTGGACCACAACGGCTGCGACACGCGCAACGACATCCTCGCCCGGGACCTGACGGACGAAACGTTCAAACCGGGAACTCAGGACTGCGTGGTCGCCTCGGGCACCTTCGCGGACCCTTACACCGGCACCGTCATCAGCTTCGTCCGGGGAAATACAACCAGCACCGCAGTTCAGATCGACCACGTTGTGGCGCTCTCGGATGCGTGGCAGAAGGGCGCGCAGCAGCTCAGTGCTGAAGAGCGCCGGCAGCTGGCCAACGATCCGCTGAATCTCTTGGCTGCTGACGGCCCGGCCAACGGGGCGAAATCAGATTCCGACGCCGCCACCTGGCTGCCCCCGAACAAGGGTTTCCGCTGCGAGTACGTTGCGCGCCAGACGGCGGTCAAGGCCGAATACCGGCTCTGGATGACGCAGGCTGAACACGATGCGATTGCAGCAGTGTTGGCCTCCTGTCCGGACGAACCGGTGCCCGCTCGCGAGGGCGCCGCGTCCCGGACCGCTGCAGGTTTGGGTTCCGGTGCAGCCGTAAACGGTGCAGTTGAAGTACCCGAAGGCACGACGCCGGTCTACGCCAACTGCGCGGCCGTCAAGGCAGCGGGTGCGGCGCCCATCCGGCCCGGGGATCCTGGCTGGGACCCGAAGTTCGACGGCGACGGCGACGGAGTCGGCTGCACCAGCTGACCTGTTACTGGCGGCCGCTTTGTATCCGGACAGAAGGTGTCCGGAGACCGTTTCATCGCGGACCCAAGCTGTCCTGAAGTGCGTCGTGCAGGGTCCGGGACAGTCCTAGCGTGGAGGCAGTTCCGCACCGGCAGAAGCACCGAATGGACCGGCGAATGGTTCGATCCATTCGAAGGAGTCGAACAGCCCGGCCGCGGATAGAGCGCAGAGGAATGACGGACATGGGCCTGCTTGAAATTGAACTGGCAAGACTGGACTACGCGGAACGGACACAGTCTGCGGAACGCGCGAGGCACGAACAGCGCCGCAAGGCCCTCGTGTCTCGACCCCCGGGGCCCAGACGGCTGGCAAAGGTTGACGCACCTGTCTTCACACTGCGGATCGGCGGTTTTCGGTACCGGCTGTGGTTTACGCGGACCGTCGTGCTCTGACGGGCCGGCGGGCTGCGGTGCCGGTCAGCGCCCGCAGTGGTGGCCGTTCGCTACGATTTCCCCCATGGAAGCCACCATCCGGGACGCAGTACCCGCGGATGCCGCCGGCTGCGCGGCGCTCTACGCCCCTTACGTCCTGCACACTGCTGCGTCGTTCGAAACCGACCCGCCTGCTGCGGAAGAGATGGCACGGAGGATCGCGGCAGCCCGGGAACGGCACGCCTGGCTGGTGGCAGAGCACGACGGCGCGGTGGCAGGCTATGCCTACGCGGGCACCTGGCACAGCTGGGCTTCCGCACCGCGGTTGCAGGCATGACACTGCCCAACCCGGCGAGTGAGGCATTGCATTCCGGACTGGGGTTTGAATCCGTAGGAGTCTTCCGCCGGGTCGGCTGGAAAAACGGCGCCTGGCAGGACGTCACCTGGATGCAGCTGGACCTTGCCGGGTGGACCGGCGAAGGGACGGGAGGAACGTCCTAGGCGTCTTCCATCCGTTCCAGCACAAATACCGGAATCTCGCGGTCAGTCCTGGCCTGGTAGTCGGCGTACGGCGGGTAGGCCTCAACCGCCCGCTCCCACCACACAGCCTTCTCTTCGCCGGTGATCTCGCGGGCCTGCATGTCCCACTTCTGCGGGCCGTCCTGCAGTTCCACATGCGGGTGGGCCTTGATGTTGAAGTACCAGACGGGATGTTTCGGCGCGCCGCCCATGGACGCAACCACCGCGTAATCGCCGTCGTGCTCCACCCGCATCAGCGGCGTCTTGCGCAGCTTTCCGCTCTTGGCGCCCTTGGTGGTCAGCAGCACCACTGGACGGCCGCCCAGGGTGGTGCCGCGGGTGCCGCCGGAGGACTCGATTTCCTCCGCCTGGTCGCGGGCGCGCTTGGAGGTACTGGGGACATACTCACCGGTTAGAGGCATGCGCCCCAGTTAACACCCATTCCGGAGCTGCGCACCAGCCGTTCTCAGGAGGCGGATGGAGCTGGCGGAGGCGTGAAGACCCACGGCTGCAGCGGCAGCCTGGCCGGATCAAAGACTTCCAGGGCTTCGGGAAGGGTGCCGGGAAGTCCCAGCGACTTCAGGATCATCGCGGCCGCTTCCGGCGCAGTGATCCCCAGTTCCGCCAGTGCGCTCAAGGTCACGGCGCCGTCGCGCTTTGCCAGCCGCTTGCCGCTGGAAGACAGGGCCAGCGGCACATGGACGTACTCAACCGGCGGCAGTCCAAGCAGGGAGGCAAGGTAGGCCTGCCGGGGTGTGGAGGAGAGGAGATCGTCCCCTCGCACCACCTGGTCTATCCCCTGCGCGGCATCGTCGACGACGACCGCCAGGTTGTAGGGCGGTACGCCGTCGTTGCGCAGCAGCACCAGATCATCCACCACACCCGTGTACGGCCCGTGCAGCACATCGTGGACCGTGTACTCCTCCACATCGGCACGCAGCCGCAGGGCCGGCGGTCGTTCGCGGCGGCGCCGTTCGCGTTCAGTCTCGCTGAGGTTGCGGCAGGTGCCTGGATAGGCGCCGGGAGGGGAATGCGGGGCCCGCGGGGCATCGGAGATCTCCGCACGGGTGCAGAAGCACTCGTAAACCCGGTCCTGGGCCCGCAGCTTGGCGATGGCATCCAGGTACACGGGAGTGCGGTCGGACTGGCGGATCACCTCGCCGTCCCAGTCCAGTCCGACGGCAGCAAGGTCGCGCAGCTGAACCGCCTCAGCGCCTGCGCGGGCACGGTCCAGGTCCTCTACCCGGAGAATGAACCGGCGGCCGCTGCTGCGGGCGAACAGCCAGGCCAGCAGCGCTGTCCGCAGATTGCCAACGTGCAGTTCTCCGGACGGACTGGGGGCGAACCGGCCGGCGCCGGCGGGAGCAGGGGAAAGAGGAAGCACGCCTTCCAGCCTACAAACCCTTGAGCGCATCAGCTCATCCGGGGCTAGACTGGCGGGCACCGCCGGCAGAGCGCCACCCCGAAGGAGCCAGGAACATGCCCGATTACGGCCGCGATCTGCTCTTCGGTGCGTTCATTACCCCGGTTGCCGCCCCTGTACAGCAGGCCGTGGAACTGGCCGTCACGGCCGAAAAGGCAGGACTGGACCTGGCCGCGTTCCAGGACCACCCGTACCAGCCGCGGTTCCTGGACACCTGGACGCTGATGTCCTATGCCGCGGCACGCACCTCCCGGATCCGGCTGCTGCCGGACGTGCTGAACCTTCCGCTGCGCCAGCCCGTGGTGGTGGCCCGCAGCACCGCCAGCCTGGATCTGCTCAGCGGCGGACGGGTGGAGCTGGGGCTGGGGACGGGCGCGTTCTGGGATGCGATCGTTGCTGCCGGCGGGCAGCAGCTCTCCCCGGGGGATGCGGTCACGGGTTTGGAGGAGGCGATCCGGATCATCCGCGGGGTCTGGGACACCGCCGATACGGCTCCGCTGCGTGTGGAGGGGAAGATCCACCAGGTGAACGGTGCCAAACGCGGTCCAGCCCCGGCGCACGACGTCGGCATCTGGCTTGGTGCCTACAGGCCGCGCATGCTGCGCCTCACCGGTGCGGCCGCGGACGGCTGGCTGCCCTCGCTGGGTTACCTGCGCGGCGGGCCCGCAGACCTGGCGCCGCTGAACGCCGCGATTGACGACGGCGCCGCGGCTGCCGGCCGGGACCCGGCCGTGGTGCGCCGGCTGCTGAATCTCAGCGGCTCGTTCAAGCCCAGTGGCAACGGCCTGCTGCAGGGGCCTGCGGCCCAGTGGGCCGAGCAGCTGGCCGGGATAACACTGGAGCACGGGATCTCAGGGTTCATCCTGGCAGCCGACAACGCCGGAACCATCACCCGGTTCGGTGCGGAGGTGGCCCCTGCCGTGCGGGAGCTGGTGGCGGACGCACGGCGGTCCCGGACCGCCTGAGCCCGCGGGCCTTCCGCACCCGAACAGTGCACCCTACTGTGGGGAAATGACATCGGAGCTGCTGTTGCCCGCCCTGAACGCCGCCCGGAAGGGCAAGGAAGAGGGAGGAATCCCCATAGGCGCCGCCCTGTTCATCGACGGGACCATAGCGGCAACCGGGCACAACCGCCGCCAGCAGCTGGGAAGCGTCATCCGGCACGCTGAGATGGACTGCCTCGAACATGCGGGCAGGCTTCCTGCAGGCTCCTATTCGCGGGCCACCATGGTGACCACGCTCTCCCCGTGCGAGATGTGCACCGGAGCGATCCTCCTCTACCGGATTCCGCGCGTCGTCATAGGGGAGAACCGGAGCTACCGCGGAGCCGAGGACCTGCTGCGCCGGCGGGGAGTGGAAGTGGATGTCCTGGACGATCCGGCCTGTGTACTGCTCATGGAAGAGTTCATGACCGACTACCCCTCGCTCTGGAATGAGGACATCGGCGTGCTCTAACCAGGACGCCCGACCGATCCGGGACCGTCTTTTCCTTGCCTGTTCCACCGCCGTCGTGAAGGATGGCCGCAGCGGGGGCGAAGAACTGCAACGGCGCAGGAAGGATCGGAACAACGCATGCGAAAAATAACAACTTTGGGGATGGCCGTAACTCTGGCCCTGGTGGCAGCACCGGCCACGGCCACGGCGGCAGAACCAATAACTGAACTGGGCGGAACACTCGCCAACGGAACCGCCTGGGCAGCGGAAGTGCCCGCGGACTGGAACGGAAAACTGGTGCTCTACAGCCACGGTTTCCGCCCCGGACCGGACAACCCTGCCTGGGATCAGGGCTTCGACTCGACCGCGCAGGCCCTGACCGGCCGCGGCTTCGCGGTTGCGGCGTCGTCGTACGCCACGGCCGGATGGGCGCTGGGCACAGCGGTGCAGGACCAGTTGGATACCCTGGCTGCGTTCTCCGCCGAAGCCGGTGCACCCGAGAGGACCATCGCCTTCGGCACGTCCATGGGCGGGCTGGTGAGCAGCCTCATCGCGGAAACTCCCTACAGCGGGGTGGACGGGGCAGTCAGCACCTGCGGACTGCTGGGCGGCGGCATCAACCTGAACAATTACCAGCTGGACGGGGTGCACGCGCTCGCCGAGCTCCTGCTGCCGGGCCAGGAACTTCAGCTGACCGGATTCCGCACTCCGGAAGAGGCCGGTGTCACCATCGCGGCACTGATGCAGGCCGTCCAGCAGGCCCAGACCACTCCCGAAGGACGGGCACGGCTTGCGCTGGCCGCGGCCCTGATGAACACTCCCACCTGGTTTAGCGGGGATGCCGCTCCCGGACCCCGGGACTACGCGGCGCAGCAGGAAGCGCAGTACAACTGGCTCCTCCAGACCATTCCGTTTGTGGTGGGGTCCCGCGTTTCGATCGTCACCGCCGCAGACGGGGACAGCGGCTGGAACGAGGGGGTGGACTACCGGGCGCTGCTGCAGCAGTCGGCCCAGCGGCGGCAGGTGGACGCGCTCTACCGCTCGGCTGGACTGGAGCTGAACCGGGACCTGCGCACCCTGACCTCATCGGCGGACATCGAACCGGACGAAGAAGCGCTGGTGTGGATGGACCGCACCTCCACACCCCAGGGTGACCTGCAGATCCCGGTGCTGACCATGCACACTCTGGCGGACATCCTGGCTCCGGTCGAATACATGGAGGAATATGAGGAAACCGTCCGGGAGGCACGGGCGACGCCGCTGCTGCGTCAGTCGTTCGTCGAGCGGACCGGGCACTGCACCTTCACTGACGCCGAACGGGTGGCTGCGGTGCTGGCTATGGACCAGCGGCTTGAGACCGGACGCTGGGCTAACATCGCCGAGCCGCGGCAGCTGGACCGGCTAGCAGAGTCACTCGGGCTGGGCGAAGCTGACTTCATCAAGTACCGTCCGGCCGAGTTCGTGAACGACCGCATCTGGGACCCGCGTGCGGGCCACGGTCCGGGGAAGGGGAACGGTCCGGGGAAGGGAAACGGTCCCGGCAAGGGGCACGAATTCGGGCCGGGCAAGGGGAACGGAAACGCTCCCGGGAAGGGCCGCTGATCCCGCCCCGCAATGCGGAGGGGTTCTGCCTAGGTCCCGGCGCGCACGGAAGCGGCCACTTCGTTGACGGGACCGTTCCAGGGTGTGCCGTGGCCGGGCAGGACCCACTCCACGTCCGTCAGTGAGGTGAGCCTGTCCAGCGTCTCTAGAGCCTGAACGGGGTCATCCGTGAAGGGGGACGGCTGCAGCCCGGTCCGGCCTGAGAGTACGTTGCGGGTGGTGAGGGCGTCTCCGACAAACAGTGCTTTCGCTGCGGGAACGTGGACCGCCACGCTGCCCGGGGAGTGGCCGGGAAGCCCGATGATGCGCGGCGAGCCGGGAAGATCCAGCACGTCGCCGTCCGCGACCGGAACGACGTCCGTGAGGTAGGTGGTGCGCCAGCCCTGCTTGCGCAGGGAGTAGGCGAGGAACTTCGCTGCGGGGCCGGGACGCATGCTTCCCGTTGAACCCGGAGCCGGCTTGTACCGCTGGGTTCCCTGCGCCCGTGCTGCATCCGCCGCATGGATATACACCGGCACACCGGTCTGCAGCCGCAGCCGCTCGGCGAAGCCAATGTGGTCCGTGTCCCCGTGCGTCAGGACGACGCCGCGGATGTCTTCCAGCTCCCGGCCGAGGGCAGCCAGCTCGCGTTCGAGGTCCCGCCAGTGTCCGGCGAGGCCGGCGTCGACGAGGGTGATGCCGCCGTCGTCCACCACCAGGTAGGCGGCGACGATGTCATTGCCGATCCGATGGACCTGAGATGTGAGTTTCATGGTGCTCCTCTGTTTGCCGGTGTGTCGGGATTGCATGGCTAACCCAGGGATGCCGGTCCTTCGCCCGGGAGTACCCGGAAGGATTCCGGCTGATCCAGACACGGACGGCCTCCGCGGAGGACCTGGCCAGGACAAGCGAACCGGTCCTGGCTGCCTAAATCCCTTCGCCCAGCTGCGGGCGGGCACTGTAGGGAATCAGCGGGTGGTCCGCCCGCGCCCTGATCTGCTGCACCACCCAGGAGTTGCCGTCCGGATCCGAGAAACCGAACAGAGTGCCGCCGTCGCGCTCATCCATCACCGTGACGTCGCCGGCCTCCACGCCGCGGGAAACCAGCTCCTCATGCGCGGCGTAGGCATCCGGAACAACAAGCTGCAGCCCCTTTAGGGAACCGGGCTCCATCGGCTCATCGCCCGGGAGGCTGCCGATGACGATTGAGCAGCCGGAACCCGGCGGAGTGAGCTGGGCGAACGCCATGTGCTCATTTACGGTGTGGTGGTCCAGGTCGAATCCAACCTGGTCGGAGTAGAACGCGAGGCTGCGCTCCAGGCTGTTGACCGGGACGCGGATGACTTCCAGGGTCCAATCCATGGTTCCTCCAAAAGTGGGTCGTATGGCATCAGGCCGTGGCGAACGCGAGCAGCTGCTCGAGCTTGTCGTAGCCGGCTGCCATGCCCGATTCCATACCCGAGGACACGAAGTTATCCCGCGTCTGCACCGATGGGTAGACCGAATGGCCGCTCAGCCGCGACCGGCCGCCGGGCAGATCCTCGAACCGGAGGAAATCCAGGCTCGCCTGGTCCGGATAACCCTCATACTCAAAGGTCTGCAGGATGAACTCCCCGGCCCGGATGTTGTGGAAGACGCCGCGGAAGGCATACTCGCCGTCGTCGTCGCTCTGGACAAACCGGTAGGAACCGCCAGGCGTGGCCTCGAACGCATCGATGCGGGTTTCCAGTTCATCCGGCCCCACCCACTGGGCATAGGAGTCGGCAGTGACATGGGCGCGGAAGACGTCGAGTGCCGGGTAGTCGAACTCCCGGCTGTAGTCGATGTACGGGGCGTCGTCGGGAAGGGTAACTTCCAGTGCGTTGGTCATGATGCCTCCTGCGGGGTCTTGGCGCCGGCCCGGCTGGCAAGAAGTTCCTCGAGCCGGGAGTAGGAATCGGTCATGCCCTCCTCCATGCCGGAGGCGGCCATGCCGTCCCGCGCTTCCTGGGAGGGGTAGACCGAATGAACGGTGATCCGGGTGCGTCCGTCGCCCAGGTCTTCGAACGTGTTGAACTCGAGGCTGACGACGTCCGGATAGCCGGAGAACTCGAAGGTCTGGATCGCGAACTCGTTTTCCCGGACCGTGTGGAAAATACCGGTGAAGTCGTACGGGATGCCTTCGGGACCGGTGTGCGTGTACTTGTAGGTGCCGCCGGTCGTGAAGTCGTAGTGGTCCATTTCCATCTTCATGCCGCGCGGCCCGAGCCACTGGCTGATTAGGTCAGGGTCCGCGTGGGCGCGGAACACGTCCGCGACGGGAAAGTCGATCTCGCGGGAATAGTCGATGAAGGGCACGCCGTCAGGGACGGAGAGCTGCAGTGCGTTGGTCATGGCTGGTTGTCCTTTTGCCTGCCGGCCGCGCTTGGCGGCCTGTTGGTGGAGCACAGCATCCAGGCTGCGGAACTGCCCTTCGACGACCAGCCGGTACCGGTCGATCCAGGCAGTCAGTGCCTCCAGCCGTGCGGGGTTCAGGTGGACGGGCCGGCGCTGCGCGTCACGGGTTCGGGTGACCAGCTGCGCCTGCTCGAGGACCTGGATGTGCTTCGAAACCGCCTGCTTGCTGATTTCGAAGGGTTCGGCGAGTTCGTTGACCGTGGCCGGGCCCCGGGAGAGCCGGGCGATGATCCGGCGGCGTGCCGGATCGGCCAGGGCCAAAAAGGCCCGGTCGAGCAGGACGTCGTCTGGGGTTTCGGTCATGCACGGCCAACGTTCGCGTCGCTGTTTGAATCCAACCTTTTTGAATCCAACCTGTTTGTTGATCAACCTTTCGGTTGATTAGGCACGAACGTACGCCGGCGGCCGGCAGTCGGCAAGGGGGTGAGTGAAGAATTCTGTCGATCTTTTGCGGGCCGGCACAGCTTGGGGCGACTGGTGATTCAGGAACTTCACAGGGGACTCCCGGAGACGAGGCGTGGCAGCGGGAGTACAGTGGTCTGTTCGCCGGGCGCACATCCTGGGCCCGCTGCAGCGGGAAAGGACGGACCATGAGCTCAATGGATCACAGCCAGGCCGCCGGTGCACGGCACGAGACCGGGTTCCACTGGCCGAGCTTCGCCCTCGGACTGGTGCTGCTCCTCTTCGTCCTGGCGCAGGGCGAAGACAACGGAGCGCCGGGCTACGTGGGAATGACGGGTCTTATCCTGCTCATCACAGGTCTGTATTCGGCGGCGACGCGGCGAAAGTCATGGATGCGGCTGACCACCCGAACGGCGGCGTGGATCGTTGCCGGAGCCGGAGTGGTGCTGCTGCTCGGAGCACTGGTCCTGCGGTTCGCGGGTTTGTGACGGCAGGTCTTTTCCAGCGCAGGTAAAGCCGCCGCTACGCTGGCCGCATGCTTACCGATAATCGAATCGACCCGCCCGATGCAGCCGACGAGCGCGGAACGCTCAACGGGTTCCTGGACTACCTGCGCGCCAGCGTTCTCTACAAGGCCCAGGGGCTCAGCGACGCCGACGCCGCACGGCGGGTTCTGCCCTCCCTGCTGACTGTCTCCGGTCTGCTTCGCCACCTTGCCGACGTCGAACGCTGGTGGTTCCGCGCGCAGCTGGACGGTCAGACTGGCATTCCCACACGCTGGAGCAGTGACGACCCGGACGCTGAATTCCGCGTCACCGAGCAGGACAGCCTCGCCGAGATCATTGCCGACTACCAAGCGGCCTGCGCCGAGTCACGCGAAGTTGCGGAGCGCTACGGACTGGAGGACATGTGCAAGGCCGACCACAGTGCCGGCCACAACCTGCGCTGGGTGCTGGTGCACATGGTGGAGGAGACCGGGCGGCACTGCGGCCACTTGGACATCATCCGCGAACTGCTCGACGGCGTCACGGGGGAGTAGCGGATCCGCTGCGGCGGGCAGAATCTCCCCAGCCTCAGGGTGTGATGTTTGACACACTCGTACGTGTCAATGAGACTGGCTGTCGCGGACGCCGGTTGGAACCCCTAGCCCAGTCCCTCCAAGTCATCTGATACGCCTGCGCCAAATCAGAGGAAGGACGACAAAGATGTTGCAGACCCTCTCCCGGCCGCTCAGCCGCTTTGTAGAGAGATGGCTTCCCGGCCCTCTGATCCTGGCGGTGATCCTGACGGCGGTGGTCGCCATCATGGCGTTGACCATGACCGACATCGCGCCCGACGAGCTGGTGCTGGGCTGGGGTGAAGGACTGACAGGACTGCTCTCGTTCATGACCCAGGTGGCCCTGGTTCTGCTGCTGGGCTTCACCCTCGCCAACACCCGGCCGGTACATCGACTGCTGATCCGCGTAGCCTCGGTGCCTCAAACGCCTCGGCAGGCATACGGGTTCGTCACCATCATCGCGGGCATCGCGTCGCTGATCAGCTTCGGTCTGGGACTGATCGTAGGCGGCGTCATGGCCCTCGAGGTGGCACGCGCGGCCAGGAACCGCGGCATCAAGCTCCACTACCCGCTGCTCGTGGCGTCGGCCTACAGCGGATTCGTTGTCTGGCACATGGGCTACTCCGGTTCAGGACCGCTGAATGCTGCCACAGAGGGAGGCGCATACTCCACACTCCCCGGTGGCCTGGTGGACATCACCCAGACCACGTTCTCCACCTGGAACATCATCGCCGCTGTGGTCACCCTGGTGGTCGTGGCCGGTGCCATGATGCTGCTGGCGCCAAAGCAGCCCGAGCTGATCGTCGCCGCCCCCAATGAGGTCTTCGCCGAGGGCGACGCCGCGGAGGCTGACGCGGATAAGTCCGCCTCCGCCGCCCGCCGACGGGGCCGGAAGAATGGCCCGGGTGCAGCGGCCGCGACAGAGGAAGCAACCCGCAAAACCCCGGCCGAAAGACTTGAGAACCTGCGGGTCTTTACCCTGGCGCTGGGAGTGATGCTGGGCATTTACCTGGTGCTCCACTTCGGAAACAACGGCTTCGCCCTGACCCTGGACATCGTCAACTGGACGTTCCTGTGCCTGATCATGCTCCTTGTCGGCAATGCCCGCGAACTGGCAGACCTCATCTCACGCGGCGGGCGCACGGTGGGTGAGGTGCTCCTGCAGTACCCGCTCTACGCGGGGATCATCGGCATGATGAGCGTCAGCGGACTCGTGGACATCATCAGTGAGTTCTTCATCAACATCTCCTCGCCGGCGACCCTGGGCCTGTGGACATTCCTCGCTGCGGGCCTGCTCAATATGTTCATACCCTCCGGTGGAGGCCAGTTCGCCGTGATGGCACCGCTGTTCGCCAACGCAGCAGACGCGCTGCAGGTCGACCAGTCCGTGGTCATCATGGCGATCTCCTACGGCGACCAGTGGACCAACATGATCCAGCCGTTCTGGGCTATCCCGCTGCTGGCCGTGGCCGGGCTGAAGATTCGCGAAATCCTGGGCTACACGTTCGTGACCCTAGTGCTGAGCGGCATTATCTTCGCGGGGACACTGCTCATTGTCGGAGCGGGATAGGCGGTGGACGGGACAGGTAGGCCAGCACCACAACGGAGGATTACATGGAACGGCTCCCCAGCCATGGCCAGGGAGTCGTTCCAAGGTCCGGCCGATGAACCTACGGGTCCCGGCCAAGTGGACCTGTTCTGGTCCCGCCTTAAGGAACCACTTTCAGTAAAACACCGTGCGCCCGGGAGGGAACCCCTGGCCCGGAACTTTTTCGCCGGATTTCCGCTGCAGAACGTTTCCGCAGGTCACCGAGCCGTGCCGATGAACGCGAACGTGATAAACACAGAGCATGGCAACTACCGCATTTAAGCAGAACCCTGTCCGTACCGCCGGCGAACTTCCCGCCGCCGGAACCTCCGCCCCTGCCTTCACGCTGGTCGGAACCGACCTGTCCGAGGTCTCCAGCGAGGCCTTCTCCGGCCGCCGCGTGGTCCTGAACATCTTCCCGAGCGTGGACACCGGCGTCTGCGCCGCCAGCGTCCGCCGGTTCAATGAGATTGCAGCCGGACTCGAGAACACCGCCGTCGTGTGCGTCTCCAAGGACCTGCCGTTTGCGCTCGGCCGTTTCTGCGGTGCAGAGGGCATCGAGAACGTGGTGGCCGCATCGGCGTTCCGCAGCAGCTTCGGCGAAGACTTTGGCCTGACCCAGAGCGAAGGTCCGCTTCAGGGCCTGCTGGCCCGTGCCGTCGTCGTTCTTGATGCAGACGGCACCGTGCTGCACTCGCAGCTGGTTCCCGAGATCACCACCGAACCGGATTACGACGCCGCCGTGGCAGCACTCGCCTAGCCGTCCGCTGTTGTTCTGGGCCCGTTCCGCATCCTGCGCAGCGGGCCTGGGCCGTTAACTCCTGGGCGCTGCCCGAAACGGCGTGAAACCTGACACCCGTTCCCGCTGCGACTAGGCAGGATGCATTACCGAGTTTGGTTAGGATGGGGCTCGGCGGTCTGTGAACGGACCGCCTGAACCATAAGACCAAAGAACTTTCTGGGGGGACGAATGGACAGGGACCAGGGGCAGCCCGGGCCGGAGGGAACGGAACCGGAACGTGCTGTTCCGGGGCCGGCACAGACAGAAGCGGGCCAGGAAAGCGGGTTTGCAGCGCCTAGCAGCTTCGCGGGTGGACCTTCGCTTCCGTACCAGGGCGGGGACATTCCTCCCGCACCGCAATACAACCCCTATGCGCAGGTACCGGGCGCGCCCGCAGCAGGCCATGGTGGAAACTCCGGCTACGCGGGACAGCCGGGCTACCCCGGGCAGCCGGGTTATCCCGGTTACCCGGGTTATCCCGGCTACCCCGGCGGGTATGCAAGCTACGGCCCGCCGCCATCCACTCCCGGCAAAGGCCTGGCAATCGCCGCGCTGGTGCTCGCCATCCTCGCCCTGCTGATCTGCTGGATTCCGTTCTTCAATTTCCTGTCCTTCCCGCTGGCAATCGTGGCGCTGGGCCTGGGAATCCCTGCCCTGGTCAAGGGCATCAAGGCACGCAACGTCTCGAAGCCGCTGTCCATTGCCGCCCTCTCCGTGGCCGGGGTGTCCATCATTGCAGCGATCATCGTGAACACCGTCTTTGTGGACTCCCTGCGGGACGCGGGGCTCTGGGAAGCCGAATCCGAGGTCGGCACTGAGATCGGCGGCGAGTCCTTCGAAGAGTTCGGCGAGTTCTCAGAGGAGCTGTCGGAAGCCGAGCTGGAGGACTATTCCTACGAGTACTCAGAGGACTTCATTGCCGAGATTTTGGCTGCCCCCTCCAGCTCCGCCGGCGAAGAAGCAGCTGTCGGTGAATACACCGTCACCCTCACCGAACTGGACCGGGAGGCCACCTCTGAAGTCCTGGAACGCGCACCCTCCGCCGGGGACCCGGACCACAACTATGTGATTGCCCGGTTCGACGCCGTCTATAACGGAGACGGGGAAGGCCGTCCCTGGTTGGACCTCGCTCCGGAACTCGTAGGAACGGACAACCGGATCTACACCGTCCTGGGCTGCAGCGTGGAACTGAGCATGCGCGGAGCTGACCAAGAGCTGCTCAGCAAGGGTGACTCGGTGACACACGAGGTCTGCTTCGACGTTCCGGACAGCGCCCTGGGCGGGGACAGCCGGCTGGGCCTGCGCATGATCCTCGCGGAGGAGAACGCCGAGGACGTCTACTGGCGCCTGCCCTAACCTCTAAAACAGAAACGGTCCCGTGGCTTCGAGCCACGGGACCGTTTCAGTTTCAGGGCCGGCTACCGCGAGGAGAACGCGGCGTCGAACGCGGCGTCGGGCGGATCCATGGCCAGCGAACGGACAAAGGCCAGCGCTTCCGGTGCGCCGACCAGACGGTCCATGCCCGCGTCTTCCCACTCCACCGAAATGGGGCCCTCGTAGCCGATGCTGTTGAGCATCCGGAAAGCGTCTTCCCAGGGCACGTCACCGTGTCCCGTGGAGACAAAGTCCCATCCGCGCCTCGGATCGGCCCAGGGCAGGTGGGATCCGAGCCGGCCGTTCCGCCCGTTCGTCATCCGCTTCTTCGTGTCCTTGCAGTCCACGTGGTAGATCCGGTCCTGGAAGTCCCACAGAAAGCCCACCGGATCCAGGTCCTGCCACACGAAGTGGCTGGGATCCCAGTTCAGCCCAAACGCGGGACGGTGCCCGATCGCTTCGAGCGCGCGGACGGTAGTCCAGTAGTCGTAGGCGATTTCGCTCGGATGTACCTCGTGGGCGAACCGCACGCCCACCTCGTCGAACACATCCAGGATGGGGTTCCACCGGTCGGCGAAGTCCTGGTAGCCGGCCTCGACCGCCTCGGCTGAGACCGGCGGGAACATGGCCACGTACTTCCAGATTGAGGAACCGGTGAAGCCCACAACGGTCTTTACGTCCAAGGCTGCGGCCAGCCGGGCGGTGTGCTTCATTTCCTCGGCCGCGCGCCGGCGGACTCCCTCCGGGTCGCCGTCGCCCCAGACCTGGTCGGAGAGGATGTCCCGGTGCCGCTGATCGATCGGATCATCGCAGACTGCCTGGCCCTTGAGGTGGTTGGAGATGGCATGGACCTGGAGGTTGTACTTCTCCAGGATGTCCCGGCGGCTCTGGACGTAACCGTCCTCATCCCACCGCCAGGGATCCAGGTGGTCGCCCCAGCAGGCGATCTCCAGTCCGTCGTAGCCCCACTCGGACGCGAGCCGGGCCACCTCCTCAAACGGCAGGTCGGCCCACTGGCCGGTAAACAACGTAATCGGTCGTGACATGGCAGGCTCCTTCGCCTAGTGGTTGGGTGGGGCCTTAGCCCACCGGGGTCCAGATGCTGGATTTGGCGGCGCTGCGGGACACGGAGTCCAGGACTTCCTGGACCTGCAGGCCGTCAGCGAACGACGGCGCGGGCTGGCTTCCCCCGGCAATGGCATCAACGAAATCACGGGCCTGGTGGACAAAGCCGTGCTCGTAGCCGAGCGAATGTCCGGCCGGCCACCAGGCGCTCACGTAGGGATGGACAGGTTCGGTGACCATGATGCGCGTGAAACCCTGCCGGTCGCCGGGTGCGGTGAAGTCGTAGAACTCCAGGAAGTTCAGGTCCTCCAGATCAAAACTGACAGCCCCTGCCGTGCCGGAGACTTCCAGCCGCAGTGCGTTCTTGCGTCCGGTAGCCATCCGCGTGGCCTCGAAGGTGGCCAGCACCCCGTCTTCGAAGCGGCCCGTGAACAGAGCGACGTCGTCCACCGTTACTGTGCCGCGGGCGGTGCCGGTGCCCCGCGGGCCGCCCAGCCCGCCGTCGGCGCCACCTGAATCCGGCAGCGGACGGCTGTCCACCAGGGTCTCCAGGATGCCGCTGACTTCAGTAAGCTTCTTCCCGGTCACGTACTGGGCCAGATCAACGATGTGGGCACCCAGGTCGCCGAGCACTCCGGACCCGGCCTTGTCCTGATCCAGGCGCCAGGACAGCGGTGCCTCCGGATCCACCAGCCAGTCCTGCAGGTAGGAGGCACGGATCTGGCGGACGTCGCCGACCGCACCCCCGGCCACCAGGTTCCTGGCGTGAGTGGCGGCAGGCAGCCGCCGGTAGGTAAACCCGACCATTGCCTGAATACCGGAGCGGGCAGCCCGGGCGGCGGCGTCGGCCATGGCTCTGGCCTCCTCCACGGTGTTGGCCAGCGGCTTTTCACAGATCACGTGCTTGCCGGCATCCAGCGCAGCAATCGCGATTTCAGCGTGCGAGGCACCCGGGGTGACGATGTCGACGACGTCGATGTCCTCCCGCGCCAGCGCCTGCCTCCAGTTCGCTGAACTCTCCTGCCACCCCCATTTGCCGGCAGCGGCCGCGGTGCGCTCGGCGTCGCGCCCCACCAGGAGGGCCATTTGCGGCTGCAGCGGAAGGTCGAAGAACCGGGGTGCCACCCGCCAGGCCTGGGAATGCGCTGCCCCCATAAACCCGTGTCCCACGAGCGCGATCCTCAGTGGTTTGTGCATGTTTTTCTCCTAGCTGCCGCGGGTTCCGCGGCGGGGAACGGTTCCTGGGACCCGGCCCTGCAGGGCTTCCCGGGGTGGCCGGGACGCCCTGCGAACGGGCGGATCTAGGATTCAAACGCGGTGGGCAGGTACTTCTCCACATTCTCGCTGGTGACCACGGGGGCATGGAGGACCACCCGGTTGGGAACTTCGATCTCCACCAGGTCGCTCATGGCCTTGTCCTGAACCAGCAGGCGGGCGAGGCGGATACCGTCGGCTGCCTGGGTGGAGGGATAGATAATGGTCGCCTTCAGGACGCTGTCACCGGACTGGATCTCACGCATTGCGTTGGCGGATCCGGCGCCGCCCACCATGATGAACTCATCACGGCCCGCTGCATCGATGGCGGCCAGGACACCGATGCCCTGATCGTCGTCGTGGTTCCACAGAGCATCGATCTCCGGGGCAGCAGCGAGCAGCTGGGACGTAGCCGCCTCACCACCCTGGACGGTGAAGTCTGCGGCCACCCGGTTGCTGACCTCCAGCCCGCAGCCCTCGAGGGCGTCCTTAAAGCCGGCGCTGCGGTCCTGCGTGAGCGGCAGCGAGTCGATGCCGGCGACTTCGGCGACGACGGCGTCAGGCTGGTCGCCGACCTGCTCGCAGATATAGGTGCCGGCGCTGACACCCATGCCGTAGTTGTCCCCCAGGACGGTGGTGCGTGCGGCGAACGGGCTGGAGAACTCACGGTCCACGTTGATGACCGGGATTCCCGCTTCCATCGCCCACCATGCCCCTGGCCACGCAGCACCTGCGGATTGTGCAGTCGGTGTCCGGCCTC
>JBELZL010000048.1:0-19849 GCA_040274025.1 Arthrobacter sp. | reverse complement strand
CGCCCCTTCGTAAACCCAACGCGGCCGGGCCCTGCGGGGGCCGGCCGCTTTCGTTACCCCCTCCCGCCGAGAGGCCAGTTACGGCTATTTTCGGGCCCGAAAAGAGCCGTAACTGGCCTCTCGATGGTTGGGGGAAGGGGGCTGGGGTGCTAGCGGGAAGGCAAGTACCAGATGAGCAGCATGGTCACCAGGAAGCCGGTCAGGAAGTTCAGCTTGAGGAACCGCTTCCAGCCGGCGTTGGCTTCCTCGGACCGTTCGTCGGTTATGCCCAGGAACGGCACCAGGTTCAGCAGGTACGGCACGGCCAGCAGCGAGCCGAGCTGGGCAGGCCACGGGGTGAGCAGCATCAGCGCACCGGCTGCGGCGTAGGCGGCGAAGGCCAGCCGCACCACGGTTTTGCCGCCCAGCACCGTGGCAATGGAGGAGAGCCCGCCCTCCCGGTCCGGAATGATGTCCTGTACCGCACCGAAGGCCTGGCTGGCCATGCCCCAGAGGAAGAAGGCGGCCAGCACCGCCCACAGGCCCGGGGTGAACGTGGCTCCGGCCAGCACCAGTCCGTACACGGCCGGGGAGACAAAGTGTGTGCTGGAGGTGATCGAGTCAAGGAAGGGCCGTTCCTTGAACCGCAGTCCGGGGGCGCTGTAGGCAATGACGGCGAAGACGCTGACGGCCAGCACGAGCCAGGACAGCGGCGAACCCACCAGTGCCAGCACCACCAGGAAGGGAATGTTGGTGGCCAGCGCGGACCACAGCGTGATCCGGTGGAACCTCCGGTCCAGCAGGGCACCTTCAACCCCGCCCTTGCGCGGGTTGCGCAGGTCGGATTCGTAGTCGAAGACGTCGTTGATGCCGTACATGGCCAGGTTGTATGGAATCAGGAAGTACAGTGTGCCGATCACCCAGGCGGCATCGATTCCACCGGCGGTCAGCAGGTACGCCGCGGCGAAAGGATACGCGGTGTTGACCCAGGACAGCGGCCGGGAAGAGAGCACCAGCATCGCCAGGGTGCCGGGGGTGCGCGTAGCGGGGGTGCTCATTGGATCTCCTCGGAGGGGGCGGCGGTGCGCCGCGTCAGCAGTTCCCAGAGCGCCGGAAGGACGAGGACGGCAGCCAGCGGATAGGCGAAGTCTTCCAGCGGCGCCAGGCCTAGGAACGCACCGGATATCCGGTCCGGGTTGTAGCCGAAGAGGTCCACGGCAATCATCAGGTTGTCAAAGACCGCGGTCAGCAGCAGCAGCACGGCAGCAGTGCCGGCGAGGCGGAGCAGGAAAGCCCTATTGCTGCGTCCGGCACGACGGCGGCGCAGCAGTGCCGCCGCGAGCACCGCTGCCGCAGGGAGCAGGAAACAGAGGTTCAGCAGCCAGTAGGTCACCGCCGGGCCTCCTGCCCGCTCCGGCTCCGCCCGAAGTGTTCGGCTGCGGTTTTCAGCAGGCCGAAGAGCACCATCGTGAGGTAGCAGAGGAAGGCCAGGAAGAAGGCCTCCTCCAGCGGCAGGTGCGGGGCCAGTTCAATCCCGAGCATGAACTCGGTTTCACCCCGGTAGAAGATGTCCAGGCCGATGCCAAAGAGGTCCCAGAGAAGGAAAAACACCAGCCCTGCCGCGAGTACGACGGCGGCCCGCAGGGGTGCTCCGTAGAAGAAGAACAGCTTGAAGCGGTGGTCCAGCAGCATCATGCAGCCAATGGATGCCAGCAGGAACAGCAGGTACAAAGCCCCCATCAGCGGGTCCGTTCCGCCGCGCGGGGCGGCTCCGGAAGAGCCTCAGTGCTGACGTCTCCGCGCACCCGCTTGAGCACAAGTTCGGCGCTGATGAGGCACATGGGCAGGCCGATGCCGGGCAGCGTGGACCCGCCGGCGTAGAGCAGGTTTTGAACTTTCCGGCTGGCATTGCTGCCGCGCAGGAAAGCGCTCTGCTTCAGTACGTGTGCCGGGCCCAGCAGGGTTCCCCGCCATGAATTGAAATCAGCGCTGAAGTCACCGGGGCCAACCGTCCGGCGGGCGGTGATGCGCTCGGCGAGGTCCGGAATGCCGGCCCAGCCGGCGATCTGTTCAATCACCGTGTCCGCCATCGCTTCGAGCCGCGGATCGCCTCCACCGTCGATTCCGCCGATGCCAAGCGCCGGATCGGAGGGAACGGGCACCAGCACAAAGAGGTTCTCTTCTCCGGCGGGCGCGGCGTCGTCATCCGTTGCCGAGGGCCTGCAGATGTACAGCGAAGCTGGATCCGGAACTGACGTGTGCTTCCCGAAGATCTTCTCGAAGTTCGCTTTCCAGTCCCTGGTGAAGAGCAGGGTGTGGTGCGCCAGCTGGGGCAGCTCCCCCTTAACGCCGAGGTGCAGCAGGATGCCGCCCGGACCCGGGATCCTGGACTCCCAGTACCTGGGCGGGTAGGTCTGCAGCTGGGCCGGCAGCAGCCTGGTTTCAGTGTGGTGCAGGTCCGCTGCGGAAACCACCAGATCGGCGTCGAGCACTGCGGGCGTGCCGGCGGCGTCGCGGTATTCAACTCCGCTGGCGCGCGCCTTCCCCTTGCCGGTGCTCTCCGTGCGGATGGCGGTGACGTTGGCATCCAGCTGGATCTTTACGCCCTCGGACTCTGCCAGCGATGCGATCACCGTGATCAGCCGGTGGAAACCGCCGCGCGGGTAGAGCACGCCGTCGGACAGGTCCAGGCGGCTCATCAGGTGGTACATGCTCGGCGTCGTGAACGGCGAGGAGCCCAGGAACACTGCCGGATAACCCAGGATCTGCCGGATCCGCGGGTCGGTGAAGCGCTTGGCCACAAAGGAGCTCAGGGGCTGCAGCAGCAGCTTCGCCAGCCTCGGTCCGCGGGAGAGCACGTCCGGGCGCAGCAGCGGAAGGAAGGACGCAAAGGTGCTGTAGAGGAAACGCTTCTTGGCCATGTCGTAGACCTCTGCCGCGGAATCCAGGTACGCCTCCAGCCTGGCGCCCGCTCCGGGTTCCAGGGATTCGAACAGCTCAACGTTCTTCGCGCGGGTGGCCTGCACGTCCACCGGATCCTTCTCCCCTTCGAAGTACACACGGTAGCCGGGATCAAGCTGCACCAGCTCCAGCTGTTCCTGGGCACTGGTGCCCAGGAGGCGGAAGAAGTGGTCGAACACCTCCGGCATCAGGTACCAGGACGGTCCGGTGTCGAAGCGGAAGCCGCCGGTTTCCCAGTTGCCGGTGCGTCCGCCAAGTGTGCTGTTCTTCTCCAGGACGGTAACGTCCAGGCCTTCCCGGGCCAGCAGCGCGGCAGTGGCCAGGCCGGTGATGCCGCCGCCAATGATGACGGCGGTGCGGGGCCTGGAGGTGGTTTTTCCGGAGATCATGGCGCCCTTTCGGCGTCGGGGGTGGAGAGGGCAGGGGCGGAGGTGCGGCGCAGCCGGTGCCGGTAGACGGCGTCCGCTGCGATGCGCAGTTTGACCGGGTTGGGCACGCGGATCCGCGTGGTGCGCAGCCGTTCGGCCGGGGTTCCGCGCAGCCGGCGGGCCAGTTCCGCGAACAGTTCCTGGGCCAGCGCGACGGCGGGGCGGCAGTCCCGGGGCAGCTCGGCGATCGCTGCGCCGGAGATAAGCAGGTCCGCTTCGATGTCATCGAGCAGCCGGTGCTTGTCCGCTTCAGTGAAGGCGTCCACGGTCACGCCGGGGAAGTAGCTGCGGCCCAGGGCCTCGAAATCCTCGGCCAGGTCGCGGAGGAAGTTCACTTTCTGGAAGGCGGATCCCAGCCGCTGGGCACCTTCGCGCAGCCGTTTTTCCTGGTCCGCGGGAACAGTGCGTCCGTCCAGGAAACAGTGCAGGCACATAAGGCCGATCACTTCGGCCGAACCGTAGACGTAGTCCTCGAAGCTCGCCTGGGTGTGTTCGGCGCGGGTGAGGTCCGCGCGCATGGACCGGAAGAACGGACCGGTGAGGTCCGTTCCGATTCCGGTGCGCCGGGCAGTCTGCGCGAAGGCGTGCACCACCAGGTTCACGCTGTAACCGGTGCGCAGGGCGCTGGCCGTTTCCGTCTCCAATGCATCGAGCGTGCGGCGGATCTCGGCCGGGGGGATCTTCGCTGCCGCCGCCACGCCGTCAACAATCTCGTCCGCCAGCCGCACCAGGGCATAGATGGTTTCGATCTGCCGCCGGGTCCGGGGCGCCAGCAGGCGGGAGGCCAAGCCGAAGGAGGTGGAGTACGCGCGGATCATGACCGCGGCTGTCTGTTCGGCTGCCAGGTTGTACAGCGGCAGCCCGGTTACGTGTCCCACGGCTACCTGCCCCGGTTCACGGAGGAGGAGACGACGTCGTCTAGCACAGCGGCGAGGCCGGCCGGCACCTCGGCACATTCCAGATGGCTGCGGGCGCTGGCTGCGTACTGGGCTGCCAGGTCCTGGGCGTACTGGCGGGCACCGCAGTCCACTAGGATGCTCCGGGCACGGTCCGCGTCGCCCGGCCCCATATCCGGGCGTCCGATGAGCGTGGAGAGTTCGGACCAGCAGGGAGTCTGGGCTGCGTAGGCAATCAGCACGGTTCGCTTGCCCTCGCGGAGGTCGCCCATACTCGACTTTCCGGTGGCACTTTCGTTGCCGAAGACGCCCAGCAGGTCGTCCACCAGCTGGTAGGCGATGCCCGTGTCCCGCCCGAACCGGCCCAGTGCGGCAACAACCTCTGCGCCGGCTCCAGCCAGTACCGCCCCCGCGCGCAGCGGTGCTTCAAAGGAGTAGACGGCTGTCTTCAGCCGTTCCATGTCCAGGATGTCCGTGACCGGCGGGGAGCCCGCGGCAAAGGAGAAGTCGACGTCGATCAGCTCTCCTCCGGCGGAGGCAAAGACGGCATCGTCGAGGATTCCGGCCAGCAGCTCGCGGGTGAGCGGACCGGTGGAGACCGAATCAAGCATCCGAAAGGCGCCGGTCAGCGCAAGGTCGCCGGCGATGATGCCGACGGACAGGCCGCGGTGCCGGGCCACTTCAGCCGGTTCCCCGGCGGTTTCGGCCATGCGCCGGTAGACCCCGGAGACGTTGTCCTGTCCGCGGCGGACGAAATCCAGGTCAATGACGTCGTCATGGACGATCAGCGCGGTGTGCAGCAGTTCGAAGGCTGCCCCCACCCGTGCGGCTGCTTCCAGGTCGGTTCCGCCCAGGTGCGTATAGGCCGTCATCACTATCTGGGGGCGAAGCCGCTTGCCGCCAACCGTGGATTTTTCCAGTGTCTCCCAGAGGCTAAGGTAGCTGGGACTGATCCGCTCCGCGCGCTCCTTGGCCGCGGAGAAGAACCCGTCCAGGACACGTTCCACCTGCTGTTGGCCAATTCTCTCGTCAGGCAAGTGTTCTGTCTCCATGCATAAAGTAAACACGCTGATCGTTAGGGGAAGAAATGCCGCAACGCCGGGAAGAAGTCATTCTGGTAGATAAAGGGGGCCAAATGATAGGTACCGCGGACAAGATGACCGTGCATACCCGTGATACCCCGCTGCACCTGGCCTTCTCCACGCACGTCTACCACCCGGACGGACGCCTCCTGGTGACGCGCCGGGCACTGTCCAAGCTGACCTGGCCGGGCGTCTGGACCAACTCGTTCTGCGGCCATCCCGGACCGGGCGAGTCCACTGAGGACGCCGTAGTGCGCCGGGCGGAGCGTGAGCTGGGCCTGAAGCTGCGCAGCATCGCCGTCGCTCTCCCTGATTTCCGCTACCGCGCCGTGGATGCTTCGGGCATCGTGGAGCACGAAATCTGCCCGGTCTACACGGCTGTCGCGGAGGCTGATCCCGTCCCGGCCGCGGATGAGGTCATGGACTGGATCTGGGCCGATCCCGCCACGCTGGTTGAATCCGTGCGACTAACCCCCTGGGCATTCAGTCCCTGGCTGGTGCTGCAGCTTCCCCTGCTGTACCCCGAAAACGCCTGATCCAGCGCTCCCACGGCGGCACCGCCCGCCAGTGCACGGCAAGGGTATGGAAGGCCCGGCGGAACCGCCGGGCCAGGTTCGCCCAGCCGACCACGGCCCGGGGCGCCATTCCCACCACCAGCGTGCGGTCCCAGGCGCAGCGGTAGTCCAGGCCCAGATGGGCGCTGAGGCAGACGTCGTCGTGCTGCTCTGCGTCATTCCGGTGGACGGCCGGGCCAACCTCGCGCCACACGTCCCTCCGAAGCGCCATGTTCGACCCAAAGAGCGGGCGGTGCGCCAGCGCCAGGGTCATGGCCTGGTAGTACGACCCGAGGTAAATCCCCGAGAGCATCTGCCCCAGCCACGGCGCAAAACCGTAGAACCTGCCGGGGCCGCTGACCGCTGCCAGCCCGGGGTCGGCAGCAAAGTGTTCAGCCAGCCGCTTAATCCATTCCGGGGGCAGAACACAGTCCGCGTCGCATCTGGCAATGATGTCCGACGCCGCGGCGTCGTACCCTGCCGCAGCCGCCGACGGGATGCCCGGGCGGGGCTCAAACACCACCCTGGCGCCGAACTCCCGGGCCGCCTGCGCGCTGCCGTCCGTGCTGCTGTTATCCACCACCACGATTTCGGCGGGCTGCACGGTCTGTTCCGCGAGCGAAGCCAGGCACCCGCGCAGGGCCTCGGCGTCATTCAGACACGGGATAACAACGCTGACGGAGGGGAGGGCGGAAGCGTGCATGCTCGTGATCCTACGTGCAATTCCACCCCGCCCGGACGTGCGGGCACACTGGGCGGCGCCAACTCCGCTCGGCTACCGTAAGTACATGATTGATGCCCTCCTGCGCCGTCCGGCCTCTGCCGCCGAGGTGGCTTCGGACGGTATCCGCCTGCTTGGCGCAGTAAGCCTGCTGGCCGCGCTGCTCTGGTACGGGCCGGTCGAGGCCGCCCTGTTCGCGCTGGTGCTGCTGGGACTGCTGGTGTCCCGTTGCCTGCCGGCGGCGCCGCTGTTTTCATCCCTCTACGGCCTGACCCTGCTGTTGGCTGCCTGGAGCAGCGTGATGGATCTGTACGCACGGATTTCCTGGTGGGACCTCGCGGTGCATTTTGCTGCCACCGGAACGATTGCCGTCATGGCCTGGTACCTGCTCGCGGCTTACGGCGCAGTGACCGCCTGGCAGGAATCAGGCCGGCCGGTGCCGGGCGCCGCGGTTCCGGCGGTGGTCACCTCGCTGGGCCTGGCCCTGAGCGTGCTGTGGGAGTTCGGTGAATGGTGGGGGCATAACTACGTGGATGCCACGATCAACGTCGGCTACCGGGATACCATCGGAGACCTTGCCGCGGGTGGATTCGGCTCAGTGCTCTCCGGCATCCTGCTGGCCCGCCTGATCCGGCGGAACCCGCCCTCCGCGAAGAGCGGGGCCGCGGGTGCCCCGCTTCAGCGCCGGCTTCAGCGCTGAAGCGGGACAGGCACACCATGGACGGGTCAGCGGCGTCCTGAGACCGGGGGAATCCCAAAGGAACGGAACTCCTCCGGCCGGTAGGAACCCCACATGTTCCACCAGTTCTCCTCCGCACCCCACTTAACGGGCGGACGGGCGTCGTCGTAGATCTGCTCCAGATCGGTGTAGAGCTCCACCACCGCTCCCGAGGACTCGACGTAGTACGCCGCGATGTTGTGTCCGGCGCCGTGGCGGACCGGCCCCCAGATCAGTTCCCGGCCCAACCGGTTCAGCCGGTCCCCCAGTTTGCCCAAATCTGCGATCGACTGGGTCTGCCAGGCATGGTGGTGGAAAGTTCCCCGGCCCTGGATCAGCGCAATGCCGTGGTGGTCCGGGTTGCACCGCATGAAGTAGGCGAAGTCGTCGCCGATGACGTCGGACAGCCTGAAATCCAGCACCCGGGCGAGGAACTCCATCATGGCCCGGACGTTGCGGGGGTGGAAGTTCAGGTGGCCGTAGCGGTCCGGGCCAAAGGAGAGGGGCCCTGCCTCACTGGCCTGCAGATCGGTGTAGATGTCAAAAACCCAGTCTTCAGGGCCAATGAAGCTGAAGCCGTCCTGGACTCCGGCAGAGACCGGCTTCTCGCTGATCACCGGAAGGTTTTCGGCTTCGACCCGGCGCCGGATCTCGCGCAGGGCATCCCCGTTCCGGGCCACCAGGCCAATGGAGTGGATTCCGTTGGTGTCCGATTCGACGTACACCAGTTCATGATGGACCGCCGCGGCGGCCAGATAGGTCTCGCGGCCTGCCTGTTCAGTGACGCGCAGGCCCAGCAGTCCAGTCGCGTCCGCGACCGCAGCATCGACGTCGGTGGTTTGAATGGACACGTGGCCCATTTCCCGGATCAAGCCCCAAGACATGTTTTCTCCTTGATAAGTAGATACGCCGTGCAGGGCGTTAGAGGTTCCGGGCAACTGCGCGGCCCACGCGTCCGAGTTCCGGCACCAGCGTGGCCAGCCGTGCCAGGGCGGCCGCTTCCCCGCCGGCGTTGAAGGCAGCAGCCACGTAGCGGTCCGGGCGGATAATGAGGCCGGTGCCGGGCGGCAGGGCACGGAACACGCCTTCGGTGTCCATAACCTGGACGGTCCGCCGTTCCGGGAAGCCCGCCCCGGCAGGTGCCACTTCGATCCGGTCTCCGCCCAGGAACCGCAGCCGGCTCCAACCGCGGCCAAGAGCAGCATCCAGACCGTGTTCGGATCCGTCTTCATTCCGGACAGCCGGCTGGGCGAGGGCGCGGCCCACCAGTTCGGCGGCCGGTTTCGACGTTTCCCGGGACGGCGGGACCAGGCAGCCGGAAGTGTAGTGCGGCTGTTTGAGGAACCGCATCTGCGTGATCCACCGGTTCAGCGGCGGAACCAGCGAGGAAGCGGCGAGCAGCCGGTCCCGTGCTGCGGCTGCCAGCGGGTTGGTGGCCATCACAACCTGGCCGATCCGGTGGGACAGCCGGACCATGTCCGCGGTGTGCGGCCGGCGCTCCGCGGCGTAGGTATCCAGCAGCGCTTCCGGGGCACCGTTTATCTGGGCTGCGATTTTCCAGGCCAGATTGGCTGCGTCCCGGACGCCCGCGTTCAGTGCCTGGCCGGCAAAGGGCGGCATCAGGTGCGCGGCATCGCCGGCGAGGATCACCCTTCCGCGGCGGTACTCGGCGGCGATGCGCTGATGCGCCACGTAAACGGCGGCCCGGCGGATGTTCTCCGGTTCCACGGCCTCGTAGGGTGCCACCAGCCCGGCAATGAAATCCGGGGCGGTGACATCTTCCGCCCGCTCCCCAGGCAGCAGCATGAACTCATACCGGCGCCGGCCCTTGGCTCCGGGAACCTGCACCACCGGGCGGGTTCCGTTGCAGTGGAACTCGGCAAACTTCTCGGTCTTCACCTTTGAGCCGGCAATATCCACGACGATCCACTGCTGCGCCTGGGTGCTTCCCTCAAGTGCGATTCCCAGCCGGGTCCGGATGGGGCTCTTGCCGCCGTCGCAGGCCAGGACCCACTTCGAACGGACCCGGCGGACCGAACCGTGCTGGCTTATCAGCGCTTCGACGCCGCTGCCGTACTCCTTCAGGGACAGGACTTCAGCTTCAAAACGCAGGTCAATTCCCGGCCGCCGCCGAACGGCTTCCAGTAGGAGCGATTCCATGACCGGCTGATCGAACTGTGATTTTCCGGGATGGCCCAGGCGGGGCCGGCCCGGCCGGACCTCGGCCAGGAGCTGTCCCCGGCGGCCGAAGTACCGAGCACCGGTGTCCATCAGCATCTCGGGAACAAGCTCCTGAAGGACGCCGATGTCGGCCATGACACGCAGCGTCTCATCCGTCACGCTGATGGCGCGCGGGGAGTCACTGGTGGCGGCCTGTTTTTCGGCGAGGACCACATTCACGCCATAGTCGGCCAGCAGGGCCGCCACGGTCATGCCGATCGGCCCGGCTCCCACTACCAGGACGTCGGTTTCCGTTCGTTCTTCCATGCCGCTGCTCCTTCCGTTGGCCTGCCGGCCTACTCGCAGCGCTGGACCGTGTTGCGCAGAATGCCCAGGCCGCTGATCTCAACCTCGACAACATCGCCGTCGCTCAGCAGGCCCGAGGGCTCCATGAACAGGCCCACTCCCCCGGGGGTTCCGGTGACAATGACGTCGCCGGCGGAGAGCTTGGTGAAGCCCGTGACGTATTCGATGAGCTCGGGAATGGAGAAGTACAGGTCTGCCAGAGCGGCCTTCTGCCGCACTTCGCCGTTGACGCGGGTCTGCAGGACCATGGAGTCCAGGTCCTCGATGTCAGCGGCGGGAACGAGGTACGGGCCGAAGGCTCCGGTCCCGGGGAAGTTCTTGCCGGGGATCCACTGGGAGGCGTTGCGCTGCCAGTCCCGGACGGAGAAGTCGTTGTAGGCACCGTAGCCGGCAACGTAGTCGAAGGCATTTTCCTGCGAAACATGCCAGGCGTCCTTGGAGATGACCAGGGCCATCTCGCCTTCGTAGTCGAACTGGGTGGTGGAGGCGGGCATCAGCGCCGGTTCCAGGTGGCCCATCTGGGTGTCTGCAAAACGGGTGAATACGGTGGGTGCCTTCTGCTCCACCTTGCCGGTCTCTTCCTGGTGGCTGCGGTAGTTCACGCCGATGCAGATGATCTTGCCCGGTGCCGTAACCGGAGGAAGGAAGGTGATTTCTGCTTCGGGCGCGGCCGGCGCGGAGGAGTACTGCTCCGGCTGGACGTTGCCGAAAATGCCGTCACCCACGGCGTCGCTGAGGTTCGCCGCCAGGTTGAGACCGCTGGGACCCAGGTCGTAGGCGGTTCCTTCCTCGACGACGCCCCAGGTCTGGGCTCCTGCGGGGGAAAGGTAGCTGGCGTAGCGCATGGTCATTCCTTTGGCTTGGCTCGGCAGCCGGCCCGGCGGATACCGCGGGGCCGTTTGCCTGGTTGTGGTGTTCGCCACAACCCTAACCAGCAAATAAGCTACTCGTCAACGAAAAAAATATTATTCGGTCATAATCCTGAATCCACGGTTTTTGCGGCAGAATCGTTGAGGAACGGGAGGAACCATGGCACAAGCAGGGACCCAGGCGGTCGAACGGATTCGGGATGACATCCTTCGGGGGGAATGGGGGCCGGGAACCCGGCTGCAGCCGGTGGCCCTGGCCGAGAGGCTGGGCACCAGCAGCACCGTGGTCCGGGAGGCACTGGCCAGGCTGGCCGGTGACGGATTGGTGACTTCGCAGCCCAACCGGGGTTTTTTCGTCCGGGAACTGGATATCCGGGAACTGGAGGACCTGACCGAACTGCGGTGCGTCACGGAGGAGCTTGCTGCACGGCTCGCCGTCGAACGCGGCGACGTGGTGTGGGAATCCGAGGTCATGGCGGTGCACCACCGGCTGGCGCGGATCCCCCGGCGCTCGGCAGAAGACCCGGAGCACGTTGATCCTGCCTGGCAGAAAGCCCACAAGGCCTTTCACCTCAAGCTGCTAGAAGCCAGTGCCTGCAGGCCAATGCTGAAACTGGCCTCGGATCTCTCCGACGCGACGGAGCTCTACCGGTGCTGGGCTGCACCGCATGTGGAACCGGGCAGTCGCGACGTCGAGGGAGAGCACCGCGAAATCCTCGCTGCGGCGCTGGCCCGCGACGCCGCGGCACTGGCCCGGCTCCTGCGTGCACACTACGAAGCCACCGTAAGGGTGGTCCTGGACTCGGGTATCGCCCTGCCGCGCAGCGCGGACTGAGGCCGCAGCGGCAGGGACCGGAGCCTAAACCGACCGCGCGGAACCGCCGTCGACCCTTATGTTCTGGCCCGTCATGTAGCTGGATTCTTCGCCGGCCAGGAAACGGACCACCCGTGCCACTTCGGTGGCGGCTGCGGCCCTGCGCAGCGGGATGCGCTGCGTCCACTCCGGCTGGACAGTAGACGGGTCCTCCTTGGTGAAGCCGGGCAGCACGTTGTTCATCCGGATCCCGGCCGGACCGTACTCGTCCGTGTACAGCTTGGTAAACGAGGCCAGGGCCGCGCGGAAGGTCGCCGAGACCGGATAGCGCGGGTTCGGTTCGAACGGTGAGCTGGTGGAGATATTGACGATTGTTCCGCCGCCGGCTGCTTCGAAGTGCGGGGTGATAATCCGGGCCATGCGTACTACGTTCATCAGGAAGGCGTTCATGCCGTCTTCCCACTGTTCGTCGGTTATTTGCAGGACCGGTCCCGATGCGCCGTGACCGGAGCCGTTCACTACGGTGTCGATGCGGCCAAACTCAGCCAGTGCCAGATCCACGATCCCCTGCAGGTCACCGGCAGAGCGGTTGGAACCGGCCAGCCCGACCCCGCCGAGGCTTTCGGCGAGTTCCTTCGCGCGGCCGGAAGGCGAGAGCGCGGCAACGCGGTATCCGGAGGCGGACAGTTCACGGACCACTGCGGCGCCAATGCCGGAGCCTCCGGCAATGACGACTGCGGTTCTAGGACTCTGGTTCTGCTGCATTCAGTTTCCCTTCAATTTCAGCGGTGCGCCGCTGGATCAAGGCCTCGACGGCGGTGGCGGAGAGGTCCGCGAACTCCAGGAAGTCGATCTCGTCTCCCGCTGATGCGGCGATGTAGAAGCCGTCCGTCAGGGCGCGGCCGAGCACCACCATTTTGCGTCCGAATCCCGGGTCGACGGCGAGGACGGACGCCGGAACCTGTGGTTCCACGCGCTGGACCATCAGCTCGAACATTTCCTTGCGGACTTCGAGGTATCTTTCCCGCGCAAGGTTGCCGGCCAGCCGTTTCTCCAGCGCGAAGAGCAGGGCCAGGATCCAGAAGGCCTCCGCCCGGTTCTCCGGATCCACCGATCCTCCGGCGGAACCGGCGATGCTGCGCCGCAGCAGGTCACGGTTGGTGGGGCCGGTGTGGTCGGTTTTCCACTGCTCGAAGCAGTACTCGATGAGCTGCGCGAACAGCTGTTCCTTGTTGTTGAAGTGCCAGTAGACCGAGCCAACGGGCAGACCGGACAGGCGCGCCACCTCCGCCATGGTGGTTCCTTCGTATCCCGCTGTGACGGCCAGTGTCAGTGCGGCTTCAAGAATGGCCTTCTCGTTGCCGGGGGTGCTTTGATGCGCGCGGCTCCTGCGGGTCACCGTCGTCCTTTCGCAAGCGGGTCAGCTGTGCCTGGTCCGCGCGCCGGGGCGGGACCACGCATGCGGAGCCCCGCCCCGGCGCGTTGGGTTTTCCTAGGCGAGGAAATCATAGTCTGCCGGGTTAATCGACTCGGTCACTTCCCAGTATTCGACGTTGGTGAAGGGCCAGATCTGGGAGACCCGCCCCTTGGCGTTCTGGTACCAGGTGCGAACGTACGGCTGGCCCCACGCCATCTGCCGGTTTTCCTCATCGACCCAGGCCACAAAGCGTTCCGTGGCCTCCGGCCGGACGTCCAGCGCCTTGACCCGGCGTTCCAGGATTTCGCGGATCGCCTTCAGGGCGTATTCGGCAGCCCGTTCGAGCATAAAGTGGAGGCTTCCGGCCACCACGCCGCCTACGTTCGGGCCGTAAACCATAAAGAAGTTCGGGAAGCCGGGGACCGTGATGCCGTTGTACGCGCGGGCATCGCCGTCCCATGCATCGTGGATTTCGACGCCGTCCCGGCCCCGGATCTGAATGCCTTCGAGGTATTCCGAGGGCCGGAATCCGGTGGCGTAGACGATGATGTCCACGTCGTGGCGGGTTCCGTCTTCAGTGACGATTCCGGTGGGGGTGATTTCCCGGATCGGGGAGGTCTCCAGAGCTACGTGGTCCGAGGTGAGCGCCCGGGCCCACACTCCGTTGTCCCGCAGCATGCGCTTGGCGCCGGGCGGATAGCCGGGAACAGCATGCTTTAGCAGCTCCGGATGGCCGCTGAACTGCTCGCTCAGGATGCGGGTGAGTTCCTCGCGGACCTCCTGGTTCCGGGCGGAGACGCTGAGCGGAGCACCTTGCCAGCCTTCCTCTGCCCGCACGGTGTGGAAACGGCCGGGGATGCCCAGGACGGTAACCCACAGCCGGTACCACTGCGCGTAGTGGGGAACCTTCCGGCTGAGCCAGGAAAACACCTCGGTCATCGAGTCGTGGTAGCTGGGCGCCGGCAGCATCCAGGGCGCGCTGCGCTGGAAGACGACCATGCCCTCCACATCCGCGCAGATCGCGGGAACAATCTGGTAAGCGCTGGCACCGGTGCCGATCACGGCTACGCGCTTGCCCCGGTAGTCAACCGTCTCGTCCCAGTCCTGGGAGTGCATGGCAACGCCGCTGAAGGAGTCCCTGCCGGGGAAGTCCGGAATGTTGGGGATGTCCAGCTGGCCGGTGGCGGTGATGACGGCGTTGAACGTACGGCGCTGTTCGGTTCCGCCCCGTACGCCCGTGAGCACCGTCCAGAGGCCGGTCTCCGAGTCCCACTCCGCGCTGAGCAGGCGGGTTCCGTACTCCACCAGCTCTGCAATGCCGGACCGTTCGGCCACGGTTTCCAGGTATTCGCGGATCTCCGCGCCCTGGGCAAACTGATGCGGCCAGTCCGCGCGCTGCGCAAAGGAATAGGAGTAACCGAAGGTCGGGGTGTCCAGCCGGACGCCCGGGTAACGGTTTTTCTGCCAGGTGCCGCCAAGCCGGTCGGCGGACTCGATGATGCTGAAGGGAACGCCTGCCTGCCGAAACCGGTGTGCCGCTGCGAGTCCGGCAACACCTGAGCCGACAATCAGGGCGGAGAATTCCCGGCCCATAGCGACGTCGTCGAACTGCCAGTCCGGAGCTCCGTTCTTATCCGGGGCCAAATCCAGCTCGTGGCGCAGCATTCCGTCCCATTCCGGGTGCCCGCCGGACAGGAATTCAAGGATCGTGCCGGTTTCAGAGTCACTCAGCATCCGGCTGCGGGTGATGCCCTCATCCCGCAGCCGGCGCAGCCCGGCAAGTGCGGCCGCCCTGCCGCGTTCCCGCGCTTCGGCGCTCATGCCGCCGTGCGGGTGGTTGACGGTGTCCACTGGAGTCAGCGGAGGACGCAGGTCAGGGGTCAGGAAACTGGTGTCGCCGGTTGCGGCGGCCAGGGCTGCCAGCAGGGCGGGAAGGTCTGCAGTTTCGACAATCCGCTGCAGCTCCTCGTCCGGCTCAGTAATCTGCTCGCTGTGTTCCTGCCAGAAAAGGTCATCAGGGGCCTGAAGCGCCGCATCGAGGCCGGCACTCATGCGCCCACTCCCAGCCGGGCCGGCTCGCTTTGCCCGGTGATGTTGGTCTTGGCGAACTGCACGCGTTCGTAGACCTCAGCGCGGAGTTCACCGAAGCGCGCATCCGAACGGGTCAGGAGCTGGTCGCGGTCCGCGGGAAGGTCAATCTCAATGTCGTTCTGGATGACTGTCGGGGAGCTGGAAAGCACCAGGACCCGCTCGGCGAGGTACACGGACTCGTCGATGTCGTGCGTGACGAACAGGATCGTCATGTTGTGTTCTTTCCAGATCCTGCGCACCAGGTCCTCCAGATCCGCGCGGGTCTGGGCGTCGACGGCGGCGAACGGCTCATCCATCAGCAGCACGCTGGGACGGGAGGCCACGGCGCGGGCAATGGCAACGCGCTGCTGCATACCGCCGGAGAGCTGCCACGGGTATTTGCTGCCGGCCTCGGCCAGGCCCACGTCCTGAAGGGCGTCGGCCACCCGGCGGGTGCGTTCGGCTTTGGACACCCCTGCGCTCTTCAGGGGCAGCCCGACGTTCGCTTCAACCGTCATCCAGGGAAAGAGGCTGCGGCCGTATTCCTGGAACACAACGGCCATGCCCTTGGCGGGGCCGCTGACCGGCTGGCCGTCGAGGACCACGCGGCCGGAGGTAGCCCGCATCAGGCCGGCGATGCACTTGAGCAGCGTGGTCTTGCCGCTGCCGGAGGGGCCCACCAGGCAGGCAAACTCGCCGTCGTGCAGGTCGAAGGTCAGCGAACGCACCGCTTCGAATTCAGTCCCGTTCCCGGTCTGGTAGATCTTCTGCAGCTGGTCTACTTCGAGGCGGACCGTCTTGGTTGCCTTAGTCATTCTTGTTCTCCTTCAATCCTTCGTACCAGGCGAGTGTCCGCTTCTGGATCATTTGGAAGACTGCAGACAGCACGACGCCGATGATTCCCAGGAGCAGCACGCCGCTCCACATTTCCGGGATGGCGACGCGGTTTTGGAAGTTGATGGTCCAGTGTCCGATTCCGTCCGTGGATGCGAACATCTCGGAGACGACCATCAGGATGAGGGCCACCGCGAGGCTCTGACGGATACCGGCCATAATCTGGGGTGAGGCTGCCGGAAGCACCAGGTACCGCATCCGGTCCAGGCCTCTCAGCCCGATCACCTTGGCGGTGTTCTGCTGCACTTCGTCGATGGAAGTGACGCCGGCAACCGTGTTGAGCAGGATCGGCCAGACGCAGCTGAACACGATCAGGGTGATCTTCATGGCGTCGTTGATGCCGATGAGCAGCAGCAGCACCGGGATCAGGATGGTGGAGGGCACTGCACGGATGAACTCGAAGAGCGGTTCAAACAGCCAGCGGATCCACCGGACGTAGCCAATGACGACGCCGACGCTGACGCCGATCACAATCGAGAGCAGCAGCCCGGCCAGCAGCCGGTACAAACTCGGCAGGACATCGGAGGCAAACCGTTCGGAGAACCAGATGCTGAAGAAGCGGTCCACCAGCATTGCCGGTTCGGGGATGAAGAAGTTGGTGGTCACCGAGGTGTAGATGACCCACGCCGTGATCAGGATCAGCGGCAGGCCCAGGAAGTACCCGGTCTTTTTCAGGACGTTCGTCATGCCGCTTTTCCTCCGCGTACCGATTCGTGCCAGAACAGGGTTTTGCGCTCCACGAACCGCATCAGCATGTTGATGATGATGCCCAGCAGGCCGCTGGTGATGATCAGGGAGAAGATGGCCGGTGCCGATCCGTTGATCTGGGCCAGTGCCACTTCCTGGCCCAGCCCGGGTGTTCCCACGATCAGCTCCACGCTGATGGCCAGCACCAGGGCAACCGTTGCAGCCAGGCGCAGCCCGGTCATAAAGAAGGGCAGCAGCGTGGGGAAGATGAGGTAGCGGACCCGTTCCATGAACGAGAGTCCCAGCGTCCTGGTGGTGTCCATGGCCACCTGATCCAGGTCAGCGATGCCGTAGAAGACCTGGATCAGCACGATCCAGAAGCAGGCATAGATGATGATCATCAGTTCCGAGCCCAGGCGCGGGCCAAAGAGCAGGGCAGCAATCGGAATCAGTGCCACGGCCGGGATGGGACGGAGGAACTCGACCGTCGAATGGGTGGCCTTCACCAGGAAGCTGTTTGAGCCGATCGCCACGCCCAGCACCAGTCCGGCCACGGCGGAGATCAGCAGGCCCAGGAGCCAGGCGCGCAGTGTGTGCCCGGTGGCGACCCAGAACTCGGTGTAGGCCAGGTTGGCGATGAACCGCTCAAGGACCTCGGTGGCGGGCGGCAGGTGCCGGGAATCCACCAGCCCGGTCACCGCGGCGCCCTGCCAGATCAGCAGGAAGCCGAGGACGCCGCAGGTCCCCAGCAGCGCCGGACCAACGCGGAGCCAGCGCGCCGATGACCGCGCTGCGGTCGATGTAGCTGGGTTGGCCGTCATGACCAGCCCCCTTTCGGATAACAGAATTGAGAAGCCTTGGGCCGCCGGGCTTCAGCCCGGCGGCCGCTGGTGTTACTTGGTCCAGACGGTGGATTCAACATCGGGGCGTTTCTCCGTGACGCCGTGCTTCTCCATGAGATCCGCGAACTGCGTCAGCGCGTCCACATCCAGTTCGGCGCTCCAGGCAATGAAGTCGGTTTTTGCCGCTGCTTCCGGGGAGGTGCCAAGAACGGACGGGAGCAGGGCGCGCACCTCGTCCTGGTGTGCTTCGGCGTAGGTCAGAGTCTTATCCAGGGCCGCCACGAAGCTCTCGATAACTTCGGGATCTTCCCGGGTCAGGGCGCCGCTGGAGGCGATCACGAGCTCGGCCCCGCCCAGGTCGGCTTCCTGGATGAAGTCACTGATGACGCTGCCGCCGTCGGCAACGATCTGCTGCATAAACGGCGGTCCGGCCATGCCGGCCTGAATCTGCCCGCTCTCCAGCTGGGCACCCACCTCGTTGAAGCCAAGCTGTACGAAGGTGACCTTGTTCGGGTCGCCGCCGTCGAGCTCCACGGCCTCCCGGATGCCGATCTCGCCGATGCTGCCCAGGGCGTTGATGGAAACTGTCTTGCCTTCGAGGTCCCGCGCACTCTTGATGTCCGAGCCCGCGCCCACCAGGACCGCTACTGAGTCCTCCACCATGTCGGGGCGGTTGGCCGCGTAGCCGGAGACGATCTTCAGGTCCAGGCCCTGGGCCGTGGCAATGAGCGGCGTCGTGGGGCTGGCAAGCATGAAGTCGAGACTTCCGGAACTCAGGGACGGCAGCTGGGCGGCACTGCCCTGGCCCAGCAGGAGCTCCAGGTTCAGGCCTTCCTCCTCGAAGTATCCCTTGTCGATGCCGAGCTGGATGGCGCCGACGGCGGAGGACGGGAACAGCCCGATCGTAACGTCGCGCAGGTCTGAGTTGCCGGACGCTGCGGCGGCGGCGTTGCTTTCTCCGCCGTTGATGGAGCCCGAAGCACAGCCGCTGAGGGCCAGTGTAAGCAGTGCGCCGGCTCCCAGCAGGCGCATGGTCTTGGTGTTCATCTGGTTCTCTCTTCTTTGAGGGAACGAAACGCGGTGCGGGCGTCCGTGGACGGCCGGTGCGGCGCGCTCGTCAGTATGTTTGGGGGGATTGGTCCGCGATTACGCGGTGGCAGCTGCCCTCTCACGTGCGGGGCGCAGGTGCGCCTTTCGGAAGATTGTCCGCAGGGTGCGCTCCAGGTCCTGGGCGAGGCATTCTGCGGCAATAACGTGGTCCGGGCGCACTACGACGGCGGACACCGGCCGAGCATGGAACCAGGACTTCAGTTCACCCGCCGGATCGCCGATCACGCTGACGCCGGGCGAAGCGTTCGCCGCTGCCCAGTTCAGCTGGGCGGATGGCACCAGCTGGATAAGGGAAGCGTCCAGGTCTGCCAGCTTCGAGCGCGTGTCCTCACTGAGGAAGTGCACCGGGTCGTTGTTCCAGACCAGGACGCGCCAGCCGGCGCGAACGGCGTCATCCAGCAGCATGTTCTGCGCCCCGGGGACCGCCACGCGCGGCTGCGGGAACAGGGTTCCGGCACCGGGAGCGGCTCCCTCTTCCACTGGAACTGACTTGGATACCGTCCAGGGGGACTGCAGCACCACTCCCCTGGTGTACTTTGGCATCGGCTTGAAACCCTGGCCGGAGACGTAGGACTTGAGCTTGGGCAGGCGGTCGATCACTGCGGCTGCGGTGTCGCGGACGGCCGAGGTGACCTTGCTGCGGTTCGTCACAACCTTCGCCATGCCCACGGAGAGGTCCACCATGGCCTTGACGTGGTCCCGGCGTTCTTCGGCGTAGGTGTCCAGCAGTTCCTGGCCGGCCAGACCGCGGACTACGGCCGTGAGTTTCCAGCCGAGGTTCAGCGCATCCCGGATGCAGGAATTCCAGCCCTGCCCTGCAACCACCGGCATGACGTGCGCGGCGTCGCCGGCAAGCAGTACCCGGCCATCGCAGAAGCGGTCAGCGATCCGGGCGTGGTGTTCGTAAACCCGGCGACGGATGATGTCCAGCTTGGACGGATCGGCGACGTGGTCCCGCAGGAGCTTATGCAGGAACTCGTCGCTTTCAACCAGCGCATCGTCCTCGCCTTCCAGGAGCATGAACTCCCAGCGGCGGATGCCGTGCGGCAGGCTTAGCGTTGCGTAGCCGCGGTTGGGGTCGCCGCCGAAGACAGCATGGGGTGTACCGAGCGGATCATTGGCGACGTCGATCACCAGGCCGCGCTGCTTCCGGGTCTCACCGGTGAACGGGATGCCGAGCTTCTGCCGCGTAAAGGATCGTCCACCTTCGCAGCCCACCACGTAGGTGAACTGCTCCCCGAAAGTTGGACTGAGAAATCAGTTCTGACTTACGGGGAGCAG
>JBELZL010000047.1:0-20691 GCA_040274025.1 Arthrobacter sp. | reverse complement strand
CCAGAGCCAGAGCCAGAGCCAGAGCCAGAGCCAGAGCCAGAGCCAGAGCCAGAGCCGGAGCCGGAGCCGGAGCCTGAGACGGAGCCTGAGACGGAGCCGGAGCCGGAGCCGGAGCCAGAGCCAGGCCCGTGCCCAGAACCTGAGCAGGACCCGTACCCGGAGTCAGTGCCAGGTCCGGTTCCGGACCCGTACCCGGATCCGGATCCAAAGTCAGTGTCAGTGCCATCAGCGGATCCAGAAACCGTGCTGGTATCCCTTTCGGCGACGGGGGCAGCTGCTGGTTCGCCTTCGAGCAGCAGGTCGGTGAGGATATCTACGCGGAGCTGGTCCATGGTCCGGGGGTCACCGGCTCGTTTGCCGGCCTTGGCTGCACCGGTGAGCGCGGCGAACATGGCCTGGCCCTTCTCCGCAGCGATGATGGCACTGAGGCAGGACATACCGTCCGGCAGGGGCTGGAACGTCACCCGCCGTTTGTCCTTCGCCTGACGGTGACGGACCGGAATCAGATCCGGAAACCGTGATTCGCGGAGCCTGCGGGCACGCCTCCCGAACCCGGCAGCGGTCCGGCCTTCCGCTGCGGCGAGCAGATCCAGTTCGAACGCTCCTCGTACTGTGAGCACCTTGACCCCGGCACAGGTATCGGAGTTGGCCGCGGCTGCGGCTCCGGCTTTTCCTTCGGCGCCGTCTACTCCGTCGGGCAGACTGCTTGAGGAGTCAGGGCACGTTCCCTCACCGCCGGGTGTGCTCAGGTCATCAAGGCCGAGGTCCAGCTGGCCAGAGTCCTGGGCGGACGGGTCATCGGCCGCCCCGGACGCGTCCGGGTCTACAGAGCCGGCCGCAGCGGGACCCGCACCGGCCGCAGCCTCATCTTCCGGGACCTCGAGCAGGTCAGTGGGTAAGTTGTGGGTTTCTTCGAGGATGATGCGCGCGTGCTGGAGTGCGATCTTCCCCTCGCTCAGACGGGCTAGGGTCTCCGGAGCATCAGCACAGAGGCGGGAGGATTCACTGATCAGCTGCATCGCGGTCATGTGTGGAATGTTCAGGACAGTGGAGGCTTCAGCGGCGGCAAGGCTCAGGGCCAGTGCTGGTTCTTCGCGCCCGGATGCTTCGGCGATGTCCCGGGCGAAGAGGACCTCCAAACGGGCGGCAACACGTGCCTGCTGGGCCTGCGCCCACGAGATCAGCATTCCCAGACGCTGCAGTGCGGACACTGTTTCGTCATAGCCCAGGGACTCGGGACCACGGAACGACAACCGGCCAGCGAAACCTTCGGGAAGAGTCTCCACAGGGGTGTCATTCACGAGTGCCGGATCGGCACAAAAGACGGTGCCGGAGAGGGCTGCGAAGCTGGGGTGCGGGCCAGATGCGTCGCTGGGGCCGGAGCCGGACGCGGCCTTTGGGGATGGGCCAGGCGAGCTGGTGGGGCCGGAGCCGGACGCGGCCTCTGGGTGCGGGCTGGGTGAGCTGGTAGGACGGGAGCTGGCAGACTCTGCACCGCGGTACGAGCTGGACGAGGGACTCGGGACAGACCATTTCCCGGCGGGCGGTCCGGATGCGGAGGGACCAGGGCGAGACGACTTCCCTGTGCGGGGACCGGATGAGCTTGCCGGTCCCGAGCGGGCGGAGGAGGAGCCGGCCGCGGGTTCGTTGCCTTGCGCACCGGTCCGGTCCCGGTCAGCCGACCGGGAGAACATGGTGTCGAAGGAGCGGTTCATACCCCTACACTTTCAGCTGCCACTGACATTTAGAGGCCGCAAAGGGGCCTTTTCAGGACCACCGATTACGGGTTATCTACCCGCTTTTCGTAGGCCTGAGAGCGCTGGCTACGGGCGCCATCCGCCAACCGGATTTGTCAGCTTCGAGGCCTGGCAGGTAGTGGACATTTGGGGACTTAAGGCGCCGCGGAAACGCTATAACAGACAGGTTCGGCTGCTGAGCGGGGGAGGTGCCCAAGCAGGTCGTGGCGTTGCTTGGAGACGCCGGCGGTTCCAGGGAATCGAGACTGGAATCGAGAAAGCGGAAGCGGACCCACAAGGACGAGACGGGCCCGCACGCGCGGGAGACGGGTTCGGCTGCCTCGACAGATTTGTACAGCGGCACACCCAACCCGGTAACTACAAAACACCAGCCGCGAACCCCGGGGTACGTCCTTGCCGCGCAGCGCCGGCCCCGGGACGCCGAGCCCAGCCCAAACAGGGAACCCCGCTGTTCAGAGCCGAGCCCGGCCGTGCAGATCCAAGCCCCGCCGTGCAGAGCCGAGTGCGGAACTCAGTCAAAACCGAGGAGCCCCCACCGTGCAGTGCCTATGCGCGGGACCCGGCCAAAGACCGGCCAAAGCCCAACCAACAACAGAGAGCACCGCCCGTGCCCCAAACCCTGCCCATCGCCGAACCTGTCCAGCTGTCCAGCCAGACACAGCCAGATCCAGCCAGAACCGAAACGCTAGCCCTCGCCGCGGAGCTGGGAAACGCCGTCGTGCACCACAGCACGCAGGTCACCGCCGTTGGCTTCGGCAACCCGGCGCTGACGCTGATAACCGGCACCGCGCTCAATGATGCCGGCAACATCAGCCAGTTCAGCACTGCAGCCAAGCTTCTCGGCAACAGGAGCAAGGCGGGGAAGCACATCTTCGAACAGGTGCTCAGTAACCAGTTTCTCGTTGCCCTCAGCATCCAGAATGATGATGGCATCCAGGCCGTAGCGGGCAGCACGCCACTTGTTCTCCTGCACATGCCACGGAGGCATGGTGGGAATGGTTCCGCCGTTCTCCAGAATGGTGGAGAACTCGTCGACAAGGCACTGGGTCAAGGCAGCAATGGCGCCAATGTCAGTGGACGTGGAAAGACCGTCGCAAACCCGCATCTCAATCGTTCCCAAAGCAGGAACCGGACGGATATCCCACCGGATCTCGCTAATCGAATCGATGACACCGGTGGTGAACATGTCCTGCACGTAGGACTCGTACTCCTCCCAGGAACGGAACTGGAAAGGCAGGCCGGCAGTAGGAAGCTGCTGGAACATCAGGGCACGCTGCGATGCATAACCGGTGTCTTCACCGGACCAGAACGGAGAAGAAGCAGAAAGCGCCTGGAAGTGCGGGAAGTAGTTCACCAGACCGTCCAGAACGGGAAGGACCTTGTCCTTTGAATCCAGGCCAACATGGACGTGAACGCCGTAGATAAGCATCTGCTGGCCCCACCACTGCGTGCGGTCAATGAGCTTGGCGTAGCGCTCCTTGTCAGTAACCGGCTGGGAACGAGGCGCAGCAAACGGATGGGTACCGGCGCAGAACAGTTCAACATTCATCCGGTCCGTTACCCGCCGGACAGCGTTCATGGACCGGGCAAGGTCCGCTTTGGCTTCGGCAACCGTATTGCAGATACCGGTTACCAGCTCGATTGTGTTCTCAAGCAGCTCCTGCTTGATGTGGGGATGTTCCTCATCCGCACTCAGCGACGGATCATCTTCATTGACCCGGCGCAGGACTTCATCGGCAACCGATACCAGGTCGCCGGTCTCACGGTCGACCAGAGCCAGTTCCCATTCGACGCCAAGCGTGGACTGCGCCGAGGACGCAAACTCAATCTTCAATACATCTCTCCTGCTGTGTGCGTCCCTAATAGACCATTCCGGTTCCGCACCCTTGCGTTTGAGAACCCGCTTCAATCCTAGCCCCGCCCCGGCAGGTGCTGTTCCACCGCCGCTAGCCGGCAAGAGCTCCCAGGGCCCGACGGCGGCAACCGGGTTCCGTACTTGGCTTCCCGCGGTGTGCCGAACCCGCCGGCGCCGTAACGCTCCCGCAGACAGGAAGCGGCACGCGATAATGGTTCAATGCCGATCCTGAACAAAGACATGACCCTGTGCATCTCCCTGGCCGCCCGCCCGAGCAACATCGGCACCCGGTTCCACAACTACCTCTACGAACAGCTGGGCCTGAATTTTGTCTACAAGGCGTTCGCGCCCGCAGACCTTGCCCAGGCAGTAGCCGGCATCCGCGGCCTGCCCATCCGTGGTGCAGCCGTCTCCATGCCGTACAAGGAAGAGGTCATCGCGCTGGTGGACCGGATGGATCCCTCCGCCGCAGCGATTGATTCCGTGAACACAATCGTCAATGACGACGGCGTCCTGACGGCCTACAACACCGACTACCTCGCGATCGCCAGGCTGCTGGCAGACCACGCCGTCTCCCCGTCCAGCTCAGTGCTGCTGCGCGGTTCCGGCGGCATGGCCAAGGCCGTTGCCGCGGCACTGCGCGACGCCGGTTTTGGCGATGTGACCATCGTGGCCCGCAACGAGGGAACCGGCAGGGCGCTGGCAGACCTCTACGGCTTCAACTGGGCTCCGGAACCCGGCGACGCAACCGCAGACCTGCTTATCAACGTCACGCCCCTGGGCATGGCAGGAGCCGATGAGGACGTCCAGTCCTACGAAGACGAAACCATTGCGGCCGCGCAGACGGTGTTCGACGTCGTCGCCCTTCCCTCGGAGACGCCACTGATCCGTGCCGCCCGTGCTGCCGGTAAAAAGGTCATCACGGGGGCCGAAGTCATCGCCATCCAGGCAGAGGAACAGTTTGTCCTCTACACCGGCGTCCGCCCCACCCCGGAACAGGTTCGGGAAGCCAGCGAGTTCTCGCGCAGCTAGCCGTCCACCGACGAAGGAACAGGCTCGACGACGATCGCCACGCGCTCCTCGCCAATCCGGGTGAGGACCAGGGTGGCCTTGTTCGGCCCCTTGCCCGATCCGGTAAGCAGCTGCTTGCGCAGTTCCTCGGGAGTAACAGCCATACCGCGCTTCTTAATGTCCAGCACCCCGATGCCGTTGGCACGGACCCAGGCCTTCAGTGCCTTGACGTTATAGGGCCGGACTTCAAGGATCCGGTAGGCACGGGCGAACGGAGTCTCCATCAGGTCCCCAGACGCAATGTAGGCGATCTGCGGATCCAGCAGGTGCCCGCCCAGGGAACGCGCGACGTCGGCCACCAGGCCGGCGCGGATGACAGCGCCGTCGGGCTCATACAGATACCCTTCAGCCGGACCAACCTGCACGTCCTGGGCTCCGGGCACGTAGTCCTCATGCGAGGTCAGCTCTGCGGCGCCCGCAGGTCCAATTACCAGGGCGGCACGGCGGATACCCGGACGGCGCAGCTCGTTGAACCAGAGCGTGGCCTCAATGACGTCACCGCCAACGGAAACCCACTGGACTTCGCAGCCCGACGGAATCGACTCATGCGGAATGCCCGGGCCCAGCTTCACGCCGACGGGCATGCCGCGCTCCGCCAGGGATTCCACGAAGGACAGGGGAGGTGAGAAGGCTTCCGGGTCGAAGATGCGGGAGGTGCCCGACGTCGACGTCGTCCGCCGCGCAGGATCCAGCCACACGGCGTCGAACCCGGTCAGGTCAAAGGACTCAGCATCCCCCTGCACTACCTTCGCTTCGGGCCATGGCATGAGGTTGATGGTCGCCACAGCCGCGGTAATCTCATCAAGCTCGACGGCGGTGACCTGCCGGTCCAGCGTGGCGAGGGCGAGTGAATCGGCTCCGATTCCGCACCCCAGGTCGGCAACCTTCGCCAGCCCTGCTTCCTGATAGCGCTGGGCATGCAGGGCCGCAACGTTCAGGCGGGTGGCCTGCTCAAGACCCGCAGGGGTGAACAGCATGTGCTCGGCAAACGGTCCGAACTTAGCGCGGGCCTTCATCCGCAGCTTGGCCTGGGTGAGGACGGCGGCAACGAGGTCGGGGGAGTGCCCTGCCTTGCGCAGATCGGTGTTCAGTTTCAGGGACTCTGACTCCAAGTAGGGGCCGAGCGAATTCAGCAGTGCCCAGCCCTCGGGGGTCAGGACATGGGCAAGGGAAGTGTCGGGCATGGGATCAAGCCTAGTTCTTTGGGAGCGCGGGCCGTTAGCCGGCGGCGTGCGGTCCACCTCGCGGCCGGCGTCCGCGGAACACCCAGCAGGGCGCGCTGAGCCGAGCCGCATACCGGGCACCGGCCCACGGGCAGCAGGTAGGTTGGGGTCATGACTGAGATGGCTGTTGATTCCCTCGACGTTCTGCGCCGGCGCACCAGCGCCAAATGGCGCACCTATCCCGGCGACGTCCTGCCGCTGTTCGTAGCGGAAATGGATTATCCACTGGCCCCGCCCGTAGCCCGCGCCATGATCGGACGAATCGAAGCATCCGACGTCGGCTACGTATCCGGACCCGGTCCGGTGGGTCCGGCGTTCGCCGGCTTCGCGCAGCGGCGCTGGAACTGGGCAGTGGACCCGGAAGACGTACGGACCACCACGGATGTCAGCGTGGCCATCGTGGAAACCCTCCGGCAGGTTCTGGACCCCGGGGACGAAGTCATCATCACTCCGCCGGTTTATCCGCCGTTCTTCGATCTTCCCGTGGAAGCAGGCGGCAGGATCCGTGAGGTGCCGCTGCTCCAGGACGGCGCAGGGTGGTACCTGGACCTGGACGGGGTTGAAACGGCGTTCGCCGCAGGTGCCCGGGCGTTGCTGCTGTGCAACCCGCACAACCCGCTGGGCCTGGTGCACCCGAAGGAAACGCTCGACGCCGTCGCCCGCCTGGCAGCGAGGTACGGCTCCACAGTGGTCAGCGACGAAATCCATGCACCTCTTGTTTACCGGGCTCAGGACTTCACACCGTTCCTGTCCGTCTCCGAGGATGCCCGCGGCCACGGCGTGTGCGTCACGGCGGCCAGCAAGGGCTGGAACATCGCCGGATCAAAGTGCGCGCTGATGATCGCTTCAGCCCCTGAGACCCGGCTTCTGTTGGACGAGATGCCGGAGGAAGTCGGTTTCCGGACCAGCATTCTGGGCCTGCACGGCGCGGCAGCCGCGTATGCCGAAGGCGGGGAATGGCTCGACGGCGTGCTGACAGCCCTGAGCTCCAACCGGGAACTGCTCCGCGAGCTGCTCTCCGCTGAACTGCCCGAAGTGGGATACCGGATTCCCGAAGCCAGCTACTTGGCCTGGCTGGACATGCGTGGACTTGGCTGGGGGACGGACCCGGCCGCGTATGCCCTGGAGAAGGCACGAGTGGCACTGGAACCCGGACTGAAGTTCGGTACGGCCGGTGCGGGGTACGCCCGGCTGAACTTTGGCTGCGCCCCGGAAGTCCTTGAGGAGGCTGTCCACAGGCTGAGCGCAGCCAGGGCCTAGCGGGCGGCCCGGCGAATGGGGGAACGCCCAGCCGACGGCGGAGTTCCCCGGGGACAAGGTCTGGGCAGGATCTCCCCAGATCCGGTTAGGCGAAGTACACGCCGATCCGGTTGCCCTCAATCTCCTCGATCCGGATGTCGATCTCGTAAATGTCCTTCAGGACTTCCGGCTGCATGATGACCGACGGCGGACCCTGGTGGAGGAGCTTTCCGTCCGCCATGGCAATGATGTCGTCTGAGTAGCAGGAGGCGAAGTTGATGTCGTGGATGACCAGGACCACCGTCTTGCCGAGCTCGTCCGTGAGCCGGCGGAGCAGCCGCATCATTTCCACCGAGTGCTTCATGTCCAGGTTGTTCAGCGGTTCGTCCAGCAGCAGGTAATCCGTGTCCTGCGCCAGCACCATGGCAATGAAAGCACGCTGGCGCTGACCGCCGGAAAGCTCGTCGACAAACCGGTCCGCAAGCTCGGTCAGGTCAAGGAAGGCCATGGCCTGTTCGATCTTTTCCCGGCAGACCGACGTCGGGCGCCCGCCGTTGTGCGGGTAGCGGCCAAAGCCGACCAGGTCGCGAACAGTGAGCCGGACGGTGAGGTGGTTATCCTGCCGCAGGATGGCCATCTTGCGGGCCAGGTCCTTGCCCGGGGCGGCAGAAACATCCAGCCCGTCCACGGTGACCGATCCGGCGTCGGCCTTCAGGAGGCGGCTGATGATGGAAAGCAGCGTGGACTTGCCGGCTCCGTTGGGGCCGATGATCGAGGTGACGCCGCCTTCCTTGATATGGCAGCTCACCCCGTCCACAACCGTGTTGCCCGCGTACTGCTTGGTGACGCCGGTGACCTGGATCATTTGAGGGAGCCTTTCAGGAGCAGGATCAGGAAGACGATCCCGCCAACGAATTCAATAACAATGCTCAGCGCGGTGTCGAAAGCGAAGATGCGTTCGAGGACCAGCTGGCCGCCGACCAGGGCAATGATGCCCAGCAGGACGGCGATCGGAACCACGGCTTTGTGGGAGAAGTGGGAGCACAGCTGGTAGGCGAGCGAGGCCACCAGCAGGCCGAAGAACGTAACCGGTCCAACCAGTGCGGTGGAAACGGCTACCAGGACGGAGCAGATCACCAGCACGCCCGTCACCGAGCGCTTGTGGTTCACCCCCAGGTTGATGGAGGTATCCCGGCCGAGGGACATCACATCCAGTGAGTGCCGCATCCGCCAGGCCGGAACGCTGACAATCGCCACGGCAATGAGCGAATAGCCCAGCAGCGCGCCGTCGACGTTATTAAAGGACGCGAAGAACAGATCCTGCAGGATGATGAACTCGCTGGGCTCGATCAGCCTCTGCAGCAGGGAGGACATGCCGCGGAACATGGTGCCCAGCACGATTCCCACCAGCAGCATCAGGTGCAGGGACTTGCCCCCGCCGGTGAATAGCCAGCGGTAGAGCAGGAAGGAGAAGCCCACCATCAGGGCAACTTCCATTCCGTAGCGCAGCGGCTCGGACATGGAGAGCACCAGCCCGCCGCCGAAGGTGAACACCAGGACGGTCTGGATCAGCACGTACAGGGCATCGAAGCCCATGATGGACGGCGTGAGGATCCGGTTGGCGGTGACCGTCTGGAACAGCACGGTGGAAACCCCGACGGCGTAGGCCACCAGGATCATCGAGCCCACCTTGATGGCGCGGCGCGGCAGTACGTAGCCGATGTTCCCGCGCAGCTCGATGGTCATAAAGACAGCAACGAGGACGGCGGCCACAACGGAAAGGGTGATGATCCAGAACCGTGGGGAGAGGTTGCGCACCGGGCGGCGGCGCTGCACGGTCATTGCCGAAGGCAGGACGCTGGTGGGGGAGCTAGGCACGGGCGGAGCGCTTTCTCAGGAGCAGGTAGAGGAACAGGACGCTGCCCACGGCAGCGACAATCACACCCACAGGGATTTCGTACGGGTAGCGGATGGTCCGGCCGATGATGTCGCAGGCCAGCACAAAGCCGGCACCGAAGATAGCCACCCAGGGGATGGCACGGCGGACATTGTCTCCGACCAGAAGGGAGACGAGGTTCGGAACGATCAGCCCCAGGAACGGCACGGACCCGACGCTGACCACCACGACGGCGCTGATCAGGGACACGATGATCAGGCCGAGGGTCATCACGCGGTTGTAGTTCAGGCCCAGGTTGGTGGTGAACTCCTGGCCCATGCCGGCAACCGTGAACCGGTCAGCGGCCAGGAATCCGATCAGGGTCAGGGCACCGACAATCCACAGCAGTTCGTAGCGTCCGCGCAGCACGCCGGAGAAGTCTCCGGTCATCCAGGAATTCAGTGTCTGCAGCAGATCGAACCGGTAGGCGAAGAAAGTGGTCACGGCGGCAATGACACCGCCAAGCATGATGCCCACCAAGGGGACAATCAGGGTGTTGCGCAGCGGAATGCGGCGCAGGATGAGCAGGAACAGTGCGGTTCCGGCGACGGCGAAGAGGGTGGCGGTGGACATCTTCATAAACAGCGAGGCGCCGGGGATGAGGACCGTTACCACCAGGATGCCCAGGGAAGCAGACTCGATGGTGCCGACCGTGGACGGTTCCACGAACTTGTTCCGGGCCATCAGCTGCATGATGAGGCCGGCCACGCTCAGCGCCATGCCGGCCAGGATAATACTCAGCGTCCGCGGCACCCGGCTGACCCAGAAGATGTTCCAGGCGTGCTCATCGCCGGCAAGCAGTGAAGACAGAGAGACGTCACTGACGCCCACAAACATGCTCACGACGGCGAGTACGAGGACGGCGGTGCCGCCGAGAACCAGCATGGCTGCCGGTCCAGGGACGCGGCGCCGCCGCTGTCCGGAGACGGCAGCGGCCCCGGCCGGTGCCGGAGCTGTGGGGGTGGTGAGCTGTGTTGTCATGAAGGTTCCGTCTCCCTCACTGGCCGGGCCGCGCGAAGGCGGACCCGGCCAGCGAGGATCTAGCAGGAAAGGGGACGGTTAGGAGATGCCGTCCTGGACAGCGCTGACCATGGCGTCAACGTTGTTCAGGCCGTAGCCCACCAGGTACCAGCTGGAGGAATCCAGCATGGTGATGCGGTCGTTCCTGGCAGCCTTGGTGCCCATGACGAGTTCGTTGTCCAGGACCGCGGAGGCAACTTCACCGGCATTGCCCACAGCGACGTCGCGGTCAATCACGAACAGGTTGTCCGGGTTGATCTCGGCAACGTACTCGAAGGAAACGGATTCGCCGTGCTGGGCCTCGGACTTGATGTCAGCAGCCGTGGCAACACCCAGGACGTCGTGGATCAGTCCGAAGCGCGAGCCGGCACCGTAGGCGGTCATTTCGCCGCCGCTGGTCATGATGATCAGGCCGTTGCCGGCGTCGGCAGCGGTTGCCTTGGTTTCTTCAACCTTGGTGTCCAGAGCGGCGAGCTTCTCCTCGACCTCGGCTTCCTTGCCGAAGATTTCACCGATGATCTCGGTGTTGGAGATGAAGGAGTTCCACGGATCCGCAGCGTCGGTGCTGAGGTTGATCGTCGGGGCGATCTTGGAGAACTCTTCGTAGGAGTCGGCCGTGCGGCCGGACATGATGATCAGGTCCGGGGCGCCGGCGCTGATGGCTTCGAAGTCCGGCTCCTTCATGCTGCCGATCTTCTCGTAGTCATCCGAGCCGTACTTGGAGAGGCTTTCGGGGAAGTTTGCTGCCGGAACGCCGTCGACCTCGATGCCAAGGGCATCCAGGGTATCCAGCGCGCCCAGGTCGAAGGTGTAGACAACCTCGGGGTTCACGGGGACCTCAGTGGTGCCCTGGGTGTGCTCCACGGTGACGGTGGCCGGCTCAGAGGCTGCGGGCTCTGCGGCGGCTTCGGTCTCCGAACCGCACGCGCTGACGGCAAGCAGGGAAACCAGGGCGGTTCCGGCCAGCAGCCGGGACTTGAGGGTGGTCTTCACGGGGGTGCTCCAGTTGATCTCTTCGGTTTGGCCCAGTGCGGATGCCTCCGCATTAGGTCACAAAATCGTTGGCTAATTTTGCGCGCCTTTGAAAACTATCTTGTTAGGCAAGGCTAAGCAACTCCATGAACGCACGTGAGTAATCGAAGGACACAGCGAAGTCCCACTTGCCGGGACCGGGAAGGGGCGTGGAAAGACGCCGGAAAAAACGTTTGTTGGCACTCGCCTTGACCGAGTGCTAACCGTTGCATAAAGTCGGAGCTAGCACTCACCTAGTGAGGGTGCTAATTCCTGAGGGAAGCGCCCACCGGCACCCGCGACGACGGCAAGCGCCTACCGACGGTCCACAAACCCGTTAGTAACTAAGCAAAGGAGAGCCCGAGTGTCGGTCTCTATTAAGCCCCTTGAGGATCGCATCGTTGTTCGCCCGCTCGAAGCTGAGCAGACCACGGCTTCCGGCCTGGTTATCCCGGACACCGCTAAGGAAAAGCCCCAGGAAGGTGAAGTCGTAGCAGTCGGCCCCGGCCGCGTTGACGACAACGGCAACCGTGTGCCGATCGATGTCGCCGAGGGCGACGTCGTCATCTACTCGAAGTACGGCGGAACCGAGGTCAAGCAGGGCGGCCAGGAATACCTGGTGCTCTCCGCACGCGACGTGCTGGCCATCGTCGTCAAGTAAGTCTTTGAAGACCCCGGCCAGATTCGGCCGGGGTCTTCTTTTGTAGATGTAGTTCTCGAAAGGACACACACATGGCAAAGCAGTTGGAGTTCAACGACTCCGCCCGTCGTTCACTGGAAGCCGGTGTCGACAAGCTCGCCAACACCGTCAAGGTCACCCTCGGCCCGCGCGGCCGCAACGTGGTGCTCGCCAAGACCTGGGGCGCCCCCACCATCACCAACGACGGCGTCACGATCGCCCGCGAAGTAGAGCTCGACGATCCGTATGAGAACCTTGGCGCCCAGCTGGCCAAGGAAGTAGCCACCAAGACCAACGATGTTGCAGGCGACGGCACCACCACCGCCACCGTCCTGGCCCAGGCGCTGGTCAAGGAAGGCCTGCGCAACGTAGCTGCAGGTGCCGCTCCCGGCGCGCTGAAGCATGGCATTGAGACCGCTGTCGAGGCAGTGGCCGCACGCCTGCTGGAAAACGCCCAGGAAGTCGAAGGCAACCAGGTTGCCCACGTGGCTGCCATCTCCGCACAGAGCGAGGAAGTCGGCCAGCTGCTGGCCGAGGCTTTCGACAAGGTCGGCAAGGACGGCGTCATCACCATCGAGGAATCTTCCTCGACGTCCACCGAACTGGTCATCACCGAAGGCATGCAGTTCGACAAGGGCTACCTCTCGCCGTACTTCGTCACCGACGCCGAGCGCCAGGAAGCCGTCCTCGAAGACGCGCTGATCCTGATCAACTCCGGCAAGATCTCCTCCGTGGCAGAGTTCCTGCCGCTGCTGGAGAAGGCGCTGCAGGCTTCCAAGCCGCTGTTCATCATTGCCGAAGACGTGGACGGCGAAGCCCTCTCCACCCTGGTGGTCAACAAGATCCGCGGCACGCTGAACGTTGTTGCCGTCAAGGCTCCGGGCTTCGGCGACCGCCGCAAGGCCATGATGCAGGACATCGCCACCCTCACCGGCGCCCAGGTTGTGTCCCCGGACCTCGGCCTGAAGCTGGACCAGGTTGGCCTGGAGGTGCTGGGTTCGGCCCGCCGGATCACCGTCACCAAGGACAACACCACGATCGTTGACGGTGCAGGCTCCGAAGCTGACGTCGCTGACCGCGTGGCCCAGATCCGCGCCGAAATTGCCCGCACCGATTCCGACTGGGACCGCGAGAAGCTCCAGGAGCGCCTCGCCAAGCTCTCCGGCGGCATCGGCGTGATCAAGGTTGGTGCTGCAACCGAGGTTGAGCTGAAGGAAAAGAAGCACCGCATCGAGGACGCTGTGTCCTCCACGCGTGCTGCCCTGGAAGAGGGCATCGTGGCCGGCGGCGGTTCCGCGCTGGTCCACGCTTCCCGCGCCCTGGACACCGATTCCGAGGTGGCAAAGCTCGACGGCGACGCCGCCACTGCCGTTGGCCTGGTCCGCCGTGCGCTGGCCCAGCCGCTGCGCTGGATCGCTGAAAACGCCGGTGCCGAAGGCATGGTCGTTGTTTCCAAGGTGGGCGAGCTGGACGTCAACAACGGCTTCAACGCCGCCACGGGCGAATACGGCAACCTGATCGAAGCCGGCGTCATCGACCCGGTCAAGGTCACCCGCTCCGCTCTGCGGAACGCCGCTTCCATCGCCGCGCTGGTTCTCACCACCGAGGCACTCGTCGTCGAAAAGCCTGCTGACGACGAAGATGACCACGGCCACAGCCACTAATTCCGGCTAAGCCCCAGGCCCCGTCCGGTGCGGATTTCCGCTCCGGACGGGGCCTTTGTCCTTCCCCGCGGCGGATCTTCGGGCACGTTCTCCTCCCAGCCTTGCCACGCTCCGGATGCGCCGGAATAACCGCCGGAATACGGTCCCGCCCGCGGTGGCCGGTAAACTCGTGCGGTATTTGCCGTTTTGAAAGGACACCCGCAAGTGTCAGCACCCGTGCAGCACGCTGCCGCTTCGCATGCCCCGCCGCTCACCGCCGCACCAGCCGCCGAACGCCGTTACCGGCCCGAGGTCCAGGGCCTGAGGGCACTGGCCGTAGTATTGGTGGTTCTCTACCACGTCTGGCTTGGACGGGTCTCCGGGGGAGTGGATGTTTTCCTGCTTATCTCCGCGTTCCTGCTCACCGGCTCGTTTGTCCGCAAGGCTGAAAGCGGCCGCGCCCTGGCGCTCGGCCGGTACTGGCTGCACCTGTTCAAGCGGCTGCTCCCCGCCGTCGCCGTTGTGCTGCTGGCCGTGCTCGGCGCTGCAGCGGCACTGCTCCCGGCCAGTGCCCGCCAGGACCTGATCGGACAAACCTGGTCCTCCCTCTTCTACTTCCAGAACTGGACCCTGGCCAACAACGCCGTGGATTACCTGGCCGCGGACCACAGCGCCGCCAGCCCCCTGCAGCACTTCTGGTCCCTGTCCATCCAGGGCCAGGTGTTCATCCTCTGGCCCCTGATCTTCGCCGCGGCCCTGCCGGCGGCCCGGCTCCTCGGCAGGAGCTACCGGGCGGTGCTGACCGTGGTCTTCGCGGCCATGTTTGCGGTGTCCCTGGCGTTCTCCGTGTGGCAGACGGGGGCCAACCAGGCGTACGCGTACTTCGACACCCGCACCAGGCTCTGGGAGTTCGCCCTGGGCTCCCTGCTGGCACTGGCGCTGCCCTACCTGCGCTTCGGCCGCCGGATCCGGATCCTGCTTGGCTGGACCGGTGTTGTGGCCATGCTGAGCTGCGGCATCCTCCTGCAGGTGCAGCAGCAGTTCCCCGGCTACCTTGCCCTCTGGCCCACCCTGGCAGCAGCCATGGTGATCGCCGCCGGCGACACCGGCAGCCGTGCCGGTGCCGACCGGTGGCTGAAGGCGAAGCCGCTGGTCAAGCTGGGAGATAACTCCTACGCCCTGTATCTCTGGCACTGGCCCGTGCTGGTGTTCTGGCTGATTGCTTCCAAACAGCAGAATGCCGGTTTGGCTGACGGCGCCGTCGTTATTGCCGTCTCGCTGCTGCTGGCGGTGCTCACCACCAAACTTGTGGAAGGCCCGCTTCGCTCATGGTCCTGGCCGCAGGCCGCTTCCTGGCGTTCCGGCCTGGTCCTGGCCGCTTCCTTCGCCCTCGTTGCCGCGCCGCTGGCAGGCTGGCAGGCCCGGGTAGACGCACAGGCCGAGGCAGTGCGGCTGCAGTCAATCGCGGACAACCCCGGGGCGTTGTCCCTGGACCCGGACTTCGAGACCGCATCCTCCACCACTGCGCTGGTGAAACCGGCACCCTCGGAGATGGACCAGGAATGGGCCCAACTGGAGGAGCTCTGCGAGGAGAACGTGGCACCGGCACTCCAGAGCGTGCTGGAAAAGCACTGCAAGCAAATCGGCACCGCCGCCGGTGCAAAGAAAACCATTGTGGTCCTGGGGGATTCCCATGCGATGCAGTGGACTGCTGCGCTGGGCCCGGTGGCACTGGCCAATGACTGGCACGTGGTGACGGTGCTGAAGATGGGCTGCCGCTACGGAGCCGAGGACCCGGAGCGTTCCGAGGAATGCAACGCCTTCAACCAGGCTGCGGGCGAGTACGTGCTGAACCTCATGCCCGACGCCGTCTTTACTGTTGCCTCCGTGACCCGCGAATCCGTGCCGGATGAAACCCTCGCCGCCGGATATGAGGAAGGTGTGCGCGGCTTTGCCGAAGCCGGCATCCAGGTGCTGGCCATGCGGGACAACCCCCGGTTCGAGTTCGACATGTTCAAGTGCCTGGAATCCAGCGGGTTCAACGTGCAGGCCTGCCACGTCCCGCGCAGCCAGCTCCTGGCCGAAGTCTCTCCGCTGGAAGGGCTCGAGGCCCGCATCCCCGGGGTGCGGGTCCTGGATATGAGCGATCAGTTCTGCTTCGACGACGCGTGCCCCGGAATTATTGGGAACGTGATCGTCTACAAGGACCATGACCACCTGAACCGGACCTACATGGAAACCACCTCCCATGTGCTGGCCGAGCGCATCCTCGCGGCCACGGGATGGGAAGGCATCAGCGTGCCCGGAACCACATAGGGCAAAAGCATTCCAAGGAATAGGGAGGGGTGCTGATTTCGTTCTACGATTGGATAAACGCGGGCGTGTTTTCCCACCCACCCCCACAAAACCCTCCGGTCCTGAAAGAGGCGCGCACTTGAGCCAGCAGTCCCCAGAACACGATCCGTTCGGCTTCGTCGGACTTACCTATGACGACGTCCTTCTGCTGCCCGGCCCCACGGACGTCATCCCGTCCGAGGCGGACACCAGCTCCCGGCTGACCAAGCGCATCACCGTGCAGACCCCGCTGCTCTCCGCAGCGATGGATACGGTCACCGAGTCCCGCATGGCGATTGCCATGGCCCGCCACGGCGGTCTGGGCGTCATCCACCGCAACCTGTCCATCGCGGACCAGGCAGAGCACGTAGACCGCGTCAAGCGCAGCGAATCCGGCATGATCACCAACCCGGTCACCATCGACCCGGACGCCACGCTGCAGGAACTCGATGACCTCTGCGCCCACTTCCGTGTCTCCGGCCTGCCGGTCGTCGATCCGGAAAACAAGCTGCTGGGCATCGTGACCAACCGCGACACCCGTTTCATCCCGCGCTCCGAGTACGCCAGCCGCAAGGTCGGGGAAGTCATGACCCGGATGCCCCTGATCACCGGCCGGGTGGGCATCACCCCGGAAGAGACCGTTGAGCTGCTGGGCAAGAACCGGATCGAAAAGCTTCCGCTGGTGGATGACGACGGCCGGCTCCAGGGCCTGATCACCGTCAAGGACTTCGACAAGGCCGAGCAGTACCCGTTCGCCACCAAGGATGACGAGGGCCGGCTGCGCGTCGGTGCCGCCGTCGGCTTCTTCGGTGATGGCTACGAGCGCGCCATGGCACTGGTCGAGGCCGGAGTGGACGTCCTGGTGGTGGACACCGCCAACGGACACAGTGCCGGTGTGCTGGAAATGATTGCCCGCCTGAAGAAGGATCCCGCAGCAGCCCATGTAGACGTGATCGGCGGCCAGGCAGCCACCCGCGAAGGTGCCCAGGCGCTGATCGACGCCGGTGCGGACGCAATCAAGGTGGGCGTAGGCCCGGGCTCGATCTGCACCACCCGGGTTGTTGCCGGTGTTGGCGTACCTCAGATCACCGCCATCTACGAGGCAGCCAAGGCAGCCATTCCCGCCGGCGTTCCGGTGATCGCCGACGGCGGCCTGCAGTACTCCGGCGACATCGGCAAGGCAATCGTCGCCGGCGCAGACACCGTGATGCTCGGCGGCCTGCTGGCAGGCTCCGCGGAAAGCCCCGGCGACCTGGTGTTCGTCAACGGCAAGCAGTTCAAGACCTACCGCGGCATGGGCTCACTGGGTGCCATGCAGACCCGCGGCAAGAACACGTCCTACTCCAAGGACCGCTACTTCCAGGCTGACGTGCCCAGCGACGAGAAGCTGATCCCCGAAGGCATTGAAGGCCAGGTGCCCTACCGCGGCCCGCTCTCCGCCGTCGCGCACCAGCTGGTTGGCGGCCTGCGCCAGACCATGTTCTACACCGGCGCCCACACCATCGCCGAACTAAAGGCCAAGGGCCGCTTTGTCCGGATCACCTCCGCCGGGCTCAAGGAGTCCCATCCGCACGACATCATGATGACCGCCGAAGCGCCGAACTACGGCCGCCGCTAAAGCATGCCAATAGCAGAAGCAGGCACCGTCCCCTCCGGAACGGTGCCTGCTTCTTTTTACGACTGGGATAACCTAGAGCAGTGACTAACGAGATAGAGATCGGCCGTGGCAAGCGTGGGCGCAGAGCCTACTCCCTGGATGACGTAGCGATTGTGCCCTCCCGGCGCACCCGTGATCCCCAGGACGTCTCGGTCAACTGGCAGATAGACGCCTACCAGTTCGAAATGCCCGTCATCGGCGCTCCGATGGACTCGGTGATGTCTCCGGCCACCGCCATCGCCCTGGGCCGCCTGGGCGGACTGGGTGTCCTGAACCTCGAGGGCCTGTGGACCCGGTACGAGGATCCGCAGCCGATCCTGGACGAAATCGCCGTCCTCAGCGAGGAGAACTTCAACCCCTCCGCGACCCGCAGGCTGCAGGAGATCTACGCTGCGCCGATCCAGCCCGAGCTGATCACCTCCCGCCTGGCCGAGATGCGCGAAGCCGGCGTGACCGTCGCCGGTTCCCTGACCCCGCAGCGCACCCAGGAGTTCTACAAGACCGTCCTGGCTGCCGGCGTGGACATCTTCGTGATCCGCGGAACCACCGTTTCCGCCGAACACGTCTCCAAGAACGTTGAACCGCTGAACCTCAAGCAGTTCATCTACGAACTCGACGTCCCCGTCATCGTCGGCGGGGCTGCAGGCTACACCCCGGCCCTGCACCTGATGCGCACCGGCGCAGCCGGAGTCCTGGTTGGCTTCGGCGGCGGCGCAACCACCACCACGCGGCGGGCGCTGGGCATCCACGCCCCCATGGCCACGGCCATCTCCGACATCGCCGAAGCCCGCCGGGACTACATGGATGAGTCCGGCGGCCGGTACGTCCATGTGATCGCCGACGGAGGCATGGGCACCAGCGGCGACATCATCAAGGCGATCGCCATGGGCGCAGACGCCGTTATGCTCGGCTCCGCCCTGGCCCGAGCCGAAGAAGCCCCCGGCCGCGGCTGGCACTGGGGACAGGAAGCACACCACAGTGAACTCCCGCGCGGGGACAGGGTCCATCTGGACACTGTTGCTCCGCTGAAGGAAGTGCTGTGGGGACCCTCGCACCACACCAACGGAACCTCCAACCTGATGGGGGCCCTGCGGCGGGCAATGGCAACAACCGGATACTCTGACCTGAAGGCGTTCCAGCGCATTGATGTGCTGGTCTCGCCATACCTTTACAACACCTGAGCACGTCCAACCCCACCACCCCCGGGGCACGCTTCAGAGAGGAACTAGACCATGGCAACAGATGCACTTAGCCCGGAATACCGCGAAGAAGCCCTGCAGAGACTACGTTCGACGACGGAACCCGGCGGCCAGCTGGATGTTCTGATTGTCGGCGGCGGGGTGGTGGGCGCCGGTGCTGCGCTGGACGCCGTGACCCGCGGCCTGAAGGTCGGCATGGTGGAGGCCCGCGACTGGGCCTCCGGAACCTCTTCCCGTTCCTCGAAGCTCATCCATGGCGGCCTGCGCTACCTGGAGATGCTTGACTTCGCCCTGGTCCAGGAAGCGCTCAAGGAACGCGGGCTGCTGCTGCAGCGGATCGCTCCGCACCTGGTGAAGCCAGTGCCCTTCCTTTACCCGCTGACCAAGCGTTTCGTGGAGCGCCCCTACGTGGGCGCCGGTATTTTCCTCTACGACACCCTCGGCATGACGTCCGGCAACTCCCGCGGTGTGCCCATGCAGAAGCACCTGAGCCGACGCGGAACCCTGCGTGCTGCACCGAGCCTCAAGGATGACGCCATGATCGGCTCCATCCGCTACTACGACGGCCAGGTGGATGACGCCCGGTACGTGGCCAACATGGTCCGCACCGCCGTCCACTACGGAGCAACAGCCGTGAACCGGCTCGCCGTCGTCGACTTCCTCCGCGAGGGAGAGCGCGTGGTCGGTGCCCGCGTCCGTGACCAGGAGACCGGCGAAGAGTTCGACATCGCCGCCAGCCAGGTGGTCAACGCCACCGGCGTCTGGACCGACGAGACCCAGGCCATGGTCACCGACCGCGGCCAGCTGAAGGTCCGTGCCTCCAAGGGCATCCACCTGGTGGTGCCGCGGGACCGCATCCAGTCCACCGTGGGCATGATCCTGCGCACCGAAAAGTCCGTCCTGTTTGTCATTCCGTGGGGACGCCACTGGATCATCGGCACCACGGACACCGACTGGAACCTGGACAAGTCCCACCCGGCGGCAACGTCCGCGGACATTGACTACCTGCTTGAACACGTCAACCGTGTCCTGAAGCGCCCGCTGACCCGCGAGGACGTCGAAGGCGTCTATGCCGGTCTGCGCCCGCTGCTGGCGGGGGAGAACGATTCCACGGCCAAGCTGTCCCGCGAACACGTCGTCGCCCACCCCGTGCCCGGCCTGGTGGTTGTGGCCGGCGGCAAGTGGACCACGTACCGCGTCATGGCCAAGGACGCCGTGGACGAAGCGGCACGGGCGCTGGATGAGAAGGTTCCCGAATCCTGCACACAGACCATCCCGCTGCTTGGCGCCGTCGGCTACAAGGCAGCCTGGAACCGGCGCCACCGCACAGCGGACGAGTACGGAATCCACGTCGTGCGCGTGGAGCACCTGCTCAACCGCTACGGTGCCCTCGCCGGTGAGGTCCTCGACCTGATCGCCGCAGATGCTTCGCTGGGCGAACCGCTTCCGGGAGCCGACGACTACCTCGGTGCCGAAGTCGTGTACGCCACCACGCATGAGGGCGCACGCCACATCGAGGACGTGCTGGCACGCCGTACCCGGATCTCGATTGAGTCCTGGGACCGCGGCGTCTCGGCAGCGCCGGTTGTTGCTGAGCTGATGGCACCGATCCTGGGCTGGGACGAAGCCCGCGTGGAAGAGGAAGTGCGCCACTACCTCGCCCGCGTGGAAGCCGAACGGCTAAGCCAGGAACAGCCCGACGACGTTTCCGCCGACGCCGCACGGCTGGCCGTCCAGGACATCACCCCGCGCTGAACCGGAACACGAACGCATGAGTGAGCTCAGCCTGAACGCGTCCGGCGCCGTCCTGACCGAGCCGGAAATGGTCATCCTGGAAATGGAGGCCAGGGACAGGGACGACGCCGCGGCGCAGCTGGCCGAACGCCTGTACGCACAGAGCCGCATTCGGGACCTCGACGGCTTCCTGCAGGACGTCACGGCCCGGGAACACCAGATGGCTACCGGTCTGCCCGGCGGGATCGGTCTGCCCCACGCGCGCAGCCGGCACACGGTGAAGACCTCAATCGCCGTCGGGGTGTGCAAGTACGGGCACAGCGTGGACTTCGG
>JBELZL010000046.1:0-20702 GCA_040274025.1 Arthrobacter sp. | reverse complement strand
ACCACCTGGGTCCTCTCCAACCACGACGTCGTCCGCCACGTCTCCCGCTTCGGGCAGGCTCCCGGCCATGCCCGTCCCGGCGACGGCCTGGGCCCGGAGGATTTCCAGCCGGACCATGAGCTGGGGCTGCGCCGTGCGCGTGCGGCGACGCTGCTGATGCTGGCGCTGCCCGGCGGCGTCTACCTCTACCAGGGCGAAGAACTCGGCATGCCGGACCACACCATGCTTGAACATGACCACCGGCAGGATCCCACCTTCCACCGCACCGGCGGTGAGCGCCTGGGACGGGACGGCTGCCGCGTGCCGCTGCCCTGGCAGGCGGATGCGCCGTCGTACGGGTTCAGCTCCGCTGGCAAGTCCTGGCTGCCCCAGCCGGAACAGTGGCGGGAACTGTCCCGGAACCTGCAGGCACAGGACCCGGACTCGACGCTGAACCTGTACCGGGACGCCCTCGCCCTGCGCCGCGAGCTGAACCTGGGCCACGGGTCGCTGGCCTGGTGGCCCGAGCACGATGACAAGGGCGTGGTGTCACTGGTCAACGGGAACCTCCTGGCCGTGATGAACATGGGCACCCAGCAGGTGGAACTGCCGGCCGGCGAGGTCCTGGTGCGCAGCACTCCGGACGCGGGCGCCGGCGGCATGCTGGAACCGGATGCCGCCGTGTGGATTCGGCTAGCCTAAACACCGTGGAACGCAGTGCCCGAGGGGCAGGAATTCGTGAAGTCGCCGTCCGGGCAGGGGTCTCGGCTGCGACCGTGTCCCGGGCCCTCAGCGGCAACGGCAGGGTCTCGGACAGCACCCGGCAGAAGGTCCAGGCCGCGGCGGAAGAGCTTGGATTCGTTATTTCCTATAACGCGTCCTCACTCGCCTCGGGCCGGAGCCGGAACATCGGGATTGTTATTCCAACGGTGGGGCGGTGGTACTTCTCCCAGGTCCTCGAGGGGGCGGCCTCTGCCCTGATCGAGGCGGGCTATGACCTGACGCTGTACAACACCTCCGACGGCCCGGGCCACCGTGAGAGCGTGCTCAAGGAGATGCTGCAGCGCAAAAGGCTCGACGCCGTCATCACCGTTGCGCTGCGCCTCACGGAAGAGGAGCTGGAACAGCTGCGCGAGGTCGGCAAGCCGATCGTCGCGATCGGCGGTCCGCTGCCGGACACCCCCACCGTGCGGGTGGATGAGTTCAGCATTTCCGCTCTGGCCACCCGGCACCTGATCTCACTCGGGCACACCCGGATCGCCCACATTGGCGGCGGTGAAGAGCTTGAACGCGACTTCCGGATGGGCAGCACGCGGCAGGACGGGTACCGCTTCGCCCTGGCGGAGGCAGGTATCACTGCCGAGCCGGCCTGGCTGCGCAGCTCCGAGTTCAGCGTGGCCGGTGGCTTCGCTGCCGCCAAGGCACTGCTGGCTGACCCGTCCGCCGGAGTCACCGGGATCTTCTGCGCCGCCGATGAGATCGCCGTGGGCGCTATCCTGGCCGCGCGTGAGCTGGGGCTGAGGGTGCCGGAGGACCTGTCCGTGATCGGCATCGACGGCCACGAGCTCTCAGCTGTTTTTGAGCTCACCACCATTAGCCAGGACCCGGCCGGGCAGGGAGCGGCCGCCGTCGGCGCAGTGTTGTCCCTGCTGCGCGGGCAGCCCGTGGGAGGTGAGCTGCTTACCGGCTACTACCCCACTGAATTCGTGGTCCGTTCCAGCACCGCTGTGCCGCCCGGTTTCCAGGGCCGGACCGCTTCATAGCTGTGCCGCGGCGGGGCCAGCTGGATAGGATGGCAATGCCGGATTTGCCGGCGGGGAACGGGGGGATTGAGGATCATCCATGCTGGTGTTTCTGTGGGTAGCGGAAATCGTGCTGGCCCTGCTGTACTTCGGCCTCGGGGTAATGCGGCTGGTCCAGCCCTACGCCAAGCTGGTCCGGGTCCTGCGCTGGCCGGCTGATTTCCCGGCCTGGGCCGTCAGACTCATCGGGCTGGCCGAAATCCTCGGTGCGCTGGGGCTGCTGCTGCCGGCCGCGACGGATGTGGCCCCTGTCCTCACACCTGTCGCTGCCTGTGCCCTGGCCGTAATGATGGCCTGCGCCATTGCCGTCCACCTGCGGCGCGGTGAAAGGCAGCGGGTGGCCCTGCCGGCCATCCTGCTTGCCGTGAACGTTTTTGTGGCCATCGGCCGGTTCGGGCCCTATCCGGCATGACGCCGTCCCAAAAGCAGGAAACCGCGGACCCGGGCGAAGCCATCACCCGGCTTTACGGCCTGCTTCCGGGCCAGTTCACCGCCGCCCGCAATGCCGAAGCCGCCGCAGCCACCCGGGCCGGCGAAACGGAGCTTGGCAAGCGGTTCAAGGCCCTGCCCAAACCCTCGGCAGCCGCGTGGCTGACCAACATGCTCATCCGGGAAGAAGGGCCTTCCATCGCCGGTGTCCTGGCGCTGGGCGCCTCGCTGCGGGAGGCTCAGGCGGACCTGGACCGGGAGGAGCTGCGCCGGCTGAATGCCGAACGGCACCGGACGCTGCGGACCCTTGCCCGCGAGGCACGCGAACTGGCAGACAGGCTTGGCAATCCAGTCAGTGCTGCAGTGGCGGGCGAGGTGGAGCAGACACTGTGGGCCGCGATGACCGACCCGGACGCGGCAGCAGCCCTTGCCTCCGGCCGGCTGGTCCGCGGACTTGTTGCCAACGGCTGGGAGCCGGTGGAGCTCGACGGCGCCGTGGCGGATCCGGATTCCGCGGCACCGCTGGTGTCCGCGGAGGCCGGGGGAAAACAGCGCTCTTCCGGGTCCGGCAAGGGCTCAGCCGCCAAAGCAGGCACCGGGGGCACATCCCGGCAGCAGCAGGCAGCACGGGCCAAAGCCGTGCGCCAGGCCGAGGAGGAGCTCGCCGGCGCCCGCGAAGCGGCTGACGAAGCCGAGCAGAGACTAGCGGAGGTCCAGTCCGAAGTTCAGAGCCACACGTCGTTCCGGGACGGGCTGACGGACGAGATCGACGATCTGCGGGACAGGATCCGGGAATTGGAACGTGAAGTCAGCGAACTTGACCGGCGCCGCGGGACGTTGGAACGCTCCCGCGACAAGGCCCGGCGTGAGGCGCGGGCTGCCCGCCGTGCGGTGGAGAAGGCAGCCGCCAAACTGGATTCGCTGCGCTAGCCGGCGGCCGGCCGGGGAAGACCAGCCAGCATCCCGAACCGGCTGCTGATGCGCGCCAGGTCTATCTGGTGAGCGATGCCCGGGAAACGGCCGTCATAGTTACTGAAGCCGAGCACGTCCAGGCGGCAGCCGGCGTCGTACAGCACATCCACCAGGTTGCCGAACCGCTGCCAGGCATTCGCATCTTCGTGGCTCGTGTCCGGGACGCCGGACACCACCCAGTGGCGGTAATCCCGGGCCAGCGCCAGGTAGTCCGACGCCGCCGAGCGGCGCCCGCACAGTTCCGCAAAGGTGAACCAGAGCTGACCGCCGGCGGCACGCTCGGCCCGCAGCGCCACCGTGCCGGGCGTCAGCACGGCAGTTTCCTCCGGTCCGGGTGTTCGCAGCCCTGCTTCTTCCAGGGACGCTGGATCCGGTTGGCGGAGGTGGTAGCCGGCAGCAAATCCGGCTGTGCCGCGGAGACCGGCGGACCGGTAGTCGCGTTCCCCGTCGAGGGAAGCCACGCTCAGATGGGTGGTGAGCAGCTCGATCCCGGACTCGAAGAGGTGGTGGAACATCGGATCCGGAAGCAGTTCATGCGGGGCATAGTTCGACGTCGCCACCAGCACGATCCCACGATCAATCACCTGGCGGAGCAGCCGGGTCACGAAGGCCGCGTCGGCTGGGCCGTTGACATGGAATTCGTCGAAGCAGAGCAGCCTGGCGTCCCCCAGCAGGGCGTCCAGCCCGGCAGCGAACGCCGACTGCTGCGCGTACCCTTTCCGGCCGTATCCCTCAAAGGTCCGGGCGTGCAGCTCGCGGAAGAAGCCGTGGAAGTGCAGCCGGCGTTTACCGGCAACGGGAACCGAGTCATAGAACGCGTCCAGCAGCCAGGTCTTCCCGCGGCCGGGAGGGCCCCAGAGATACAGCGAATCCCCGGTGGCCCCTTCTCCGGAGACAGCGGCAGCGCCCGCCCGAGCCAGCAGCGGAAGCACCGCCAGCTGGGCAGCGTCGAGTTCCAGTCCCTCCGCTGCAGCGGCCTGCTGCACCGCCGCAGAAGTGGAGTCAAGGTGCACGGAGGTCATACTCCGGTTATACAGAAGCGTTCCACGGCCTCCAAATGCTCACTTGTGGCAAGATTTCAGCGACGGCGCAGAGCGCGTCGTTGGAACAAGGACGGCGGCAAGGGGCACAGTGCAGCAGTTGTGGGCAGGCCTGGATTTCTGGACAGTCAGCCAGGTTACTGCTCTGGTCTCAGCGGTCTTCGGTGTCTTCATCGTGGGCCGCGCCTGCTGGGACAACACGGTGCTGCCGGCGCTGACCGACAGCTACCTTGAGCTGGTGGAAGAACGGGCCGCGCAGCTGCGCGAGCCGGCGGAGGAATCGGCCCGCTCCGCGTCTGCACTGGGCCGGCGCATGGTCCGGACCCTGACCGACCCGCGGCTTATGCTGCCCTCCGCAGATGAGGGCAGCTGGGCAAGAAAACAGGAACAGCGCCGGCACTCCCGCCCCTCCCCCGCGCAGCGCCGCCAAAGCGCCGTCGCGCTGGCCGCCCTGCTGCGCCGCCCCCGCCTGGTTGCCGAACAGGAATCACTACTCGCGGCGGCCATGGAGCAGCTGGCACCGGCGATAGACTCCGCCGCAAACTGGGGCGAACTCCGAAGCACCTCCCGGCTGCGCGCCCAGGCAGCGGCGTCGCTGCTCCGGACGGTCTCCGTCCGCCGCTTCCTCTCGGTGTTCCTGCCGGCGATGGGACGCTACCTTGACTTTGTGGGACGCGGCAGCGCGCTGGGCCTGGCCGTGGGGGTCTTGGCGTCCGGCGGCCTGAGCGGGGACAGCACGCTGGTGGGGATGCTCACCACAATCTGCGGCATCGGCGGCGCCATTGTCTTTACCGCGACCGTCATCCGCTGCGATGCCCGCTCCTGGCCTGCACCCGGCCGCCGGGTTCCGCCGTTGCTGCGCAGGATCTACCCGGAAACCTCCTTCCTGTTTAGGCTCCTGCTGACCGTTACCGCCGTCCTGGTGGCCGTCTCCATCCTGCAGCAGTAGGTCCGCCGTGCCCCGGCCCCGTGAATTACGGCCAAAAAATTCGTGCTAATTATTCGCACCCGACGGTGGTACGTTCGGAACTCGGGCACGATCCAATCCGGCACCAAGCACGGGAGGAACCATGACTGACCATGTAGCACCCGTATCCGACTGTTCGGTCCACAACTGCGATTTCAACCACGACGGCTGCACGGCCTACGCCATCACCGTCGGAGGCTCCCAGGACCACGCAAGCTGCGCCACCTTCATCGACACCTCCGCCACCGGCGGCCTGCCCAAGGTCCTGGCCAGCGTAGGAGCGTGCCAGCGCGAAGAATGCCGCTACAACAGCCACCTGATGTGCGACGCACACGATGTACGTGTTGGTCCGGGCGCGGAACTCGCCGACTGCCTCACGTACCAGCCGCGTTGACCGCGCTTCCCGTGGACGCCGGATGACCGGGGCCCTCCTTGGCTGGGATCCGGTCTGGCCTGAAGCATGGCAGCCCGATTATCAGGCCGCTGCCGCCGTAGCTGCTGAAAGCGGGTTCTTCCGTGCTGTCTGGGACATCTCAGGAGCTGCTGACGGGCTGGAGCCCGGCTCGGACGTCTGGTTTGCGGTCTCCGGCGAGCGCCCCGGGGTGGCCGGTCACGGGGTAGTCGTCTCCGCGCCCTACGCAGTAGCCGATCCGCAGGACGATCCGGAGGCCCGGATGCAGCTCGTGGACCTGGACATTGACATGCTGCTGCCGCTGGGCGAACCGGTTCTCCTTGCGGACCTCCCCCCGGAAATCCCCGGCCTCTTTCCTGAACCGGGCGGTGTTGCCCGCCTGGGCCGAAGCACCGGTGAGGACCTTCGCCGGGCCTGGTCCCGCAGCGCTGCCGGCGGACACAACGGGCCCCCCGGCCCGTTACCGGGCTCCCTCCCCCAGCAGGCCGTGCGCTGGTCCCTGGCCAGCCGCTACGAACACGATCCCGATGCCGCGCGCATCTGCCAGGTCCACCACGGCACCGCGTGCTCGGTCTGCGGCCTTGATCCTCAAGCCGTGTTCGGAACGGAGGCTTCGGGAGTGCTGCAGGTGCACCACATTGTGCCGCCGGCGCTCCTCACGGCCAGTTACGAGCTGGACCCGGTGACAGATCTGGTTCCGCTGTGTCCCACCTGCCACGCCGTGGCCCACACCGGTTTCCCCGATCCCTATACACCGGCTGAGCTCAGGCGCCTGCTGGCGGCGCGGGCGGCGCCGCTGCACGACGCCGTTGTGCAGGGCGCGCTGCTCTCCCCCGACCAGCTGCATGCCGAGGCAGAGGCCAGGGATCTTCTGGGTCTTCGGCACCGGGGAAACGAAACGGCGGACTAGACTCGGGAATCACCATGAGCATTCCGAACGCCACCGCCCGCACCGTGCGCATTGACGCATGGCTCTGGGCCATCCGTGCCTACAAGACCCGCTCCGCCGCCACGGCTGCCTGCCGGGCAGGACACGTCAAGCTCAACGGCAACGCCGCGAAAGCCGCCGCCGCCGTCCAGCCAGGTGACACCATCCGGGTGCGGCAGCCCGGGTTCGAACGGATCCTGGAAGTGCGCGGCCTGATAGCCAAACGCGTGGGAGCCGAAGCGGCATCGCATTTCTACGCAGACCACACGCCCGAACGCCCGCCCGTGCCTGCGCTGGGCATTCCGCAGCGTGACCGCGGCACCGGCCGGCCCACCAAGAAGGACCGCCGGGAGCTGGAAAGGCTCCGGGGCGCGCGGTAGCTGCAGTCCAGCGCCGCCCACCTGCCTGCGGGTCGGTCCGCTCAGGAGCGGCTGGCTTCCTCCGCGCAGGACCGGCAGAGACGGCGGGAGCCCACTTCCTCCTCGGCACAGACCTGCAGGGCTGGGCGGTTGAATTCCCAGGTCCGCTGGACCACCTGGCACCAGTCGGAGTGGTATACGGTTCCCCGGCGCGTGACGTAAACCTGCCCGGGCTTCAGCGCCGGTCTGGCAGGTGCGCCTTGGGCACGGCTGGAGTGTACCCAGCGGATCCCAGCCGTCTCCCTGGAAGACGGAGTAAGCACATCATTGGACGGTGTCCTGCGTGAAATTGCGTTGTAAGTCCCCATGAACAGACTCTAGGAACGCCTTCGGCAACTTTTCCCAAAGATAACCGCAGTTCTTGCTCAACTTCCTTCGGCCGGCGGCTTCGCCCGCAGAACCGGACTTAGGGTCCGCTGCGGTATCCGCGTTCCCTGCCGGAATCCAGCTTCACCGGCTATCCTGTCCGCATGCTGAAGAGAATAGCCCGCAGGCTTGCTGCGGCTGCACTGGTTCTTTTCGCCCTGGGCTCCGGCTTGGTGGTACTGGGCGTGTACGCCCTCCTCTCCTTTGCATCCTGGGCGATCTGGGGTGCCGTACCACCGGCCTACACGTTTGTGCTGGCCTTCGTCATTCCGCCGCTGGGCATCGGGGCCATTACCGGGCTGGGCATGGCAGCAAGCAGATCAGCCAAGCTGCTCAGGGCCCGGCGGAACCGCCTGTCCCGGGCCGCAGCAACAGCGGCGTCTTGGGACTCCGCCCGCTCCCGCCGGGACGCTGCCCTCGTGTCCTGGTCCAGATATGAAACAGACGTTTCCCTGCTCATCGAGTATCCGGTCATGACCGATTACAGCGACCCGGTGATCCGGGAAGTCATCGTTGCCATGCAGGGGATCCGCGAAGCGGAACGGGGCACCGACCCGGCCCGGCTGCACCTCGCCGTCGACCGTTTTGAAGTGGCGCTGCGGACGGCAGAAAACTATGCCCGCCGCTGCGGGCAGTCCAAGCTCACGGAAGCTGAACGCGGCAAGCTGGCAAAGGCCAGGGCAGCGCTGAACCTGCTGCTCGACGGCGGTGCGTCGCCAACCGAGGTGGAGGGCGCCTACCGAAGCCTGCAGCGTTCACTGCGCGGCATCATTGACCTTCCGGCCCAGGCCGCGGCGGAGCTTGACTCCCGAGCGCGCGATGCCCGGCGCCTTGGATCGCTTCGGATGGCGTCCTAGCTTTGGCACCCATGGCGGCGGGCGGCGCACGCGGCAGAAAAGGGCACAAGGCCGCGGCCACGGACCCCTGGGGTCCGGTCCGGCAGGAATTCGGGATGTACACGATCAGTGAGTTGGCCGAGCTGCTGCACTTCGGCGGGCAGGACAATCTGCGTGCCGGCCATCTGACCGGCAAGGCCCGTGTGCTCGCCGTCGCGGACGGTGGAACGTTCCTGTATCCGGGCTTTCAGTTCGACGAGACACGGGCCCGGATGGTGCCGGCCGTCAAGGACATCATCCGGCTGGGACGCCTGGGCGGCTGGCGGGATGAGGAACTCCTCCAGTGGTTCTGCCGGCCAAACCCGCTGCTCTCCGGCAAACGCCCCGTGGACGTCCTCCAGGACGAAGAGCTTCTCCTGCCGGCTGCGGAAAAGGACCTGTCCCGCTAGCTGCGGGGCAGTGGCGTCCCCGGCGGCGCCACAAACGCCGTGGCGGAGCCCGGGTCGATCTCGGTAAGGCCTGCGTCAATGATGAGCGGCCCGGCGCCCGGGACAGAAGCCAGTTCACGGAAGCGTTCCGCGGTGGCTTCCGTGACCGCGGCACCGGGTTCCGCTGCAAAGGCGCTGGCCTGCTCCGGCGCCAGGGCCAGATACCAGGCCAGCAGGGCATGGGCTGCCTGCGCCGCTGCCTTCCCGGTGGACATGGCAAGTTCCTGGTTGAGCACTATCAGCGGGTTCCGCGGGCCGGCCGGCACGGGCTGGCCTGCCGGCAGCTGGGTTCCGGAGACCTGCAGGGAGCGCAGGGACCGCGGCATGTCTTCGTAGCGCTGCGGCTCAAAGGCCGCTGCCTCGGCCCTGCCAATGACCACGGTCCCGGACGGCGCCCCGGCGCTGAGTTTCGCGAAGGGTTTGGGACCGGCCCGGCGCACCGTCTTGGTGAAGCGTCCGTGTACCCACTCCTCCCAGTCTTCCCCGGTGTTCCGCCGGGCGTAGGCAAGTACGCAGGCGAGCGCTGCTGCCGCTACGGCGTCCCGGTGGGCTGCGGGGTCTTCCTTGTCCACGCGGAGCAGGATCGGCTGGACAGTATCGCTGGGATGCACTCCTTCAGTTTCCCATGCTGCGGGACGCACCCCTGCTGGCGCTCAAATACTGATCCCGGCCGGACGGTAACAAAACGGCATCATGCCCCTATATGGCTCTGACTAGGGCAGACGGACGCCTAGAGCTCCTGCTAGCTCTGATGGGACGGAGCAAAGACGCTCCGCCCCCACGAGACAAGGAGCAACATATGAAGTACCGTCTGCTGCCCGTTCTTGCCGCAGCCGCACTGCTGGCCACCGGATGCACAGCCACTGCGGATGAGCCGACGGCTGCCGCCGAAGAATCCGGCCCGGAGTCCCGCCTCGCTGCGGTCACCGAGCGCGGGTCCCTGAAGGTTTGCACCACCGGCGATTACCGCCCCTTCACCTATAAGGATCCGGACACGGGCGAATGGAGCGGAATCGACATCTCGATGGCCCAGGACCTCGCAGCCAGGCTGGACGTCGACGTCGAGTTTGTGCAGACCACGTGGAAGGACCTGATGCCCGACTTCCTGGCCGGATGCGACATTGGGGTAGGCGGCGTTTCGATTTCCCTGGCGCGTGCCCAGCAGGCGTTCTACACCGACCCCGTCCTGGACGACGGAAAGACCCCGATCACCCTCTGCGGCAAGGAAGAGCTCTACGACACGGTGGAGGAGATCAACACCCCGGGTGTCCGCTCCATCACTCCGATCGGGGGCACGAACGAAATCTTCGCGGACACGAACTACCCGGAGGGCGAGATCATCCGCTTCGAGGACAACAACACGATCTTCGACGAGATCGTCGCCGGCAGGGCGGACGTGATGACCACAGACGCCGCCGAGGTGAAGTGGGTCGCCAACGAATATCCCGAACTCTGCGCCGTGGATCCGGACAACCCGTTCAACTTCTCCCAAAAGGCCTACCTGCTGCCCCTTGGGGACACGGTGTTCCAGGAGTACGTCAACCAATGGCTGAACCTGGCCGAGAATGACGGCACGTACGACGCCGCCAAGGAACCGTGGTGGGGCGCGGCTGAGGGCTAGGATTTGTCACGGATTCGTCCCGGTCGCTGACGGCATCTGCCGCCATGATTGGGATGAATCCGTGCTGGACAGCATCCACGCCCGCAACGCGGCCGGCGCGCGGCCCACGGGCGGGTAGCCCGCGGAGGACCCTAGGCCGAGCACGGGCGGGCCTGCCACCGGCCCCAGTCAGCGCTCGTGTCCGCAGCAGCTTCCTGCAGCAGCGGAAGATATTCATCCAGGAGCTTCGCCACGCTGGTTTCGGCTGCATGCACTGTGACGTTCATGGCGGCCCGGACCTTCCCTGATCCGTCCGCTACCGGGACTGCTACGGAGCGGACTCCGGGCGCCAGCTCCTCGTCGGCGAGCGCCCAGCCCTGGGAGCGGACGGCGTCGAGCATGGTCCGCAGTTCTTTTCCCGGAGGCACGGGCGCGGCCGGCAGACCGGAGCGGGTGTGTTCCTCCAGCGCCCGCTTTGCTTCGCCAAAGGGCAGGCCGGCAAGCAGGACTTTGCCCTGGGAGGTGCGCAGGGAAGGAAACCGGGTGCCGATTTCAACGCGCAGGGCAATGAGCTTGGGAACCGCGACCCGAGCTACATAGACAATGTCCGAGCCGTCCAGCTGTGCCATCGAGGATGATTCCCCGGTGCTTGAGACCAGGCGCTGCAGATGCGGCCGGGCCATGTCCCACAGCCCCAGGGAACCCACATAGGCCATCCCGAGTTCGAGGACCCGCGGGGTGAGGCTGAAGCGGCCCCCGTGGGCGTTCACGTACCCAAGGTCCGCCAGCGTCAGGAGAATCCGGCGGGCCGTCGGCCGGGCCAGTGAACTGGCGGCCGCCACTTCACTCAGGGACATTTCGGTGCCGTCCGGCCCAAAGTGACGAATCACCTCCAGTCCCCTGGCCAGCGCCTCAATGAAATCCGGACCGCGTTCTCCCGGCATACTTCGTCCCGCCTCCCCCAAGCTACTGTGACCCTTGACACAGTGTTTGCGAACGTGAATCCTTGTCCCACCGCCCTTCCGGCGGACAAGTGTCCGCCTAGCGGACAGGTCGAGAATAGCCGCCGTACGGCCCGAGAGGAAGTACCGTGCCCGAATCACCTCCAGCCGCTTCGCCCCTGCCCCTGGACGGGGTGGTGGTCGCGGATTTCTCCCGGGTGCTGGCAGGGCCGTATGCCACCATGCTGCTGGCGGACCTGGGCGCTGAGGTCATCAAGGTGGAGAGCCCGGCCGGGGACGACACCCGGTCCTGGGTGCCGCCCGTCCGGCCCGACGGCGTGTCCACCTATTACACCTCGATCAACCGGAACAAGAGTTCCGTGGTGCTGGATTTCAAGAACGACGCCGATCTGGCGACAGCCAGGGCGCTGGCCCGCCGGGCGGACGTCCTGATCGAGAACTTCAAGCCGGGGGGCCTGGCCCGCTTCGGACTCGACTATCAATCCGTCCGCCAGGCCAATCCGGCGGTGATCTACTGCTCCATCAGCGGTTTCGGAACCCAGGGCGGCGCCTCGCTGCCGGGTTACGACCTGATAGTGCAGGCCATGTCCGGCCTGATGAGCCTGACCGGCGACCCGGACGGACCGCCTTACCGGGCCGGAATCAGCGTGTTCGATGTGATGGCCGGCCTGCATTCCGCCGTCGGCATCCTGGCCGCCCTGAGGCACCAGGACGCCACCGGGGCCGGACAACTGCTGGAAACCAACCTGATGTCGACCGCCCTCTCCGGGTTGGTGAACCAGACTGCCGCCTATGTTTCCGGCGGCGCAGTACCCTTCCGGATGGGCAACGCGCACCCCAGCCTCTTTCCCTATGAACCCCTCCCCACAGCCGACGATGACCTGGTGGTCGCCGCCGGCAACAACGCACAGTTCAGCAAGCTCTGCGAAGTCCTCGGCATCCCGGAAGTCGCAGCGGACCCCCGGTTCAAAGACAATGCCGACCGCACCGAGCGCCGCGAGGAACTGCGCCCGCTGCTGACCGCGCAGCTCACTACCCGCCCCGCAACACATTGGTTTGAGCGGCTCAACGCGTCGGGGGTTCCCTGCGGTCCCATCAACACCATTGGGCAGGGCGTTGAATACGCGCAGGAACTTGGCCTTGATCCTGTTGTCTTCGCCGGGTCCGGACCGGACGCGGTGCCGGCGGTGCGCAATCCCATCACCTATTCGGCCACCCCTCCGCGTTATGACCTCGCCCCGCCCGCATTGGGTGAACACACCGAACAGATCCGGGCTTGGCTCAGCGATGAGCTGGCCCCCGCCGACCCTAAGGAAAACCGATGACTGCGCCAACCGGCCAGGACCTGTTCTTCCCCACTTCCCTGGGTACCTCCAGCCGCACCGAGATCCGTCTCCTGGGCCAGGACCTGGCCGGGGACCTGATGGGAAAGGTCAGTTTCGGCGAACTCGCCTTCTGGCTCGTGGCCATGCGCCGCCCCTCGGCCTCCGGGCTGCGGGTCTTCGAAGCGGTGCTCGTGGCCCTGGCGGACCACGGGTTCACCCCCACTGCAATTGCTGCCCGGCTCACCTACCTCAGCGCCCCGGATTCTTTGCAGGGTGCACTGGCGGCGGGGCTGCTGGGCGGCGGGTCCAGATTCCTGGGCGTGACCGAAGATTGCGCCAAGTTCCTGGCCGAGGTGCTGGCCGAGCAGGATGAACTGCCGGGCGACGACGCCGGCTGGGATGCGCTGGCGATGGAGGCAATCCGCTCGCGCCGGGCCTCCGGACGGCTGGTACCGGGGCTCGGCCACCCGAACCACAAGGACGGCGACCCCCGGACCCCGGTGCTGATCGGCATCGCCGAGGAGGAAGGGGTCCGCGGGCCGCATCTGCGCCTGTTCGAGGCCGTGGGCCGGATGAGCGGCGAAGCCCTTGGCCGCCAGCTGCCGCTGAACGGCGCAGGTGTCTGCGGTGCCGCGCTGGCCGACCTTGGCCTGCCGCCGGAACTGCTGCGCGGCTTCGCGCTGCTGGCGCGTGCCGCAGGACTGCTGGGCCAGCTGGCAGAAGAACGCCGCAACCCAATTGCCAATGACATTTACATGGCCGTGGACCGCAATGCGGGCTACGTCAATCCCGACACCATTTGACACCCACCCGGAAGGGGGACCCCATGGCCGAGCTCACCGCAGTGCTGGCCAGCACGCACCACCCGTTTTATCTCAAAGCCACGACCGACCACTCCGAGGCCCGCATGCCGCAGGCAGGTCGAGGCCTACCGGCAGACTCTGACAGCCGCGGAGCCGGACGTGCTGGTGATGGTCGGGGCCGACCATTTCCACCAGTTCTTCCTGGACAACTACCCCACATTCCTGATCGGCAAGCAGGAAAAATACGACGCGACGTTCTACAACGAGGAGCGCGAGTTCGGCCTGCCCCGCTACCTGCTCGACGGTGACACGGAACTCTCCGGCTTTATGCACCAGGGGCTGATGGACGCCGGATTCGACTTCTCCTTCAGCCACGAACTGAAGATCGACCACTCGATCATCTGCCCGATCATTACCCTCCGGCCGGAGGCGGACCTGCCGATCGTTCCGATCTACACGAACATCTTCGCCCCGCCGCTGCCCTCCCCCAAGCGGTTCTGGGACCTGGGCCGGGCCATCCGCCGGGTCATCGAGGCCTTTCCCTCGGACCGGAAGGTCGCAGCCATCGGCACCGGCCATCTCTCCCTGGAACTTGGCGGGCCGCGGATGTTCGGTGAACACGGACCGGACCCGGCCTTTGACGCCCAGGCCATTGAGTGGCTCTCCACCGGCAACATCGAGGCGATCCTGTCCAATGTCACCCACGAATCCATGGCCGCGTCCGGGAACGCCACACACGGGTTTATGGACCTGATCCTGATGATGGGGATCGCGGCCGGGGAGGAAGCCGACTACGTGGACCAGCTGGATCTCTACCACACGCGGGAGATGTTCATGACCTGGTACCCCACCCAGAAAGACCATTTGCTGCAGGCCGCGGTGCGTGCTGCAGCGGCCTCCGGGGCGGTCCTGGGCCCGATGTACGCAGACCGGGAGGGAGCACCGGCGTGAGCAGATACTACGTCAACAAATTCCTCTTCACGGTTGACCGCGATCCGGACTGGGTGGCCCGGTACAAGGCTGACCCCGCTGCCGCTGTTGCACAGTGGGAGGAGGAAGTGGGCCAGTGGCTGAACCCGGCAGAGAAGACCACCTGGCTTTCCTTCACTGCTGCCGAGAGGAAGGCGCTGGAGACCTATGACTATGTGTGGCTGTTCGAGAACGGCTGCCATTTCTTCCTGTACCTGACCCTGTTCATCGGCCTGTTTGAAGAAGACTGGACCCGCGGCAAGGGTCCCCTTTCCTATCAGCGGGACTGGGCCAAGCGGCTCGAACACTGGACCGGGTATCCGTACCCGTCCACGGCGCTGTGACTTAAGCAGTATCCGCCGTGACCGGAACCGGAGGAAGCCGTGGATGAAGGACTGCTGCTGCTGCGACTGCTGATCGGTGCCGTCCTGCTGGCCCACGCCGCGCAGAAATCCCTGGGCTGGTTCCAGGGACAGGGACTGGATGCGATGTCCGGTGTCTTCGAATCCCTGGGCCTGCACCCGGGGAGGATTATGGCCCGAATGGCCTCCGTGACTGAGGCCCTGGCCGGGCTGTCCCTGCTGCTGGGCCTCTTCCTTCCGCTCGGCGCGGCGGCTGCGGCCGGAACCATGGCCGTGGCCGGCGCGGTTTCCCAGCTCAAGGCCGGATCCTTCTGGAACGCGCGGGGCGGCGGAGAGTACCCGTTCGTCCTCGCCGCAGCAGCAGCCGGCCTTGCCTTCACCGGAGCAGGGGCGTTCTCTGCCGATGCGCTGCTGGCAGGACGCTTCCCCGCCCTGGCATCTTTGCTCGGCGGCACCGCGGCAGGAGCGGCTGCCGTCCTGCTGACTGCCGTGTCCGCCCTGGTTTTCCTCACTGTTGTCCGCTGCAGAACGGCAGGCAGACCCACCGCCTGATACCCGCACTGCACTTGTCTTTACCTGCCCTTTCCCGACCCCTTCCAGGAGCTCAGCATGAACAGCACTTCACCAACACCAACACCTACGGAGAATCAGCCCGTTGTCTTCCGAGGCGGCACGGTCCTGACCATGGATGCCGCCCGCCGCGTCCTGCAGCACGCGGACGTGCTGGTGATCGGTGAGGACATTGCCGCCGTCGGACCCGCACTGGAAGTCCCCGAGGGCAGCTTCGAAATCGATGCCGCCGGCGGAATTGTCATGCCCGGCATGGTGGACACCCACCGCCACATGTGGCAGACCGCGATGCGCGGCTACGGCGCGGACTGGACGCTCACGCAGTACTTCGTCTGGTATTACCTGGAGCACGGCAAGGCATTCCGCCCCGAAGACATCGCCACCGGCAACGCCCTCTCTGCCTGGGACGCGCTGGACGCCGGGGTGACCACCTCCGTTGACTGGTCCCACGGCCTAAGCACACTCGACCATGCCGAAGCGGCGCTTTCCGCACTCGAAGAAACCGGCGGGCGCTTCGTCTTTGCCCCCGGAAACATCTTTGCCGGGCCCTGGGAATGGACTACCCAACCGGAGTTCACGGACTTCGTCAAGCGCCGGAATCCGCGCACGGACATGATGAAGTTCCAGCTGGCCTTCGACGTCACCGGAGACCCTGCGTTCCCGGAGAAAGCAGCCTTCGAGGTGGCCCGGGAACTGGATCTGCCGGTCACCACCCACGCCGGCGTCTGGGGAGCCACGAACGACGACGGCGTGCGGCTGATGCACGAACACGGCTTTATGGTTCCCGGCACCGTTTACGTCCACGCTGCCACGCTCAGCGAGGACTCCTACCAGCGCATCGCCGCCACCGGGGGTTCAGTATCCCTGTCCACTGAAAGCGAGCAGAGCTGCGGCCAGGGCTACCCGCCGTCGTGGGTCCTGCGCCGGCACAACATCCCCATGTCCCTGTCCATCGACACCAGCGTCTGGTTCAGCTCTGACCTGTTCACTGCCATGCGGACCACTTTGGGTGCGGACCGTTCCTATGAGCACATGCGCGCCCACGAGCAGGGGGACACCGTCACCCACTCCTCGCTGCGGGCCGAACATGTGGTGGACTGGGCCACCCGCGGCGGGGCGGCAGCACTGTCGCTGGAGCACGCCGTCGGGTCCCTGGAACCGGGCAAGAAGGCTGACATCGTCCTGCTGCGCAACGACCATTCGCCGTCGGCCTTCCCGGTCCTGAATCCCTACGGCCAGGTGGCACTGCAGGCGGGCCGCGGGGACGTGCACACAGTGCTGGTCAACGGCCGGACGGTCAAATTCGACCACCGGCTGGTGGGCGTGGACCTCGATGCACTGCGCCGCCGGGTCGAGACGACCGTAGAGCATCTGCAGTCCGAACTGGGACCGGAGGCCTGGCAGCAGGATATGAATCCGGATATTCCGGAAACCCGAATCCTGGATAACCCGTACATGTACACCGATTACCGGGACAGCTCCACCCACGCTTAAAAACAGGTGCCGGCCCGGAGCCGGTGATTCCACCCCCATGGAAATCACCGGCTTCGGCCCGGCGCTTGAGTCTGTGCTTTGTTCCACATTGAGAATAGCGAACAATGCCATTTCGCTGCGGCGCATTAGGACACAAATGGATATCAAACAGGTCGGCGGACCGGTTTTGCGTGTCAGACCTTCACGGCGGCCCGGTTGGCAGCCATTCCTGCGGTGATGATGAGCCCTGTCTGCGGCGGTGTCCGGACTCTAGTGGTGCGCCCCGGACCTTGCCGCCATCCTAGCGTCTGCGGCCTTAACCGGGAGGGAGCTTACCCCCTCGCTGCGGCCGCTTCGTTGCCTGCGGTGCGGCACGCGCGTCGAGCCGGCGGACTGACTCGCGCACGGCGCCGTGCAGCATGATCTCCAGATCGCCGACCACGCGGTAGGGGTGTTCTACCATGCCGTCCGCGACCCATCGCAGCACTACGGCGAGCACGGCCGAGGTATAGAAGTCGACCACCAGCACGCGGTCCCTTGGGTTCGCCGGTCCGCCGCCGTCCTGGTCCACCACGGCCTCGGTGATAGGCCGCATCTGCCCAAACAGGAAACGCTCCAGGCCGGGCTGTCCCACCCCGTCGAGTACCGCCAGCGTCGATTCACGGTTCCCGCGCATGTAGAGCATCAACCGCACCAGTCCGTCGGCCCAGCCCACCTCGGCCGCGAAAGTGCGGACCTGCCGGGCCACCTCTGTCTCGAACACCCAGGCGGCGAGCTGCCGCACATCCGGGAAATGGTAGTAGAACGCCTGCCGCGTCAGCCCGCAGTCCCGCACCAGTTCGGTGACTGTCACCCTATCGAGCGGCTGGGAGCGCAGCCGGGCCTTGAGCGCGGCTGCGAGAGCCGCTCTTGTATCCGCAGAACGCTTCGCCGGAGGGACCTCATCGGTCATGTCTGAAGGTAACACCGGGGCGCAGCTGGACACATCGCACCACCTGTCTGATGACCCGTGGCGCGGGCGTTTCTACCGTTAAATCCGAAAGAACTTATACACCGGGCTGCTAAGGAGAGGTCCCTAGATGTTCTTGTACGAATCGATTCCCTGGTACTCCTGGGCGATGTTCGGCGTCGTCCTGGTTGGCCTCATCGCACTCAATGAGGTGACACGGCGCTGGAAGTGGGCCGGACTGGCCTTTTTCGTGGCGCTGCCCATCCTGCTGACCGTTTTCGTGTGGCCGACGACGGCCGGAGACGGATCGTCCACAGGTACCTGGTTCCACTGGGTGAAGGTGTACTCGGCGCTCCTCGGGTGCCTGGGCTTTATGCTCATCCGGTACGTCCCGCGCTTTGCGAAGAACCGCTGGATGCTTTTGTTCCCTGCGCTGATCCTGGCTATCAACATCGCCGAGGCAGTCATCCGCGACTTCGAGGTGGCGGGCCTGCAGGGCATGCACGACGGCGTTTTTATGGTCGGCGGCCCGTGGAACTACATGAATGCCATCGCCGGCATCCTGAACCTGCTCACCATCTGCGGATGGACGGGCATCATCGTCTCGAGCGACAAGTCGAAAGACATGATCTGGCCGGACATGATGTGGTTCTGGATCGTCGCCTACGACCTGTGGAACTTTGCCTACGTCTACAACTGCGTCGGTGACCACTCGTTCTACGCCGGCGCGGCACTGCTCATCTCCTGCACCATCCCCGCATTCTTCATCAAGAAGGGTGCATGGCTGCAGCACCGCGCCCACACGCTGGCGCTGTGGATGATGTTCACCATGGCGGTCCCGACCTTCGTAAGCACCTCGCCGTTCGCCGTCGAGTCCTCGCACAACCCCACCGCACTGTTCGTCGTGTCGGCTGTCTCGTTGGCAGCCAACATCTCGGTCGCCGTCTATCAGGTGTTCACCATTCTCAAGCGGCACCGCAACCCGCTGCGCGACGAGCTGTACACCCACCTGCCCCAGTACCAGGAAGTGCGCGACGCGAACCTGCCGGGCGAGGTCACTGCTGGCCTGCCGGGGTCCTCGGGGACGGGCCGAGCCGTCACCGTCTAGAGTCTGTGATGTTCCCGGTGCAAACCGGTGCAGCGGACACCACGCGCCGTGGTCGAGCCTTACCGGCTCGGCCACGGCGCCGCCGTATCCGGATGGCACCGGCCTTGGGCGTTCTCGACTCCCACCGGCAGGTGCAGCCCTCACGGAAAGCCCCACCGCTGGGGTCTGCCCTAGCGCCGGCAGATCTCCTGAAGATTGACTGCTGACGCCATCGCTGCGTAACCGGCGTCATTCGGATGGAGATGATCCCCCGGATCGAACCGGGCCTGGAGCCGGCTGCGGTCGCGGGGGTCCCGGACCACGGCGTCGAAGTCGACCACCCCATCGAATTCCCCGGACGTCCGAATCCAGAAGTTCACCGCCTGGCGGTCCTGCTCGCCCTCATCGGTGTAGTACCCGGCTCCGCCATACGGCGTCAGCGTGGCACCCACTACCCGGATGCCGTGGTCATGGGCCCGTTCAATGAACTGCCGGTATACGGCGATCAATGACTCCGGTTCCAGCGCTCCGGCTGTCCGGCCGATGTCGTTAATGCCCTCGAGCAGTACAACGGTGCGCACACCCGTTTGGTCAATGACGTCGTCCTCGAATCGGGACAGGGCCGAGATGCCCGCTGTGCCAGCATCTTCAAGCACCCGGTTACCGCTGATTCCCGCGTTGAGCACTCCGCATTGCCGGGCCTCGGGCCGGCGCATCAGCCGGTCAGCGACCTGATCCGGGTAACGGAGGTTGGCGTCCACGGTGGAGGCATATCCATCCGTGATGGAGTCACCGAAGAAGACCACCGATCCGATTGCCTTCGTTGCGGTATCCACCCCTTCCAGGAAATAGCGCGACGTATCCAGAACCTCGTAGGAGTCCGCCGAGCTTGCTGTGGCGTTTCCCGCTGCACGGTACGAGGTAGCTCTTCCGAGCGTATGCACAGAAGCGGGTCCGGTTGGGCCTGGCAGGTACATACTGACCGTCAGGTCAGAGTTTCCTTCCATGGAAAGCTGCACGGGATCGGACACCCATTCAGCACCCGCGGGGATAGTTACCCAGGAGTCGCCGTCAAACGTTACTTCGTGCATCCTCTCCGGATTTGGGTCCTCAGCAGCCGAGCCGGGAGAAACCGTGGCAGCGCCGATCACCAAAGGGGTGGTACCGAAATCATTGCTGATTCTGATGCGCAGGCTGTCGCCGCCGACGGACAGGTGAGCTGTCTGGCGAAGAGTGGCGTCGGTAAACCCCGCTCCGGAAACGCTGCCGTCTGGCCCGGCGGGGGTCATCGAGGCAGCCCAGCTGCCAACCCAGGGAGTTGACGGGGACGAGCCTCCCGTCGCGCTTTGTGTTTCCTTGGAGTCAGTGGTGGCTTCGCCACCGGGTACTGCCCCGTTCGTCTGCGATGTCATGACCGTTCCTGCCGCTGGAACGCTTAGTGCAGCGGCTAGAAGGCCAGCAAGGAAGAAACCGGACCGGGTGGCTGGATTTCTCACGGTGCACTCCTTTGTGCTGGTTTCGGGCTGACGGGGGCCAGCCGTCTGGTCAAGCTAGCACCGGGATTTCCCAGGCCAATAGAGAAGAGGCAAAGTTACTGGGCAGGAGGTGGAAAAGAACGGACGTTCATACGCAAAGCGCAAGTTTCCTGCCGCCGCAGTGCGGGGTCTGGTGCGTGCGTCTTCCTCTTCTTCCTGGGCCGCCGCTTCCCCTGACCGCTAAAGGGAGGCCGTGGCGCCCCCGCCTTCGGGCCGAACCAGTACCGGCCCCCAATGAGTATTCCGCCCAATGCTCCTCCGGGACGGCTGACAGGTTCTCAGCGAATGCGTGTCGTAAGCGTGTAGTGTGCGCCTTTTTTGGCAGATGAAAAACCCCTCCTGATCGGGCGTTTTACCCGATCAGGAGGGGTTTAGTGGAGCCCCCTGCCGGATTCGAACCGGCGACCCCCTGTTTACAAGACAGGTGCT
>JBELZL010000045.1:0-21573 GCA_040274025.1 Arthrobacter sp. | reverse complement strand
ACAGGTCGATCAGGCGGCCGGGGGTGCCGACGACGATTTCCACGCCGGCTTCCAGGGCCTCGATCTGGGGCTCGTAGGCACGGCCGCCGTAGATGGTGACGATTCGTGCGCCGCGGCGGCGTGCCGCCGTCGTCAGGTCACCGGCCACCTGCACCGCGAGCTCACGGGTGGGGACGACGATCAGGGCCTGCGGGGCGCCGGGTACGGCCAGATCGGCGTAGCCTTCGTCCTCCGGTCCGATGACGCGCTGCAGCGCGGGGATGCCGAAACCGAGGGTCTTGCCCGTGCCGGTCTTGGCCTGGCCGATGATGTCGTGGCCGCCAAGGGCCACCGGCAGGGTCATCGACTGGATCGGGAAGGGGTGGGTGATGCCGGCGTCGGCGAGGGACTCGACGATGTCGGAGCGCACACCAAAATCTGCGAACGTCAGTTCGCGGATTTCGGCTGCGGCATCCGTCGTGGCGATGGTCTCGGTGACTTCGAGTTCTTCATTGCTGTCATCAGCGGTCAGCTGCGCGTCGCTGACCTGGGAAAGTTCAGTGTTCAATTACGTACCGTTCAGTTAGGCATTCTGCGGTGCCGCGCTCGACGAGAGGGCATAGGGCCCATCCCGGAGCGGATGGCGCGCAGGTGATGCGTCCAGCGGAAGCCGATCGCGGGCTAAGGACTGCTGGCCACTCCAACTGCATTCGGCAAAGGCAGCGGCCGGAAAATATCAAGTTCGCGTAGGTACTGCGGGTCTCACAGCCGGCTGGTTAGTGTCTCCAACCGGCGTTTCATGATGGTTTCAAGAACGTGGGAACGACCGGGCATCCATTTACTACCCCTCCAGTCTACCCGGTGCTGCCGCAACGGGCCGCATTCGGCTTCTCCAGCGAGTTTGGTCCTGCCCCAGCCTGCGGCGGCTCCTTCTGCGACACCGCGCGGCCAAAGGGATGAGAGTCCGGACACACCGGTACGCTGGGCGTATGAGCGAGAACAACGCAGCATCGGCAACTGGGCAGACTGAGGCGCCGGGGACGCCGGCGGCATACCGGCAGTTCCTCTCGGACCTGCTCGGCGTCATTGCCTACGGTGAACTCTCCGCGTTCGAGCGGATGTCTTCCGACGCACGGTTCTCTCCCAGTCTGCGGGACCGCGCTGCGCTGGGGAGACTCGCTGTGCGCGAATACAACAACTTTGAGCGGGTCACTGCATACCTGGAGTCGATGGGCATCAGCGCGGAGGACGCCATGGCGCCCTTCCAGGCCTCCGTCGACGCGTTCCACGACCGCACGCGGCCGGGGGACTGGCATGAATCCCTGATGAAGTTCTACGTCACCGACGCCATCTCGGACGACTTCTATGCCGCGCTCGGATCCCGGCTGGATCCGGCCAGCTCAGAGCTCATCGCATCCCTGCAGGAAACCGGCAGTGAAGTGCTGTTTGTCCGGCTCCAGGAGTCCCTGAAGGATGATCCCCGGCTTGCCTCGCGCCTGGCGCTTTGGGGACGCCGGCTGGTGGGGGAAGCCCTCACGCAGGCTCAGCGCGTAGTGATCGAGCGGGCGCTGCCACAGGGGCTGGACGGGTTCCTCAGCCGAGAGGAATATGACGCGCAGATCCGCGAACTCTTCAGTCAGCTCACGCGAAACCACTCGCGTCGGATGTCGCTGCTGGGGCTGACTGCCTGACCCGTAGGAACTGAGGCGACTCGTTTGCAGGGTTCTGCCGCTGGGACAGCGTGCGCCTGTACCGTTGGTCCCGTGGCGCGCACCTGGGAGTGCGCGGACCGCGAAGCATTTGCAGGAGAAGTCTGGGGAACACCATGAGTTTGGAGTCCGGCAGTCTGCTGCGCCGAATTGCGTGCGCCGTACTGGCCGCGGGGACCGTTGTGTCGCTGGCAGGCTGCGGAGCTCTGCCAGCGCAGCAGCCGCTGCCTGCTGCCGCGGCCCCGGCGCCCGTGCCGGAGGCGCCGCAGCGTGAACCGGATGCACCGGCGCCGGCGCCGCAGGGTGTCCCTGCAGATGCCTGGTCAGCGCTTCAGACCTTTGTGCAGGCACGCGCAGAGTCGGGCCGCCAGCTGCCCGAACCAACTGCTGCTCCCGAGTGTTCAGTGCCTGCCCCGGGATGCTTCTTCTCCTACGGATCCGAAACCCTGGTTTGGTCTCCGGACACCGGGGTACGCGCCCTGCGGACGGAGATCTTCGAGCGGTGGAAGTCATCGGTGCGGTCCCTGGGCTGGCCGGTAACGTCCGAGTACAGCTTTGGCGGAGACTTCCGGACTGATTTCCAGAAGGGCACACTGATGTTCGCCCCGCGGCTTGGAAGGATCATGTCCTACGACCCGTCCGTGCAGCAGTCAGCGGTGGTGATAGGGGATTCACAGGCCGGTCCGGACACCTGGGTGGGCCGGGGCCTGTCCGCACTGGGCTATAAGCCGGTGATCCTGGGAGCAGGGGGCACCGGCTATACCAAGGGAAACGGCACGGTGGATAACTACCCGGAGGCGCTGGAGGCTGAGGAATGGCTGCTGCCCTGGGGCCAGCCCGGCCTGGTCATCATCCAGGGCGGCGGCAACGATGCCTACGGAGCGGGGAACGTGCAGATCCGGCAGAATGCCCTGCAGCTGATTCGGGAACTGAAACGGACCTATCCCGAAACCCGGATGGTGATAGTCGGGGTCATTGGTGACGGCGGCGGGCGGCGGGCGGAGATCGATGACCTGCTGGCCGGGATCGCAGCTGAACAGGGGCTGGACTTCCTGAGCCTGAAGGACTGGTGGAAGCGCTACGGACTGGCCGCCAAGCTCGAGGACGGGCTCCATTTGAACAAGGCCGGACACGATGCCGCAGCGCCCCGGTTCTCGCGGGAACTGAAAGCGGTTCTGGACCGGCCGGCTGGAGGCTAGAGCTTCAGGATCCGCTCCCGCTCGGCGTTGTCCCGGGACAGGCGCCTGGAAACGGTTAGCAGCGCCGTCGAAACGGCCGCTGCAGGTCCGGCAGCTACGGGCAGGGCCCACGTGAGCCAGGAGAATGTGGCGCTGGTAACTGCAGGCGTGAACTGCAGAATGATCCAAATGCCCAGGCCTGCTGCCAGGGAAACCCCCGGCAGCAGGAGGATGCCGTAGGTGCTCCTGCGGGGGTCAGCGCCCCAGACGATAAAGCCTGCTGCCGCCGTTGCGGCGGCAGCAAGCAGCACTTCGGCCATAATGCGCTAGAGGGCGCCGAACCCGACGCGGCGGACTTCTTCGGCGCCGATTTCAACGTAGCCGATGACTCCGGCGGGAACGATGATGAGGCGTCCCTTTTCGTCTGTCAGACGCAGCTCCTTGGACCCCTTGATTGCTTCGGCGACGGTGTCGGCGACCTGGTCCGCGCTCTGCCCGGACTCGAACACGATCTCGCGTCCGACGTTCTGGATACCGATCTTTACTTCCACCGTGGTGCCTCCTGTTTAAATGAACTCAAGTGGGATGAATCTACTCTAGATTTCCTTGGGGAACCGGCTGATTCCGCGCCAAGCTAAACGGTAGACCAGCTCGGACGCCGCATCGATGTCCAGGTGTCCGTCTGTTTCGAGCCAGTACCGGGCGCTGACCTGTGCCATTCCGGCCATAGCCCGTCCCAGCAGGGTTGCCTCGATATGGGAGAGCTTGGTGTCCTCTGCGATGACGTCCGCAATGTCGCTGGCGAACCGTGCATTGAATTCCTCGATCCGTGAACTGACCTCGTCATCGCTGGTCAGGTCAGATTCGAAGACGAGCCGGTGCCCCTGGCTGTCCTGGGCCACAAAACGGAAGTAGGCCCGCATGGTTTCCCGGACGCGCAGCTTGTTGTCCGTGGTGGAGGTCAGCGCGGTCTGGAGGAACTGCGTGAGGGTTCCAAGGTGGTCGTCCAGCAGAGCGAGGTACAGCTCCCGCTTGCCCGGAAAGTGCTGGTAGAGCACGGGTTTGCTCACCTGCGCGGTATCGGCGATCTCGTCCATCGCCGCGCCGTGGAAGCCGCGGCTGACAAAGACTTCCTGCGCTGCCCGCATCAGCTGCCTGCGCCGCTCTTCCCGGGGGAGGCGGGTGGACTTGCCTGCGGGCTGGTTACTCACGTGTTAGGGACCTCTCCAACTTCGCCCGGGCAGTGGCCCGGGTCATGGGACACCAGTTTACCCGGGGGTAACCGCCGCGGAAGGCAACCCGTGCCGTCCCGGGAGGTGAAGACACTCGAACCAGCTGGGCGCGGGGCATAGATTGGTGCCATGAGCATTGAGACGGCCTCCGGCCTGCCGCCCCTCACCGCACCGGCTGACGAGCTGGGCAGGGAGGAAAAGGAACGCTATTCCCGGCATCTGATCCTTCCCGGTTTCGGGGAAGAAGGGCAGCTGCGGCTGAAGAATGCCAAGGTCCTGGTGATCGGTGCCGGCGGGCTCGGCTCCCCGGCGCTGCTGTACCTGGCTGCCGCCGGGGTGGGCACGCTGGGTATTGTCGATGACGACTCCGTGGACACCTCCAACCTGCAGCGGCAGGTTATCCACTCAATGCACGACGTCGGGACCTCCAAGGCGCGCTCCGCCCGGGACAGCGTGCACGCCCTGAACCCGCTGGTGGAGGTGGTGCTCCACGAAGCCCGGCTGGATGAGCACAACGCCCTCGAAATCTTCTCCGGCTACGACCTCATTCTGGACGGAACGGACAACTTCGCAACCCGTTACCTGATCAGCGACGCCGCCGAGATCCTCGGCAAGCCGTGTGTTTGGGGCTCAATCCTGCGCTTTGACGGCCAGGTGAGCGTCTTCTGGTCCGCGCACGGGCCGACCTACCGGGACCTGTATCCCGAGCCGCCGGCTCCCGGCTCGGTTCCTTCCTGTGCCGAGGGCGGTGTGCTGGGAGTCCTGTGCGCACAGATCGGTTCAGTAATGGTCAACGAGGCCATCAAACTCATCACCGGTACCGGGCGCACGCTGCTGGGCCGGCTGCTGGTGTTCAACGCTTTGGATATGAGCTGGCGCGAGGTAGGGCTGCAGCGGGATCCGGAACGGGACCCGGTCACGGAACTCCTTGATTACCAGGCCTTTTGCGGGCTGGGCGCCCAGGCCCCGGCTGACGTCCCCGGCATCAGCGCGGCAGAACTGGCCGCGCTGCTCACCGAACGGACGGCGGGGCAAACGGATTTCGACCTGATCGACGTTCGGGAACCGGCCGAACACCGGATCGTGAGCATCGACGGCGCACGGCTGGTTCCCAGGGCACGCATTCTTGCAGGGGAGGTGCTGCCGGAACCTGGACGCACCGTTTACGTCCACTGCAAGTCCGGCGGAAGGTCTGCGGAGGTTACCGCGTTCCTGCGAGGAAAAGGGTATGACCGCGCCTTCAACGTGGACGGGGGCATCCTGGACTGGGTCCGTACTGTGGAGCCGGAGAAGCCCGTTTACTAACGGTCCCGTCCAGCACGGGAGCGCACCAGAGCCAAAGCGAGGTGGGGCTAGGCGGACTTTGCGGTGTCCGCCGAATCGCCGTCCGGCTTTTCCTGGGGTTTTTCCTGCGGCTGGTCCACGGTGATGCCGTAGATTGCTTCAAGGCCGCGGATGTAGTCTTCCTGCTGGCCGTTGGCAGCCAGTTCCCGCGCGCGGACCGCCGGCACGTGCAGCAGGGCCTTGACCATCCGGCGCATGGCGAATTCGACTTCCTGGGCCGCGCCGGTGCAGCCGTGCTGTGCCCGGACCTTTTCAAGTTCCTTGTCCAAAACGCCCAAGGTGTGGCGCCGCAGCGCCACGATTGCGGAGTCAAGTTCCCGGCTGAGCTGCGCCTCGGAGAACGCCTGGGCGGCGTCGGTGACAATCCGGTTGGCCTGCTGCAGGGACTCGGCCTGCTCGGCCGGAGCAGCCAGGCGGACGGATTCAAGGGTGATCAGGTCTACGCCCTCAAGCTCCCGGACAGCCGGATCGAAGTCGTGCGTCAGTGCCAGGTCAATCATGACCAGCGGCTTCGTGGAGCCGGCGCGCACACGGGCGATGTCATCGGCGCTGACCTGGTTCTCCGAACCGGAGCAGCCAATGACGACGTCGGCGCGGGCAACGGCATCACCGAGCGAATCCCGGTCCAGTGCGGTACCGCCGCGGGAGGCAGTGAATGATTCAGCGCGCCCGGACGATGAGTAGACGGAGATGTCGGTGCAGCCGCGTTCCTTCAGAAGGGCCATGGTGGCTCCGGCATACGCGCCGGTGCCGAAGACAACAACAGCCTTTTGCCGCCAGTCGGTGTCGACGGAAAGGTCGGTGGCCAGTTCAAGCGCCACAGAGACGATCGAGAGACCACGCTTGCCCAGGGCGGTGAGGGCGCCGACGTCCTTGGCGGTGCGGGAAGCGGTCTGGAACAGGCGGGTGAGGGTGCCGCTGGCGGTGCCCTTCTCCTGGGCTTCAATGAGGGCACGGCGCACCTGGCCGGCGATTTCGCGTTCCCCGACCACAGCGGAGTCAAGCCCGGCGCCAACGGCGAAGAGGTGCTTTGCGACGTCCTGGCCGGTGTTGGTGGTGAAGGAACGGGACACCAGGTCCTCGTCCAGGCCGGAGTGCCGGCTGATCTCTGCGATGGCCGCGGAGCGGGCAGCCTCGAGGTCTGCCTCCGAACGGGCCTCGCAGTACACCTCAAAGCGGTTGCAGGTAGCCAGTACTACGGCACCGGCGACGGCGGGGCCGTTTTCCAGCAGGGAGGAAGGGACCTTGGGCGCGCCCGCACTAAGCCGGGCGACGGTTTCCAGGTCTACGTCAGAATGGGTCGCGATGAGGGATAAGAGAACCACAGTGGCTTAATACTAGCCACTGTGAGGGCAAACGGCGTTATTCGCGACGCCCGTCACAGGTGATCTGGGCCGCATTCGACCGCGCCGCACTTCCGTCCGGGCGGGGTGCGGAGAGCACCGCGGGACCGAATATGAGTAGGCTCAGGCAGGCACGGCAGGTGAACAAACCCGAGAACAGCAGGTGGCAATTGGCGCAGCGCAAGACCGACCGGCCCAATCCCCAGGGGGAGCGGACCAGGGAACTCATCCTGGAAACGGCGATAGCCCTGGCTGCGCGCCACGGCTATGAGGGAACGAAAGTCTCCATGATCCGCCGGGCCACCGGACTCTCAGCCAGCTCCATCTACTGGCATTTCCCGGACAAGGACCAACTGCTCTCTGCCGCGCTGGAGCATGCCTTCCGGGTGCAGGCGGCGGGCACTCCCAACTGGCTGGACTCCAGGGCCCAGGATCCACGCTGCGAGGATCTCTTCGGCAAGCTCCTGGCCTTCCCTCCTGCCGACGAGGGGATGGACTACTGGCGCTTCGGCCTTCAGCTGGCCGTGGTGCGTCCGCAGACGCAATCGATTTCCCGTACCAGGTTCCTGCAGATCCGCGCTGAGAGCTTCGCCTGGCTGGGACAGTGGTGGGAGCGCTCCCTGCCTGAAGGCATGAGGCGGCGGCAGGAGGCGGGCGTCCTGATGGGCCGGTTGACCGTGGCGGTCCGCGACAGTTCCTTTATCCGCCGGCACGGATCACAGACGCTGGATGAGCGCTGGGTTACGTGGCTGCTGGCCGGCTGCCTTGATGCTGCGGCCGACCGGCTGGCTGAACGGGGACTGCCGCCAGGCCCGTTCGGTGAAACCGCCGCACAATCCGCGCCGCGTCCTGAGCGCAGCGGTGAGGAGCCGGCCGGTCCCCGGCAAACGTTCCTTCGGGCTGCTGAGGAAACCATCGAAGAATACGGCTACGGCGGTGTCACGGTTGCCCGGGTCTGCGAGAAGGCGGGGCTACCCGCAAGTTCGCTGTACTGGTCCTTCAAGGACAAGGATGAGCTGCTGGCCACGGTGGTTGCCAGCGCATGCCGGCGCTGGGAGGACGGGCGCCCGGTCTTCGTTTCCCGGCCAGCGGACGGGAACTGGTCCCCGGTGCTCAAAGATGTTCTGCTGCCGACGGTTGCGGGCTTCGCCAGCGAAACATCAGTCCTGCGCCTGGGGCTGCTCCTGCTGCTGCAGCGCGGTTCCGTGCCGGAGGCCGAACGCCGCCACCTGGAGGAAGTGCTGCAGGACATGCAGGACATGACCACGCAGTGGTTCCGGACAGTTCTTCCGGACGGCCGGCCGGACCTTGAACAGCTGCCTGCCTATTTGTCCGAATGCCTGTTCAGGCTCCTGGAAGGGCTGATGCTCAGCAGGCAGATCGACGGCCCGCCCTGGGACCCGGAGCTGTTAACCGACCTGGTTTGTGCAGGCCTGTTCAGGGCAGCTGCGCTCGCCGGACAGAAGCGGTAAACATCCGGTCCGCGAGCCGGGTGCGGCCGGCGGACCGGATGGTCACCGGGAACCGGTTCCCAGCAGGGATTCTGCGCTGCGCGCAGACTGCATCAGCTGCTGGGCCCACGCACGGATGGACTCGGCAGACGCCGGCCCCGGGAGGCCGGATAGCCGCAGCACCAGCCGTACTTTTCCGCCGCCATCACGAACGGGGGTCAGGACGGAGTCGACGTCGTAGCTCTGCCCCGGTTCCAGGCTTACCGGAGCGTAGCTGCTGGAGGTACGGGAGATGATCTCCCGGATCCGCCGTTCCTGTGCAGGCGTGTAGCAGCCGGAGGAATACTCACGCAGGGCTTCATAGACCTCCTCATCCCGGTAGCTTCCCCGCATGGTCACGGACCATCCGCGTTCCCGTACGGTAGCCAGTCGCCCGCGGTACTGCTCGGGCGTGCACTCGTCACTGGGAACGGCACGGGCCAGCCAGCGTTCAATCGCAGCGGTATCCTCCCACGCCAGACACAGTTCGCCCATCGGCGGCATGAGCGGAATCCGCTCACCGATCCGGGCTGTGGACGCCGACGAACCGCCAAAGGCAGCCACCGTCACCGCCATCTGGTCGCTGATCACTGCCATGGCGGTGCACTCGGCGCCAAGGCCGTCGGCCAGGCGCTCAAGTTCGGCCCGCCCGCGTTCGGCCAGACGCACCCCGGCAATCAGATCGGCGTCGAAGGCTGCACTGATGGACATGGGAGCGAACCTGCCGTAGCCGCCCTGGAAGAACAGCAGTGGAGCCACCGGGCGGAGCACCTCGAGGACCTGAACCGCACCGATCACAATGTGGTGGTCACCGGCGTCGTTGATCGAATCGAACGTGCAGTCGATGAAGGCGACACTTCCCTCCAGCACCGGAGCCCCCGACGGCGACGGGGACCAGGCCACGCCGTCGAACTTGTCCTCAGCCCGGCCCGCGAACCGTCGGCACAGGTCCTCCTGGTCCGCCGCGAGGACGTTCACGCAGAAGGAGCCGGCGGTGCGCAGCTTCTTGAAGGTCCGGGAAGCCAGTGTGGGCAGGAAGGCGACCAGCGGCGGATCGAGGGAAACCGAGGTGAAGGAACCGACGATCATTCCAACCGGTGACCCGTCGTCCGCGATTCCGGTAATGAGTACAACACCGGTGGGGAAGTGGCCCAGTACGTTGCGGAAGTCCACCGGGTTGCCCGACGGTGAGCGCTCTGGCGTGCTGACAGCGGTCATTGGTTGTCCTTTCAGAAACGTTGATTCGCCGGTTAGTGCTGCTGGGCCAGGAGGTCCAGCGCAACGTCCACGATCATGTCCTCTTGGCCGCCGACCATTCGGCGCTTTCCCAGTTCCATCAGGATGTCCGTGGTGGGAATCCCATAGCGTCCGCTGGCGGCCTCGGCATGGCGGAGGAAGCTGGAATACACACCGGCGTAGCCCAGGGAAAGGGTTTCGCGGTCCACGCGAACCGGGCGGTCCTGCAGGGGCCGGACCAGGTCGTCTGCGGCATCCATCAGGGCGGGCAGGCTGCAGCCGTGTTCCAGGCCGAACTTGTCCGCCGCGGCGATGAAGGCTTCCAGCGGCGCGTTGCCGGCCCCGGCGCCCATCCCTGCGAGGGAAGCGTCGACCCGGGTGGCACCGTGTTCGACGGCGGTGAGCGAGTTGGCGATGCTGAGCGAAAGGTTCTCATGGGCATGGATGCCGATTTCCGTGGCGGGATCCAGCACCTGGCGGAAGGCATCCACCCGCTCGGCTACGCCGGGCATGGTCAGCGCACCGCCGGAGTCCACGACGTAGATGCACGTGGCACCGTAGGACTCCATCAGCTTGGCCTGGGCAGCCAGGTCCGCTGCGGGGGACATATGGGACATCATGAGGAACCCGACTGTGTCCATCCCCAGTTCGCGTGCAGCCGCAATGTGCTGCGCGGAGACGTCCGCCTCGGTGCAGTGGGTGGCCACGCGGACCACGGAGGCGCCCGCGCTGCGCGCATCCTTGAGGTGGTGGATTGTTGCGATGCCCGGCAGGGCCAGCGTTGCCACCTTTGCCTGTTGAACGGCAGCGGCCACAGCAGAGATCCATTCGAGGTCCGTGTGGGCGCCGAAACCGTACACGCAGGAGGACCCGTTCAGGCCGTCACCGTGGGCCACTTCGATGGATGCGACGCCGGCTGCATCCAGCGCGGTGGCGATGGAGACCGCCTGGTCAACCGTGTACTGGTGGCGGATCGCGTGCATGCCGTCGCGCAGGGTGACATCCGAGATATAGAGCTTGGTCATTCTTACGCCTCCTGCATTGCCGGTGTGCTGCTGTGTTCTCCGACTCCGGCCAGTTCGGCCCAGCGCTCGGCGACTGCCTTGGCTGCGGAGGTCATGATGTCCAGGTTGCCCGCGTAGGCGGGCAGGTAATGCGCCGCACCCGTGACTTCGAGCATCACGGTGACGCGGGTGCCGGTGAAGCTTCCGGAGCCGGGCAGGTGCAGGGGGTTCCCTGCACCGAAGACCTCGAACTGCACGGCCTGCTTGAGCTTGTAGCCGGGAACGTATTCCTGGACGCGGGCGGCCATGGACAGGACGGAAGCCTCAATCGCCGCGTGGTCCGGGGCGCCTTCCACAAGGCAGTAGACGGTGTTGCGCATGAGCATGGGCGGCTCTGCAGGATTCATGATGATGATCGCCTTGCCTTCCTGCGCCCCGCCCACGTGCACCAGTGCCTGTGAAGTGGTTTCGGTGAACTCGTCGATGTTTGCTCGGGTGCCCGGGCCAGCGGAGCGGGAGGAAACCGAAGAAACAATCTCCGCGTACCTCACCGGTGCCACCTGGGAGACAGCAGCGACCATGGGAACGGTTGCCTGGCCGCCGCAGGTGACCATGTTCAGGTTGGGCGCATCCAGGTGGTCCTGGAGATTGACCACGGGGATGCAGTACGGGCCGACGGCGGCCGGGGTCAGGTCCAGGACCCGCACGCCGGTGTTGCGCAGGAGCTCCCAGTTCGCCGCATGGGCGGAGGCACTGGTGGCATCAAAGACCACACGGATGTCCTTGAAGGACGGCATTTCCAGCAGCCCGCGCACGCCGTCGGAGGTGGTGGGGATGCCCATGCCCTCTGCCCGGCGGAGGCCGTCGGAACCGGGCTCAATGCCCACCATGGCTCCCATTTGAAGCCGTGAGGAACCGCGCAGGATCTTGATCATAAGATCGGTGCCGATGTTGCCGGGGCCGATGACGGCTACCGGCCAGCGCTCGCTGTTTCCGGCATTTTGCGTGTTTGCCACTTATTTCTCCTCTTGGTTGATGCGGACCTGGCCCAGTCCCTGGATGCTCGCCACGGCACTGGTGCCCGGCGGGAAACTGACCATGGGCCCAAGGGCTCCGGTCATCACGATTTCTCCGGCCCGGAGGGGCCTTTCAAGCTCAGCCATCCGCCGGGCCAGCCAGAGTGCAGCCCGGTAGGGGTGGCCCAGGCAGGCTGCGCCGGAGCCGACGGAAACGACCTTGCCGTTGACTTCCACCACCATTCCCGCGGAGGTGAGGTCCACAGCAGAGGGGAGGACGGGGTTTAGGCCGGTCACGATCCGGCCGCAGGAGGCGTTGTCCGCGATGGTGTCCAGGATGGAGATGTCCCAGTTCCTGATCCGGGAGCCCACGATTTCGATGGACGGCAGCAGATAGTCAACCGCTGCCGCCAGCTCGGTCACCGTGGTGTCCGGATAGGGAAGATCCTTCTTCAGTACCAGCGCAACCTCTGCCTCGATCCGGGGCTGCAGGACGTCCGTGGCTGCCACGCTCTCGCCGTCGGCGAGGCACATATCGGCGAAAAGCACACCGAAGTCCGGCTGGTTCACGCCCATTTGAGCCTGCACCGACGCGGCGGTGAGGCCGATCTTCCGTCCTGCTATGCGCCGGCCTTCGGCTTTCCAGCTGTCTTCGTTGGCGCGCTGGACGGCGTAGGCCGCGGCGATGCCGCCCGGCGCAATCTCTCCGCGGACGGGTTCAATGGGCAGGCCGGTGCTCTCGGCCCGGCGCAGCCGCTCGGCCACTGCGGCAATATCCGCCTGGCTCACGGTTGCTGTGTCGGTGGTTGCAGTCATGAATTCTCCCTGATCGAGGCTTCAGTATGCCGCCGCGCCCGGAGCCCTGGGCCGGCAGTCCCAGAGAGCGGGATGCACTTTTGGCGAAACTCTGGCGCCCGCCTGTAGTGATATGTACAGTGAAGCTGGAAGTGGCACACATCACATGTGTCGTCAGAACAGGTCATTGGAGGTTCAAGGATGAATGTCTCCTTTCAGGCGGCGCTGCGGCGTCCCGAATACACGTTTGCCCGGTGGTCCCGGTGAGCGCGCTGGCACAGGCGCCGGCCGCCCCGCCGATGCCGGACTCGGGCGGTGCACCGCCGTCGATGGTTGCCCGCATGACTCTGATCATGGAGGCGTTCCAGCCCCGCAACGTGAAGCTGCTGCTGGATGAAATCGCAGCCCGCGCCCACCTTCCCCGCTCCACTACCCACCGCATCCTGGACCAGCTGACCCAGATGGGGTGGCTTGAGCACACGCCCGAGGGGTACGGCATGGGGTGGAGATCGCTGAAGTACAGCGGACTTGACAATGGGCACAGCCAGCTCCGGGCCGAGGCCGCCCCGCTGCTGCACAGCCTGTCGGTGCGGACCGGAATGGTTGCACACCTGGCCGTCATGGATGGTGCAAGCGTGCACTACCTGGACAAGATCGGCGGACCGTCAGCAGTGTCGGTTCCTTCCCGGGTGGGAGGCAGCGCCCCGGCCCATGCCACGGCGCTGGGCAAGGCGATGCTGGCCTGGATGAATCCCGAAAGTGTTGACGAATTGTTCAGGGACGGACTGGCCCCGGCCACGCCGCAGACCATCGCTGACCAGGCCGCCCTCTATGCCGATCTGCATAGAATCCGCCAGCGGGGCGGCATCGCCTATGAAATGGGAGAGAGCTTCCCCGGGATCGGCTGTGTGGCAGCCGCAGTGAGGAGCAGGAGGGAGCCCGTAGCCAGCATCTCCCTCGTCGGCCGTGCCGGAGATCCGCTGGAGCGGGTGGCCCCCATGGTCCTGCATGTTGCCAGGCAGGTCTCGGCGGCACTGTATCCCGCCGCGCCGCTTCGCCAGCCGGCCCGGCTCTAGGACTCTCCCGGACTGATTCCCGGGTCTGCGGGCAGGGCGCGGAACAAAACAGGACGGACACACAGAGCGGGGATGCAGCTGAGCGCTGCATCCCCGCTCTGTGTGCACCGTTTTCCGTGCGCGCCCGGCGAAGTGTCCAGCCTTGCTCAACGACAAGGCGGGCGAGTTCTAACCTGTAACGTAGGACACGAGGGCCTCCTGGCATCGAGATGAGTGTGGTAACCCAAATCGATACCGGAGGCCCTCGCCCTTTACATCACGCCACGCTGTTCACAACCTCCGTGGGAATTACAGCTAGCCTGCCTGGGCGGCAGCCGCTTCCCTGGGCACAAAGGCGGCGTAGGGCTCGGCGCCGGTGTGGTCGTGGCCCCAGTAGCTCTCAGCGGTGATTTCCTCTGCCGTGTAGTAGGTCTCGTCCACGAGCATGCCCTGGGTTCCGTACTCGATGTCCCAGCCGCCGGGTGCCCGGACGTAGAAGGAGACCATCTTGTCATTCGTGTGGCGGCCCAGGGTCGCGGTGATGTTGAAGTTCATGCCGCGGACCTTGTCCAGCGCCATGCCCACGGTGTCGAGGTCCTCAACCTCCACCATCAGATGGACCAGTCCCGGCTCTTCACCGTGCGGAGCCGGTCCGATGGCCAGGCTGTGGTGGCGCTGGTTGATGCCGAAGAAGCGGAACCGGACGGCGGGGCGCTGCGGGCCCAGGCGTACGGCGCCGCGGGGGAGGAAACCAAGGACGTCGGTGTAGAAGGAAGTGGTCTCCTCCATCGCCGTCGTGGGCAGGACTACGTGGCCCATTCCCTGGGCGCCGGTGACGAACTTGTGTGCGTAGCCGGTCTTCAGCGGGCTGTGGTCCAGACGGGGGCCAAAGAAGACCTCCACCGGGGTTCCGCCGGGATCGCTGAAGCTGATGACCTGCTCCATGCCTCGTTCGTCATTGGCTTCCTCGTCGAGCCAGGTGACGGCGATGCCTGAAGCTTCGACGTCCTTGGCCACGGCCGCCAGGGCGAACTGGTCACGGACTTCCCAGCCGACAGCCAGAACCTTGTCGGACTCTCCGGGAAGCACGATCAGGCGTGCTTCGCGCTCGTCCATGCGCAGGTACAGTCCGTCGGGATCCGGGCCGATGACCTCCGCAAATCCCAGGCCTTCAACGGTGAGTTCGCGCCAGCGGGCAATGTGCTGGGTCTGGACCTTCAGGTAGCCCAGTCCACGGATATGAGTCATGATTTCCTCGCTTTACTTTTTTGGGGTGCAACTGCGTTGGAGGGAAGCTAAACGGCGCCGGCCAGATTCGCCGGGGGTTCGAGTCCCAGCTCAGTCAGGACAGCTGCGTGATAGGTGGGGCCAGGGACATGAATGGCGTGGGCACAGCCCATGTGCGCATCCCGCCAGAAGCGCTGGACCGGATTGTTCATCCGCAGTCCGTTCCCGCCGGAACGGGACAGGATCGCGTCAACGGCGGCAGTGGCGCGCCAAGCGGCCTGGATCTGGGTCCGGCGGCCTACCGCCCGCTGTTCCAGGGTGACTTCCCGGCCGGAGGCGACCGTGTCATAGATCCGGCTGATGTTGTCCAGCAGGGCTGCGCGGGAGGCGCGGATTTCACCGGCCGCATCGCTGACCGCGTACATGTTGTACGGGTCCTCTACAGCCTTGAAACCGTTGATCTGCAGACGGTCGCGCTGGTACTGCAGGTGTGCGTTCAGGGCGCCTTCAGCGATGCCGATAACCGCAGCGGTCAGGCCCAGCGGGAACAGGCAGTAGAACGGAATCCGGTGGATCGGTTCGGTCTTGCCGGCCTCCCGGGCCACCTTGCCGTCAAAGAGATCGGTCTGGTCCACCACACGGTATTCGGGAACGAAGACGTCGTTGATGATGACGTCCTTGCTGCCGGTGCCGCGCAGGCCCACAACATCCCAGGAGTCCTCGACGATTGTGTAGTCCGCCCGCGGAACTACCACGTGCAGTGAACGGAACGGAGTGACCGGCTTGCCGTCGGCTCCGCCCAGGAACGCGCCAAGGATGACCCAGTCCGCATGGTCGGTTCCGGTGGAGAACTGCCAGTGTCCGCTGAACCGGTAGCCTCCGTCGACCGGCGTAGCGACGCCCATCGGAGCGTAGGGCGAGGACACCCAGGTTTCCTCGTTCTCACCCCAGATTTCGGCCTGCAGCTTGGGGGACATGAGTTCCAGTTCCCAGGGGTGGACACCGACGACGCCGGCCACCCAGCCGGCGGCGCCGTCCAGGCTGGCAATCTGCATGATCGTCTCCGCGAATTCCACCGGGTGGGCCCGTGTGCCGCCGTATTCCGGCGGTGCCAGCATCTTCATTACGCCGGAGGCGCGCAGGATCTCCACGGTGGCATCGCTGAGCTTGCCCAGATCCTCATTGACCTGGCCGTAGGAGCGAAGCTCTTCGGCGCGCTCGGAGAGCACATCGGAACTTGCAGTGATAGTCATTGATCGCAACTCGCTTCCTCATTGAAGGACCTGTTCTTGGCCGCTGAGTGCAATCTAGGCGCGTTCCGGCCGGGGCAAGGGGGTGGTCCCGTTCACTGGGATTCACCCCGTTCGCATCCTCAAATCCGCTGCAGATTCCTGCTCATATCCCGGTCATCGGGACCCGTCCGACGCGCCCGGGAGCGGACACATAATCTCGGTCAATCAGTAGAGATCCGTACCCCGAGGAGCCTGAGAAATGACCACCTATCCTGGCTACGTGCCCCAAAGCAGCACGGTCCCTGGAAACGGCGAACCAACGCTGCACGAGCTGCAGACCGGACAGGGGGTCCTGCGGTGGCACCGCATGGGAGAAGGTCCTCCGTTGCTGTTCCTGCACGGCTCCGGCCCGGGTGTGACCGGGTTGCGCAACTTTGCAGGTGTGCTCCCTGCCTTCGCCCGGCATTTCGAGTGCTTTGTGCTGGAGTTCCCCGGCTTCGGCGTTTCGGACCCCGTGGAAGCCCATCCCATGCAGGCCGCAGTTCAGGCGGTGAAGGACTTCCTGGCCGCCCAGGGCCTGGAGCGGGTGGACATCATCGGCAACTCAATGGGCGGCATGGCTGCAGTCCAGATCGCCATCGCCCTGCCGGAGCGGGTGCGCCGGCTGGTAACGCTGGGCGGCATGGGCCTGGGAATCTTCAGTCCCTTCCCCGCTGAGGGAATCAACCTGCTGGTTGAATTCACCGAGGATCCCACCCGCGAGCGGCTGCGCCAATGGCTCTCCTCCATGGTTTATGACCAGGATCTGGTCACAGAGGAACTCATTTCCGAACGCTGGGAGCAGGCAACCGATCCCCAGACACTGGCCAGCGCACGGCGCATGTACAGCCGTGCGGCCATGAAGGCCCTCTCGGCGCCGCCCGCTGACCCCCAGACCGTCCCGGCCTGGGCCCAGCTGCACCGGATAAAGGCCCGGACCCTGCTGCTGTGGGGCCGGGATGACCGGGTGACACCATTGGACGGAGCCTTGATACCGCTGCGAACAATTCCCGACGTCGAACTGCACGTGTTCCCGCGATGCGGGCACTGGGCCATGATCGAACAGCAGGAAGCCTTCGAAAGCACGGTCCTTGCGTTCCTGAACCGTCCGGAGGCAGCGCTGTGAGCGGCGTGGCAGTGAAGTCGCTGCAGGCCAGGGTAGTAGAGGTAATCCGCGAGACAGCTGATGCCCATACTCTTGTCCTCGAGACCGCCGGCGAGGACGGCGCGCCCCTGGATTACAAGCCGGGCCAGTTCCTGACGATCCGTATCCCCAGCGAGCGCCCGGGTGGTGCTGCCCGCTGCTATTCGCTGTGCAGCTCACCGCTGCAGGATGAAAAGCTCAAGGTCACCATCAAGCGGACCCGGGACGGCTACGGCTCAAACTGGATCTGTGACAACGTGGTGGAGGGGCACGTGCTGGATGTGCTTCGCCCGGCTGGGACGTTTACTCCGCAGACGCTGGACACGGACTTCCTGCTCTTCGCAGGAGGCAGCGGAGTCACGCCCGTTATGTCCATCCTTAAGTCCGCGCTCGCTGCCGGCACCGGAAAGGTTGCCCTGGTTTATGCCAACCGTGACGAGTCCTCCGTGATCTTCCGGGAGGAGCTCGTGGCACTGGCCAAGTCCCACCCCGGCCGGCTAAGCGTTTTCCACTGGCTTGAATCCGTTCAGGGAATCCCGGACCAGGACGCCATTGCGGCGCTCGCGGCACCCTACCGGGACCGGGAAATCTTCATCTGCGGTCCCGGCCCTTTTATGGACTGCGTGGAACGTTCGCTTACCTCCCTCGGCACCGCACCGGAACGGATCCATATTGAACGGTTCGTGTCCCTGGAAGCCGACCCTTTCGCACCCGTTGAAACAGTCCTACCCAAGGCTGATGCAGACGCTCCCGTGGTGGAAGTTGACCTTGACGGAGTCAGCCGCAGCCTCAGCTGGCCGCAGGGAACCCGCCTGCTGGACGTGCTGCTCGGATCGGGCATGGATGCGCCGTATTCCTGCCGGGAAGGTGCGTGCAGTGCCTGCACCTGCCTGGTCCTGGAAGGAGAGGTGGGCATGGATAAGAATGAGGTCCTGGATGCCGCGGACATTAAGGAAGGATTCATCCTTGCCTGCCAGGCGGTACCCCTGAGCGACCGCATCAAGATCACTTACGAGGCTTAAGCAGACCTCTCCGTCAACAGCAGCTGAGGCCCGGTTCCCCAGGAACCGGGCCTCAGCTTGTCTGCCGAAGGGCGGCATCTCATGCGGAGCGGTACATCCCCGGCCGAATCCGAATCCGGGCACAAAAAAGCGGGGACCGGCTGGTCCCCGCTTTCCTGTGCAGCCTGGGCTCTTACTCCGCTTCGTCGCGGTGCACCACCGGGAGCCGGCCCTCCGTGGAGGCATCCCGGATTCCCGCGGCCAGGCTCTCACACCCCGCAAAGCGCTCCGCCGGGTCCCCTCCCGAGCAGAAGCCCGGGCGCTCACGGCAGGCTGCCAGCGAATCGGCGTCCCACTGGATACTCGTCTGCTGCCAGCTGGACTTTCGGACCATCACCACCGCGACGCACTCCCGGCAGGCGAGCGGCTGCATGGGAAGGTCAAGCAGCCTGTTGTCGACTTTTAATTCCATCAGACCATCTGCTCCGAAGCGGCCTTGCGCAGTGCCATCTGGCGTGCCACTTCCTTGTGCCAGCTTTCCATCGGCCGGGTGGTATCCAGCTCGTACTCGAACCGGTCGGTCATCTCCGGCTTCACATCTGCCACGTCAACGAAGAACTGCTCGTACCACCGCCGCAGCTGGTAAACCGGGCCATCCTCTTCACAGAGCAGCGGGTTGTCGATCCGGGTCTTGGTCTTCCAGATTTCAACGTCCTGAGCGAAGCCGCGCAGTACCCAGGTGGCCTGTTCGGCCGCAATGATCTCGGCGTCGGCCGGCAGGTCAGGGCTCTTTTCAACGATGATGCCGGACATCAGCACGAGCTTGTTCTCGTCAATCGGGTAGTGCGCGTTGATGAAGATGGTGTCCATCTCGAACTGGTCGTACACATACGTGAGCTCGTCGATCATGAAGGACGGGCCGAAGTAGGACGCCACGGAGATCGTCTTCATCATCTTCGGCGCTGAAGGATCAGAGGATTCCGGGGCCATGTCCTCACGGATGTCGCCGTCGAAGTACTGGGTGGCCACGTGACCCTCAAAGACGTTCTTGAAGTAGGTGGGGAAGTTGCCGTGGACGTAGAAGAAGTGCGCCATGTCGACGACGTTGTCCACTACTTCGCGCGTGCTGGTGTCCACCACGATTTCATTCCAGAACCACTTGGTCCAGGTATCGGACATGGCGCCCTTGATCCGCGGAATCTTCTGGTTCTCCGGGGGCGGGTTGCCTTCCGGATCGTTCCAGACAAACAGCAGGCCGTCCTGGTCCAGGGTCGGCCAGGTGCTTGTCCGGGCCCGCAGGGGAACGCGTCGGGAGTAGGGGATGTCCTTGCATCGTCCGTCGCCGCCCCAGCGCCAGTCGTGGAACGGGCAGGCGATTTCGTTGCCCTTGACGGTGCCGGTGGACAGATCGGCTCCCATGTGGCGGCAATATGCGTCCAGGACGTTGACGACGCCGTCAGCTCCCGTGAACACCACCAGTTTCTGGCCGAACGCCTTCACGGTGTGCGGCTTCCCGTCCTTGTACTTCTCCGAAAGACCCAGGCAATGCCATCCCCGGGCAAACCGGGCCGGCAGCCCGTTGTTCTCAATTTGCCTGATTTCTTCCTGCTCCGGCTCAACAATTCCCATGTATTCCGTCCTTTCAGATACCTATCCGGACCGTGCTCTACCGCCTGCAATCTAGCCAGCGGTCCCGGTGCCCGCCGAGCCAGTCCCAATGGCCGGGACAGGCCTTGGCCCCGGGGCCCGGCCGCTGGTTGGGTAGGGCCACCCAGCGTGCTGGAAAGCCGGGCGGACATCCAAAAGACCGGCCGGCGGTCAGCGGGCCGGATCATCTCAGGCAGGGGAAAAACTTGAACGCACAGGTATGGGACAGCCATTACGACGTCGTTGTGGTGGGCTCGGGGGCCGGCGCCATGGCCGGGGCATTCGCTGCTGCGGCGCGCGGGCTGAAAACCGTGGTGGTGGAGAAGACGGATCTTCTCGGCGGGGCTTCGGCGTACGCCGGCGCTTCCTGCTGGCTGCCCGGTACCCAGGTCCAGGAACGGGCGGGCGTGGACGATTCGGTTGCTGACGCGCGCACCTACCTGGCCTCGGTTCTGGGCGGGGAACAGGCAGGCCGCCGGGAGGCATTCCTGGCCGCCGCCGGAGAACTGGTTGAATTCCTCGAAGCGGATCCGGCCCTCGAGTTCTACTGGACAGCGTTCCCGGACTACTTTCCCGGACCCGGCCGCCAGGACGTTGGCCGGTCCATGATGCCTGTGGACCTGCCGAGGGAAGAGATCGGCGAACTGGCCGGACTGGTCCGTCCCCGGGTTGAAGCCGACCGGTACGGACAGCCGCATCCAGAGGGTCCTCTGACTGCGGGCCAGGCACTGATCGGACGGCTGCTGCTTGCCATGCACCGGACCGGAAACGCAACCATCCTCACCGGCACCGCCATGACCGGGCTGGTCACCGAGGACGGGCGGGTGACGGGCATCGTAGCTGAATCAGCCTCAGGCACCCTGAGGCTGGGTGCGTCCTCGGGAGTGCTCCTGGGCGCCGGTGGATTCGAGGCCAACGAGGATATGCGCCGGGAGTCCGGTACGCCCGGGGCCGCGCAGTGGTCCATGGCACCGCGCGGAGCCAACACCGGAACCGCCATCCAGGCAGCGGTACAGGCCGGGGCCGCGGTGGAGCTGATGGACGAAGCCTGGTGGTGCCCCGGAACCCTTCAGCCCTCCGGCGGAACTGCCTTCACCCTGGGTTTTCGCGGCGGAATCATGGTGGACACCCGCGGCCAGCGGTTCGCCAACGAGTCCCTGCCTTATGACCGGATGGGCCGCATCATGGCTGAAGCTCCGGAGTCCCGGATTCCGTCCTGGATCATTTTCGATTCCCGGTTCGACGGCCAGCTCCCGGCGATTATGCGGCCGGACAACACGGCTCCTGCCGAGCACCTGGCAGCGGGTACCTGGCTCCAGGCGGACACCCTCGAAGAACTGGCCGAACGAACGGACCTTAATCCGCGGGCGCTGGCGGCCACCGTGGCTCGTTTCAACGGATTCGCCAAAACCGGGGTGGACGAAGACTTTCACCGCGGCGAGGACCCCTACGACCTGTTCTTTGCCGTTCCCGGAGCCGGGCCCAACCCCGCCCTGGTTCCGCTCTCCGAACCGCCGTACTTCGCCGCACGGGTGGTGCTCAGCGACCTTGGCACCAAGGGCGGAGTGCGCACAGACAATAACGCCCGGGTCCTGACAGGGGCGGGAGAGCCGCTGCCCGGGCTCTACGCGGTGGGAAACACCAGTGCTTCCTTCTCCGGGCGGGCCTATCCCGGCCCGGGTATTCCGCTTGGCTCCGCAATGGTCTTCGCTTTCCGGGCGGTTGCCGAGATGGCCGGGACGCCGCTGGCGGACAGGCTTGAAACCTCTGCGCAGTCCCGATAGCTGCCGGCGCCCATGGTGGTCCCGGCCGGTGCCGGGACCGTCGTGGGCTAACCGCGGGGGAGTCCGTTTAACCTTTGGCGCGGATTTTGGAGAGAATCTAAATATGACTCTCAGCGCC
>JBELZL010000044.1:0-23166 GCA_040274025.1 Arthrobacter sp. | reverse complement strand
AGCTGGCCGCGGACCAGCTGATCATGCTGCGCGACGGCGCCATGGTCCACGGCTACGTTTCCGATCCGGGAGCAGTGGGCGACTCACTGCTTCAAGCCGGACACGCAGTCCTTGCACAGCACATTCCCGGCCGCAGGCCCTAGACCCGCCGCCCCTTCGCCGGCCGGCGCAGGAACTGCCGTTGGGCGCAGACGGGCTGCCCCGAACGACCCAATTAGTGACGTTGGGCTCAGCAACTGGCGAAAGCTCCCGGCACCTAGCACAATCAGCACTTGTGTCTACTTCATCCACAACAGTGAACCCCGCACAGCGTTCCCGGATGGCCCGCAGGGTCGCCGGAGCATCCTTCGTCGGGACAGCACTGGAGTCCTATGATTTCTACGTTTTCGGCACCGCCGCCGCACTGATCCTGAACCGGGTGTTCTTCCCCGACGTGGATCCGCTGACCGGCACGCTCCTGGCATTCCTGTCCCTGGGCATGGGCTTTGTGGCCCGGCCGCTGGGCGCGGTGCTGTTCGGCCACCTTGGCGACCGGGTGGGCCGGAAGAAGTCCCTCATCTACACAATCGTCCTCATGGGCCTGGCCACCGGCGTCATCGGCCTGCTGCCGGACTACTCCGCGATTGGCGTCTGGGCTCCGATCCTGCTGGTGGCCCTGCGGCTGCTGCAGGGCCTGGCCGTGGGCGGGGAATGGGGCGGCGCCGTCCTGATTGCCAGTGAACATGCCGAACCGCGCAAACGGGCCCTCTACGCCGCCATCCCGCAGATCGGTTCTCCGGTTGGCACCATCATGGTCACCGCTACCTTCCTGATCCTCACACAGGTCTCCCCTGAGGCCATGGAAGCCGGCGTCTGGCGGATTCCGTTCCTGCTGGCCTTCCCCTTCATGGCGGTAGCCCTTTACCTGCGCCTGGCCATTGACGAGACCCCGGTCTTCAAGGACGTCGCGGAGCACAACAAGGTAGCCCGCGTCCCGGTCCTGGAGGTGCTGCGCTCCCAGCCCGCCGCCGTCGTTATTGCCATGGCCGCCGCGCTGCTGGGTATCGGCTCCTACTTCCTGATGACCACCTACACGCAGGCTTACGGAGTGGAGGTCCTGGGACTCTCCGATTCCACGGTGCTCAACGCGGCGCTGGTTGGCTCGGTGCTGCAGCTGGCCACCATTCCGGCCTTCGGCTGGCTGGCCACCCGCATCGGTTCGGCAAAGGTAGTCGCCGGCGGCGCCGCGGCAACAGCCGTCATTTCGTTCCCGCTCTACTACCTGATCAGCATCGCCGACCAGCCGCTGTACATCCTGACCATCCTGATCGGCGGCATCGCCCCGACAGCTGCATGGGCTGCGCTGGGCGGGCTGATGGCGGATCTGTTCCCCGCCCGGACCGGCTACACGGCCATGTCCCTGGCCTACAGTTTCGCGGGCATCGCCGCAGGGTTCACTCCGGCGGTCACGCAGCTCTTCTCCGAAGCCACCTCCGCAGCCTGGTGGCATCCCGGGGCGGTGCTGGCACTGATGTCCGTGATTACCATCGCCGGTGCCCTCGCTGCTGCACGCAGGATCCAGGCACAGTCACAGACACAGGAGGGCGCCGCGGTTACGGCATAGTTGAACCCATGACTACCGAACGCACCCGCAACCTCCTGGTCCTGAACGGCCCCAACCTGAACCTGCTCGGCACGCGTGAACCCGCGGTCTACGGGACGGACACCTTGGATGATGTTGAGGCAGCTGCCGTAGCTGCCGCCGAAGCGCACGGCTGGACGGCGGACTGCATCCAGTCCAACCATGAGGGTGACCTGATTGACGCTATCCACGGGGCCCCGGGCCTTGCCGATGCGATTGTCATCAACCCCGCCGCCTACAGCCACACATCGGTAGCGATCCGCGATGCGCTCTCCGGTGTGGGCCTGCCCGTGGTGGAGGTGCACCTGAGCAACATCCACAAGAGGGAAGAGTTCCGCCACCACTCCTACGTCTCCGCAGTGGCGGAGGTCGTTATCTGCGGAGCCGGGATCGCCGGGTACCGGATGGCTGTGGACTACATCGCTGCGAAGCTGGATGCCGCCGCTGCTACTCGCTGATGCACTCCCCCGGTGACACCGCGCTGCGGTAATCCGGGGCGGCTTCGGCGATAGGGCCGAGTTCGGCCAGGGACAGCGCGTAGCCGATCGGCTGGTCGCCGGTGGTCTTGGCGAACACGACGCCCGCCACCTGGCCGTCGATGTCCAGCAGCGGGCCGCCGGAGTTGCCCTGCTGAACGTTGGCGGCCAGCGTGTAGACCTCCAGCACCTCCGGGGAGGTCCCGTAAATGCTGCGCACCGACACATCGCCGAGATTCTGCACGACGGCGGTCTGAAGCCGGAACGGGCCGCCCGCCGGGTAGCCCGCGAATGCCGCGGTGGTTCCGCCCGGCAGTTCGGTGCCAAGCTGCAGCGGTTCCGCAGCCAGGTTTTCCACGGCGATGACCGCCAGGTCCCGGGCGGGATCGAAGTGCACCACCCGTCCGGGAAGAACACCGCCGCCGGGCACCTGAACCACCGGTTCGCTCACTCCCGCCACCACGTGGGCGTTGGTGATGACCCGGTCCTCGGCCACCACGAACCCTGATCCGGTCTGGTTCTGCCCGCACTGGAAGGCCGTGCCGGTGATCTTCAGGACCGAAGCTGACGCTGCAGTCAGTGCCTCCGAGCTGATGCCCTCCGCGGGAAGCTCCACCGCTTCCGGAGCGGCGCCGTCGAAAATCCGGGGAAGTCCTTCGTCGAGCGTGAACGAACGCACCTGGGCTGCCACCGACTTCACGGCGTTGGGGGTGATTGAATCGATGGTCATCAGGACCTTCGAGGCAGCGATCTGCTGTGACAGGAAGGGCATGCCCAGGGTGCCGATGCTGAAGGCCAGCATGGACATCACCAGCGCAGCAACCACTACGTTCAGCGCCCCGCCCAGGATCCGGTCCAGTGCGCGCAGCGGCGCGAAGTTAAACCAGCGCCGTACCGCCCCGCCCAGCGCAGCCCCCGCAGCGTGACCCACCAGGACCAGCACGACGGCGGTCGCAATGACGGCGGCCAGGCGCCACCCCTCGTCCGGCACCCAGCCGGACACCAGCGGAATGGCGAAGAACGCGGCCGTGGCTCCGGCCACGAAGCCCACAATGCCGCCAAGCGTTACCGCCAGACCGTTCCGCAGCCCTGCCAGCAGGTAAAAGAGCAGGGACAGCCCCAGAATGATGTCCAGAACGGTGAATCCGAGCACAAAGAGCTCCAATATGATGTAAGTACACGTGCGGGGCAGCGAGGGGTTTTCGCTTTTGCCTCCCGAGTCTAACGGCCCGCACTGACGGTTCCTTAGGCGCTGTAACCCCGCCCACAGCGGCCCGGGCGTTTTCTCATCCGAGGGCGAACAAAGCTATTACGGCTGTCACATGCCCCTTCGGTGCGGCAAGATAGTAGAAGCGACAACTATTAACAGGAGATTTCATGGATATCGAGGTATTGCGCCGCGCGCCTTTGTTCGCCTCACTGGGAGACGATGTCTTCGCCGCTCTGACCGACGAACTCACCGAGGTCGATCTGTCCCGCGGAGCCTCTGTCTTCCGCGAAGGTGACCAGGGCGACCAGCTCTATTTCATCGTGTCCGGAAAGATCAAGCTGGGGCGTTCGGCCCCTGACGGCCGCGAGAACCTGCTGGCCATCCTTGGCCCGGGCGAGCTGTTCGGCGAGATGGCCCTTTTTGACCCGAGCCCCCGCACGGCCACGGCGACTGCTGTGTCCGAAACGCGACTGGCCGGCCTGCGCCACGAGAACCTGCGCGCCCTGATCGAGACGCGGCCGGAGGTGTCCGTGCAGCTGCTGCAGGCTCTGGCCCGCCGCCTGCGCCGGACCAACGAGTCCCTGGCTGATCTGGTCTTCTCGGACGTTCCGGGCCGCGTGGCCAAGGCACTGCTGGACCTGGCAGACCGCTTCGGCCGGCCCGCTACGGACGGCATCCTGGTGGCCCACGAACTGACTCAGGAAGAACTGGCCCAGCTGGTGGGCGCTTCGCGGGAAACCGTGAACAAGGCCCTGGCCGAGTTCGTCCAGCGCGGCTGGCTGCGCCTGGAAGCACGCGCCGTCGTCATCCTGGACGTACAGCGGCTGCGCCAGCGCTCCCGCTAGTTTTTCCGGCACCTAAAAGCGGCACCGCTTTCCTTTCGGGGAAGCGGTGCCGCTTTTGCGTTTTCGTACCGGGTTCTCAGCGGCCGCGGTGCCCGGAGCCTTCCGCGGCGTCCGTGGCCGTCACTCGCAGGGCATACCCGCCCTCATCCTGCACCAGTTCAGGCTGGAACACCTCGTTCGCGCGGCGGTGCGCCAGGTAGGCAATGCAGCCGCGGGCCTTGGCCAGCTTTTCGATCATCAGCGCCACGGCCGGAACGGTGAGCTGTTCAAGGCTCAGTCCCACAGTGTCCGGCTGGCCCACTTCATCGCCCAGTGCCGTGGTACCGGCCCGTTCCATTTCCTCTGCGGCTACCCGCCACTGGCCCCAGATGCCCTTGGACTCAAGCAGCGAGGTTTCCTGTCCCAGCGGCTGGACGGCAGCGAAATAGCGCGTGTCGAAACGACGCAGCGCGAAGTCCGCGGTCAACCAGTGCGTGAGCGGCCGCAGCAGGTCACTGCGAAGCCCCAGTCCGCGCCGTGTCAGCAGGCGCGGAAAGGACTCGTCGCCTGAGGCAATACCCACCCGCGCGGCCATCCACTCCGGCCCCCGGTTACTTTCAAGCAGGGTGGACCCATCCGGTCCTGCCAGCAGCACGCCGGTCTCCTCGAACAATTCCCTGGCTGCAGCTACGACGTGGCGGCGGGCTTCCTGCGGATCATCCATTCCCAGGGCCCTGGCCCACTCAGCCGGCGACGGCCCGTACCAGGCCACCGGATCGCTGTCGGTCTCCTCCAGGCTCCCGCCGGGAAAGGCGATCTTGCCCAGCGGGGATTCACCGCGGCGGTAACGCAGGAAGACTTCGGCGCCCTGGCGGGAGTCGCGCAGCAGCAGCACGGACGACGCCGCCCGCGGCTTGCGGGCCGTTCCTTCGCCTCGTTCAAACCAGCTTTGTGCTGCGCCCTGTTGCCAGGGCGGCAGCTGGAAATGCCGGGTGGAGACGTTAGGCAAATTCGGCGATCACTTCCACTTCCACCGGCGCGTCCAGCGGCAGCACCGCCACGCCGACGGCGGACCGGGCATGGCTTCCTGCCTCGCCGAACACCTGCCCCAGCAGCTCGGACGCTCCGTTGATGACTCCGGGCTGGCCGGTGAAGGACGGATCCGAAGCGACGAATCCCACAACCTTGACGATCCGGGTAACCCGGTCCAGGTCGCCGATCTGGGCCTTGATGGCGGCCAGGGCGTTCACGGCGCAGCGTGCGGCGTAGGCCTTGGCATCCTCCGCTGTGACTTCCGCACCGACCTTGCCGGCAGCGGGCAGCGCGCCGTCAATGAAGGGCAGCTGCCCTGAGGTGTACACGTGGTTCCCGCTCACTACTGCCGGAACATAGGCCGCAACCGGTGCAGCGACCGGGGGCAGGTCCAGACCAAGTTCAGCCAGACGCTGCTCCACTGCGGAAACCGCCTCCGGGGCAGTGCTCATCAGGCCTTCTCCCGCTTCATGTAGGCCACCGAACCGGTACCGTTCGGGGCCGGAGTGATCTGCACCAGCTCCCACCCTTCCTCACCGTGCATGTTCAGCACGGCACCGGGGGTGTGCAAAGGCAGCGGTGTAATGAAGTATTCCCATTTGCTCATGATCCAAAGACTAGCGCGTGCTTGTAGACTGATCGGCATGGCAGCTCGCAAATCCCCTTTTTTTGACACTGCTACAACGCTGGGCAAGATCGTCGCCTTCTTTGGCGTGAGCGCTCTCTGCGGTGTCCTGGCTGCCGGGCTGCTGGTGCCGGCCGCGGCAGCCGCAGGCACGGCTGCCTCCGGTTCCATCCAGTTCTTCGACCAGCTGCCCTCGGAGCTGCAGCGCGGAGCACTGGCAGAACCGTCCCGGATTTATGCGAGCGACGGGTCGCTGATTGCCACCCTGTATGAGGAGAACCGCCAGCCGATCACACTGGACGAGGTTTCCCCGCACATGATCGACGCAATGCTGGCGATCGAGGACGACCGCTACTACGAGCACGGCGGCGTCGATCTGCAGGGCATTTTCAGCGCCATCGTCTCCAACGTCACCTCCGACCGCACCCGCGGCGCTTCCACCATCACGCAGCAGTACGTGAACAACGTGATCATTGATACCAACCTCCAGGAAGGCGGGGAGGTGGTCTTCAGCGGCCAGAAGACCGTCGGTGACAAGCTGCGCGAAATCAAGCTGGCGATCGCAGTGGAGAAGGAACTCAGCAAGGAAGAGATCCTTGAGGGTTACTTCAACATCGTGCCGTTCAGCGGTACCACCTTCGGTGTCCAGGCTGCCTCCCGCTACTTCTTCAATGTCGATGCCAAGGACCTGAGCATCGCGCAGTCTGCACTGCTGGCCGGCGTCGTCAACGGACCGACTTTCTACAGCCCGGAACTGAACCCCGAGCGTTCCCTCGCCCGGCGGAACCTGGTACTGGATGCCATGCTGGACAAGGGCCGGATCACCCAGGAAGAGCACGACGCCGCCGTCGCGACGCCCCTGGAGCTGAACCTCACCCCCGTCCCCAGCAACTGCGTCGGCGCCGCCCAGGCACCATACTTCTGTGACTACGTCACCCACCTGGTCCTTAACGACCCGGCCTACGGCGCCGAGCGTGAAGACCGGGAAAAGCTGCTTTTCCGCGGCGGGCTGAGCATCACCACCACACTCAACCCCACCCTGCAGAACGCTGCCCAGGCGGCCATTAATGAAACCGCCAACCCGGACACCACGGACGCGGAGATTGGCCACTCTATGGTCAGTGTTGAACCGGGTACCGGCAACATCCTGGTCATGGCGCAGAACACCCGGTACACACCTGAGCTGGCACCCGGCAACTCCGTGCAGAACTTCAACGTGGACGTCTACCAGGACGGGGACCCCAACAAGTACCTCAACGGCCTGGGCGGATTCCAGCCCGGTTCCACGTACAAACCGTTTACGGTCGCTGCCTGGCTGGATTCGGGCAAGACGCTCAACGCCACCCTCAACGGCAACAAGCGCACCTACCCTGCCGGCCACACCTGGAATGCAAGCTGCCTGCCCGGCGGCCGCTACGCCATCCTGGACCCGTGGACCCCTATCAACTACGGGGACACCAACTACCGGAACACCACCGTGCTGGAAGGCCTGGCCCAGTCGTTCAACACGATCACCCTGGCTGAGGCGAATGAACTGGACCTGTGCAAGTTCCAGCAGATGGCCTTCGCCTCCGGGGTGCACAACGGCAAGAGCCAGTCCGGTGAACGCGAGATGCTGGCAGTGAACCCGCCCTCCACGTTTGGCGGCGGCGGCGACGCTTCACCGCTCTCCATGGCTACCGGCTTCGCCACCTTCGCCGCGGAGGGCCTGATGTGCAAGCCGCGTGCCCTCCTCTCCGTGAAGAGCAGCGACGGTACGGAATACCCGGTTCCCGGGCAGGACTGCGAGCAGGTCATGCGCAAGGAAGTCGCGCAGGGCGTGAACATGGCAACCCAGCGCGTGATGACCAACGGGTCTGGCCTCAACCTGCAGGTAGGCGTGCCCACCGCCGGCAAGACCGGCACCAACGACTACCGGTCCCAGACCTGGTTCATGGGTTACAGCACCGGGCTCTCCACCGCATCCTGGATCGGGAACTGGAAGGCCAACAACAGCTCAATGTCGGACCGCCTGATCGGTGGAAGGTACTACCCGGAAATCGACGGCTCGCTGATCGCCGGCCCTTCCTGGAAGAACTTCATCCAGCGTGTTCCCGGCCAGTACGAAGCCAAGCCCTTCGCCAACCCGCCGGCCAGCATTGTGGGCCAGCCACCTGCCCCGCCGCGCCCTTCACCCAGCGCCCCGGCCCCGAACAGGGACAACAACCGGGACAGCGGCAACAACGGCAATAACCAGAACAACGACGACTGACCTTGGCAACGGATAATCCGGTGGCCCCGGTCCTTCGATCCGCCGCGTGGACCGCCGGCAGCTTCGCAGCTGCCGGCGCTGCGGCCCTTGCCTACGGCTCCCTCATCGAGCGGAACCTTTTTGGCATCCGCACCGAGAGTGTTGCCGTGCTCCCTCCGGGCAGCAAGCCGATGCGCGTCCTCCACCTTTCCGACATCCACTATGTGCCGGGGCAGGACCGCAAGACCCGCTGGCTGCAGTCCCTGGCGGACCTGGAACCCGATCTTGTGGTCAACACCGGAGACAACCTCAGCCATCAGCAGGCAGTTCCCCCGCTGCTGGAGGCGCTCAAGCCGCTGATGCGTTTCCCCGGAGTCTTTGTGCCCGGCTCCAACGACTACTACGCGCCGGTGCTGAAGAACCCGTTTACCTACTTCACCTCACCGTCCAAGCTGCGGAAGAACCCGGCCAAGCTGCCCTGGGCCGACTTGTTCACGTCCTTTGGCAACGCCGGCTGGATCGACCTGACCAACCGGAACCAGTCCGTGGTCCTGAACGGGCTGCGCCTGGACTTCTCCGGCGTCGACGATCCCCACCTCAAGCGCGACCGGTATGCCGGTTTCCCGGCCGGCAGCTCGACGTCGGGCTCTGCCCGGCACCTGCGCATCGGCGTCGCCCATGCCCCCTACCAGCGGGTGCTGGACTACTTCACCGACGGCGGTGCCCAGCTGATCCTGGCCGGGCACACGCACGGCGGGCAGGTCTGCATTCCGGGCTACGGAGCCCTGGTGAGCAACTGCGACCTTCCCACCTGGCGGGCCAAGGGGCTGACGGACTGGGAGCATAACGGCCGCACCGTGCCGCTGAATGTTTCCGCAGGAATCGGCACCTCCCGGTTCGCTCCGGTGCGCTTCGCGTGCCGGCCGGAAGCCGTTCTGCTCGCCCTCACCCCCGCGTCGTAACCCGGACTGTGAACCACCGAGAGGCCAGTTACGGCTCGTCTCAGCACTGAAACGAGCCGTAATTGGCCTCTCGGCGGGGAAAGCAGATTCGGGCCTGCGGCGTCGTAACCACGCCGCCGGTGGCCTAGGATTGAGCGGTATCCGGCCCGCACCCACCGGCGCGGACCTCTCCGTCTTGAAGAGGATTCATGCCCCCGCAGACATCATTGTGGCAATCCCTGGGGCGTCTGTACCCGCACATCAAACCCATCCTTCCCCGCCTGTTCCTGGGTTTTCTTTCTGCAATTGGGGCCAGCGTTGTTGCCCTGGCCATTCCGCAGGTGCTCCGGGTCCTGGTGAACTCCTACCTTGCCCCCGGCGGTGCCGTAACCGCCCTCTGGTGGGCTACCGGCATTATCCTCGCCCTGGGCACGCTGGAGGCGGTGTTCATGGCGTTGAGGCGGCAGTTCGCCGTCGCGCCGTCCACGATCGTGGAAACCAGCCTGCGGACCTCCTTCTACCGGCATCTGCAGGATCTTTCGGTCGCGTTCCATGACCGCTGGGGTTCCGGCCAGCTGCTCTCCCGCGCCATGAGCGACCTGAACCTGATCCGCCGCTGGATGGCGTTCGGCGCCCTGATGCTGGTCGTGACCGCACTGACCGTGGTCATTGGCGTGACCATCATGTTCTTCACCGCCTGGCAGCTGGCAATCGTGTTCCTGCTCGCCGCCGTGCCGATCATCGTTTACGGCTTCAGGTTCCGACGCTTCTACGGCCGCGTTTCCAGGCAGAGCCAGGACCAGGCCGGTGACCTGGCCACTACCGTCGAAGAGTCGGTGCACGGTATCCGCGTCCTGAAGGCCTTCGGCCGCAGTCCGGAGGCCCTGGACGCGTTCGAGGAGCAGGCCGAGGGACTGCGCCAGACCGAGGTGTACAAGGCGAACTCACTGGCCAAATTCTCCCTGGTGGTGACCCTGCTGCCCGAGGTTGCACTGGCGGTCTCCCTGGTGCTGGGCATCCTGTTAGTCAACGACGGCCAGGTCAGTATCGGAGCACTGGTGGCGTTCTTCGCCACCGCCGCCGTCGTCGCCGGTCCGGTGGAGTCCATGGGCCCGCTGCTGTCCATGACCCTCACAGCCGCCACCGCGATCGACCGGCACTTCGAAGTCATGGACGCCAAACGCACCATCACCGACCCGGGGCACCCCGCGCAGTCTGACCAAGTCCACGGCCGGCTCTGCTTCGAAGACGTGCACTTCGCCTACCCGGACACCGCTGCGGAGGGAAAGGACGTGCTCGACGGCGTGAGCCTGGATCTGCGCGCCGGCGAGACGATGGCGCTGGTCGGCATCACCGGCAGCGGCAAGTCCACGCTGCTGCAGCTGGTCCCCCGGCTGTATGACGTCACGGCCGGCAGCATCCGGATCGACGGCATCGATGTGCGGGACTACCCGCTGCAGGAACTGCGCCGGATCGTCTCCGTGGCTTTTGAGGAAACCACCCTGTTCTCCAGCTCGGTCCGCGAAAACGTCCTGCTCGGGGCGGACGCCGCCACCGACGCCGAAGCGGAGCACACCCTGCGTGAAGCCCTGGAAGTCGCCCAGGCACAGTTTGTCTACTCTCTGCCCGACGGCGTGGACACCCTGATTGGCGAGGAGGGCCTCAGCCTCTCCGGCGGCCAGCGCCAGCGCGTGGCCCTGGCCCGGGCGATCGCTGCCCGGCCCACGGTGCTGGTTCTGGATGACCCGCTCTCCGCGCTGGACGTGCGCACCGAGGAGCTCGTGGAGCAACGGCTGCGCGAAGTCCTCGCGGAGACCACCACCCTGGTGGTCGCCCACCGCCCCTCCACAGTCTCCCTGGCTGACCGGGTGGCCCTGATGCAGAACGGCAGGATTGCCGCCGTCGGCACCCACGCCGAGCTCCTGGCCGGCAACGAACACTACCGCCACGTGATTGCCAGCCTGCCGGCCACGCCGCAGGACCTGGACAGTGGACTCGAAAATGAAAGCGAGGTTCTCCGGTGAGCCGGTTTAGCATCCGCCGGGCCGGTGCACCGCTGCCGGAACCCGAGCAGCCGGACAACGCCGGTGTTGGAACGGCAGGCGAGGACAACCTGGACCTGGACCGGGAACAGAACCGGGCCGTGCGGCGTCGTTCGCTGTCCCTGCTCGCTTCCCTGGTCCGTCCCAACCGCGGCCGGTTCGTTTTCACCATTGCGCTGGTCGTGTTCTCCCAGGCCGCCCGCGTCGCCGGGCCCGCGATCATCGCCTTCGGCATCGACCATGCCCTGCCTGCCCTGCAGGATGGCAGCTCGCTGCCGCTGCTGGCGGCCGGCGGTACCTATCTGCTGGCGGCGGTCCTGGCGGCCGGGCTGACGGCAGGCTACGTGCGGTCCACGGCACAGCTCAGCCAGGCAATGCTGCTGGACCTGAGGCTGCGGGTGTTCCGGCATACCCAGCGGCTGAGCCTTGAATTCCATGAGCGCTACACCTCGGGCCGGATCATTTCCCGGCAGACCTCGGATCTGGAGGCGCTGCGCGAGCTGCTCGATTCCGGGATCAGTTCCCTGGCCTCGGGCGCTATGTACATGGTCTTCGTGGCCATCAGCATCTTCGCGCTGGACTGGCGCACGGGCGTGCTGCTCTGCGTGGCCTTCGTGCCGATGTTCCTATTGACCCGCTGGTACCAGAAGCGCTCCCAGATCGCGTACCGGGCCTCGAGGGTCACCTCGGCGAAACTGATCGTGCACTTCGTCGAGACGATGACCGGCATCCGCGCGGTGAAGGCATTCCGCCGCGAAACCGTGAATGCCAAGAAGAATGACGAGCTGGCCGAGGATTACCGCCGGGCCACGCTGCGCTCCATCAACCTCAACGGGGTGTTCCAGCCGGGGCTGATTTTCATCGGCAACGCCACCGTGGCCGTGGTGCTGCTGGTGGGCGGCTACCGGGTGCTCGACGGCGGCCTGGAAGTGGGTGCGCTGCTGGCGCTGCTGCTCTACGCCAAGCGCTTCTTCCAGCCCGTGGACCAGATGGCCATGTTCTACAACTCCTTCCAGTCCGCTTCCGCTGCCCTGGAGAAGGTCTCCGGGCTGCTCGAAGAAGTGCCGACCGTCCGCCCGCCCAAGCATCCGGTAGAACTTCAGGACGTCCACGGGGACGTATTGTTCGACGGCGTTGAGTTCCGTTACGGGGACGGCCCGCTGGTGCTCCCCCGCCTGGACCTGCATATCCCAGCCGGCCAGACCGTGGCGCTGGTTGGGCAGACCGGTGCCGGCAAGTCCACGCTGGCCAAGCTGATCGCCCGGTTCTACGACCCGTCTGCCGGGGCCGTGCTGCTGGACGGCACCAATTTGCGGGACCTCACGCAGCGGGACCTGCGCCGCGCCGTCGTTATGGTGACCCAGGAAGCGTTCCTGTTCAGCGGTTCGGTGGCGGAGAACATTGCCCTCGGCAAGCCGGGGGCATCGCGGCAGGAAATCGAAGCCGCCGCCCGTGCCGTGGGCGCCCACGACTTCATCATGTCCCTGCCCGAGGGCTACGAGACCGATGTGAACAAGCGCGGCGGCCGGGTCTCGGCCGGGCAGCGGCAGCTGATCAGCTTTGCACGCGCATTCCTTGCCGATCCGGCGGTGCTGATTCTCGATGAGGCAACGTCCTCCCTGGATGTGCCCAGCGAGCGGCTGGTGCAGCAGGGGCTGAAGACCCTGCTGGGCAACCGCACCGCGCTGATCATCGCCCACCGGCTGTCCACGGTTGAAATCGCTGACCGGGTGCTGGTGATGGAGTCCGGGGAGGTCGTCGAGGACGGCACTCCGGCGGAGCTCACCAGCGGCACGGGCCGCTTTGCTGCCCTGAACGCCGCCTGGCAGGACTCCCTCGTATAACGCCGGCGCACAGGTTCCGGACGCTGATTTCGCGCTGCCGCAGGTTGTCGAGTACACTTGTAAAGTTGCTTCGCCGGGAGGGAAACCTCCGGTCAGGCAGTGGTTACGGGGTGTGGCGCAGCTTGGTAGCGCGCGTCGTTCGGGACGACGAGGTCGCAGGTTCAAATCCTGTCACCCCGACCAAAACAAAGAAGGACCCATCGTTTTCGGTGGGTCCTTCTGCTGTCCCGGGAGAGTAAGCTCAGGACGCCCCGCGCTTGCCTTCAGGAACGCGTCCTGCACCTGCACGGCACGGGCACCACCGGGGTGGATGACAATTACGCCGCAGCCTACTTCGAGGGTATCGGAACGGAGATCATGGGCGCCGGCATGTTCGGGCTGCACAACTTCCCGGACGATCCCGAGTGGAAGGGCTGGTGGGGCGACGAAACGCCGTTCCAGTACCCGGTCTTTATCCTCACCCATGACGCCCGGAAGCCCATCGACATGCCGGACGGAACCCGGTTCGAGTTCCTCTCCGCCTCACCGCAGGATGCCTTGGAACGGGCTGTCGAGGCCGCCGGGGGCCAGGACGTGCGGATCGGCGGCGGACCCACCGTCGTGAAGGCGTTCCTCGAGGCGGGTCTGGTGGACAGGATCCATGTGGGCATCACACCGATCCTGCTGGGCCGCGGAATCAACCTCTGGGACGGTTTGCGCGGCCTGGAAGACGATTACGAAGCCACTGCAGAAGCGGCCGACGACGGCGTCATGCACCTGACCTTCACACGTTGAAACACTGCAGGCCCCGGGGAGCCCGGGGCCTGCTGTGAAGAGCGGAACCTAGACGAAGCTCTTGCCGGTCAGCCGCTCGTACGCCTCGACGTACCGGGCACGGGTGCGCTCGATGACGGCGGCGGGCAGGGCCGGCGGCGGAGTGTCGGAGGCCTTGTCCCAGCCGGACTCTGCCGAGGTCAGCCAGTCCCGGACGTACTGCTTGTCAAAGGACGGCTGGGCCTTGCCCGGCTCGTACAGGGACGCGTCCCAGAACCGCGAGGAATCCGGTGTCAGCACCTCGTCTCCCAGGGTCACCAGGCCGGTGGCCGGGTCCAGGCCGAACTCCACCTTGGTGTCCGCCAGGATGATTCCGCGGTCCCGGGCAATGGCCTCAGCCGTGGTGTAGATCTCCAAGGTCAGGTCCCGGATCTGCGCGGCCGTTTCGGCACCCACAGCCGCCACAACGGCGTCGTAATTAATGTTCTCGTCATGCTCGCCCACCTCTGCCTTCGCAGACGGAGTGAAGATGGCCGGTTCAATCCGTGAGCCGTCAACCAGGCCCGCGGGCAGCGGGACGTCGCACACGGTCTGCGACTGGCGGTACTCGGCCAGGCCGGAACCGGTGAGGTAGCCGCGGGCAATGGCTTCCACGGGGTACATCTCCAGCTTTTTGCAGATCATGGCCCGTCCGGCCACTTCGGCCGGCACTCCCTGGTCAGCGGAAATGACATGGTTCGGAACGTTGCCCAGCTGATCGAACCACCACAGGCTCAGCTGCGTCAGGATGCGGCCCTTGTCCGGAATGATGCTGGAGAGCACATGATCGTAGGCGCTGATCCGGTCGCTGGCCACAACCAGCACCCGGTCCTGCGCAGTGTCCGGGCCAGCGGGTACGTACAGGTCCCGCACCTTGCCGGAATAGATGTGGGTCCAGCCCTGCAGCTGCGGTGCGGCGCTCATGCCAGGTCCTCTTCGCTGTCCACGCCCGCGCTGCCGGCCGGCACCACGATTTCGCCGCGCTCGGCTTTCAGCGCGATGTCGTTGCGGTGCTGCGAACCCTCAAGTTCAATGGCGTCCACGCCCTGGTAGGCGAGTTCCCGGGCCTGGGCCAGGTTCTCCCCCAGCGCCACGACGGCCAGGACCCGCCCGCCGGCGCTGACGATTTCGTTGGCTTCGATGGCGGTGCCAGCGTGCAGGACGTGCACGCCTTCGATCGCTTCGGCTTCCACCAGGCCCAGGATCGGATCTCCGGTGCGCGGGGTGTCCGGGTAGTTCTCGGACGCGACGACGACGGCGACGGCGGTGCGCGGATCCCACTTCAGCTGCTCCATGGCGTCCAGTTCACCCTTGGCCGCTGCAAGCAGCAGTCCGCCGAGCGGGGTCTTTAGCCGGGCCAGCACAGCCTGGGTCTCCGGATCACCGAAGCGGGCGTTGAATTCGATGACCCGCAGGCCGCGGGAGGTCAGGGCCAGGCCGCAGTACAGCACGCCGACAAAGGGGGTGCCGCGGGAGGCCATTTCATCCACGGTGGGCTGGGCTACCCGGGCAATGACATCGTCCACCAGGTTGGCCGGTGCCCACTGAAGCGGGGAGTAGGCGCCCATTCCACCGGTGTTGGGGCCATCGTCGTTGTCGAAGATGCGCTTGAAGTCCTGGGCCGGTGCCAGCGGCACCACGTGCCGTCCGTCGGAAAGGACAAAGAGGGAAACCTCGGGGCCGTCCAGGAATTCCTCGATCACCACGGTTCCGCCGGCATCGAAACAGGCCTGCGCGTGAGCAAGAGCTTCGTCCCGGTCAGAGGTGACCACCACGCCCTTGCCGGCGGCCAGGCCGTCATCCTTCACCACGTAAGGAGCGCCGAAGGTGTCCAGCGCGTCGGCGGCTTCCTCCGCTGACGCTGCAACCCGGGCCATCGCGGTGGGCACGTTCGCTTCAGCCATGACCTGCTTGGCAAACGCCTTGGATGCCTCAAGCTGGGCTGCTTCGCGGGACGGACCGAAAACCGGGATCCCGGCCTGCGCAAGGGCGTTCGATACGCCGGCTGCCAGCGGGGCCTCAGGGCCCACGACGACGAGGTCGGATCCCAGCCGGCGCGCGAGGGCGGTGACCGCTTCTGGATCACTGGCATCAATTGAATGGACTGGCACTACCTGCGCGATTCCTGCGTTGCCGGGAGCCGCATGGACTTCCGTAACGTAGGGGTCGGCCAGCAGGGCCCGGACAATGGCATGTTCGCGGCCGCCGGGGCCAACAACGAGAACCTTCACAAGAGTTCAGACTACTGGCTGCGATGCGCGCCTCGAAAGCCGCCGCCGCTCCGTGACGCGGACCTTCCGGGCCCGGATTTCCCGCCCGGCCGTTGCCCTGCTGAGCCTGCCGCCGGATAGTAAACGTGGCGGTGCTTAGGCCCGCCGGTCCGGGCAGCGAGGCAGGCTGCCTCGATGGCGGTGCTGGGGCGGTCATCGCTCCCCTGCTTCGCTGCCCGTGCCTCCGCTTCCGGCAACGTCCTTTCCGCGCGCCGCCGGAGAGGTCCCGGACGGGGTCCCGGACTTCCGTAGACTGGCAGCATGTCTGCCACTTTTGCTGCCTCCGACGCCGTTGAACTTGCTGTCCTGGAGCGCAACGGCTTCATTGAATCCCGCCACGTGGGTTCCGCCGTCGTGCTTTCCGGTGACGGGTCGGTGGTGACCGCCCTAGGCGACATCACCACACCGGTTTTCCCGCGCTCCTCCTTGAAGCCATTCCAGGCCGTAGCTGCGATGCAGGCCGGTGTCCCGCTGCGCGGGCCGCAGGTGGCGCTGGCCGCCGCCAGCCACATCGGCGCGAAGGAGCACACCGACGTCGTCCGCGGAATGCTCGAGGCCGCCGGTGTCACGGAAGATGACCTGCAGTGCCCGGTGGACTGGCCGCAGGACGAAGAGGCACGCACCGGCCTGATCCGCTCCGGCAAAGGCAAGCAGCGCATCGCCTTCAACTGCTCCGGCAAGCATGCGGCGTTCCTGTGGGCCTGCACCGAGAACGGCTGGGACACCTCCACTTACCTGGATCCGGCCCACCCGCTGCAGCAGGGCATCGCCCGCGTCTTCGAGGATTTCTGTGAGGAGAAGGCTGCGCACTGGGCCGTTGACGGCTGCGGCGCGCCCCTGGCCGCGGTGTCGCTGACCGGCTTGGCCCGCGGAATCGGCAAGCTGGCCAAGGCGCCCTCGGACAAGAACGGGGACGCCCGCGCGGCCACCGTTGCCACGGCCATGCTGGACTACCCGTGGGCCGTTCACGGCGCGGGCCGGGAGAACACCGTGGTGATGGAAGACCTGGGCATCATCGCCAAGAGCGGTGCTGAAGGCGTGCTGGTGCTGGGCACCGATACGGGTGTGTCCGTGGCCCTGAAAATGCTTGACGGCAACGGCCGGGCCGCCACCCTGGTGGGACTGACGCTGCTCGCAGCCAGCGGCGCCATTGAGCCGGAGGGCGTCTTCAAGGTCCTCGCGAAAGTTGTTCCGCCCGTTCTCGGCGGCGGTGAGCCTGTGGGCAGCCTGCGCCTGGCCGCGCCTGTCACCGCCCTGCTGGACTAGCCGTGGCACGGCGCAGGATTTCTTCGGCCGACGGCATGGCCGCGCTCACCGCAGCCTCCGCCGGACCGGCAGACCGGAACACGACGGCGACGGCGGTGCGCTACGCCCTGGAGGAGCTCGCCGAGCGGGTGCCCGGCAATTCCGTGGAGGTAAGGGTGCCGCCGTTCGGAGTCACCCAGTGCATCCCGGGGCCGCGGCACACCCGGGGCACTCCCCCGAACGTCGTGGAGACCGACGCCGCCACCTGGCTGGGACTGGTTACCGGAAAGCTGGCATGGGCGAATGCGGTCGCAGCCGGCAGGGTCTCTGCCTCCGGGCTGCGGGCTGATCTCTCCGAGTGCCTTCCGCTGTTTCCCCGGCTTGCGGCAGGCGGGACAGCATAATCTCTACTCCCGGTAGAATTTGGGCATGACTTCCGAGCAGCACAGCCCCGAACGCCGCGAGATCACCATCCGCCGTGCTCCCCGCTTTGTACCTTTTATGGCCCTGGGCGCCGTCGTTGCCTTCATTGTGGCTCTGTTCATGGCGTACAGCGGACCCGAAAATCCGCAGTACACCCGCGAAGCAGTGCTGGGATTCTTCACCGTGATGTTCGCGCTGCCCGGCGTGGCCCTGGGCTCCATTGCCGCCCTCGTTCTGGACCGGCTCAGCGTCCGCCGCACGGAGCACGCCGTGGTTGAGGCGGCCGACGAAAAGCCCGGCAGCACGGGCAGTTCCCCCACCGCGTAACGCTCTGTCCCGGAGCCCGCTGAAACCGGCGGGCGTGAGAGAATGAGACACATGGCACGCGGTGACGGAATGCTTTCCCATGATCTTATGCCCGGCGAAAAAGGACCGCAGGATGCCTGCGGAGTCTTTGGTGTCTGGGCCCCCGGCGAAGAGGTAGCGAAGCTTACCTATTACGGTCTGTATGCACTGCAGCACCGCGGACAGGAATCCGCGGGCATTGCAACCAGCGACGGCAGCCGGATCAGTGTCTACAAGGACATGGGGCTTGTCTCCCAGGTCTTTGACGAGACAACACTGAACACCCTGCTGGGACACATAGCGATTGGGCACTGCCGGTACTCCACTACCGGCGCCTCGCACTGGGCCAATGCGCAGCCCACCCTCGGGGCCACGGCGGCCGGTACAGTGGCACTGGCCCACAACGGCAACCTGACCAACTCCGCTGAACTCTACGAAATGATCCTGGCCCGCCAGGGCCGTCCGCGCTCGGGTGAAATCGCCCAGGGAAACACCTCGGACACCGCTCTGGTCACCGCGCTGCTCAACGGCCAGGACGGCCGCTCCCTGGAAGAGACTGCGTTGGAGCTGCTGCCCATGCTCCGCGGCGCGTTCTCCTTCGTCTTTATGGATGAAGGCACCCTGTACGCAGCCCGGGACACCTACGGAGTGCGCCCGCTGGTCCTCGGCCGGCTGAACCGCGGCTGGGTAGTGGCCTCCGAAGGTTCCGCCCTGGCCACCGTCGGCGCCAGTTTCATCCGCGAAATCAAGCCCGGCGAATTCATCGCCATCGACGAAAACGGCATCCGCTCCCAGATGTTCGGGGAGCCGACGCCGGCTGGCTGTGTCTTCGAGTACGTTTACCTGGCGCGCCCGGACGCTTCCATCAACGGCCGCTCCGTCTACGAATCCCGCGTCGAGATGGGCCGCCAGCTGGCCCGCGAAAACAGCGTGGAAGCAGACATTGTCATTCCAGTCCCCGAATCGGGCACCCCCGCCGCCGTCGGCTACGCCGAGCAGTCCGGTATTCCCTTCGCGCACGGGTTCGTGAAGAACTCCTACGTGGGACGCACCTTCATCCAGCCGAGCCAGACGCTGCGCCAGCTGGGCATCAAGCTGAAGCTGAACGCGCTGGAATCGGTTATCCGCGGCAAGCGCGTCGTGGTGGTGGACGACTCGATCGTGCGCGGCAACACCCAGCGGGCGATCGTGCGGATGCTCCGGGAAGTCGGCGCCAAGGAAGTCCACGTCAAGATCTCCTCCCCGCCCGTGCAGTGGCCGTGCTTCTACGGCATCGACTTTGCCTCCCGGGCTGAGCTGATTGCCAACGGTGCCAAGGTGGAGGAAATTTGCACCTCGATCGGGGCTGATTCCCTGGCCTACATCTCCGAAGACGGGATGATCGGCGCAACCCAGCAGCCCCGCGAAAAGCTCTGCACAGCATGCTTCACCGGCCAGTATCCGATCGAGCTTCCCCCTGCCGACCGGCTGGGCAAGAACCTGCTGGAAACCCCGTCCGACGCGGACGGTTCCAACGGCTGCGACCCGGGCCCGGACAGTGAGTTCGAGACCCTCCTGACCCCAACAGACAAGAAAGAATCAGTATGAGCGCGAGCGAAAACGCCATCACCTACGCATCCGCAGGGGTGGACGTCGAGGCCGGTGACCGGGCCGTCGAGCTGATGAAGGCGGCGGTCAAGGCGACCCACAGCGATTCGGTGCTTGGCGGGGTGGGCGGATTCGCCGGCCTGTACGACGTTTCCCGGCTGCTGACCTACAAGAAGCCGCTGCTGGCTACCTCCACCGACGGCGTCGGCACCAAGGTCGCCATTGCCCAGGCACTCGATATCCACCACACCATTGGGTTCGACCTGGTGGGCATGGTGGTGGATGACATCGTCGTCGTAGGCGCCGAGCCCCTGTTCATGACCGACTACATTGCCTGCGGCAAGGTGGTCCCCGAACGCATCGCGGACATTGTCCGCGGCATCGCGGCTGCCTGCGAGGTTGCCGGCACCGCCCTGGTGGGCGGCGAAACCGCCGAACACCCGGGTCTGCTGGGTGTTGATGAGTACGACGTCGCCGGTGCCGCTACCGGTGTGGTGGAAGCAGCAGACCTGCTGGGCCCGGAGCGTGTGCGGGAAGGCGACGTCGTTATTGGCATGGCGTCCTCCGGTATTCATTCCAACGGCTACTCCCTGGTGCGCCGCGTCATCAACCATGCCGGCTGGCAGCTTGAGCGCCAGATCCCCGAGCTGGGACGCACGCTGGGCGAAGAACTCCTGGAGCCGACCCGGGTCTACGCGGCGGACTGCCTGGACCTGGCCCGCTACACCCCCGCCGGCGTACACGGCTTCAGCCACGTCACCGGCGGTGGCCTGGCTGCCAACCTGGCACGCGTGCTGCCCAAGGGACTGGAAGCCACCGTGGACCGTTCCACCTGGGAGCTGCCGCCGGTCTTCAAGCTGGTGAGCGAACTCGGTAACGTGCCGCTGCCGGATCTGGAGCGAACCCTGAACCTCGGCGTCGGAATGGTGGCCATTGTTGACGCCGCCGGTGCTGACGCAGCACTTGCCCGCCTGAGCGAGCGCGGTGTGCCGGCCTGGACCATGGGAACCGTTGGCGCTGTCACGGATTCCGAGGCCGGCGATCCCAACTACGTGCAGGGCGCCAAGGGCGTCGACGGCGGTGCCGTGCGCCTGGTGGGCAGCTACGCCTAACTCCCCCGGGCTCTGCCTTCCGCCTCATCGAGATGACAGAAACTGCCCGTATCAGCCTTGATCCGGGCAGTTTCTGTCATCTCGGGAAGGGTGAGGCGGCGACGGCACGGGACCGCCCCGGAACCATGGCCGGGAAAATCTGGACGGAAAGGTTTGCGCCCTTTAACGCCCTTCAGCGGATCCACCATGATGGTGATCCGCTGAAGGAGGGCAATTAGCTTGCCGAAGAATGAAAGATCTGCCGGCATCTATCCGATGCGGCGGGAACCCTCATCCTCGTCGTCATCATCGCCAAATTGATCTGCGTACTTATCCTCGTACGCCGAGTAATCCGGCTCGGCCGGTTCCTCGGGATATCGACTCGACGGACGGCTCGAAGGACCTGACAGCTCGCGCTGCAGGGCCGAGTAATCCGTGGCAGGAGTGAAGTACTTCATCTCGCGTGCCTGCTTGGTTGCTTTTGCCTTTTGACGGCCGCGCCCCATGGCGTGACCCCCTTTTTGCGTCGATCCGGAGGTGGTCGCTCGGGCAGGAGAGCGAGGCCCCGGAATATTTGGTCAATTTGTCGTAACTACAGGTTACATGTTTTCCCGCTGGGTTGTGCCCCTCAAGACCCGCAGACGCACTCAACTTCCCAGTTTAGTCCCTTCCCCCTGCCGCTGCGTACTGCGCCCCGACCTGCAAATTCGCTAAAGTCGGGGAGGAACAGATACCGCGGGACCCCTTCGCGGCCATGGACAGGGAGGACCGGCGTTCACCATGAGCGATCAAAAGAGGACACCGCGGCAGGGACCGGCCCTGCCAGGGAAGTCCCCCCGCCCCTCCCCTGCGAAGGGAAGCACTGCTGCTGGAGGCCGAGTTTCCAAGGGTTCCGCAGCTAAGCCCCCGGCCCCCAAAACCGCACCTCCGGTCCGGAACAACCCCGCCACAAGGAGCATTCCAGTTATCAAGCCCCAGCAGCCCGCCTCCAACGGGCGCCCCGGCCCCAGCAACCCGCAGGACCGGACCCCCGGCCCGGTCACACCCGTGAACCCAGGCAAGCCGGGCAAAGCGGGCCGCAGGCCCTCTGGCGCCAGGCGCCCGGCGGCTGCAAAGCAGGGCACAAAACAGAGCGCCGTTCCCAAGGGTCTGCTCGGAGCCAAGGGCGGCGCCAAGCGCCCCGCCGTCCGCCCCGGGCCCGGAGCCAAGCAGGCTTCCGGACCGGCAGACAAGCCCCTCTCCAGCCAGAAGAACGCGGCCGCCCCGGCCGGACAGGCAGCCGCGACGACGCTGCCTGATCTGTCCGCGCACACGGCCTCCCCCGACTGGCTTTCCACCGACGGCTCCCATGACGCCGAGCTGTGGGACGTCGCGTTCGACGCCGAGGCCGCTGCCCCGGCGGAGCCCAGCGTTGTTCCGGCAGAAGACGTGCATCTGGAAGAACCAGCACTCGAGACGCCTTCCATCAGTTCCGATGCCGCCGAGGCTGCTTCCCTTCCTGAAACTGCTGCGGAAGTGCGGGCTGTCTCCGAAGAAGCTGCCGAAGCCGGCAAGCAGGCAGGCATTTCCGAGCCGGCGCCGGAGGGCACGGAAGTCGCCGTCGAGCCCGGCGCCGGGCTCACTGACCTCGAACCATCCTCCGACGAGCCGAAGGATGAAGAATCTTCCAGCAAGGAAGAGTCCGGCGAAGAAGCCACCGGAGACGGCGATGCCGAGGAAAAGCCGGGGCACGATTCCATAACTGCCAAGGACGGGCAGACGCCGAAACCGCAGGAGAACTCCAAGTCCAAAGGCGGAGCTCCTTCGATCCAGACCTCTATGGTCCAGAGCGGCAGCACGAACGTCGCTGCTCCCGTCACTGACTCCTTCGAATCCCTGGCCCTGACGAAGAAGGATCCCGTAGACACGGGCCTGACGCACACGGTGAACCCGTCCGGCTCCAGCGCAGTCCCGGCGGATTCCCGCCGCGCACGGCGGAACCGGGAAGCTGAGGAAGCCGCAGCACGCGGCAAAGGCCCAGGCAAGACCACGCGTGCCCTGGTGCTGCTGGGCTCCATCCTCATTGTGGTGCTGCTGGGCATCTGGCTCGCCACCATCATTGCGGACAGCAACCGTGAAGAAGGCGTGCTCGAAGATTCCGTAGCCCCGGTGGACCTTGAAGCCGGCGCCTGCCTGCAGGACTTCCAGAGTGTGAACTCCGAGGTGACTGTGGTTACCTGCGAAACCCCGCACAACGCGCAGCTGGTAGCCAGCCAGTCTTACGGGGAATCCGATACCTTCCCGGGCACAGATGCCCTGGCCGCGAGAGCCGAAGAGGTCTGTTCCTCAGTCATCTACACCGATGCTGCTTCCAAGTACACGGATCTGGAACTGAACCGTGCAGTCCCCACACAGAGTTCATGGGACGCCGGTGACCGGCGCGTGGACTGCTTTGTGGTGGCACCCGGCGAAGATCTCACCGAGTCCCTGATCGTCCAGCCGTAAGCACAGACCGCCAAAGGGAGACCCGCAAAAAATGAACTGGTCCCCGAAAGTTGGACTGGCCAAATAAAAGTCTAGGCCGCGAGG
>JBELZL010000043.1:0-23986 GCA_040274025.1 Arthrobacter sp. | reverse complement strand
GCCGTTGCCCAGCGCAACACCCAGGACGGCATCTCCCTCATCGGTGTTGCCGAAGGCGCACTGACTGAAGTCCACACCATCCTGCACCGCCAGCGTGACCTCGCTGTCCAGGCCGGTAACGACTCCAACAACACGGCTTCCCGTGCTGCCATCAAGACCGAGTCCGATGCGCTGTCGGCAGAGCTCACCCGTATCGGCAACAGCACCAACTTCAACGGCACCAAGCTGCTCAATGCTGCTACCGCCCTGACCTTCCAGGTTGGCGCCGGCAGCACGGCAGCCGAGGACACCATCACGGTCAACACCGTTGACGTGCTGGCCGTCGGCACCGCTACCGCAGCACTGACGTTTGACACGAACGTCAATGCGTTGGCTTCCATCGCGGCGCTGGACACCCAGATCGCAAACATCTCCGCTGCCCGTTCGGGTCTGGGTGCTTCCCAGAACCGCCTTGAGTCCGCCAGCCGTTCCCTGGCAGTTGCACACGAGAACATCGGCGCTGCTGAGTCCCGTATCCGCGATACCGACATGGCAGCAGAAATGGTCAACTACACCAAGGCCAACATCCTGCAGCAGGCCGGCGTTTCGATGCTGTCCCAGGCTAACCAGTCCGGCCAGGCCGTGCTGAAGCTCCTGGGCTAAACCCATCAGCTGAATCCAGGAAAACCGCCGGTGGAGGCCGGGAGAGGCCTAACCCTTTCCCGGTATTCTGCCGGCGGTTTTCTTTTACCCACCGAACCTTCAACTTGATCGGAACATCATGGGGATTGCCCTTCCCGGACTTGCCAGTGGCCTGGACTCCGCAGCGATTATCGCTGCCACCATGGACGTGGAACGCCTGCCGAAGCAGAGCCTGGAGAACAAGGCGGCCTCGGCGTCGAACTATGTCTCTGTCCTGAAGACCCTGAACGGCAAAGTCTCCGACCTGCTCACCGCTGCGCAGGCCCAGACAAAGCCCGACGCCTTCAGCCTCTTCACCACCACGTCGTCCTCCCCGGCAGTGACAGTGACGGCCGGTTCCGCGGCGGCCGCCGGAGAACTGGACATCACCGTCACCTCGGTTGCTGCCAAGCACTCTGCAGTGACTGCACCTATGACAACGTGGGGTGAGAACCCGCCGGTCCTCACGTTCGCCACCGCCGCCGGTGACGTCACCGTGACCGCGGACTCGGATTCTTTGGATGACGTCGTGAAGGCCGTAAACGCTTCCGACGCCGGAGTGACCGCCACCAAGGTCTCCGCCGGCAACGACGAGTTCCGCCTGCAGTTCACCGCAAAGGAAACCGGGGCGGAGAACGCCTTCGAGGTCAGGGACTCCGCCGGTGCGGCGGTTCCCACCACCCTGATCCGGCAAGGCACCGACGCCTCCATCACGCTCTTTGCCGGCACTGACGCCGAGCAGGTCATCGTTTCCGGATCCAACACGTTCAAGGACGTCATGACCGGGGTCGACATCACGGTCTCCGCCGTGTCCGCCGCACCGGTCAGCTTGTCAGTCACCAAGGACATGGAGGCTGTTACAGCCGAGGGGCAGAAACTCGTCGACGCAGTTAACGGCGTCTTCGGGTACATCAAGCTCAAGACCACTGTCAGTCAGACAACCGATGCCGCGGGTAAATCCGTGGTCAAGGCAGGCGACCTGACCTCGGACAGCCTCACCCGGACAGTGTCCCAGCAGGTGCTGAACGCCGCCATTGACCCTGTGGACGGAAAGTCCCCATCCACCATAGGCATCAGCCTCACCCGTGAAGGGAGCCTCGCCTTCGACGGGGAGAAGTTCGCCGCCGCCATGGCGAATGACCCGAAGGGAACAGAGGCGATGCTCTCGGCCATCGCCGCGCGCCTCGCAGATGCCGCCACTTCCATTTCGGATAAATACGATGGTTCCCTGTCCCAGAAAATCAACGGACAGGACGTGGTCCTGCGGGGCCTGAACGACCAGATAGCAGGCTGGGATACCCGGCTGGCCAAGCGAGAGGAATCCCTAGCGCTGCTGTACGCGCGGCTGGAGGTTTCAATGAGCCGCCTGAACTCGATGATGACCGGTCTGGCTTCCCAGCTGGACAACCTTCCTACCTGGGGGAATGAGAAGAAGTGAACGCAGCAGCATCACGCAGCCAGTACCTGAAGGACCAGGTCATGAGTGCCACACCGGCGCGCCTGCTCACCATGCTCTACGACCGGCTTCTGCTGGACCTCAAGCGGGCCGAGGACGCCCAGATCCGCGGCGACTGGGCAGCGGCCTCCGAGCAGCTGGTGCATGCCCAGGCCATCATCACCGAGCTGCAGACCTCCCTGAACCGGAAGGTGTGGGACGGCGCCGAAGGTCTGTTCGCCGTGTACACCTACGTGGCCAATGCGCTGGTGAACGCCAACATCACCCGGGACGTGAACCTCACCCGCGAAGCGATCACCATGATGGAACCGCTGCGGCAGAGTTGGCACGAGGCCGCAGCCGCACTGGGCCCCGGCTCGACAGGAGCCATGGGTGTTGCCTGAGCAGCTCTCCGCCGGGGAAGCCGGCGAAGCCCTGAACGGCAAGGAACCCCAGGAACCCCGCGAAATCCCGGAATCCCGGGAAGACCAGGAAACCCACGGCGCCCGCGAGACCTGGGAATCCGTGCTGGACCGTCTGGAAGAGGCCGTCGAAACCGCAGCCCGGGCCATGGAGGATCCACTGGCAGCACCGCGGATCGAACTGTGGTCCCCTCCGCAGGAACCGCTTCCTGCGGAGCTGGCGGCCCGGACCGAACGCCTCATCGCGGCGCAGAAGGTGCTCCTGAACCGGATGGAAAGCCGCAGACAGGAAGCCGGCCGGCAGATGGGCGCCCTGCGCCGTGTTCCCGGCGTCGGAACGCGCGGGCCCTCGCTCTACCTCGACGTCTCAGGCTAGGAGCCAACCTGCGCCGTGCCGTCCGCCGCCGTGGGTGTCCCCAATCCCTCCCCTTGGGACTTCCCTGCCACTTGGGGACTCTCCTGCCGCGGCGCCGCGCAGGAATGTCCCAAACCGGCAGGAATGTCCCAAAGTGCAGCAAACCGGGACCCTGAACCTGTCCCAAAGGGGAGGCGTGTCCCAATCCGGAGGAAACCAACCCCGGTGACCTGCCCTTAGGGGAGGCGTGTCCCAATACGTGGGAACCAACCCCCGGGGATCTGTCCAAAGGGGAGGCGTGTCCCAATTCGGAGGGAACAACCCCCGGGGATCTGCCCAAAGGGGAGGCGTGTCCCAACCCGTAGGAACCAACCCCCGGGGATCTGCCCAAAGGGGAGGCGTATCCCGAACCAGTGCACAGCAGCGCCAAACAACAGCAGCACACAACACCCGCCGCCAAACACAGGACCGGCCACAGCCACAGCCGAGGTCGCACCACCTAACGCCGGTGGGGAAAGTGCCGATATTTCCTTACAGAGCACGGATAGCTCGTCCCCCAAGGCCAAGGATGGCCGCCCCCACCGAGAGTGTCAGGTTTTGGCTGTGTTTGATTCCGTATCATCCCTTGCCCTGCAAAGCGCCTTGAATGGCCTTTCCCTGCGTCAGCGCGCCATCGCAAACAACATCGCGAACGTGAATACCCCCGGTTACACCGCGCAGCGCGTCTCCTTTGAAGCTGAACTTTCCCGCGCCGTCGCCAAGGGGGTTGGAACCGTTGCACCTGCCATGGCCCGCTCCCTGGAGCCGGTCAACCTGGAGGGGAACAACGTCAACCTGGACACCGAGACCATCTCAAACGTTGATACCGTCCTGCGCTTCCAGTTCGCCGCCCAGGCTGTGGGCGGGGAAGCGAACTCCCTGCGCACCGCCATGAGGACCCAGTAATGACCTTCGATGCGATCGGCATAGCCGGCACCTCCATGAACGTCCACCGCAAATGGCTCGACGCCGTGGCGGACAACATAGCGAACGTCAACACGGCCAAGTCCACGGACGAGGAAGCGTTCCGTGCCCGCTACCTCCGCGCCCAGGAAGGCCAAGGCGTCTCCGGCGTCTACGTGGCCTCAGCGGAGTTCGGCGACGCCGAGGGCCGGCTGGTCTACGAACCGGAACACGAACTGGCCGACGCGGACGGCTACGTCCGCTACCCGGACATCGACCTCGGGGAGCAGATGAGCGCCCTGATCATTGCCCAGCGCGGCTACCAGGCCTCCGCCGCCGTGGTGGAGCGGGCCAGGTCAAGCTATGAAGCCGCCCTGCAGATTGGAAAGAACTGATGCCCAGCACTATTGCCGCCGTCCAGGCCGTTGCCCCCTCCGCCTACCTGGATGCCTCCGCAGACGCATCTGCCCCCGCGGCTGCCGCCGGAACCGGCGGCACGGCCTTCGCTGCCCAGCTGGCCGGTGCCGTGGACAACGCGCAGGCGCTCTCCTCCGAATCCAAGACGCTGGCAATTCAAGCCGTCACCGGGGACCTGAATGACGTTCACCAGGCAACCATTGCCTCCACCCGGGCCAGCCTCACGCTGGAACTCGTCGCAGCCGTCCGCAACAAGGGCGTTGACGCGTTCAACGAGATCATGAGGATGCAGGCCTGATGCCCCCAAAGATCAAAGCTGCGCTGACCAGCCTCAGCGCCTCGGCCGGCGGCTTCTCCGTCGCCCAGAAAACGATCGCCGGCATTGGGGCCGCCGTGCTGCTCATGGGCGGGATCTTCCTGTACCAGTTCATGACCAAGCCCTCCATGACCCCCCTGTTCTCCGGCCTGTCCTCCACGGACGCCAACGCAGTCGTCGAGCAGCTGCGCACCAACGGCGTCGCCTACGAAATCACCGGCGGCGGCGGCACCATCATGGTGCCGGATGAAGCCGTCTACGAAGAACGCATGAAAGCTGCCACCGCAGGCATCCCGGCGCAGAAGACCGGGGGCTACTCGCTGCTTGATGACATGGGCGTCACCAGCTCCGAATTCCAGCAGGACGTCACTTACAAGCGGGCGCTGGAAGGCGAACTGGCCGCGACCATCAGCTCCCTCGACGGCGTGCAGAACGCCTCCGTCCAGCTGGCCCTGCCCGAATCCACCGTCTTCGTGGCGGAAAAGGGCAAGGCGACGGCGTCGGTCTTTGTTGAAACCCAGGCGGGCCGGAACATGGGGGATGACCAGGTGCAGGCAATCGTCCACCTGACCTCCGCCGCGATCGACGGCCTGGACGCCGAAAACGTGGCCGTCATCGACTCGCAGGGCAACGTGCTTTCCGCCGTCGGCACAGGCGCTACCGGTTCCGCAGACAAACAGGCCTCCGATTACGAGACCCGGGTGGCTGCCTCCGTGCAGTCAATGCTGGACCGGGTTGTGGGCTCGGGCAACGCAACGGTTGCCGTCGCCGCGGACATGAACTACGAATCCGGAAACCGGACGGCGGAAACCTTCACCGGCGCCGGCGAGGACGTTCCGGCCCTGAACGAACAAAGCGCCACCGAGCAGTACACCGGCGGCGGCGGCCCCAACACTGCCGCGGGAGTCCTGGGTCCGGACAACATTGCCGTGCCCGGCGACGCCGCCAACGACGGCGAATACACCTCCGAGTCCACCACCAAAAACAACGCCGTCAACAAGGTCACCGAAACCACGATGATCCCGGCCGGCACACTGAACCGGCAAACCGTCTCCGTGGCCATCAGCCGGGAAGCGGCTGCGGGCATCAACCAGGCCGCCCTGATGGGCCTGGTCCGCAACGCGGCCGGCATTGACGCGGAACGCGGGGATGCGGTGACCCTGGAGATCCTCCCGTTCAACAACGCCGACGCCGCCGCAGCACAGGAAGCCCTCGCGGCAGCCGAGGAAGCCGCTGCCGCGGAGCGGCAGGCAGAGCTGATCCGGAACCTGGTAACCATCGGGTCGGTGGTGCTGGCAGTCCTGATCCTGCTGGTGATCTTCGCCGTGCGCAGCCGCCGCACGTCCCGGCAGGCCATTGACCTGGCACCGCCCATGGACCTGGGCGAACTCGACGACGGCACCACCCTGGTTTCCGCGATTCCGCTGGAGCCCACGCCGACCACCAACAGCATTCCGGTGATCGAACCGCTCGCGCAGGAACTGAGCGACGCCGGCATCCGCCGCGAGCAGGTCCAGGCGCTTGCCGTCTCCGAACCGGCCAAGACCGCCGAATACCTGCGGGCACTGATCGATAACAGGACGAGCGTATGACAGCGACCACCACGGCCATCGACCTGACCGGCATCCAGAAAGCGGCCGTCGTCCTGATGCAGCTCGGACAGAGCGCCGCCGTTGAGGTCATGAAGCACCTCAGCGAGACGGAAGCAGAGGAAGTTGCCGCCGAGATTGTGCGCCTGCGACGGGTCAACCCGGAAGTTGCTGAACGAGTCATGGAGGAGTTCCACACGCTCTCCATCTCCGGCCGGACACCCGCGCGCGGAGGCCAGGAACTGGCCGAAGGGCTGCTTGAAGGCGCCTTCGGTGCAGAGAAGGCTTCCGGACTGCTCGGAAGGATGAACGCCACCCTGGCCGGCCGGTCCTTCGAGTTCCTCGAAGACGCCGAGCCCGGGCAGCTGCTGGGCATCCTGGACGGTGAGCTGCCGCAGACCATCGCCCTGGTGCTGGCGCACCTGCGCCCCGCAGCGGCGTCGGCCGTTATCGCCGGCCTGCCCGAGGGCACCCGCACCGAGGTGGCGCACGCCATCGCCACCATGTCTCCGGCCGCACCGGAAGCCGTCACGATCGTCTCCGACGTCCTGAAGGTCCGGGCCGGCGCCGTCGTCGCGCCCCGCGAAGCGGCCGAGGTGGTGGGCGGCGTGCAGCCGCTGGTGGACATCATCAACCGCTCCGACGTCGCCACGGAGAAGGCGCTGCTGGCCGGCCTGGATGAGCTGGACCCGCTGCTCGCGGAGGAAGTCCGTTCCCGGATGCTCACGTTCGCGGACATCGTGAAACTGGACGCCCCGCACATCCAGTCCATCCTGCGCTCCCTGGACCTGCGGGTCCTGGCCACCGCCATGAAGGGTGCGCCCGCGCAGGTCACCGAGGCGATCTACAAGAACATCTCCGAGCGCAAGCGCGAAAACCTGGACTCCGAAACCGCCAACCTCGGTCCGGTGCGGATGAAGGCCATCGAAGAAGCGCGTTCCGAGATTGTCCGGCAGATCCGAGAGCGGGAAGCCGCGGGGGACATCGACGTGCGCCGCGGCGAGGAGGACGAGTTTGTCTTCTGAGGTGTTCAGCGCGCTGGCCTACCCGGTGCTCCGGGACGAGGCCACGGTACGGATCCAGGAGCAGGCCCGCGTCCGCGGCCATGCTGCCGGATACGCCGACGGCGCTGCCCTGGCCCGCGCGGAAGCCGCCGAAGCAGCGGAAGCCGCCCGGCAGGCGGCCGCAGCCGCCGAACAGCAGGCACGGGCCCGGGTAAACGAACTCATCAGCTCCCTCAACACGGCAGTGGATGCGCTGCACGCCCGCACCGTGCCCGTCCTCGAAGACCTTGAACACCAGCTGGCCGACGCCGCTGTCCAGATCGCGGAGGCCCTGCTGGGCCGCGAACTTGCCACGTCAGAAGACTCCGCGCGCTCGGCGCTGCACCGGGCCCTGAACCCGGCCACCCCCGCCCCGGTGCACACCATCCGGATGAACCCGGCGGACCTGGCAGCCGTGCCCGAAGATTGCCGGAACCAAATCCACGCGGCGCTGGTTGCGGATCCGTCCCTGGAACGGGCGGACGCCGTGGCCGAATACCCCGAGGGCTACCTCGACGCGCGCCTGTCCACCGCGCTGGCCCGCCTCAAGGCCGCCCTGGCGGAGGACGCATGATCCCCGCCGCCTACCGGCCCACAGCTGTTCCCTTCGCCCGGGCGCTGCACGCTGCCAGGCCGCAGTGCACCGGCACCGTCAGCGCCGTCGTTGGCCTGGGTGTGGAAGTCTCCGGCCTGGACGCCTCGATCGGCGACCTGCTCACCCTGGGCGAGGCCGGTACCGACGCGGAAGTCGTGGCGGTAGGCAACGGCCGGCTGCAGTGCATGCCGCTGGGCCGCACCGCCGGCCTGGCTGCCGGCGACCCTGCCCGCGCCAAAGGCAGCCCCATCCGGGTGCCGACCGGATCCGGGCTGTTCGGCCGGGTGCTGGACGGGATCGGCCGGCCCATCGACGGCAAGGGACCGCTCTCCTCCACCGGAACGGCAGCCCTTGATAACCGGTCACCCAACGCAATGGCCCGGGCGCGGATCTCCGAACCGCTGGCCACGGGCGTGCGTGTGCTGGACACCCTTACCACCATCGGCAAGGGCCAGCGGATGGGCCTGTTCGCCGGCTCCGGCGTCGGCAAGTCCTCCCTGCTGTCCATGGTCGCCCGGGGTACCGAAGCACAGGTGTCCGTGATCGCCCTGGTGGGGGAGCGCGGACGCGAAGTGCGTGAATTCCTCGAGGACGACCTCGGTGCCGAGGGCCTGGCCCGGTCAATCGTCGTCGTGGCCACCAGCGACGAACCCGCCATGATGCGCCTGCGCGCCGCCTACACAGCCACCCGCATCGCGGAGTCCTTCCGGGACACGGGAGCTGACGTGCTGCTGATGATGGATTCCCTGACCCGGGTTGCCATGGCGCAGCGTGAAATCGGTCTTTCGGCCGGGGAACCCCCGGCTACCCGCGGCTATCCGCCGTCGACGTTCTCCGTGCTGGCGCAGCTGCTGGAACGCGCAGGCACCGACGTAAGCGGATCGGTCACCGGCATGTACACCGTGCTCGTTGACGGCGATGACCACAACGAGCCGGTGGCAGATGCCGCGCGCTCGATCCTGGACGGACACGTGGTCCTGGACCGGAAACTCGCCGTGGCCGGTCACTTTCCGTCCATCGATGCGCTGGGGTCCATCTCCCGGGTGGCCTCGAAGGTGTGCTCCCCGGAGCAGGCGGCAACGGCTTCTCTCCTGCGCCGGGTCATGGCGGCCCGCCGGCAGGCACAGGACCTGATCGACGTCGGCGCCTACCAAAGCGGGGCCAATCCGCTGGTCGACGCCGGAATAGCCCACGCAGATGCAATCAACGCCTTCCTGCAGCAGCGTATGGATGACCAGACGCCCTTCGGCGAAGCCTGGGCTCGGCTGCAGGCGCTGACCCAACCACTAGGAGGACTCTGATGGCACAATTTCCGCTGGCCGGACTGCTGCGCCTGCGCGGCATAGAGCTCGACGCCGCCTCCGGCCGCCTGGCAGGAGCAAACCGCAAGGTGCAGGAAAGCCGGGAACGCCGCGCCCGTTCCGTCTCCAGCCTGGGCGCCTGCGACGCACATCCCGCGGACGGTCCTGCCCTGCTTGCCATTGCTGCCGCGCGTTCCGCGGCACGGTCCCAGCTCGCCGCGCTGGACGCACTGATCACAACGGCCGACGCCGAGCAGCAGGCTGCGCAGGCACAGTACCGCGAGGCGAAAATGCGGACTGTGCCGCTGGAAAAGATGGCTGCCCGGCACCGGGTGGAGCAAACCGCTGCCGAACTGAAAGCCGAGCAGTCCGCGCTGGACGAATCAGCCGCCCGCCGGGCCGCAGCCCAGTGAGCACTCCAATGAACATGACAGCACCGAAGGAAAGGACACCCCGTGCCGGCAATTGAAGCACTGGGCCGGATCAGCGAGATCCGGGCAGCGATTGCAGAGCTGAGCGCTGCTCCGGTTGCCCGGCTATCCGCTGCCGCCCCTTCCGGGTCCGCCGTGTCTTCGTCCGCGGTGCCCTCGTCCGCCGCCGGCTTCGCCGGAGTGCTGGCGGGACTCGAATCCACGGACACCGCCGGACAGGTGCCCCTTTCGGGCAGCCAGGCAGCGCTGGCGCAGCAGGTCACGGCGGCCGCTGAAAAGTACATTGGGCTGCCGTATGTTTGGGGCGGAAACGATCCGGCCGTGGGACTGGACTGTTCTTCCTTTGTGCAGAACGTTTTCAAGGACCTGGGCTACTCGCTGCCGCGGGTCACATATGACCAGATCAACCAGGGCCGCCCCGTCGCGTCCCTGGCGCAGGCGCAGCCCGGCGACCTGCTGTTCACCCACAACACCGGCCACGTGGCGATCTACCTCGGCAACGGAAAGGCCGTGGACGCCCCGCAGCCGGGCCAGACCATCCAGATCCGCGATGCCTGGGAAAACGACTCCAACATCACCGGTATCCGCCGCATCCTGCCCGACGCTGACGCTGGCGCAGCGCCTGCTCCCGACCTCGCCGGCGTGATTGCCTCCGCGCAGGCGAGCCTGCTGGCAGGTGCCCGGTGAACCTTTCCGTAACGGCGGCCGCACCCGCCCCGGCACGGCCCGCGCCCGGCTCAGCCTCCGGTGCAGGAACCGGCAGTGCGGGTGCCTTCCAGTCCCTGCTGGAAGCCCTCGCCGTTCTTCCTGGACGCCGGCAGGTTCCCGGCCCGCCCGCGGACGTGCTGCTGAACGCCGGGACCGGGGACATGGATACAGCCGCCGGACCGGGCACGCCGGTTCCTTCCACTGTTCTGCCCGCAGACGGAACCGTGCCGGCGCCGGCTGGATTCAGCTATAAGCCGGCGAGCGCTGCCGCAGAGCTTCCGGCCGGCGGTGAACCCGGAGCTGAACCTGGAGCCGCCGCGGGCCAGCTTGCCGGATCCGGCAAATCTGCCGTGAGCGAGGATGCTTTGGCAGACCCGCTGGTGGCCGACCCGCATACCCCGGCGGTCCAGCCGGCTACGGCCGTGCACGTACCTAGCGGAGAGGCTACGGCCATGCAGCCGGGCGTTCCGCTTCCGTCTATGGCTACCGGCGAAGCTGCTGCTCCCGCGGCCATAGCTGCACCCGGCACTCCGGCCGGCCCTGGCCTGCCCGTCGCCGCCACAGCTGCTCCTGCCGCGGCAGCGGGTGTCCTCTCCGCCGTCGCCAATCCGCCCCGCACCGGCGGGATCCCGGTATCAGTCCCGGCCGGTACTGCTCCAGCGTCCAGCGGCCGGGCGCACCCGGCCGCTGCGCCGTCGTTCCAGCTTGCAGCCCTCCGCGGGCCCGGGCAGCCGCCGGGCGCGGCGGTGTTCCCGGCTCTGCCGGTATCCGCCGGTGAAACGGCCGTGCAGCTGCCGGAGGGCAGCGCCGGAACGGCAGCAGCCAGCCAGCTGCCCGGAGCGGCACCGGCCGTGGCGCCGTCAGCCGCACCGGCACTCCTGGCTGGCCCAGCAGCGGCGGCTCCTGCTGTTCCCGCTGCACCGCCGCAGCTTTATGCCCAGCTGGCCAAACCCGTGTTCAGCCTGCTGGCCGCCGGGGACGGCGAACATGTCATGACGCTGAAGGTCACGCCGGAATCCCTGGGCACCGTGACCGTCCGCGCGGTCATCGGGACTGACGGCGTCCGGCTTGAACTTTTTGCTGCTGACGCCGGCCGGGAAGCTGTCCGGGCCGTACTGCCTGATCTGCGCCGGGAACTGGCCGGTTCCGGGTTCAACGCCTCGCTGGACCTGGGTAGCGGCTCACGCCCTGACGGGGAACCCGGCCAAGAGGAGCACCGCGCCCCCGGGCGCCGGGAAGCGCCGGAAAACCCGGTTCCTGCCGCCCGCCAGCATGACCCAGTGCCAACCCATCCCATTCCGGACGGGGCTTCGGCCCTGGACATCCTCGCCTGAGAAAGCCAAGGAGCACCTGTGCCCATCGAGAACGTAACGTCCGTCCCGGCAGCAGCCGGCGCCGGCCTGTACGCCGCGCCCGCGGCCCGCACTCCCAAACAGTCCATGGACGGGGAACTGTTCATGTCACTGCTGGTTACCCAGCTGCAGAACCAGGACCCGTCCTCCCCAATGGATACCAACGCCATGATCTCCCAGTTCACTGAACTGGCCATGATGGAAAAAACTGATGCACTGGCCACCACCAGTGCCGAAGGATTCAGCCTGCAGATGCGCATGGCGGCCGCGTCCCTGATCGGCCAGACCGTCTCCTACTCCGGAGAAGACGGCCAGGACGTCTCCGGCGTGGCCCGTTCCGTCTCCTACGCCAACGGCGTTCCTACCGTAAACGTTGACGGAACCGATGTTTCCCTTGACGCCATTTCCGCTGTAACAGCTGCAACTGCCTAACCAGAAAGGCTCCACCATGCTTCGCTCCCTCTACTCCGGCATCTCCGGCCTGAGCGCCCACCAGAAAATGCTCGACGTCACCGGCAACAACATTGCCAACGTGAATACCACGGGCTTCAAGTCCTCAGCCGTCCAGTTCCAGGACACCCTCTCCCAGCTGGTGTCCGACGGCACCGGTCCCACGGGGCAGACCGGCGGCCGGAACCCCGCACAGATTGGCCTCGGTGTTCAGCTGGCCGGGATCAGCACCAATTTCACCCAGGGCTCCACGCAGTCCACCGGCAAGGGAACGGATCTGATGATCTCCGGTGACGGGTTCTTCGTCACGTCCAAGGGCGGGGACACCATGTACACCCGCTCCGGAGCCTTCTCACTGGACCAGGCCGGGAACCTGGTGTCTTCCGACGGGGCGTTCGTCCAGGGCTGGAGTGCGGTGAACGGCGTCGTCCAGAACGGCGGACCCACCTCGAACATCGTCCTCTCCGGCCAGACCCTGGCGCCGGCCGCAGCCACCACCGCGGCCGTGATGGCCGGGAACCTGCCCGCAGAAGCCGCGGCAGGAGACCAGTTCGTGCGTGAGATCGAGGTGTACGACGCCGCGGGCGCAGCCAGCAGCCTCTCCGTCACCTTCACCCGCACGGCTGCCGGCTGGGACACCTCCGCCACACTGGCCGGCGGAGCCACCGCCACCGGAGCCATGACCTTCACCAACGGTGTGCTGACCGGCGGCGGAACCCTGAACGTCGGAGGCATTGGAATCGACCTCAGCACCGTCACCGGCTACAACGGGATGAACACCATCGCCGCCAAGTCGCAGAACGGCGCCGCGGCCGGAACCCTGGAGTCCTTCTCCATCGGCGCGGACGGAACCATCACCGGCTCCTTCAGCAACGGGTCCAAGATCGCGGTGGCTCAGCTGGCCATGGCCACCTTCGACAATCCGGGCGGGCTGGAGAAGGCAGGAAACACCTCCTACGCAGCATCCGTGAACTCCGGCAACGCGATCATTGGAACCGGTGGATCTGCAGGATTCGGCACCATGTCTTCAGGCTCGCTTGAAATGTCCAACGTGGACCTGTCCCAGGAATTCACCAACCTGATCATCGCCCAGCGCGGCTTCCAGGCGAACTCGCGCATCATCACCACCTCTGACTCCGTCCTGGAGGAACTGGTGAACCTCAAGCGCTAACCGCCCTGCAGGGACCTGCCCCGTGCCGGTTTCCCGCCCCGGTTAGCCCGCTAACCGCCTGCTCCGGTACTGCCGTCCCCCGCGGCGGCGCCGGGGCAGGCTTCTTTAAGCGTGCACGGTCACCGCTGCTGGCGCCGGCGCTGCTAACTTCAGCGCCGCGCGTGCCGATATTGCCTGTAGGGAGGTTGGCCGAAGCGGCCGGCCCCGGCACCAGACAGGGCACCATGATCATTCTTACCCGGTTCAACGGAGCGCAGTTCGCGGTCAACCCGGACCTAGTTGAACGTATCCAGTCCAACCCGGATACAACGCTGGGAATGATCGACGGCACCTCCCACGTGGTTCGCGAGACGCTTCAGGAAGTCATCGAACTGGTTCGCGACTGGAAAGCCAGTGTGCTGATCCGGGCCCGAGAATTCGACGCCGATCCTGAGCGTCCGGCTCTGCGCGTCCTGCCCCCGACACCCACCGGAAAGTGACTGTCCTATGGATCCCGCAACACTAATCGGACTGGTCATCGCCTTCGGCTCGCTCTACGCCATGATCGTCCTGGAAGGGGCGCACGTCAGCGCGATCCTGCTGCCGGCGCCCATGATCCTCGTCTTCGGCGCCACGATTGCCATCGGCATCGCCTCCTACACCGTCCGTGACAGCATCGCGGCGTTCAAAGCAGTTCTTCCCGCGGTGCTGGGCAAGCCCGCCAAGGTCGGGGAAAGCATTAAGGACCTGGTCCGCTACGCCGAGGTCGCCCGCTCGAAGGGCCTGCTGGCACTGGAAGAAGCCAGCGCGGAGGCACGCACGGAGTTCGAACGCAAAGCACTGCAGAACGTCGCCGACGGCACCGATCCCGAAGAACTGCGGGTCATGCTCGAGGATGAAATCGAGAGCCGGCATGAGCGCGGGCGCACCAACGCGAAGTTCTTCGCTGCACTGGGAGGATTCGCTCCCACCGTCGGCATCATTGGCACCGTTGTGTCCCTGACCCACGTGCTGGAAAACCTCTCCAGCCCGGAAAACCTCGGCCCCATGATCGCCACCGCATTTGTGGCCACGCTCTGGGGCCTGCTATCCGCCAACTTCATCTGGCTTCCCATCTCCGCCCGCATTGAACGGATGAACGAACTCGAAAGCAAAGCCATGACCGTGCGCATGGAGGGGATCCTCGCCGTGCAGAACGGCATCCAGCCCCTCCTGCTCGGCGAACGGCTCACTGCACTGGCCGGGGACGCAGCCGCTGACGGCAAGCCGCGTGAACGTGAATCCGTTCCGCTGAGCAGGCTCTCGGACGCAGCATGAACCGGCGCCGCCGCGTCAACCGGGGCACGCCCCATCACGTTGACGAACGATGGATGGCTTCCTACATGGACATGGTCACCGTCCTGATGTGTCTGTTCATTGTTCTCTTCGCGATGTCCACCGTGGACCAGGAGAAGTACGAGAGGCTCAAGGAATCCCTGGCCACGGGCTTCGGCGACACACCCACGGAACTGGTCGATGCCTCGGCCGGCATGGTGGTTCCGGAGGAGAACGCCGGGGAGACCACGGAACTGTTCTCCGACCTTGAACTGGCCCGGCTGGAGGTGCAGGAGATGAACGTCCTCCAGCAGGACCTGAAAAGTGAACTGGACACCCTTGGCCTGGGGGAAAGCGTGCGGTTCGCCATGGGCGAGGACGGCCTCACCATGCGCATGGTCAACTCAGAGGCTTTCTTCGGCCCGGACTCCGCCACCCTCCTGGACACCGCAGTCCAGGTCCTGGACCGCACCGCTCCGGTGATGGCGGACTCCGGCCGGCACATCTCCGTGGAGGGGCACACCGCCGCGCAGCCCGGGGACGCACCGCTGCTGGACTGGGAACTCTCCAGCGAACGGGCCGTGAACGTGGTCCGCTACCTGATCAGCAACGGCGGAATCCCGCCCACCGGCATCGACGGGACCGGCTACGCCGGCTACCGGCCGCTGATGGAGGGCTTCTCTCCGGAAGCCATGCAGGCCAACCGCCGCGTGGACCTTGTACTCCACTCGGACGAACCCGATTCGGTGCGTGCCCTCATTCCCCGGGTGCTGGCTGAACAGGGCCAGTAAGTCCTTACCCGCCGAAAGAGGCAGCCGATAGTGAAAACAGTGAACGCTGACCAGAACATGCGCCCGGGTACCCGGCACCAGGCCCAGGCCGTGGAGGTGTACGACTTCCGCCGGCCCACCACCCTGGCACGGGAACACTCGCGTGTGCTTGAACTGGCTTTCGAGTCCTTCGCCCGCCAGTGGGGCACGCAGCTAAGCGCCAAGGTGCGCGGCAAGTCAACGGTCGTCAGCGAGTCCGTGGCGATGCTGACCTATGACGAGTACGTCTCGTCCCTGCCCGGGACCACCACCATGGTGCTGGCCGATGTGCAGGGAACTGATTCGCGGGCCGTCCTGCAGTTCCCCATCACTTCGGTTCTGTCCTGGATCATCCGCCAGCTGGGCGGAAACGGCTCGCAGAAGCCGCCGCTGCGCAAACTGACGCCGGTGGAACACTCCCTGGTCTCGGCCCTGGCCGCCGACGCCCTCGCCGACCTGCAGTACTCCCTCGGCGGGCTCATGGCTGAGCACGGGCTGCGCGTCGCCTCCATCCAGGACAACTCCCAGTTCGCGCAGGCAGCGGCAACCACTGACCTGATGATCGTGGCAAAGTTCACCGTCAGCGTCGGAGAAGACACCTGCGAGGCCAGCGTGGCGCTGCCCGCCGACGTCATTCTCCAGCAGCTGGGCGCCCTGAATCCCATGGACACAGAGAGCGACGCCGCCGGACGGATCCGCGGCCAGCTCGGCGAAGTGCCGGTGTCAGTCGGTCTGCGCCTGCGCTCCATTCCGGTCAAGCCCGGCCTGGTGCTGGGCCTGAAGACCGGGGACCTTATTCCGCTGCCGCACCAGCGCAGTGAACCCCTCTACGTCTCCGTCGAGGAGCATCCCCTGTACCGCGCGGCCGTTGGATCCAGCGGTTCCCGCCTGGCCGCCGCGATCGTTTCCACCGAGGAGCACCCCAAATGAGCACCACCCCCACTGCCGCCGCAGAAGCACTGGCCGCTGCGCTGCCCGTTACCTCTGCCGTCACGCCCGTACTGGTACCGGGGCCCGTGGCGCCCCAGGCCGGTGAGATCCTCAGTGCCAGTTTCGTCGGCAACCCGTCTGCGGACCTTGCCCTGGCCCTTACCGATCCCTCGGCGATCGGAGCCGGCAGCGGGCTGCTCGCCCTGGGCGACATGCTGCGCCCGGCCCTGGAAGCCGCGGCCTCCACCCTGGGAACCGGTGTCCTCGGCGACGCTTCGGTGTCCGGAGCTGACCCCGTGTTTACCGACGCCGATGCTTCAGTCTTCTCGCTTCAGACCGCCGCCGGGACCCTGGGCTACTTCGCGGTGCGGGTCCGCGGCAACGCATCCGGAGCAGCTGCCGGCCTGCAGCCGCTGACCATCCCCGCCCTGGAGAAGCACCTTTCCCGGATCAACGACGTCGAAATGACGCTCACCGTGGAAATCGGCCGCACCCGCATGGCCGTACGGGACGTCCTGAGTTTGGAACCGGGCGGAGTGATCGAACTGGACCGGTCCGCCGGCGCCCCGGCGGATGTCCTGCTCAACGGCCGGCTTATTGCCCACGGCGAGGTCGTCGTCGTGGACCAGGACTACGCGGTGCGGATCACCCGGATCCTCGACCTCGAGGGCCTGAGCTGAGCAGTGGACTTCCTCATGATCATGAGGGTGGTCCTGTCCCTGGCCGCGGTATTCGGACTGCTCTGGTTCTTCCAGCGGAAGATGGCGCGCAGCGCCGGAGTGCAGGACCGCCGTATCACCGTGGTGGCCAAGCAGGGCATCACGCCCAAGGCAGCAGTCGTCACGGTAGATACCGAGGGACGGCGCTTTGTGCTGGGCGTGACTGAGGCGTCAGTGAACGTGATATTTGAAACGGCGGTGCCGGAGCAGCCCAGCGCTGCCCCGGAAACGCCGGCCAAGGGCGGTTCCCAAAGCTGGGAAGCAGTCTCCGGATCCATCCTTGACCCGAACGCGTGGAAACAGCTTTCCGGATCCCGGCGCCACAGGCGCAGGCACTGATGGCCGGAACCATGCTGCGCCGGAGCCTCTCCCTGGCGCTGGCGGCGCTGTGTGCTGCTGCCCTGATGCTCCTCGGTGCTGCCGCCGGCCACGCCACCGTGCTGGACCCGGCTCCGCCCGCCCTCCCTGACCTGCCGGCCGAACCCGGAGACCCGGGCGGGCTTTCCGTGGAAATCAACGGTCCGGACGGAACTCCCTCCGGTGCGATCGTCACGCTGCTGGGCATCACCCTGCTCTCCGTGGCACCGTCACTGCTGCTGATGCTGACTTCGTTCACGAAGATCTTCATTGTCCTGGCCATCACCCGGAACGCGCTGGGACTGAACACCACCCCGCCCAACCAGGTCATCGCCGGCCTGGCGCTGTTCCTCTCCCTGTTCATCATGGCCCCGGTGATCGCGGCGGTAAACGCGGACGCGATCCAGCCCTACCTGGACGGCTCCGTCGACTTCACCACCGCCGTGGAAGCTGCCGGCGGTCCGCTGCGCGAGTGGATGCTGCGCTACACCCGGGAAGAGGACATCGCCCTGATGTCCCGCGCCGCGGCCCTGGAAAACCCGGCGACTCCCGCCGACGTCGCCTTCACCACCCTGATTCCTGCGTTTGTGCTCTCGGAGCTGCGTGCCGCGTTCATCATCGGCTTCGTGATCTTCATTCCGTTCCTGATCATCGACCTCATCGTCTCCGCAGCCCTGATGTCCATGGGCATGATGATGCTTCCGCCGGTGATGATCTCCCTGCCCTTCAAGATCCTGCTGTTCATCCTGGTGGACGGGTGGGCGCTGGTCATCACCGCCCTGGTCCAGAGCTACTCGGGAGGCTGACGTGGATACCAACGCGGTTCTGGACATTGGGGTGCAGGGGCTCTGGACAGCGGCCAAACTGGCCGCCCCGGTGCTGCTGACCGCCCTCGCAGTCGGTTTCGGCATCTCCCTCATGCAGTCCATTACCCAGATCCAGGAAGTCACGCTCTCCTTCGTGCCCAAGGCCGTGGCCGTCTGCGTGGCCCTGCTGGTCTGCGGCCACTGGATGATCCAGGAGATGGTCCACTTCACGAACGAACTGTTCGAGAAGATACCGTCCCTGCTCAGCGGAGGGTGACGTGGAAATCACCCTGGACTTCGCATGGCTGGAGGCAACCATGCTCGCCGGGGTACGGATGGCTGCGTTCGTGGTAATCGCTCCGCCCTTCTCGTACCAGGGATTCCCCATGCGTATCAAGGCGATCCTCGCCCTGGGCCTGGCGCTGGCTGTCTCTCCCCTGGTGGCGCCCGGCTACCAGATCCAGTCCACCAGCGGGTTCTTCACCGCCCTGGTGCTTGAAGTCCTGACCGGCGCGGCGCTGGGGTTCCTGGTCTATTTGGTCTTTGCCGCGGTGCAGACCGCCGGTGCCCTGATCGATCTGCAGTCCGGCTTCACCATGGCCCAGGCCTTTGACCCCGGACAGAACGTGGTGGGAGCGCAGTACACCAAGCTCTTCAACATGACAGCGATCGCGCTGATGTTCACCTCGGATGCCTACCAGCTGATCATCGCCGGCCTGGCGCGGTCCTTTACCGCACTGCCCGTGGGCAGCGGGCTGACCCTGGACGCAGAACTCCTCGTCACCGGGGTCTCGCAGATGTTCCTCGCCGCGCTCCAGATCGCCGGACCGCTGGTGGTTGTGCTGTTCCTGGCCGACGTCGGGCTGGGACTGCTGACCCGAGTGGCACCGCAGCTGAACGCCTTTGCGCTGGGTTTCCCGCTGAAGATCCTGATCACCCTCACCATGGGCACCTTCCTGTATCTGGGGCTGCCCGGCGTCGTTTCATCCCTGACTGACCGTGCCCTGGACCTGATGGGAGGAGCAGCCGGTGGCTGAGGAAACCTCGGAAGAACGCACAGAGCAGGCCACCGACAAGCGGATGAAGGAAGTCCGCGAGAAGGGGCAGCTGCAGCGCTCCCAGGACATGACGGCCTGGGTGGGAGTCGGTGCCGCCGCCGTGATGTTCCCGGTGACCATCGAGCGGGCAGCGGCCGCCGGCACGGACCAGCTGTTCAGCGTCCGGCAGGTCGCCGCGGCGCCCAGCCCGGAACTGGCCCTGGAACTGTTTGGGATCTCCCTGTCCTCCATCGGCTCCACGCTGGGCCCGCTGCTGGCCGTGACGGTCGCAGCGGTACTGGCCGCCGCAGCGCTGCAGGGCGGTATCCGCTTCAAGAAGTTCAAGGGCAAGTTCGAGCAGTTCGATCCGGTGAAGGGCCTGAAGAACACCTTCGGGACGCAGGCGCTGTGGAACGGGGCCAAGGCACTGCTGAAAACCGTGGTCGTGGGGCTGGTGCTCTACGTGGTGGTCCAGCAGATGGTTCCCGTGCTTATGACCGCCGGCGGCCTGCCCGTCTCCGAGCTGCTGGCCGCGGCGGGCAGGGGAGTGGGCTCACTGATTCAGTTCGCCGTTGCCGCCGGGGTGATCCTGGCACTGGCGGATGTCCTGGTGGTCCGCAAGCGGAACCGGAAGAAAACCCGAATGACCAAAAAAGAGGTCAAGGATGAGAACAAGAGCGCAGAGGGTGATCCGCTGATCAAGTCCCAGCGCCGTGCCAGGCAGCTGGCGATGAGCCGGAACCGCATGATCTCGGCTGTGGCCGGCTCCGACGTCGTGATGGTGAACCCAACCCACATTGCCGTGGCACTGAAGTACGAACCCGGCAAGTCCGCGCCGCGCGTGGTGGCGAAGGGCGCCGGAACCATTGCAGCCAAGATCCGTGAGAAAGCCGAGGCCGAGAGGGTGCCGATTGTCCGCGATGTGCCGCTGGCACGTGCCCTGCACAGCCAGTGCGAGGTGGGCGAGGAAATCCCGCCGGACCTGTTCGCGGCGGTGGCCGGAGTCCTGGCTTTTGTCCTGTCCCTCAAACGGCGGGGCACGCTGGGCGGATTCCATTCCCCGGCCGGCCCGGGAGGAACCTACCTTGCCGCCTAGACCCGCAGCCGTACCTGCCCCACGTCCCACCGCCCGTCCCACCGCCCGGAAATCCGGGCCCGCGCCATCCAAGGAGCACCGGTGAAGAACCAGAAACTGGCCAAACTGGCCGTGCCGATCGGCGTCGTCGGTATCATTATGCTGCTGATCGTGCCGGTGCCCGCCGGCCTGCTCGACGTGCTGATCGCCGCCAACATCCTGCTGGCGCTGACCATCCTGCTCACCTCGATGTTTGTGAGGAAGCCGCTGGACTTCAGCGTGTTCCCGTCGCTGCTGCTGGTGGCCACGCTGTTCCGCCTGGGCTTGAACGTGGCCTCCACCCGGCTGATCCTGGGCGAGGGGCACGCGGGTGCGATCATCCAGGCCTTCGGACAGGTGACGGTGGGCGGGTCCCTGGTGATCGGCGCGGTGGTCTTCCTGATCCTGGTGGTCATCCAGTTCGTCGTGGTGACCAAGGGCGCGGAACGTGTGGCTGAGGTCGGTGCCCGCTTCACCCTGGACGCGATGCCGGGCAAGCAGATGGCGATCGATGCCGACCTGAACGCCGGGCTGATCACGGACGAGGAAGCGCGCAGCCGGCGGGCGGAGGTGGCAGCCGAAGCCGACTTCTACGGCGCCATGGACGGTGCCTCAAAGTTCGTCAAGGGAGATGCGATCGCCGGAATCGTCATCCTGATCATCAACATCATTGGCGGCATCGCCATCGGCACGGCCATGAACGGCATGCCGATCATGGACGCCCTGGAGATGTACGCCCTGCTGACCATTGGCGACGGGTTGGTTACCCAGATCCCCGCGCTGCTGATGGCCGTGGCCACCGGCATGATCGTGACCCGCTCCAACGCCGAAGCGGACATGGGCTCCACCTCGGCCAACCAGCTGAGCCAGTCCCGGAACGCTCTGGCCATCACCGGTGCAGCCGCCATAGTGCTGGGTCTGATTCCCGGCATGCCCAAGGCACCTTTCTTCCTGATTGGCGCCGCCCTGCTGATCGCAGCCTGGCGCATCGGCAAAAAGGAAGCGGATGAAGCAGCCGCCAGGAAGGCCGAGGCCGAGGCTCCCGTCGCCCCGCGGGAAGAGACCACTGAGGACATCATTTCCCGCATGATGGTGGACCCGCTGGTTATCACCCTCTCCCCGGACCTGGTGGACATTGTCTCCGGCAGCGACGATCTGCTGGGACGGGTCCGCGCACTGCGCCGGAAGGTCGCCATGGAGATCGGCATCGTGCTGCCGCCCGTGCGGACCCGGGACAACATGGACCTGCCCCCGTCCACGTATGCGATCCACATCGCCGGTGTCGAAGCCGCCCGCGGCCAGGCGCCGCGCGGAAAGATCCTCGCCCTGGGCGATGCCCTGGAAGCGCTGCCCGGCCCCTCCGTGGTGGAACCGGTCTTCGGGCTCGCGGGCAAATGGGTGCCGGCGGAGATGGCGCACGCCGCGGAAATGAGCGGCGCCACCGTGATCGACCGGGTCTCGGTGCTGGTCACCCACCTCTCCAGTGCGGTGCGGCAGAACGCAGACCGGCTCCTGTCCCGCGAGGACGTCCGGGTGCTGACCGAGGCGGTGAAGTCCGCCAGCCCGTCCACCGTGGAGGAGCTCACGCCGGGGCTGCTGTCCCTGGCCGAAATCCACCGGGTGCTCCAGGGCCTGCTGAGCGAGGGCGTGCCGATCAATGACCTGGTGCGGATCTATGAGGCGCTGACCCTGCAGGCAAAGATCTCCACGGCACCGGAATCGCTGATCGAGTCGGCACGCCGGGCGCTGGGCGCCGTCGTCGCGACGCCCTACATTGCGGACGGCAAGCTGGCCATCATCATGATCAACCCGATTCTGGAACAGCAGATGCTCGAGCATATGCGCCGTTCCGAGCTAGGCTCCCAGATTGTGCTGGGACCGGATCAGGTGGACTCCGCCATCACGTCGCTGCGCACCATCGTGGCCGGCGCGGAGCAGGAGGGGCGCAGCCCGGTCCTGGCCTGCGCTCCCGAGCTGCGTCCCGCTGTCCGGGCGCTGGTCTCGCATCAGGCCGGTGGGCTCCCGGTGCTCTCCTATACGGAACTGACCAGTGCAAACGTAGCTTTTGAGACCGTAGGAGTAATGAGTGCCGGTCAAGAGATTCCAGCTTAGCGGCGCCACCCTGGCCGCCGTGCAGGCCAAGGCAGCCGAGTTTGGCCCGCAGGCTCGGATCGTGGCAGCAGACCGGGTCCGGGTGGGTGGACTGCTGGGATCAACCGTCTTCCAGGCCGTCGTGGAGGTTCCCGGACCCGGACCGGGAACCGGCCTGTCCCCGCTCTCGACCGAGCGCCGCCAGGCACTGGAGTCCCTGCTCGCCGACGGGCCAACAGGTCCCGAAGCGGACGCGGCGCAGCCGGGGAAGGTGCCGCTGCCCGCCGTGTCCACCTCCAGTGAGGCGTTCGCATCCATCCTGGACTCGCTCACGGCGGCGGCAGACGTCCGCGACGGCAGCGAACCCGCCGCGCCGCCCATGCTTGTCCAGGCCGGCGACCTGGTGGTCCTGGCCGGAGTGGGGCGGAGCGCCTCCGACGCCGCCGCCCGGATCGCTGCGGGACTTCCTGCCGGTGCCCTCGTGGGCTACGGCGGTGAGACGGCGGCCGAACCGCGGGTACAGGGAGCAGCAGGTGTGCTGAGCATGCGTGCTCAGGGCGTCCTGTCCGGCCAGCCGGCAGTGCTCGCCTACGGGCTGGGGACTTACCGGACTGCGGAATCCCATGCGGCTGAGCTGCTGGCGCTGGAAGCGGACCAGTTGTGGCTGGTGGTGGATGTGAGCCGCAAGCACGAGGACACTAAAGCCTGGGTCGACGCGCTCAGCCCTGTCCTGAAGGTCACAGCGCTCGCAGTGCTGGGCAGCCGGGAAACCAGTACGCCGCGTACGGCACGGAAGCTCGGGCTTCCGGTCGGTTGGATCGACCGGTCCTAACCCCATCGAGAGGCCAGTTACGGCTCTTTTCAGGCCTGAAACGAGCCGTAATTGGCCTCTCGATCGAGGATGAAGGATGAAGGATGGCGGATGGAGGACGGTGCGGCGGGAGGAGATACGCCGGATTAGCCCGGTACCCTTGCCGCCCCGGATACTTGGAGGCATGACATCAACGCACACTGACACCCTTCCGGCCCGCGGGCCGGAGGCGGTGACGGTCTCCATCACCCGGCGGGTCGATCCCCGCCGCGTGCCTGAGGCCACCCACTGGGTCCAGGAGGGCGTCAACCTCGCCAACACCTGGCCCGGGTTCCTCGGCTCCGGATGGGTCCGCGCCTCCGCCACCTCCGATGAATGGCACATGCTGTACCGCTTTGCCGACTCGGCTTCCCTGGACGCCTGGGAGCACTCCGAGCCCCGCCGGGAATGGCTGGAACGCGGCCGGGACATGGTTGAAGACCGCACCGTCACCCGCCGCACCGGCATTGAAGGCTGGTTCGACGCGCCGTCGTCGAACACGGATCTCCAGACTCCGGCCAAACCGCCGCGCTGGAAGCAGGCCGTGGCCATCTGGCTTGGCTTCTTCCCTGTGAACCTGGTGTTCACCTGGCTGGTGGGACTGGGCATTCCGGACTGGGACGCCCTGGTGATGCCGCTTCGCGTGCTGATTACGACGGCGATCCTCACCCCGATCATGGCCTACTGGGTACTGCCCTGGGTCACCGGCCTGCTGCAGCCCTGGCTGCTGCGCCGCCGTTCCTAACGCCACCAAGCACGACGGCGCCGCCCGGGTTTCAATACCCGGGCGGCG